>NZ_NFJZ01000015.1 GCF_002160135.1 Lachnoclostridium sp. An196 | reverse complement strand
CGAAGTTTGATACGGGCCTGGAACTGTCCCTTCTTCAGGAATATTGCCTGGTATGCCTTGACGTGTTCCGGGAATTCCCTTATGCTAAAGATAAGAACGAACAGACGGCATGGCTGAGTTTCCTGCTGACAGAGACAGTGGAAGAGGCGGAGAAACTGGTAAGCGAATATCCGTGGCTGGAGGAGATCTACCGGGAACTGGCCATGCTGCGTCGGAAGCCGGAGGAGGTATTGGGGATGTTTTCAGACGCGTTGAAGATCATGGATCAGAATACGGTAAAGTATATGATTGACGAACAGCAGAAAAAAATAAATGAGCAACAGCAGGAAATGGACGAGCAGCGGCAAAAAATAAATGAACAACAGCAGGAAATGGACGAGCAACGGCAAAAAATGAATGAGCAGCAGCAGGTAATCGACCGGCAGGCGGCGCGTATCCGGGAACTGGAGGCGCTGGCGGCACAGAAATAATGAAAAAGAATATACCCCGGGCATCGGTAAAGCTGCCCGGGGTATTTGACTCTTAATAGATACAGCGGCCGAATGTAAACGCCTGTTCCAGATAATCAGTCTGGCTGATCTGCGGTTTTCCGTCCGTGTCGCCGCATCCTCCGGCAAGAAGCATTCCTTTGTCGTGGAAGCCGATATAGTTTACCAGCGTAAATTGATAGTAAGAAACAGCCTGTTCAAAGGTCCAGAAGAAATGATCCGCTGAAGTCATAAGCAAAGCGCAGTCGCGCACCGGATATTTCTCGTAGCGCCCAAGCGGGGGATGTTCGTCTTTTTCTGCCATACAGTAAAAACGTTCAATAAATGCCTTGATTTTTGAAGAAATAGTCCAGAAATACAGAGGAGAAGCAAACACGATCAGATCGGCTTCCTTTATTTTGGGGATCAATGAGTTAAAGTCGTCTTTCTGAACGCAGGGCTTTCCGTACCGGCAGGCGTTGCAGCCGGTACAGCCGTTTACGCGCAGTTTGTTCAGGGATATAAGCTCTGTCTGATGTCCGGCTTCTGCGGCGCCTTTTATAAATGCGTCTGCCAATTGCTTTGTATTTCCGTTCGGGCGTCCGCCGCCCAGAACGACCAGAATCTTTTTCATCTCACATTCCTCTTTTCCTGTTATGATTTCCATTGTTTTGTAATATTCTATCTTATCTGTACAACCGCTTTCAAGTGAATTTCTCAAAAGCCTGCATACAGGTCAGGCATAGACTGCCATGAATACCAGGTATTGGACAGAATCCTTTCCGGGTCTTTATAATACGGTTAAAATGGAGGTAGAACCGTGAGAAAAGCCATAGCCATATTGATACTGTCAGGGATAGTTTTTATCGCATCTGCGTGCGGGGCGGCTTCCGGTCAGGCAGATGAGGGGACTGAGTCATTCATAGAAGCGGAATCACCGGAGAAGGAAGAAACGGACGCCGGCGAAATTTCCGCAGTACCTGAGGCATCCGCAGACCGGAATGAGGTTTCGGACAGCCAGAGCGCAGAAGTCCCGGAGCCGGAACCGGAGGCTGAGACTGCGAAACTTGAGAACCTGGACGGTCTGGAAGCAGGGACTGTGCTGGATGCGGCGCAGCTGGACCTGACAGACCCCGCACGTTATTTTACAGGAACCGCCATTGCCGAGGGGGATCCGGTGTATGAGCGGATCAACGGCCGGTCCTATCGTGATAATCCCCATATCGGTCTGGAAGAGCTCCGTTATCTGAAGATGCTGCATTATAATTTCGACGGACAGATACAGGTGGGAGAGATGATCGTCAATGAGAGCATCCAGGAGGACGTGCTGGAGATCTTTCAGGCGCTTTTCCGGGAAGAATATGAGATTAAGTCTATGTATCTGATCGATGATTACTGGACAGGCGACGCGGAGGATTCTGATACCGAGTCGGTGGACGCGAACAATACTTCGGCGTTCTGCTACCGGGAGATCACGGGAGGCGGCAATATGTCCAATCATGCGTACGGGCTGGCCATAGATCTGAATCCGCAGCAGAATCCTTACGTGTCTTACAGGACAGGAGAACCCGTATGGTGGCATGAAAACGCCAACGATTATATAGACCGGGACGCGGGCCTGCCGCATATGATTATGCATGAAGATCTGGCTTATGAATTATTCACGCAGCATGGATTTGAGTGGGGAGGAGACTGGGACAGTCCCAAAGATTATCAGCATTTTGAAAAGAACTGAAGATACAGGCAGGAGGATCATACACAGTGAAGAAGCTATTCAGGACGATGCCGGCGGTTGTGCTGGCGGTATTGTTGACCGGATGCGGCCAGGGGACACAGGAGACAATGAACGCCGGTTATGAAGAGACGGCAAATGCTGAGACAGAGGCGGCCCCGGGAAGCGGAACAGGTACAGCCGGGGAAGAGACGGATGCCGGAACAGAATCTGTTGGCCCGGATGAAACCACGTCTGCGTGGAGGTACCAGGGCTCCGGGACAGTTACAGGCAGCGACGCTCTGACGGAAGGACAGCAGGAGATCCTGCTGGAGTTCATGGACGCGTATTATCAGAGCATGGCGGAGCTGGAAGTACAGGACTGCAGCGGATTATTTATAGAAGACGGGGGACATGAACAGTTTCGCGCCCAGGTGGACGGTACTTCCTGGGCGGCAGTGACGGACAATCAGACGCAGGAGGACGGATGCGTCCAGGTAGAGGTCATGGAATACGCGGACATGAGGTTCGCGCATACGCCGGATACAGACAGTTCCGTCACCGGCGTCTGGCATTCTTTTGTGATGAGAGAAGCGGATGGAAAGTGGTTTCTGACGCATCACGCGGCATATGATTCTGCTTACTTCGGGTTCCTGAGATGGGAAAATTCCAGTACAGGGCGCAGTACGGAAACTGCTTCGGAGGAAGAACTGGAAGCGATAGCCCGGCAGCGGATCCGGGCCGCGGAAGAGCAGATCGCTCTGCGCGGGCAGCAGGCGGCCGGAGAGGCCGTGCCTGAGGCAGAGCATGCCTATGACCGGGAAGCGGCGGTGGCATATGCAAGAGAATGGGCAGGAGAGAGAAACCCCCGGTGGCAGGCGTACGACGGCTCCGGCGGGAACTGTATGAATTTTGTTTCCCAGAGCCTTTATGCTTCCGGTATCCCCATGGATGAGTCCGGAGATGCCCGGTGGTACTGGTACTCCGACGGAAATCGGGCTCCGGCCTGGACGGGAGTGGATTCTTTCCGGGTATATGCCCGGGATAATACGGGATATGGGCTCAGCGCCCAGGTGGGCGCCGCTTACGATACCGGGGAGGAAGGCGATGTGATCCTCATGTCTGCCGATGGAAATTATCATCATGCGGTGATTATCTCCCAGGCAGTGCGCGATGAGGACGGCAGGACGATAGATTATCTGATCTGTTCCAATACCGGCAATTACCGGGATTTCCCTGTCTCCGCATATGTATACGCGGAGCAGGAACTGGTCAGGATCGCCGGCTGGAACGGGTGATTGGAATTGACAGAAAATACAGGCGGAGTTATAGTATAGGTGTGACAAAAACACAGCATGAGTTATAAAAAAGGAGGTGCCACTATGGCAGTCATGGATGGTTGTGAAGCTCAATACCGTACCCCGGTGCCGGAAGAAAGAGTATGCCCTCAGTGCGGCAAAGAAGTAGAGGTATTTACCAACCGCGGAAGGGTTATCGAGGATACCGCGTGCAGCTGCGGTTATGTGTTTAAGGCAGAGGAAGACGTGCCGCTGAAAGTGGAGCGTCCGGAGGAATAAGCCGGTAAAGATTTGATAATGAAAAATCCCTCATGGCACTGTTCCATGGGGGATTTTTAAAGAAAGAAAAGCTCCCGGCCGGACTCGAACCGGCGACCCCTTCATTACGAGTGAAGTGCTCTACCAACTGAGCCACGGAAGCCTGTTGTCTCACAACGAAGGTTATTATACACGATGCGCTTTTGAAAGTAAAGACCTTTTTTAAAAAAATTATGCCGGCATCTTTTCATACAGATTGTACAATTCCAGAACAGAGAGAGTATGTTATTATATTAACGATCTTTAGATCGGACGGAGGATGAATGAATATGTTTTATGATGAATTTATGAGCGTATGTAATGCAGCAAAGGGAAAGGCAGCTCTGATGAAGAATAATCCCTTAGGTTATTTTGTGGCGGCTGTGGTGGCCGGTATTTTTATTGCCTTCGGCGGTTTCGTCACGTTTACGTTGGGAAGCTATTTCTCGGCGGCTGACAATGTGCTTGTCCGTGTGGTTCAGCCGTTTTCGTTCGCCGCGGCGTTAAGCCTTGTGGTGATGGCCGGCGCGGAACTGTTTACCGGCAATAATTTCGTAATGGCGTCTGCTTCTTTATCAAAAACAGTGCCGTGGATTGATACAGTGAAGCTCTGGATCTTCTGCTATGTGGGAAATCTGGCAGGTTCTCTGGCGGCGGCGGCTCTGTTCTGTTTTGCCGGGATCCCTACAGGAAATGTAGGTGCATATTTCGCTACTACGGCGGCGGCCAAGATGGGCGGCACGGCGCCGCAGCTCTTTGTCAAAGCGATCTTCTGCAACATCCTGGTATGTCTTGCGGTGTGGTGCGCGGCAAAGATGAAGTCGGAAGCCGGCAAGCTGATCATGGTATTCTGGTGTATCTACGTGTTCATGGCATGTGGATTTGAGCACAGCATCGCCAATATGACGGTGATGGCAGTGGGACTGATCGCTCCGAACGGAGTGGAGGGGATCTCTCTGGCCGGCTATGTACATAATCTGCTCTGGGTGACGCTGGGCAATATGGTGGGAGGTATCAGCGTAGCGCTGGCGTATTACACGATCTCCCGGAAAAAATAAGGCGACAAGTACTAGTTTTGAGTGTTTAATCCCATATAAAGCAAAAAGGGGCAGCGGTTCTGCCCCTTTTTGCTGCCCGAAAACGGAAAAGAATTGTGCGTTGTGCCTGCTTTGTGATACAATGGACGACAAAAGATTGATTTTGCATATGAGAAAGGAAAGATACCTATGGCACAGTTATGGGGCGGACGTTTTACGAAAGAGACAGATCAGCTGGTGTACCGGTTTAACGCGTCGATCTCTTTCGATCAGAAATTTTACAGACAGGATATAGAGGGCAGCATGGCTCATGTGAAGATGCTGGCGAAGCAGGGAATTCTGACGGAAGAAGAAAGAGACCGGATCCTGAAAGGGCTTCAGGGAATCCTGGAGGACGTGGAATCCGGAAAGCTTAAGATCACCGATGAATATGAGGATATTCACAGTTTCGTGGAGGCGAATCTGATCGGCCGGATCGGCGACGTGGGAAAGAAACTGCATACTGGAAGGAGCCGCAACGACCAGGTGGCTCTGGACATGCGTCTGTATACGAGACAGGAAGTGCGGGAGACTGATGAGCTCCTGAAGAATCTGCTGCAGGTACTGCTGAGGATCATGGAAGAAAATAAAGAAACGATCATGCCGGGATTTACCCACCTGCAGAAAGCGCAGCCGATCACGCTGGCCCATCATATGGGAGCTTATTTTGAAATGTTCAAGAGAGACCGCCTGCGCCTGCATGATATCTATGAGAGGATGAATTACTGTCCTCTGGGAGCCGGCGCGCTGGCCGGGACCACATATCCTCTGGACCGGGAATACACTGCGGAACTGCTGGACTTCTACGGGCCTATGGCGAACAGTATGGACGCGGTGTCCGACCGGGACTATCTGATCGAGTATCTGTCGGCCATGTCCATCGTAATGATGCATCTGAGCCGTTTCTGCGAGGAGATTATCCTCTGGAACAGCAATGAATATCAGTTTGTGGAGATCGACGACGCGTACAGTACGGGAAGTTCTATCATGCCTCAGAAGAAGAATCCGGATATCGCGGAGCTGGTACGCGGAAAGACCGGACGGGTCTACGGAGCGCTGACCGCCCTGCTGACCACGATGAAGGGGATACCGCTGGCTTACAACAAGGATATGCAGGAAGACAAGGAACTGCCCTTTGACGCCATGGATACAACTAAGGGGTGCATCGCCCTGTTCACCGGGATGCTGGATACGATCACCTTCCGCAAAGACCGTATGCGCGACAGCGCAAGGCACGGGTTTACCAATGCCACAGACGCGGCGGATTATCTGGTGAAGCGTGGAGTGCCGTTCCGGGACGCTCACGGGATCGTGGGGCGGCTGGTGCTGTACTGCATCGACCGGAGCAAAGCGCTGGATGATCTGACTCTGGAAGAGTACCGCGCGGTCAGCCCTGTCTTTGAGGAAGATATTTACGATGCCATCTCTCTGGAGACCTGTGTGGACAAGCGGCTCACGGCGGGCGCTCCGGGCAAAGAGGCCATGGAGAAAGAGATCGAGGCGTGCCGGGCATATCTGAAAGAAGACTGTCCGGATCGCTGCCCGCGGAAATAAAGGGCTTGCATTTTCACGAAGAATCCTGTAATATTTCATAGGAAAGACAAATGTGCGCATAGCACGGACAGACAGTAAGAACGGTTGTATGACACGCGCACAGAACAGAGGAGAATGAAAAATGAGTGAAAAGTTGAGAGTCGGTATCCTGGGCGGTACCGGAATGGTGGGACAGAGGTTTATTTCTTTGCTGGAGAATCATCCGTGGTTCGAGGTGACGACCATCGCCGCCAGCGAACGTTCGGCAGGAAAGACTTATGAAGAAGCGGTCGGCGGCCGCTGGAAGATGGATACGCCTATGCCGGAAGCGGTTAAGAAAATCGTGGTTATGAATGTAAATGAAGTGGAAAAAGTAGCTGCGGAGGTTGATTTTGTATTCAGCGCCGTAGATATGAGCAAGGACGAGATCCGCGCTATCGAGGAAGCATATGCGAAAACAGAGACTCCGGTAGTGTCCAACAACAGCGCGCACCGCTGGACTCCGGATGTGCCGATGGTTGTGCCGGAGATCAATCCGGAGCATTTCGACGTGATCGAGTTCCAGAAGAAACGCCTCGGTACCACAAGAGGATTTATTGCTGTAAAACCGAACTGCTCCATCCAGAGTTACGCTCCGGTACTGACGGCATGGAAAGAGTTCGAGCCTTACGAGGTGGTGGCCACCACTTATCAGGCGATCTCCGGCGCGGGCAAGACATTCAAAGACTGGCCGGAGATGGTGGAGAACCTGATCCCCTATATCGCCGGAGAAGAAGAAAAATCCGAGCAGGAGCCGCTGCGCCTGTGGGGACATATTGAAAACGGCGTGATCGTGAAGGCGGAGGAGCCGAAGATCACCTGCCAGTGCGTGCGTGTGTCTGTGCTGAACGGCCACACGGCGGCTGTATTCGTGAAATTCCGCAGGAAACCTACGAAAGAAGAACTCATCGACCGTCTGGTGAATTTCCGCGGATTCCCTCAGGAAGCCGGACTGCCCAGCGCGCCGAAGCAGTTCATCCGTTATATGGAAGAAGATAACCGGCCCCAGGTAAAGGCAGATGTGGATTATGAGAACGGTATGGGCGTTTCGGTGGGACGTCTGCGCGAGGACAGCATTTATGACTGGAAATTTATCGGCCTTTCCCACAATACCGTGCGCGGCGCGGCAGGCGGGGCTGTGCTCTGTGCGGAGACACTGAAGGCGAAAGGCTATATCACGAAAAAATAATAGCTCCCGGGCAGGGAATGACGCGGAGCTCGCTGCCGGTATGGAGATCTGTCGGAGATTTCCATATCGGCTTTTTTACTCCTTGACATCCGGCGCGCGATAGGATAGGATAAGAACAGGGAATCGAACAAAAGTTCGTATTGTGAAATCTGTGAGTATAGAAGGAGATATCTATGGGCAAAGAGGATAAATTAAAGGCGCTGGACGCGGCGCTGAGTCAGATTGAGAAGCAGTATGGAAAGGGTTCCGTGATGAAACTGGGAGATACCGGCCACATGCAGGTGGAGACGGTGCCTACGGGATCTTTGAGTCTGGATATTGCGCTGGGAGCGGGCGGAGTGCCCAAGGGACGAGTAGTGGAGATTTACGGACCGGAGTCCTCCGGTAAGACGACAGTGGCTTTACATATGGTGGCAGAAGTGCAGAAGCGAGGTGGCATAGCGGGATTTATCGACGCCGAGCACGCGCTGGATCCGGTATATGCCAAGAATATCGGCGTAGACATTGACAATCTTTACATTTCTCAGCCGGATAACGGCGAACAGGCACTGGAGATCACGGAGACCATGGTGCGATCCGGCGCCATTGACATCGTAATCGTGGACTCGGTGGCGGCGCTGGTGCCGAAGGCGGAGATAGACGGGGATATGGGTGATTCCCATGTGGGCCTTCAGGCCCGCCTGATGTCCCAGGCACTCCGGAAGCTTACTGCGGTGATCAGCAAGACCAACTGTGTGGTGATCTTTATCAATCAGCTCCGCGAGAAGGTGGGCGTGATGTTCGGCAATCCGGAGACGACTACCGGAGGCCGCGCTCTGAAGTTCTATTCTTCGGTCCGTTTGGATGTCCGCAGGATCGAAGCGCTGAAGCAGGGCGGCGAAGTAGTGGGCAACCGTACCCGCGTCAAAGTGGTGAAGAATAAGATCGCGCCGCCTTTCCGGGAGGCAGAATTTGATATCATGTTCGGCAAAGGGATTTCCAGAGAAGGAGATATTCTGGATCTGGCGGCGGACTGCGGCGTAGTCGTAAAAAGCGGAGCATGGTATGCGTACAACGACGCCAAGATCGGACAGGGCAGGGAGAATGCGAAACAGTACCTGAAGGACAATCCTCAGATCTGCGAGGAAGTGGAAAGGAAAGTAAGAGAACATTATGGATTACCGGTATCGCCGGCAGCGGAAGGCCAGTCAGAGCCAGGACAGCCGGGAGCAGGAGACTCCGGAAAGCCGGCTGAGAAGGGCAAAGCTTAAGGCGCTTCGCCTGCTGGAGAGGTCTGACCGGACAGAAAGCCAGCTTACGGACCGGCTTCTGAGAGCCGGATTTGAGCAGGAAGAAGCAGCTGCGGCTGTGGAATATGTGAAGAGTTTCGGGTATCTGGATGATGAGCGTTTTGTGCGCAATTATCTGGAGAATGGCTGCGGGAAAAAGAGCAGGAGCCTTCTCGCCCAGGAACTCCGGTACCGCGCCGGGGCTTCTGAAGAGCTGATTCAAAAAGTCTGCGGGGAACTGGAACCGGCGGACGAGAAGGAAATGATCCGGGATTTTTTGGAGAAAAAGGGTTATGACCGGGAGAGCTGTGACGAAAAGCAGAAGCGGCGGCTCATGTCCGCGCTTCTCCGCCGGGGCTTCCGGACAGGAGATATTCTCTCTGTAATGGGGGAAGATATACAGGATACGCCTTGAACTGTTGCACAAAAGAGTCTACGTTAGACTTGACATAATTGTAAAAACAGTTTAAAATTTAATCATTGTGTATGTATAATGTACAATGAAAACTTAATAAGGAGGTGCTCCTGTATATGGTTGAGATTATTGTGGCCGTGGCGGTTACACTCGTCCTGACAGCTGCAGTGGTCTGGCCCTGTGCGATCGGCTATCGCAAGAAGGTCGTAGAGGCTAAGATCGGGAATGCAGAAGACAGAGCGAGAGAGATCATAGATGAAGCCTTGAAGACAGCAGAGACGAAGAAGCGCGAAGCGCTGCTGGAAGCAAAAGAAGAGTCTATGAAGACCAAGAACGAGCTGGATAAAGAGACCAAAGAGCGCAGAGCGGAGCTCCAGCGTTATGAACGCCGTGTACTTTCGAAGGAAGAAGCCCTGGATAAGAAGACGGAAGCCATCGAACGGCGGGAAGCGGGATTTGCTGTACGGGAAGAGCAGCTTGCGAAAAAACGTGCAGAAGTAGAAGCGCTGTCTGCGAAGCGGTTACAGGAACTGGAGAGAATCTCAGGCCTTACCTCCGAACAAGCAAAAGAATATCTTTTAAAAACAGTTGAAGACGATGTAAAACATGAAACTGCCAAGCTGGTCAAGGAATTGGAAAGCAGGGCAAAAGAGGAAGCGAACAAGAAGGCAAAGGAATATATTGTGAATGCCATTCAGAAATGTGCGGCCGATCATGTGTCCGAGACCACGATTTCTGTGGTTCAGCTTCCGAACGACGAGATGAAAGGACGCATTATAGGGCGAGAGGGCAGAAATATCCGTACTCTTGAGACCCTGACCGGCGTGGATCTGATTATAGACGATACGCCGGAAGCTGTGATTCTGTCAGCATTCGATCCGATACGCCGTGAAGTGGCACGGATTGCGCTTGAAAAACTCATTGTAGATGGGCGTATTCATCCGGCAAGGATCGAAGAGATGGTGGAAAAAGCCCAAAAAGAAGTTGATACGATGATTCGTGAAGAAGGGGAAGCTGCGACGCTGGAAGTGGGCGTTCACGGTATTCACCCGGAACTTGTGCGTCTGCTTGGACGTATGAAGTTCCGCAGCAGCTACGGACAGAATGCTCTGAAGCATTCTATCGAGGTGGCTCATTTGGCGGGCTTATTAGCGGGGGAGATTGGCGTCGATGTCCGTTTGGCAAAGAGAGCCGGACTTTTACATGATATTGGTAAATCCATTGACCATGAAATGGAAGGTTCCCATATTCAGATTGGCGTGGATTTATGCAAAAAGTATAAGGAATCTCAGATTGTCATCAATGCAGTGGAGGCCCATCATGGTGATGTGGAGCCCACATCTCTGATCGCCTGTATTGTACAGGCTGCGGATACCATATCGGCGGCCAGACCAGGTGCGAGAAGAGAGACGCTGGAGACTTATACAAACAGATTAAAACAACTGGAAGATATTGCGAACTCCTACAAAGGAGTAGAAAAATCTTTTGCTGTTCAGGCAGGCAGAGAGATTCGGGTTATGGTAGTTCCGGATCAGGTAGACGACGCGCAGATGGTATTGCTTGCGCGTGATATTTCCAAACAGATTGAAGCTGAGTTGGAATACCCTGGTCAGATCAAGGTCAATGTGATTCGCGAGAGCAGAGCGACGGAATATGCAAAATAATAACGAATAGAAAAGATAACAAAGGGGATGTCGTGAAAACGGCATCCTTTTTTTATAGGAACAGGAGGTACATACAGGTTGGCAAAGATAGGTTTTATTGGAATGGGTAATATGGGGAGCGCGATCCTGCACGGTCTGCTGAAGGAATTTCCGAAGGAAGATCTGATCTTTACTGCAAAGACCGAGACGACGAAGCGGCGGGTCTATGAGGAGACCGGAGTCATGTATGCGGATTCAAACGCGGAGTGCGCAAACCGCTGCAAATATCTGATCCTGGCAGTGAAACCCCAGTTTTATGAAGAGGTGCTGAAGGCTATCCGGTATATGGTGACACCGGAACATGTGGTGATCTCCCTGGCGCCGGGAAGAACCATCGAACAGCTGAAACTGAGTCTCGGGAACGACAAGCGGATTGCCCGGGCTATGCCCAATACGCCGGCGATGATTGGTGAAGGAATGACCGGTATCAGCTGCATTCAGGAAGAATATACGCCTCAGGAACTGGAGATGCTGAAAAGGATATTTTTATCCTGCGGGAAGGCGGAACTGGTTGACGAAAGACTGATGGACGCGGTTGTGTGCGCCAGCGGCAGTTCTCCGGCCTTTGCCTACATGTTTATTGAGGCTCTGGCAGACAGTGCGGTAAGATGCGGCATGCCCCGGAAACAGGCATATGTATTTGCGGCTCAGGCGGTAAAAGGTGCGGCGGCCATGGTGCTTGAAACGGGAGAACATCCGGGAATCCTGAAAGACAAGGTGTGTTCTCCGGCGGGTACGACGATAGAAGGCGTAGCGGCGCTGGAGGAATACGGTATGAGGAACGCGGTGCTGAAAGCGTCGGAAGCCGTCTATAAAAAATGTACCCGGATCTGATATATCGTCCTATCTCTGCTCATATAATAAGCAGGGAGGAACACTTATGGGAGAATCTGTTTTCAGCAAGTATATGACGCGTCCGGCGGGATATCTGATGTTCTTTTTCTGCGGGATTCTGGCCGGGGTCGCAGTGGTGCAGGTGCAGAACAGCGCGGCGCTGGCAGGGATTTTCAGCGAATATTTCCTGAATCAGTACGCAAATCTGAGGATTGATTCAGGAAAGCTTTTGAGTTATGTGGGAAGGTACCGCTGCGGTCAGTATTTTCTGGCAGTCTGCTGCGGGGTGCTGCCCGTGGCTCCGGCAGTTTTTGCGGGCCTGGTATTTCTGCTGGGAATGGCCTGGGGAACGGCTCTCAGTATTTCTGTCGTCCGTCTGGGCCTGGCGGGAATTCTGATCTGCGCGGCGGGAATTTTCCCGCAGTTTTTCTTTTATCTTCCAGCTTTTGGATGGGTTCTTCTGTGGACCATGTATGGCGGAAGGAACCGGAAAAGATATTTTTGCCTGATAGTGGCCGGATTTTTTTTCCTGTTATTTGGGATCGGGACGGAAGCAGGCGTCAATCCGCTTATTTTGCAGCAGGTTCTCAGAAAAATATCCTGAAATTGTTGAAATTTCAGCCATTCTCGGCTATACTTGTACCGCAGCGCACGCAGAGGGACATTGAAAATGTGCGCGCAGACAGAAAATTTCCGGAACGGGGAATTTTTTTACAGACGAGGGCATGTTATGGACTATGAGATACAGTGTTTTGTAAGTTATCTGGGAGAAGTCAGGAAAGCTTCTCATAATACGGTGCTGTCTTACCACAGTGATCTGACGAAGATGGCGGCATACGCGAAAGGAAAAGGTGTGGAGCGCATCGATGAGGTTACGGCTACGATTCTGAACGCATATGTATTGGATCTGGAGCGGAGCGGCATGGCTCCATCTACGATTTCCAGGTATGTTGCCTCTATGAAGGCTTTTTTTGAATATCTGGTACGCGAACACCGGATACCGGAAGATCCGGCTCTCCGGTTGAAGGCGCCCAGAGTCGAACGTCAGCTTCCGGATATTCTGACGGTCCAGGAGATGGAGAGTCTTCTGGACCAGCCGGTGACAGACGGCCCCAAAGGCAGCCGGGATAAAGCCATGCTGGAGCTTCTGTACGCCACCGGACTTCGGGTCAGCGAGCTGGTTCATTTGAAGACCGGAGACGTGAATCTGCATTTCGGATGGGTGATCTGCAGAGAAAGCGACCGGGAACGCATGATTCCGTTTGGAAAAAAGGCGGGACAGGCATTGCGTCAATATATGGAAAAAGGCCGTGACGCGTTTCTGAAAAAAGAAGACAGTGACTTTCTTTTCCTGAACTGTTCCGGCATGCCTATGAGCCGCCAGGGATTCTGGAAAGTTCTGAAGAGTTATGCGGCTAAGGCCGGCATCGAGAAAGATATTACGCCAAGGATGTTCCGCCATTCCTGCGCGGCCCATATGGCCGCCGGAGGCGCGCAGCTGCAGACCATCCGGGAAATGCTGGGACATTCGGACCTGACTGCGACGCAGATCTATGCCGGATTTCAGCCGGGAATGAGAAAGGAATACAGCAAGGCTCATCCGAGAGGATGACTGACGACATGCAAAGGCGCATGGATCCGGGGGATCTGTGCGCTTTTTTAACGGGAGGAGACCATGGAAGAACACAGGAAACTCATATCGACAAAAGCAGATACGCTGTTCGCGCTCCGAAGTCTGGTCCGTGAATCTGTCATTGAGGAAATGTATATTCTGTATATCAGAGATTACCAGAAGGACAAACAGGCGGTGTGCCGGGAGATTATGGAGCAGTTTAAAGGCCGGCGCATCGTGGTGAGAAGCTCTTCTTCTGCAGAAGATTCCTTTCAGCGGTCCAACGCGGGACATTATAAAAGCATACTGGATGTGAATTCTTCAAGTAAGGAGGAGATTATCCGGGCGGTAGATTCGGTAATTGCTTCTTATGCCAGAGATATCCGGCAGGTGGAGAACGAGCAGGTGCTGATTCAGTGCCAGGCAAAGAATGTGCGGTACGGGGGAGTTGTCTTTACAAGGGATATCCAGAATCACCGGCCTTACTATCTGATTAACTATGATGAGACCGGATCGACGGACAGCGTGACCAGCGGGTCGGCAGGCAGGATGATGAAGGTGATCCGCAACGTGGATGAGAACCTCCTGCACACGCCGTGGAGAGAACTGCTGCGGGCAGTCCGGGAACTGGAGCAGATCATGGACGGACTGGCGCTGGATATTGAATTTGCCATCGATCAGGACAACCGGGTGATCCTTTTCCAGATGCGGCCGTTGGTGGCCAGTTACAAACAGGCGGGTTCTTACGATGATCAGGCCTTTTTCCGACTGCTGCAGGATGCGGGAGCCATGTATGCCCATCACCGCAACGTGGTGACCGATACTCCTATGATGCTGTCGGATATGGCTTTTTGGAATCCGTCCGAGATCATCGGTACCAATCCGCGGCCGCTGGATTATTCCCTGTACCGGGCCATCATCACGCGGCGGGCCTGGAACCAGGGGATCGCGGCTATCGGTTTCAGAAAGCTGGATCAGGACCTTATGCACCAGATAGGAAATAAACCTTATATCTGTCTGGAATATTCTTTCTATTCGCTGATCCCGCAGAAGGTAGACGAGCCGCTGGCGCTGCGGCTGGTGAAATATTATCAGGAGGCGCTGAAGCGTAATCTGACGGCCCATGACAAGATTGAGTTCGAAATCGTATTTTCCACTTATGATTTCGGGACGGAAGAGAGGACCGGGTGTCTGCTGGATTATGGGTTCACGGAAGAAGAACGCCGCTGTCTGACGGAGAGCCTGAAGGAAGTGACCGAGTATGCGATCCTGCATTTTGATGAAATCCTGGAGGAAGACCTGGACGCGCTGAAGAGTCTGGAAGAGATCCGTGAGAATGAAGAAGCCCGGCTGGCGAACCAGGAAATCTCCGTTCATCAGATACTGGCGTCGGTTCAGAATCTCATGACGGCTCTGCAGCTCTATGGAACGCCCCAGTTTGCCCGCCAGGCCAGAATGGCTTTTATGGCCAGAGCATTCTTAAGAAGTCTTACGGAATGCGGACCTGCCTCGGAACCGGGGACGAGCTGGTTTCCCGCTGAGGATGTAGACGCATTTATGCAGTCGATCTCCACGGTGGCTACGGAGTTTGAGAGGGACTTCCGGGATTTCTCCATGGACCGCATGACCCGGGCAGAATTTAACCGGAAATACGGCCATCTGCGTGTGGGAACCTATGATATCCGTACGGAGCGTTATGATCAGATGAATTTTCGTCCGGGACCTTCCAGACACCGTCAGAGAACCGAAGGGCGCCCGGACGCCCTGGAACTGTCCCGGATCCAACAGGCACTGGACGAGCATAGTATTTCGGTCGAGGCAGGACAGCTGATCCATTTTATACGGAGCGCGGTGCGTCAGAGAGAATATTTTAAATTTGAGTTTACAAAATCCCTGAGTCTGATCCTGGAGCTTTTGATACGTACGGGCAATGTGCTGGAGATTGCCCGGCAGGATCTTTCCTGGCTGAAGATCGAAGATTTCAAGATTCCGCAGTATATGATCGCGGAGGAACTGAAGGACAGGCTGGAAACCCTGATCCAGAGAAGGCACGTGAAGTACCAGCAGTTCCGGGAACTTTCGCTTCCTGAAGTGATCGTGGACCGCACCAGCCTGGATGTGGTCGAAGTGTATGAGGCAAGGCCGAATTTTATCACGACGAAAAAGGTAGAAGGCGAAGCGGTCCTGCTGGAAGAGGAGCCGGATGCGGATATTCATGATAAGATCGTAGTAGTGCCTAAGGCGGATCCGGGATACGAGTGGGTGTTCACAAAGGGAATCAAAGGATTTATTACCTGTTATGGGGGCGCGGCTTCCCACATGGCGATCCGCTGCGCGGAATTTGAAATACCTGCCGCCATCGGCTGCGGGGAAAAGATCTATGATTACGTGGCGTCTTTAAGCTATCTGTCCATGGACTGCAAGAGCGGAAAGATCGAAGAAGGTATACAGTACCGGAATCTGAGCGCTTTGATTACCCAGAGGGAAGGGGTAAATCAGTATGGTGATCCGGTGGACATCCTGGAATCCGGATATGTGCGGTTCTACGAACTGCTGGGATTTATCCCGAAAGCCGTGTCAAATTTTACCAAAAATGTGGAGATGCTGTTCAATAAGAAAAGGGACCTGCTGATCGTGGTAGGAGGAGGTTCCCTGCCGCCGGAGATGTATGACCGTCCCCATGAAGATGAGCTGCAGCCTCACCGGGATCGTATGGAGGAACAGGTGATCCATTACTGCGTGGCGCATGGAATCCCGATTATCGCGACCTGCCGGGGAATGCAGTATATCAATGTCATGTTCGGAGGGAAGCTCCGTTATCATCCGGATCTGCCCGTTGAGAGAAAGCGCGGAGTGGACCATCAGGTGTGGCTGATAAAAGAAGAGCGGAATATCTGGGTGAACAATTACCATGACGACTGTATCTTTGAAGCGGATCTTGCCCCTTGTTTTGAACCGCTGGCCCTGGACCGGGAAAATGGGATCGTGGAAGCGTTCGGATCGGACGAGATGAAGATTCTGGCGCTCCAGTGGCATCCGGAGCGGCGGTTTGAGACCGCCAATGCTTACGAGGAGACGCGCAAGATTATGCTGAATTTTATTCAGAAATATGTAAGATAAATGAGGAGCGGGGATCAGGCGCAGTCAGCCTGATCTCCGCTCCGTATATATCAGCATTTTTCTGCGATCTCATAGAGAAGACGTTCGGTTTTCTCCCAGCCCAGGCATGGGTCGGTGATGGATTTGCCGTACACTTTATCGTGAATACCCTGCGAGCCGTCCTCAATATAACTTTCGATCATCAGTCCCTTGACCAGCTTGTGGATATCGGGATTGTACTGGCGGCTGTGCAGGACCTCTTTGGTGATCCGGATCTGTTCCAGATATTGTTTGTTGGAGTTCGAATGGTTCGTGTCCACTACGCAGGCGGGGTTTTTCAGGTTCTTTTCCTGATAAAGATGCAGCAGCAGGAGAAGATCCTCGTAGTGGTAGTTGGGAATCGTCGCGCCCCGTTTGTTCACTGCACCCCGCAGAACGGTATGTGCCAGCGGGTTGCCGCCAGTATTGACGTCCCATCCGCGATAGATAAAATTGTGCGCGTGCTGGGCGGCGACTACAGAGTTCAGCATAACCGTCATGTCGCCGCTGGTGGGATTCTTCATGCCGGCCGGCACATCGAAACCGCTGACGGTAAGGCGGTGCTGCTGGTCTTCTACGGATCTGGCTCCTACGGCCACATAGGAAAGCAGATCGGAGAGATACCACCAGTTTTCCGGATAAAGCATCTCATCGGCAGCAGTCAGACCTGTTTCTTCAATATTGCGTATGTGCAGCTTCCGGATGGCGACGAGTCCGGCCAGCAGATCCGGAGCGGCTTCCGGATCCGGCTGATGCACCATTCCTTTATAGCCTTCTCCCGTGGTGCGGGGTTTGTTGGTATATATGCGAGGTATAATAATACATTTATCTTTGATCTTATCCTGGACGGGCACCAGTCTGTGGAGGTAATCCATGACAGCCGTCTCATTGTCCGCCGAGCAGGGGCCGATAATGATCAGGAAACGGTCGTCTGCTCCGGTGATTACGTCCCGGATTTCTTTATCTCTCTGTGCTTTTATGGCTGCGCATTTTTCCGAAAGCGGATACATGGCTTTGATCTCTTTCGGGATGGGCAGTTTTTTGTTGAATGTGAATCCCATAATGTCTCCTTTCGTCTCCTTCGGCCGGGACATGCGTCTGTCCCTGACAATTTTCTATTATAGTATAAGTTTTTCGCGTTGTAAATGCCAATCGGCGCCCGACAAAGACGGTCTTTCAAAGACGAAAAATTTTACGGATACCGGCCAGGATCATCAGAAGAAAATAGACGGCAGCCATCAGGCAGATGCTGAGGACCAGCGTAAATAATTCGCCGCCCAGACGAAGGATGGGGCATAAATGTTTCATCAGTTCCACACCTCCCAGGGAAAGGATCAGAGCCCCGAGCGGTTTCAGGACCAGACTGTCCAGACCGATCGAGGGGGTTACATGGCGCGATACGGCCAGAATCCCGAGTATGCTCAGTATAAGCTGACTGGCCAGAATGCCAAGCAGGACGCCCTGGATTCCCAGAGCGGGAACCAGAAAGACAACGAAAAGGATGCGGATTCCGCTGCCTGTCAGCTGGTTGAAAAACGTGATCCCGGTCTCTCCCAATCCGTGCAGGATGCTGTTCAGATTGCCGGTCAGGTACAGGAAGGGACAGATCCATGCCAGCGTGACCAGAAATCGTCCTGCCAGAGGTTCCTGGAAAAACAGTTCGCCAAGCTGCTGTCCGTAGCGGAGAAAGAGCCCCATACAGAAAATCCCGATGGTCAGACCGAACTGCAGGGTATATTCGATGGTCAGCGAGATTCTTCTCTGATCACCGCGGGCCTGTTCTTCCGAGACTGCGGGAAGCAGCATGGAAGATACAGAGGCGGTCAGCGCATTGGGAAACATGAGAAACGACATGGACATTCCGGTAAGAATCCCGTAGAGACTCAAGGCATCCGCAGTGCTGAGCCCGGACTTGCGCAGGCAGAGAGGAATCAGGGCGGCTTCCAGACTCTGAAGCAGAGCAAGCGTCAGGCGGTTTCCGGTGAGCGGCAGAGCCATGGAAAGAAGAGTCCGGCATTTTTTCAGATACTTGGAGACCGGATGCAGGTCGGGACGTCCCGGCGAGACAAAAGAGAGCATCAGCAGTGATGACGCTGTTTCTCCTGCCAGAAGTCCGAATACGGCCAGTGAAGGGGTAATTTCTTTTCCCTGATAGACATAGATGCCGCAGAGAAGCCAGACGGTGCCGATGCGCGCGGCCTGTTCCAGAAACTGGGCGGCGGCAGGGACGGCGGTTTGTTTTCTGCCCAGGCAGTAACCGGAGAAACACCCGTGGAAAGCGGCCAGAGGAATCGCCGCAGCCAGGATCTGAAGAAGAACCTCGCAGCGGGGTTCATGCAGCAGACGGACGGAGATAGATGCAGCGCCCAGCCACAGTACTGCTCCGGTCAGAAAGGATGCGGCAAGAGAGATGGAAACTCCTGCGTACAGAAAGGATGCGCCATCCTCCTTCCTGGAAGCGGTAAAACGGGAAATGGCCGTTTCGATTCCGGAAGCCGTCAGCGCATGGCAGACAGAAAAAACGGGAAAAATCAGCTGGTAGATACCCATTCCTTCCGCACCGAGGGCCTGTGCCAGGAATATCTTATAGAAGAAACCCAGAAATCTGCACAGCAGATTCGCGAAGGCCAGGATCAGGGTCCCTTTGACAAACTGAGTCGATGATTTCATAGAAATCCTGCGATAGCTTTTGTTTTTAAATATATTCATTTCGGGTGCTTGACAGAACCAGGGACAGATGATATGATCAGAACATAAAACCTAGTAAAATGCTAGGAATTAAAGGTGGACAGGATGAAATTATCTACAAAAGGACGTTACGGCCTGCGGGCGATGATTGACCTGGCCCAGTATGGCGGGGAAGAACCGGTATCGCTGGCCAGTATCGCGGCCAGACAGAACATATCAGAGAACTATCTGGAACAATTGATCGCCAGGCTCCGCAAAGCGGAGCTGGTGGAAGGCTTCCGCGGAGCAGGAGGAGGGTATCTGCTGAAACGCCCTGCGGAAGAGATCTCGGTGGGCGATATCCTGCGGGCACTGGAGGGCAGCTTAAGTCCGGTAGAGTGTCCGGGCCTTCTCGGAAAAGGCGGCTGCAGCGGGGAAGACCTGTGTGTGGCCAAATATGTTTGGAAGAAGATTAACGAAAGCGTGAACCGTACCGTGGACGAGATGAAGCTCAGTGATCTGGCGGAAGAAAGCCGGAGGGTACGGGATGCGAAAGAAGACCTGCGGATGCATGGAATAGAAGAGGAGTGATTAGAACATGATTTATTTAGATAATGCAGCAACGACAAAGACGGCGCCGGAAGTGGTGGAAGCCATGCTTCCGTATTTTTCCGAACTGTACGGCAATCCGTCCAGCGTATACCAGTTTTCTCAGAAGAGCAAGGAGGCGATCGCTGCCAGCCGGGAAACTATCGCCGGAGCGCTGGGCGCAAAGCCGGAAGAGATCTATTTCACTGCCGGCGGCACAGAAGCCGATAATTGGGCCATCAAAGCGGCGGCGGAAGCGTACCGTGCGAAGGGCAATCATATTATCACGTCGAAGATCGAACATCACGCGGTGCTGCATACCTGCCAGTGGCTGGAAAAGCAAGGGTATGAAGTGACGTATCTGGATGTGGATGAATCCGGGATCGTGAAGCTGGATCAGCTGAAGAAGGCTGTTCGTCCGGAGACGATCCTGATCAGCATCATGTTTGCCAACAATGAGATCGGAACCATCCAGCCGGTGAAAGAGATCGGGCAGATCGCCAGAGAGCATGGGATCCTGTTCCATACGGACGCGGTGCAGGCGTTCGGCCAGATTCCCATCCAGGTGGATGAACTGGGGATCGACATGCTCAGCTCCAGCGGACACAAGCTGAACGGGCCCAAGGGCATCGGTTTCCTCTATATCCGCAAAGGGGTGAAGATCCGCAGTTTTATTCACGGCGGAGCTCAGGAGAGGAAACGCCGTGCCGGTACGGAGAATGTGCCGGGAATTGTGGGATACGGCGCGGCAGTAGAACGCGCGGTGCGTACCATGGAAGAAAGGACGGCAATGGAAAGAAAACTGCGGGATCATCTGATCGACCGCGTGCTTCACGAAGTGCCTTATACCAGACTGAACGGACACCGGACCAGACGTCTGCCGAACAACGCGAACTTCAGCTTTCAGTTTGTGGAAGGAGAGTCTCTCCTGATCATGCTGGATATGGAAGGAATCTGCGGCTCCAGCGGTTCCGCCTGCACATCCGGTTCTCTGGATCCTTCCCATGTTTTGCTTGCCATCGGACTGCCCCATGAGATCGCGCACGGTTCGCTCCGCCTGACCCTCAGTGAGGAGACGACAGAGGAAGAACTGGATTATGTGGTAGAAGCGATTAAAAAGATTGTGGAGAAGTTAAGAGGAATGTCTCCGCTCTATGAAGACTTTGTGCGCCGGCAGTAGGATGCCGGCCGCACAGGATAAAGAAAAGAAAGACGAGGAAAAACGATATGTACAGCGATAAAGTAATGGATCATTTCCAGAATCCCAGAAACGTTGGAGAGATTGAGAACGCCAGCGGCATAGGAACCGTAGGGAACGCAAAATGCGGAGATATTATGAGAATTTATCTGGATATCGATGAAAACCAGATCATCCGGGATGTGAAGTTTAAGACATTCGGGTGCGGAGCAGCGATTGCCACCAGCAGTATGGCTACGGAACTGGTAAAAGGAAAGAACATCCGTGAAGCGCTTCAGGTAACGAACAAAGCGGTTATGGAAGCTCTTGACGGGCTGCCGCCAGTCAAGGTACACTGTTCTCTGCTGGCGGAGGAAGCAATCCATGCGGCGCTCTGGGACTATGCAGAAAAGCATGGGATCAGGATCGAGGGCCTGGAGAAGCCGAAGTCAGATATTCACGAAGGTGAAGAAGAGGAAAGCGAAGAGTATTAAAGATGAAGAGAAAAAAGGTAGTAGTAGGCATGTCCGGGGGAGTAGACTCCTCTGTGGCGGCCTGGCTGCTTTTGCAGCAGGGATATGAGGTATGGGGAGTGACCATGCAGATCTGGCAGGATGAGGAGCCGGAGCAGATGGAAGAGAACGGAGGATGCTGCGGGCTCAGCGCTGTAGAGGATGCGAGACGCGTAGCGTCACGTCTGGGGATTCCTCATTATGTGATGAATTTTAAAAAAGATTTCCAGGAAAAAGTGATCGACTATTTCATGGACGAGTATCTGTGTGGACGCACGCCGAATCCCTGCATCGCCTGCAACCGGTATGTGAAATGGGAATCGCTGCTGAGGCGGAGCATGGAGATCGGTGCGGATTATATCGCAACCGGTCATTATGCCAGAATCGATCTCCTGCCGAACGGGAGATATGCTCTCAAGATGTCGAAGACGGCTGCCAAGGACCAGACATATGCTCTGTACAATCTGACCCAGGAGCAGCTTTCCCGTACGCTGATGCCGGTGGGAGAATATTCTAAAGAAGAAATACGCGCGTTTGCGGAGAATCTGGGACTTTCGGTGGCGCATAAGCCGGACAGCCAGGAGATCTGTTTTGTGCCGGATAAGGATTATGCTCGCTTTATCGAAGAACATGCGGGAGTGAGGATCCCGGAAGGCAATTTTGTGTGGTCGGATGGAACTGTGATCGGGAAGCATAAAGGGATCACGCATTATACTGTGGGCCAGCGAAAAGGGCTGGGACTGTCCATGGGACGCCCTGTGGTAGTGCTTGAGATCCGCCCGGAGACCAATGAAGTGGTGATCGGGGAGACAAAAGACGTATTTTCAGACAGGCTCAGGGCCAACCGTCTGAACTGGATGGGTGTGGAAGCGCCGGAGAGCGGAATGCGGTGCCTGGCGAAGATCCGTTATAATCACGCGGGAGCCATGTGTACGGTCCGGCGAACGGGAGAGGATGAAGTGGAATGTATTTTTGACGAGCCGGTCCGCGCGGTCACGCCGGGCCAGGCAGTCGTCTTCTATGACGGCGACTACGTGGCAGGCGGCGGCACGATCCTGGGAACCTGTTAGAGACGGCCGGCAGGCCGGACTACAGAGGAAGTTCCTGAGGTTTGCGGCGGCGGAAAATATAATAGCTGGTAAATCCGCATTCTTTTGCGAGAGCGGCGGCCCGGTCAAACTGGTAGCCCAGGAAAAGCGGGTCGTGGGCGTCGGAACCGAATGTGATGATCCGGCCGCCCAGCTCCCGGTAGCGCTTGATGATTTCCCTGCAGGGGTTGGGTTCTTCCAGACCGTGGCGGTATCCGCCGGTGTTGATTTCCAGCCCGATATCACGGCGGATCAGCGTGCGCAGGATCTCGTCGAGGATTTCCCGGTACCGTTCATAGGAATAAAAACGGTTCTGATTGGGACCATAACGGACCACATAATCCAGATGGCCAAAGGTGTCGAAGTTGGAATAGGCTCTCAGATTCTGCAGAGCGCACTGAAAATATTCCAGATATGCGCCCGACTCATCCCGGCCTTCAAAGTAAGACGGAAAGTAGGGATCGCGGTTGTTTACCAGGTGGATCGATCCGATCACAAAGTCGAACGGATAGGAAAAGATCAGGCTGTGGTGCCGCCCGCTCAGATAGGGACGCAGTCCCAGTTCCACGCCGATGCAAAGGTCGATCTGATCCCGGTATTTTTCTTTCAGGGGCTGCAGCCTGCGAAAATATTCACGCGGGTCGAATTCAAAGCAGACGTCGCCGTCCGTATAGTCATAATCCATGTGGTCCGTGAGGCACAGATGCTGGAGCCCGTGAGAGATTGCCTGTTCGATTACAGCCTCAGGAGAGACGCTGCTGTCTCCTGAAAAGGATGAGTGTACATGATAGTCAGATAAGATCTTCAAAATTTCCTCCTGCGTAAAAAACAGTGCCGCACTGTCCCGGGTGAAGACAGCTGGAACTGTTTGTTTCTTTCATTCCATCATATGGGATATTTCCGCGAAAGTAAAGAAAAAAAATAGGGATTCTTTGACATTGGGTATTGATATTTTTGGACAAATTAGGTAGAATATGTAATGGTTGATGATCTTTTAACAATCATGGAAAGAGTTATAAGGTCAAAAATTTATTATTCAACTTTTTAGGAGGAATTGAAACATGGCAGTAAAAGTAGCAATCAATGGTTTCGGACGTATTGGCCGTCTGGCATTCAGACAGATGTTCGGTGCTGAGGGATATGAGGTAGTTGCGATCAACGACCTGACTTCCCCGAAGATGCTTGCACACCTGCTGAAGTATGACTCTTCTCAGGGTAAATACGCACTGGCAGACACCGTATCCGCAACGGACGACTCCATTATCGTTGATGGAAAAGAGATCAAGATCTATGCAAAAGCTAACGCTGCAGAACTTCCGTGGGGAGAGATCGGCGTAGATGTAGTTCTGGAGTGCACCGGATTCTACACCTCCAAAGAAAAAGCATCTGCACACGTCACCGCAGGCGCTAAGAAAGTGGTTATCTCCGCTCCGGCTGGCAACGATCTGCCGACCATCGTATACAATGTAAACCACACCACTCTGACCAAAGAGGATACCATCATTTCCGCAGCTTCCTGCACCACCAACTGCCTGGCTCCGATGGCTAAGGCTCTGAATGATCTGGCTCCGATCGAGTCCGGTATCATGTGCACGATCCACGCTTACACCGGAGATCAGATGATCCTTGACGGACCGCAGAGAAAAGGCGATCTGAGAAGATCCCGTGCAGGTGCGGTAAATATCGTTCCGAACAGCACCGGCGCTGCAAAGGCTATCGGCCTTGTTATTCCGGAACTGAACGGCAAACTCATCGGCGCTGCTCAGCGTGTACCGACCCCGACCGGTTCTACCACGCTTCTGTTCGCAGTTCTGAGCAAGAAAGTAACCAAGGATGAGATCAATGCAGCTATGAAAGCAGCAGGAACCGAGTCCTTCGGATATACCGAGGATGAGATCGTATCCAGCGATATCGTTGGTATGAGATACGGCTCCCTGTTCGATGCAACTCAGACCATGGTTTCTGAGCTTCCGGACGGAAAAGTTCAGGTTGAGGTTGTTTCCTGGTATGACAACGAGAACTCCTACGTTTCTCAGATGGTTCGTACTATCAAATACTTCGCAGAGCTTGGCTAATCATAAGCAAAGACCTTTAAGGGTCCGGTCTTCAGGACCGGACCCTTTTTTGTATCGCAAAGAACATTGTTTTCCGCGATACAAAAACGCTCCGCGGGGATCGCGATGCTGCGGCATGGAAGCTGCCGCTTATGCGACCCGCCGCAGGCGGGACTCCTGCAAGGCAGGATCCGGTGAATATCATTAGGAGGGATAGAACTATGGCACTGAATAAAAAGACCGTAGACGACATTAACGCAAAAGGCAAACGCGTGCTTGTAAGATGCGATTTCAATGTTCCGCTGAAAAATGGCGAGATCACGGATGAGACCCGTATCGTGGCGGCTCTTCCGACCATTAAGAAACTGATTGACGATGGCGCAAAGGTGATCCTCTGCTCTCATCTGGGCAAGGTGAAAAACGGCCCGAACGAGGGAGAATCCCTGGCTCCGGTTGCAAAACGCCTGTCTGAGAAACTGGGCAAAGAAGTGGTATTCGTGTCGGATTATCATGTGACCGGCGAAGCTGCTACAAAAGCCGTAGAGAATATGAAAGACGGAGATGTGGTACTGCTTCAGAATACCCGTTTCCGCGGAGCGGAAGAGACCAAGAACGGCGACGAATTCAGCAAAGAGCTGGCTGATCTGGCTGACATTTATGTATGCGACGCGTTTGGTTCTTCTCACAGAGCGCATGCTTCCGTTGCAGGCGTTACCAAATACATCAAGGCAAAAGGCGGAGAGAATGTAGTCGGATACCTGATGGAGAAAGAGATCAACTTCCTCGGCAACGCGGTAGAGAACCCGGTAAGACCGTTTGTAGCGATTCTGGGCGGCGCAAAGGTTGCGGACAAACTGAACGTAATCTCCAACCTGCTTGAGAAATGCGACACTCTGATCATCGGCGGCGGTATGGCCTATACCTTCCTGAAAGCACAGGGTAAGGAAGTTGGAACCTCTCTGGTAGACGATACCAAACTGGATTACTGCAAAGAGATGATCGAGAAGGCTGAAAAACTGGGCAAGAAACTGCTTCTTCCGATCGATACGGTAGTGGCCGGCGCATTCCCGAACCCGATCGACGCTGAGATCGAAGTAGAGACCGTAGACTGTGACGCAATGCCGGCTGACAAGCTGGGGCTGGATATCGGACCGAAGACGGCTGAACTGTACGCAGACGCGGTGAAATCCGCCAAGACTGTTGTATGGAACGGACCGATGGGCGTATTCGAGAACCCGGTTCTGGCAAAAGGTACGATCGCAGTGGCGAAAGCGCTTGCCGAGACTGACGCGACCACGATCATTGGCGGAGGAGACTCTGCTGCAGCTGTAAATACTCTGGGCTATGGCGACAAGATGACTCACATCTCCACCGGCGGCGGCGCTTCCCTGGAGTTCCTGGAGGGCAAAGAGCTTCCGGGCGTAATGGCTGCAGACGACAAATAGAGATAAGATTAAGGAGGCCGTTTAAAATGGCAAGAAGAAAGATTATTGCAGGAAACTGGAAAATGAACATGACTCCTACCGAGGCAGTGGAGCTGGTAAATACTCTGAAGCCGCTTGTGGCAACGGATGACGCGGACGTGGTATTCTGCGTACCGGCTATCGACATCATCCCGGTAGTAGAAGCGGCAAAAGGTTCCAACATTCAGGTAGGCGCTGAGAATATGTATTTTGAGGAGAAAGGCGCATATACCGGAGAGATTTCCCCGAACATGCTCACTGATGCGGGTGTAAAATACGTGATCCTTGGTCATTCTGAGAGAAGAGAATATTTTGCAGAGACCAACGAGACGGTCAACAAGAAGATGCTCAAAGCGTTCGAGCATGGCCTGACCCCGATCATGTGCTGCGGCGAGACTCTGACTCAGAGAGAGCAGGGCGTGACCATGGACTTCATCCGTCAGCAGGTGAAAGTAGGATTCCTGGGTGTGACTGCAGAGCAGGCAGCCAGCGCAGTGATCGCATACGAGCCGATCTGGGCTATCGGAACCGGAAAGACCGCTACGACCGAGCAGGCACAGGAAGTATGCAAAGGCATCCGTGAGTGCATCGCAGAGATCTATGATCAGGCGACTGCAGACGCGATCCGTATCCAGTACGGCGGATCTGTCAATGCGGCAACCGCTCCGGAGCTGTTCGCGCAGCCGGATATCGACGGCGGCCTGGTAGGCGGCGCGGCTCTGAAACCGGATTTTGGAAAGATTGTAAACTGGAAATAAAATGACGTAAAACACCATTCGATTTGTGAGCAATTACTGATCGAATGGTGTTTTGCTTTATATTGAAATAATCAAAGATACGATAAAAACTATAATATTCAAAGCAAAATATCCTTTTGCCAATAGTGCTTTATGTTTCACATCAAGCCAAAATATAAAAGCTGTTACTGTTGTCATTGCAATACACCCGATGATAATTTGTAACGCTTTGTTTTGCATAATAATTGCAAGGAGTAAACTTTCAGTACCAATCATCATAACCGGAACTGCCGTAAACTGTTTTATGATCTGCTTTTCCGGTAATGGTATAAATAAGCCGTCTTTCGCTTTCTCCAGAATACTGTCTGACTGTTTCAGCATACTCTGCAATGTTAATTGAAATATCGCAAAGATACTCCCAATCAATAAAAAATGTCGTGTCTCTTTCTGTTCCAGAAAGGGTAATGACCAAAAGAGCGGTATTTTATAAATGGACAGGCTGATTCCAAATAAAACAACGCCTATCGCAATCAAATCTTTACTCAGCCTGTAAATAGATGTTTTGGCCTTCCAAATCAGCGGATTTCTTGACAACAGCTTCGATACATTTTGGGATTTTGGAAGATAGCGAACCTTTTTTTCTTTTACATATTGATTCAGCAGTACTGTATTATTATAGTTCTGTGCGACTAGTATTTTTTCTCTGAATCGCATTTCTTCTTCATATTTTGCAGTATTCAATTCCAGTATAAGAAAATCAAATAGTGCCAGTGCTAACCATATTCCAATGGGTGCGATAATGGCAAGCGGGTGTATGTTTATCAGCATAGCAGGAAAACATATTAAAAACCAGATGACTACATCTTTCCATTTTTGCTTTGTATGATATATTTTCCACTGAAGCAGACAACAGGCATTTAATATGCAAAAAAATGCTGAAAGGGTTAATAAAAAGTCGCTGTTAAAATGGATTCCGTTGATACAGAATGTAAAAGCAAGTGTTAATATAAAATGTTTTAGGCCTGTTCCAATAAACTTTATGACTATAAGTTTGGATAATGTGTTTTCGCTGAGGAAAAACATTGCCGCCGGCTTAACAGTAATAGCCGGCTTAACTTTCATAAAACACTCATATCCGGTGTAGAGTGTCAAAAACAAAATACTGCTATAATAAATACTTGTGCTAAATTTTTCTATCCCTTTGAGAACCGGAAAAACCACAGAGAGTGTCTGATAACCAATAAATCCGGCTATCATAAGTAAAGACAATAACGGAAGCAGCATGTTGCGTATCAATCTCTTATATTCCCGAAGCCTGTTTAAGCACATCATTTTATAGACAAGCATGATGTTCGTCTCCCTCTAACAAGAACATATAAAGTTCTTCTAGTGTCAATTCTGTTTTCAAATGATACTGTTTTATTATCTCAGTTTTTCCGCCCTTCGCCAAAATCTTTCCGTTGTGAAGAAAGACATACTTGTCACAAATACCCTCTGCCATATCCAATAAATGTGTTGAAATAAGAATTGCTTTGTCCTGCTGTTTTAATTCCTGTAAAATCTGTTTGAATCCATATATTTGCTTTGGATCAAGTCCCGTAAAGGGTTCATCAGCAAGAAATATCTCATATTGCCGCAATAGCGCAAGTGCAATCATCATTTTCTGTAAAGTTCCTTTTGATAATGCGGCGGGTATTTTATGCAGATGTTCCTGTAAATTAAATTGCATGATGATTTCTTTAATCGAAATATTACTTTGCGGATATAATGCTTTTATAAACTGCATATGCTCCCATACAGTGAGTTCTTCATAGTACACTGGAACATCCGGCACAAAGGTAACTGGAAAATTATCGTTTTTTAATGAAACTATATCCATTCCGTCTATTGTTATTTTCCCACTTTGCGGTTTTAACTTCTTAATCATTATTTTCAACATCGTTGACTTTCCTGCGCCGTTGGAACCGATTAAGCCGGTTATTTTTCCTTTGTCTATTCCGAAACTTACATTCCGAAGGGCAGCTTCATCGGCATATGCAAAACTTATATTTTCTATCTTCACATACATAAAATATACCTCTTCCCGTTTGTTATTTCTTTGAACATACACCTTAGACAAGGGTTAAGGTCAAGAAAAAAGGACAAATTTTATCATCTGTCCTTTTTTTCATTGCAATATATAATCCAAAAGATACAACTAAATAATAATGCTGTCATTATGAACGTTACAATTTGTAACGGTTTACTTACGTGTGCGGCAAAAAGTCCGAAATAAAACTGTAAACACACGACAATTACGATTAGCCACCCCAAGATACAAGTTATTTGCTTGGAAAGAAAAATCAAATTTTCCATTCGGTCATGTTTCTTTAATTGTTCTAACTGGTATACATAAGCGTTTTTGTCACGGAATATTTTGTCTATAAGTTCTGCGGGTAAATCGTTTATTTCAATTTCCATAGCCGCAAGCTGTTCACATAGCAGATGATTTTGCCGGATTCTATTTTCCTCTGCTTTTATAGCTTCTAAACGAATTGTTAAAACATCTGATAGCTGTTTCTTCCCCTCTATACATTCCCTTATATCAGAAACCGGAACATTTAACATTCTCAATAACTTAATGCGTTTCAAGAGTTCTACATCCTGTTCTGTATATTCACGATAGCCGTTGAGCGGATTTCGCTTAGGAAAAATTAGTTTTTCTTTTTCGTAAAAACGAATATTATGGCTTGTAATGCCAGTCTGAATTTCAATTTCTTTTATTTTCATGGATAATTCTTTAGCGTCTTTCTTTTGATATGTTGATTTAGGCATGGTATCAACTATTATACAAATGCGTCAGAAATAGCCGCCAACAAACGATCTATTCCAGATATTCCATTAGTTCATAGACCCGTTCTCTGGTCATATCTGCCGCTTTCAGATTGCAGACCAGAGCGGTGACGGAACCGCCGTCGTACGAAGCGGCGGCGTCTTTGACGGCCTGTTCCTTCTCGACGATCCAGGCGCGTTCTTCAAGGGTCAGTATTTCCATAGTATCTTCATCCAATATCTGCTGCAGGACTTCCCAGAGCTGATTCAGAAGAGCGTCCCAAGCGGCGTACAGATCGGCGGACAGAGCGTTGAGATCGTCCTGTGAGAGCGCCACATCGTTTTCGATGGAATCTTCCAGCCTGGCGGTCCGGCTTTCTGTAGAGCTGAGCGTGTCCCGCAGGTTTTCTGCAATGTCATAGCTCATGAAGCCGTACTGCATGTTTTCGTTGTACAGAGCATAGAAAGGCAGTTCTGTATCTTCCTCGCTGTTCAGCGTGCTGTATCCCACCCAGCTTAGAAATCCTTCCGGAAGTTCCCCAAGCGGCGTGCCGGGCCGATAGATCAGGATGTTATCCGCGTTTTCCAGTCCATATGCGTCGCTGTAGATATAGCGTATGCCGTCTCTGATTTCTTCTGTCCCGGATTCGCGGGCATATTCCATGGCTTCGATCTGCATCGCCCAGGTATTGTCATCTACCTTTTCCGGCTGAGAAAACTGTCCGCTGAATGTACATTGGTAGGCGATGCCTCCCGGGTACTCCAGAGTATTGCTGCCCATATCGCTGTCCCGGTATTCGCCGGAAAAGCTGCCGTCTTCATTGATCGTAAAGGTTGTGGCCCATGCGCCGGCGCCGCTGGTAAAAGTGAATCTCAGTCTGCGAAAATCTGAGAAAGAGAGACTTCCGGTATGATCAGCGGCGGCAGCTTCGCTGCTGCCGTCTGTGCGTCCTTCGCCGTCTGCCGGGCTGTGACAGCATCCGGATGTGGAAAGGATCAGGACGCCGGCCAGAAATTGTATAAGAATATTTGTCTTCATAGGCTTTATCCTCGCTGCTTTTAATATATCACATTTTATCGATTTATGCGGATGAAATAAATTTTTTGTATTGCTTTCCGGGCTTTCGGTGTTACAATAAACGTAACAGTTCAGGACGGCGGGAAAAGCTGAGCTGTTGCCAATAAAATATACATTTGTCAGATGGTAGAGAGAGGTAAAAAATGGAACAGTATTTTGTATTGGAAAACGGCGTAAAGCTGCCGAAGATTGGTTATGGTACTTATAAGTCTACAGATGGCAGTGGCGGACGTATTATCCATATGGCGCTGGAAGCGGGATACCGTCTGCTGGACACTGCGGCGGTCTATGAAAATGAGACAGAAGTGGGGACCGCGATCCGGGAGAGCGGCGTTCCCAGAGAGGAGATTTTCCTGACCTCCAAAGTGTGGAAAGACAGGCTGGGTTATGAGGCCACGAAGAAAAGTTTTGAGGAATCTCTGGAGCGGCTGCAGACAGATTATCTGGATCTGTTCCTGATCCACTGGCCGAAACCGGATCCCGACAGTAAAGACTGGAAAGAACTGGACCGGGGAAGCTGGGCCGCTATGGAGGAATTTTATCATCAGGGAAAAGTGAAAGCCATCGGCCTCAGCAATTTCCTGCCGCATCACATAGAGGCGCTGCTTGAGACGGCTAAAGTCCGGCCTATGGTCAACCAGCTGGAGCTGCATGTGGGATACATGCAGGAACTGGCTGTTCAGTATTGTAAATCACAGCATATCCAGGTACAGGCGTGGAGCCCTCTGGGACGCCGGCGGGTGCTGGAAGAGCCGCTGGTGGCTAAAATGGCTGAAAAATACGGTCTTACACCGGCACAGTTCCTGCTGACCTTCCTGCTGGAGCAGGGGATCGGCGTGATCCCCAAGGCATCTTCCATGGAGCGCCTGAAGCAGAACCTGGAACTTCCGGACGTGCAGATTGCCGAAGAAGACCTGTATCTGCTGCGGTGTCTGCCGCAGATCGGGTGGGGAGGAGAGCACCCGGATCTGCCCCGCGTGCAGGAGCAGAAGGGACTCGGAGTTTGACGCAAAAAGGCTTGAATGTCGGACTCAGTTCATGTACAATAATGAATTAGCAAAGTACAAAAAGGAGATAGGATATGAGCAAAAGACCTACAGTTTTGATGATTTTAGATGGTTATGGACTGAATGACAAAGTCGAGGCAAATGCAGTAGCGGAGGCAAAGACTCCGGTGATGGATAAACTGATGAAGGAATATCCCTTTGTACAGGGGAATGCCAGCGGCCTGGCAGTAGGCCTGCCGGACGGACAGATGGGCAACTCCGAGGTGGGCCATATGAATATGGGCGCCGGACGTATCGTATATCAGGAACTGACAAGGATCACGAAAGAGATCCAGGACGGAGATTTCTTCCAGAATGAGGCTCTGCAGGCTGCCATGGAGAATGCGAAGAAGAATGATTCTTCCCTGCATCTGTACGGACTGCTGTCCGACGGCGGCGTGCACAGCCACAATACCCATCTGTACGCGCTCCTGGAGATGGCAAAACGCCATGGCCTGGAGAAGGTATACGTACACTGTTTCCTGGACGGCCGCGACACACCGCCGGCATCAGGAAAAGGATACATTAAAGAGCTCCGCGATAAGATGAAAGAGATCGGCGTGGGCGAAGTGGCGACCGTGATGGGGCGCTACTACGCGATGGACCGCGACAACCGCTGGGACCGTGTGGAGCTGGCATACAGAGCTTTGACCAAAGGCGAGGGCGTGCAGGCGGAGTGCCCTGTGTGCGCGGTAAACGATTCCTACAGCCAGGATGTGCACGATGAGTTTGTGAAACCGATCGTCGTAGTAAAGGACGGAAAACCCGTGACGACGATCCAGGACAAGGATTCCATCATCTTCTTTAACTTCCGTCCGGACCGGGCGAGAGAGATCACCCGCGCATTCTGCGATGATGATTTCACAGGCTTCCCGAGAGAGAAGAGACTGGATCTGACCTATGTATGCTTCACAGATTATGATGAGACGATCCCGCACAAACTGGTAGCATTCCATAAAGTGGTTCTGAAGAATACTTTCGGCGAGTATCTGGCCGCTCATAATATGACCCAGGCCCGTATCGCCGAGACAGAGAAATACGCCCATGTGACGTTCTTCTTCAACGGAGGAGTGGAAGAGCCCAATCCGGGAGAGGACCGTATCCTTGTAAAATCTCCGAAAGTTCCTACTTACGATCTGAAGCCGGAGATGAGCGCGTATGAAGTATGCGATAAACTTTGCGAGGCGATCAAGTCCGGAAAATACGATGTGATCATCATCAATTTCGCGAACCCGGATATGGTAGGCCATACCGGAGTGGAAGCCGCGGCGATCAAGGCGATCGAAGCCGTAGACGAGTGCGTGGGCAAGGCGGTGGACGCGCTGAAATCCGTAGACGGCCAGATGTTTATCTGCGCGGATCATGGAAATGCGGAGCAGCTGAAGGATTATGAGACCGGCGAACCGTTTACGGCGCATACGACGAACCCGGTTCCGTTCATTCTGGTAAACGCGGATCCTTCCTATAAGCTGAGAGAGGGCGGCTGCCTGGCAGATATTGTCCCGACGCTTCTGGAACTGATGGATATGGAACAGCCGGCAGAGATGACCGGAAAGTCCCTGTTGATAAAATAAGGTAGGAGAGATATGGTACTTGAGATGAAACGTGCCCTGGAGGATCTCCAGAAAGGAGACAGGCAGGGCTACAGAAAACTGTATGACGCGGTATATGAGGATACTTACAGCCGTTCTTTCCTGATCCTGCAGTCGGAGGAAGCAGCCGGGGAGTTTATGAAAGGCTTTTTCACGGAACTGTTCGGTATGCTGGACGAGGCAGATCCTGCCAAGAATCAGGAAAAATGGTTCTGGGACAAATATTACCGCAGGATGCGCCGGGAGTATCACAAGCTGCTGGCGGCAGATCAGGAGAAGAAGCCGTCCGGTTCAGGAAAAGCGGGCGCACTGTCTGATATACCGGGAGGTTTCCCTCTTCTGCACCGGATCATGCTGGTGATGGCCTATAAAGATGATTTTACGGCGAAGGAGATCTCTGCTATCTTCGGCCTGGCAGAAGACAAGATCCAGGCAGAGCTGGACAAACTGGAGAAGATCCTGCCTACACTGGCGAAGAACCAGCCGGCAGGAGTGTCCGGGTATATGGGAAGCTGGGCAGTGTTCCTGGTAGGAGCCTTCCGCCAGATCCTGAGAGGCGCTTCCGAGACGCTGGTGGACCAGGTCTACGAGGCCGCAGCCGCAGAGGCGGGGATTACGGTGGAGCCCGCAGTGGCGAAAGACGATACCTTCGAGTATTTTATCGCGGATCCGGATTTGCCGGAGGAAGAACCGGAGAAGAAAGCAGAGCCCGTACCGGAGCCGAAGAGAGTAAGAAAGCCCGTTCCTGCAGTCGCAGAAGAGCCTGACGATGAGGATGAAGAATACGACGATGAGTACGAGGACGACGAAGAAGACGATGATAATTACGATGAAGAAGATGATCGTTATGACTGGGATCTGGAAGATGACGGGAAGAAGATGGTGATTCTCGGAGTGGTGATTGCGCTTGTCCTGGTGGCGGTGATAGGGTTTGCCGCGTTCCGTATATTCGGCGGCGGAGGCCGTGACAATGCGGATAATACTGTGACGGAGCAGGAACAGGAAGACGAGGAGGAAGGCTCCCTGATCATCCGGGGAGAAGAAGATGGTTCTGCCGATACGGAGGGGGATACTTCGGAGGAAGAGACGCCAGCAGAGGAAGAAACTCCTGAGGAGGAGACCACTGAAGAGGAGACCGCTGAAGAAGAGACGACGCTTACGATGGAGGTCAATGGAAGCTCGGTCAATGTTCGCAGCGAGGCGAGCACAAATGGGGAAATTCTTACTCAGGTCAATGCGGGAGAGACCGTAGAAGTTCTGGGTGATCCTTCTCAGGAATGGGTACAGATCCGCTGCATTGAACAGAATAACGAAGAAGGTTATGTGATGTCCCAGTATCTGTCGGAAATCACAGAATAGGAAGCAAAGGACCTGCTCATACTAAGAAAAACGTATGAGGAGGTTCTTTTTTATGAATCAATATCTGCCGATTACTTATATTTATGCGAGAGAGATTCTGGATTCAAGAGGTAATCCCACGCTGGAGGCAGAGGTGCTGCTGGACGGCATTTACCAGGCCAGAGCATCAGTTCCGTCGGGAGCATCTACGGGAAGATTTGAGGCAGTAGAACTGCGGGATGGCCAGGAACGCTATCTGGGGCTGGGTGTGGAGAAGGCAGTGGCCAATGTGAATACCAAGATCGCCAATGTTCTTCTGGGTGAAAACGGATTGAACCAGGGGTATATTGATCATCTGCTCATCGATGCGGACGGTACGGAGAACAAATCCAACCTGGGGGCCAATGCCATCCTGGCAGTATCCATGGCCGTAGCAAAGGCCGCAGCCAGAGCGCTGGGGCTTCCACTCTATCAGTACTTGGGAGGAATCCGTACAGATACGATGCCGGTTCCCATGATGAATGTGCTGAACGGAGGACGCCACTCTAAAAACAACCTGGATTTTCAGGAATTCATGATCATGCCGGTGGGAGCGTGCTGCTTCCGGGAAGGGCTTCGCATGGGAGCGGAGGTATATCATAAACTGAAGCTGATCCTGGAGAAAGAGGGACTGACCACAGCGGTGGGAGATGAAGGCGGATTCGCGCCGGATATGCGGGATGCAAAAGAAGTTTTTCTATATCTGAAAGAAGCGGTGGAAGAGGCGGGGTATGAGCCGGGAAAAGATTTTGTATTTGCCATGGACGCGGCGGCCAGTGAGCTGGTGAATGATAAGACAAATCTTTATGATTTTCCCGGTGAAGCGAAAACGAACGGACATCGGATCAGCCGCAGTTCGGAAGAAATGGTGGAGTATTATGAAGAGCTGATCGAACAGTATCCGCTTGTTTCCATTGAAGACGGACTTTCGGAAGATGACTGGGAGGGCTGGCAGCTCATGACCCGCCAGATGGGAGACCGTGTCCAGCTGGTAGGAGACGATTTGTTTGTAACCAATACGAAACGCATCTCCTGCGGAGTGAAACTGCAGGCGGCGAACGCTGTTCTGATCAAGGTCAACCAGATCGGGACACTGACGGAAGCCTTTGATGCCATCCATATGGCGCATAAAGCAGGATACCGCACGATCATCTCTCATAGAAGCGGAGAGACTTCGGAAGATATCATCGCGGATCTGGCGGTGGCCTGCGGATCCGGACAGATCAAAACAGGAGCTCCCTGCCGGGCAGAGCGGACTGAGAAGTACAACCAGCTGCTTAGGATAGAAGAAGAGCTGGGCAGCCTGGCGTCATATCGGAATCCGTTTGAATGAGCAATAGAGCCGTCCCTGAACATTTGAAAAGGGGCGGCTTTACTGCGTCTGAAATTTGAAGGCTTGCGCATCATTTTTTCATTATGTATAATGTGATGAAGCCAGGGACCGGTAATCTGTCGCTGGCGAAATGGAGGAGAAACTCCGAAAAGCCACCGGGGACATAATCAAAATATTCCGGATTGAGGCAAAGGATACAGAAGAAAAGGAGGAAGAAAAGTGAAAAAGATCATCCTGGCGTCCGGGTCGCCCAGAAGGAAAGAACTCCTGGAGCAGATCGGCGTTTCGTTCGAGATCGTGAAAGCGGAAGGAGAAGAGGTTATCACGACGGAGATTCCTTCCGAGGCAGTGAAAGAATTATCCCGGCAGAAAGCGCGGGAAGTGGCCGCAAAGACAGACGGGGATGTGATCATCGGAGCGGACACAGTCGTAGCGGTATCCGGGCGTATACTGGGAAAACCCAAAGATGCGGGAGACGCAGTGAGAATGCTGAAAATGCTTCAGGGAAAGGAGCATGAGGTACTTACCGGAGTAACGCTGATTCTCAAGGAGAGCGGGCAGGAGATCTGTTTTGCGGAAGCCACAAAAGTACATGTGTATCCCATGACGGAGGAGCAGATCCGGTCCTATGTGGAGAGCGGCGAGCCCATGGACAAGGCGGGAGCCTACGGCATTCAGGGCAGATTTGCAGCCTATGTGTCGGGGATTGAAGGCGACTATAATACGGTGGTGGGTCTTCCGGTGGGAAGACTCTATCAGGAAGCGCTGGCGGCAGGTATAGATTTGACTGCCTGCGGAAAGGATGAAAAAAGATGAGGTTTGTGATACAGAGAGTCGCCCATGCGTCGGTTACCGTGGACGGAGAGGTATTGGGTAAAATCGGAAAAGGATTTATGGTGCTGATCGGCGTTTCGGATGAGGATACTGAAGAGACTGCTGACCGGATGGTGAAGAAGATGCTGGGGCTGCGCATCTTTGAAGATGAAAATGGGAAAACCAATCTGAACCTGGAAACAGTGGGAGGCTCACTGCTGCTGATTTCTCAGTTTACCCTGTACGCGGACTGCCGCAGGGGGAATCGCCCCGGTTTTACCCGTGCGGGCAAGCCGGATGCGGCGTCGGGGATATATGAGTATATCATAGAGAAATGCAGGGAACAGGTTCCGATCGTGGAACGGGGCCGGTTCGGCGCGGATATGAAAGTAGAACTTCTGAACGATGGACCTTTTACTCTCGTGCTGGATTCGGACGCTAAGTTTTAAAATTAAATGCGAATAGAGTATTTAAACTCAATTCGCATTTATTTATTTTTATCATAGGGATATAAAAAAGTCAATGCGTATGAGTTTAAAAACTCATACGCATTATTTTTTTACTTTCAAGGAGGTGTAAAAAGTGGCAAGGAAATACAAACGACTTGTATTTGCGGACAGGCAGAGGATCGAGGAAATGCGCAGGCAGGGAATGAGCGAAAAAGAAATTGCCGCAGCGGTGGGCGTTCATATTGCGACGATTTATAGAGAATTAGATCGCGGGACGGGGAACGGAAAAAACGCTTATAGCGCAGAGGTGGCACAGAGGGCGATCGGATGAAAACGATATTTGAGGAAATAACACAAAGCCCGGAGACGTTGGGGAACTTCCTAGATAGCCTTCCAGTTTTGGAAGCGCCGTGGGATAAAGCGTTTCAAGAAAGATTTTGCGCTATGTGCAAGGCGAAAAATTGCGACGCGGAAAATTGCGAACATATGGAAGAAAGGAACAATCCGCATTGGTGGCTTGCACTGAAAAGATAAAAAGAAAGGAGAATCAAACCATGATAAAGCCGAATGTTTACACGAATGAGGACAAAGACATTCGTATTTGCTCGGAATGTGGAAAAGAAGTCGAGCGGGCGGACATGCTTTTCACGAAAGACTGTCGAGGTATTCCGTTCCGGCTTTTATGTTGGAATTGCTACGAAGTCGCTATGTTGGGAGGGTATGACGGGGAATATTACGACGAAAGCGACGAACAGATCGAAGCGGACTATTAAGAGAAAAAAGGAGAATCAAACCATGATAAACAAGGGGCTTTTCAGCAGTAAAACGGATCAGTGGGCGACGCCGCAGGAGTTTTTCGACGAACTGGATCGGGAATTTCATTTCGATCTGGATCCATGCGCGGATGAATCGAACCACAAGACGCCGGAATATTTCACAAAGGAGCAGGACGGCTTGCTGCAGGATTGGAGCGGGCGACGTGTTTTCTGCAATCCGCCATATGGTCGGGCGATTGCGGCATGGGTAGAAAAAGCGTATAGAGAGGGGACGAAAGACGGAACGATCGTCGTCATGCTGATTCCGGCACGAACAGACACACGCTATTTTCACGATTTCATATTGCATAGATCGGAAATCAGGTTCGTTCCCGGACGATTAAAATTCGGCAGCGGGGGGGGGGGATCTGGCACAGAAAACGCCGCCCCGTTTCCGTCAATGGTCGTTATATTTCGGGGTGCGGGTATGTAAGACGATGACGGCAGCAGGAGAAGGGGAAGGAGGATCAAACCGTGAAAGTATCAGATTTATTAAAGAAAATCGGGAGCATAGGCGGGGCGGAAATACATATCGAGTTCAAGGCGGATAAAAAGGATCCCGATCCTGATGTCGTGATGTTGGACGAATACACGTCGGAAGAAACCGCGAATCAGATTATCGAGCGGGCGGCGGGGTACACGCTTCAGGAAGTCAATTTTGAAAATAACGTTGTCACAGTGACAGCGATTCGGGCGGTGCGCCGCCCGCAAAAGCAAAAGGAAAATAAAGCGCAAGACGTCCGCCGGGAAAAACAGAAACAGGAAATCCGGGAAGAATTGGACGAATTGAAACGAGCGGTCGCGGAATTGTTCGCGGCAATCGCTGAACCGTTCCGGCAAATTATGAGACAGAATCCGGGCAGAAGAAACGGAATTATGTTCCGGGCGACGGCGGCGATCCGTCGGATTCTGACGCGGATATTTGGGAAAGGGGCGGACGAATGGATATAGGGCAACGCATGAAGCAGATCCGAAAAGAAAAGCGGATGACGCAAGAAGAAACAGCAGACCGCGCCGGGGTTACGGCGGTTTCGCTGTCACGGTGGGAAAATGGGGAGCGCAACCAGACGTTTCAGGACGTGGAAAAGGTCGCTAGAGCGTTGGGCGTTACTATGGAAGAATTAACGCGGGAACAAAAGCCGGGAACCGGGCTTCGGAAAATCATCGACGGGAAACTGTACGACACGGCGTCCGCCCGAATCATATTCGAGTTCAGACGGAAATATCAAGATCCGCTAAACCCGTTATTTTTCGGGGAAAACATGGTTCGGAATGTTTGGGAAGATGTTCAATACTTAAAAACCATTCGGGGAACGTATCTGTATTACTGCCCAAAAAGAAAAGAACTTGAAGTCGTGACAGAAAAGCAAGTCGCGGACACGATCCGGAAACTGGACGCGGACGCGTATATTCGCATTTTCGGCGACGTTGAGGAAGGATAAAAAATCAGGAAAGAAAGAGAGGATCACAAAATGGCAAGTTTAACAGATTTATTCAAAGCGGAAACGGAATTCGCGGTCAAGGCGTCGGAAATGTACGCTGTTATGAAAGAAGCAGCAAAAGCAGAATTTCTTCTGAACGCTGCAAAATGCGACGTCCCGCACACATACGCCCGGCAGATTGCGACAGGAGTAAAAGAGGACGCGGGAACGCCCGTATTTATCGGAATTGATTTGTCGCGCGGAAAAGACAGCAGCGGGCAGCAGGACGAACAGAAAGACAAGGAGAACGCCGACGCGACGCCCGGTCGGTGTCGGTCGGTCGGATCCGGTTCTGTCGGAATTGTTAGGCACAACGAACAGCGCGTCGAATGGATCGATATTCAGGACATTATCAAGAAAGGACGTGCGGGCGTATCGCTGCCGCCGGGAACGGAAATCAATTTCACACTTAAAAACGGAGATCTGGCGCAGGTTGTTGTCGTGGGCGTGGATCATTACGAAAAGGGCGATTGCGTGTTCTGGTTCCGCCGGATAGTTGGTCGTCACTGCATGAACCGGAACGGCAGCAACAAAAACGGATTTTCCGGCGCGGAAGATATGCGGGAATATTTGGAACAGATCTATTCATTGTTGCCGGATGAACTGCAGTCCGTGATTGCGTTACATACAACCGTCCAGAAAATCGACGGACAAACAATAAAATGCGAAGATCGCCTGTTCCTGATGACAGAATTCGAGGGACGCGGCGACACAGTATTTTCGGAATACAACGGAACGGGGAAACAGTTTCCGTTCTTTAAAGAACGCCGGAACCGCGTTGCATATGACGAGGACGGGGATCCTTGTTGGTACTGGACTGCCGATCCGTCCGCCGCGAACACGACGAACTTTTGCAGTTTCAGCTACGGCGGCAACAGCAACTCCGCCGGAGCGTCCGACGACGGCGGCGTCGCCCCGCTATTCGTCATCAGACAATCAGAAATCGCGCCGTCCGACAGCGACGGCGCAAAGGAAAACGTATGTTAGACTTCGGATTCTACAATATGGACTGTATGGACGCTATGCGGGACTTCCCGGACAAATATTTCGATCTGGCGGTCGTGGATCCGCCGTATGGGATAAAGGTTTTCGCAAAGGATAACGCGTCACGGTCAAAACTGGCAGCGTCAAAAAGTTACAAGAGATACGCGGGCGGCGATAACGCCGCCCCGGATCCTGAATATTTCGCGCAACTGAAAAGGATATCCCGGAATCAGATTATATTCGGCGCGAATCATTTTATGGATAATATCGCCGAAGGGTTCCGAGGGGGGGGCTTCCGGCGTTTCGTCGCCTTGTTGGATTGTGTGGGACAAGCAAAACGGGCAGAATGACTTCGCGGACGGAGAACTTGCGTACACATCATTTCAAACTGCCGTTCGGATTTATCATTTCACATGGGCGGGTATGCGGCAGGGAAATATGAGAAATAAAGAATTTCGCATACATCCGACGCAAAAGCCCGTCGCGCTTTATGACTGGATATTCCAGAATTACACGGAACGCGGTCAGAAAATTATTGATACACACGTCGGATCCGCTTCATCCCTGATCGCAGCACACAAAGCGGGGCTGCGATTCGTGGGTTTTGAACTGGATCCAGAATATTATTCTGCTGCCGTCAGTCGGTACGAGCGGGAAACGGCGCAGATAACGCTTTTTGATTATATGGAGCAGAAGGGAGAATGAAAAAATGGAAAAACAGATCGTAAAAGTAGAATCGTTATTAACGGTCATTTCGCCACAACAAACCGTCCGGATCATGGACGACACATTGTCAAAAAACGGAGCGGGAGCGGATCCGGAGGAAATAACGCTTTTCAAGGGCGCAGCGGTCAAGGCTTTTCGGGAGTTCGCGGGAAAAGGGGCGACAATCAAGCATATTTCGCCGGAGGTAGAACGGGAAACCGACGCCGAAGCGCCCCGTTATGTTATGCACATTTTTATCTATCGGAATTCAGCGCGATAGCAGCCGGACGGAAAGGAACGAACCGGAATGAGACTATCAGAACAGCTAAAAGTCATATCGACAATGGATAGGATCCGGATCATTCAGGGAAAGCGCGGGAATCGCGATCCGGAACATGATCCAAACGCGAAAATATTGTTTTGCGATTATATGGGATCCCTGCAGTATGCGGACGCGGAAACGGAATTCCTGACACGGGATCCGGAAGTCGTCCGTATGGTCGCGCACATGGAAATCAGGCACAAAAAGTTCAGGGATCGCGGTTTAATGCCGCCGTATGAGCCGGAAGTGACGCGGATGTATGAATTTAAGGATCTGACAATTTTCCTTTATTACGATATTTACATTCAATAATCGGAAAGGCGGGAGATATGAAGCATGAACCAACAGCCGCAACAATGGCGGGAATATATCACTTAATGGATATGGAACTGGAGGATCTGAACGCGATCGATATCGGGGAAGCGAATCAGGCGTTCCGCTTGATATGCGAAGCAACGGACGGGATTCAGATTGAATTAAACGACGCGATCGAGATTATGACATATCCGGGAAAGGTAGCAGACGCCGGGCGTACATCGGAGGGACTGCACGAACAATTCACGCAGATATACCGGACAGCGATCGAGATCGCCGGAAAATCGGTTCGTCTGGCAGCAATCGCCCGAACAGGGATCATTCAGTCGGAAACAATAAGCCGGATTGACAGGGCGGAGACAGGAGGGGGAAACAATGGACTTGAACGGGAATGTAATTTATGCAGTTGATTTTGACGGGACGTTATCGTTCGGGCGGTTTCCTGATATCGGGGAGCCGAACTATAATTTGTTTCATTTCCTGATATCAGAAAAAGAGCGCGGGGCGCGGTTGATTCTGCACACATGCCGGACGGGGGATAATCTGGCGGCGGCGGTGGATTACTGCCGGGATCACGGACTGGAATTTGAATTTATGAACGAAAATCTGCCGGAACTAATTGAACTGTACGGCGGCGACACGCGGAAAATTAACGCGGATTTTTATATCGACGACAAAGCAATAAATCCGATCGCCGGACATTTTACAGTTGTTCCGGCGGGATTTAATTTCATCAGGGAAAGAGAGGGAAAAGACAATGTTTTTGACGAAAAGAAATAAACGGCGGGACTTGCGGGAAGTGTACCGGGCAACGGAACGGATTCAGACGGCGGAAACGCCGCGAGAAGCCGACATATTGACGGGCTACGCGTTGGGAGTTATCGACGAAAAGTTCAGGAAAGGGAAACTGACAGCGGAATCAGCGGACGCAATCGCGGAAATGGTGGAAGTTATCGGGGATGAAATGCGCCGGGACTTAATCGCGGAGCGCCGCGCCGCAGAATCAGGGCAGGAGGAAAGCAAGGTTTTTCAGATTGCACAGTTTCAGGCAGTAGCGGAGAAATAAACAAGGATCCCGGCGTCGGGCGGGGAACCGTAACGCCGGGATCCAAAGAATCAAACCAACTTTATTATAGCGGAGGGCGGAATAAATGTCAAAGCGCAATATCAGATCGGGGAGTTCTGGAAAAAAGAAACGGTTTCTTCCTATATATAATAGGAAAACAAAAAGAACGAATGTTCGATAAAGGACAGGGGGAACACGGCGGCTTCCCGTCCTTGTAATGGGTATTAAGATATCAACCATTCTAAATTAGAACGTATCTGAAGGGCGGACGCTATGGGAACGAAAAGAAAGTATTTCGATGATTACGATTTTGAAGAATCCTATCAGAAATCGATCGAGGATATGAAGCAGGATCAGATCGAACGATATCTGAAGGAGAAAAGGGCGGGGATTGCGTATCAGACAAAGACAACGAAAGCCGGGGATCAGTTAGAAGCAGATATATACCCGGTATTCGGGAGCAGGAAGGACGCGCCACGCACAAAGAGAGGGAACAAAAGCCGCCCGGCGCAAAAGAACCTGAACAGTAAGAGGGCGCGGCGGTATTTGAATAACTTAGTCAGCGCGAATTTCGGACGCGGGGATCTATGGTGTACGTTCACATACGACGATCAGCATTTACCAGACAACCCGGACGAAGCCGATCGGCGGTTTACGAATTTCATTCGCCGGATAAACAGACGCCGGAAACGGGCGGGAATGGATAACGTGAAATATATCTGCGTGACAGAGTATCACGAGGAGGAAGGGAAACGGACGCGCTGTCATCATCATGTTATCATGTCCGGGGACGTTGACCGGGACGAATTGGAAAAGATATGGGGACAGGGCAAGCGGAATCATACGCGCCGGATTGATCCGGATCCGGAAACGCACGTCGCCGGAATCGTGAACTATATAAGCAAAGACCCAAAAGGACGGAAGCGGTGGAGAGCGTCAAAGAATTTGAAAAAGCCTATTGTGACGAAATCAGTCTGTCGGTTCGGGAAAAGGACGGCGGAACGAATGGCGAAAGACCGGGCGTATTTAGAGGACAGGATCAGGAAGTCATATCCGGGTTACAAGTTCATTGACGCCGAAATCAGGATAAACGATGTCAACGGCGGGTTTTACATATACGCCCGAATGGTTCGGGATTGAAAGGAGCCGCCGAGGATATAAAGGTATTCAGGAAAGGAGATTGAAACATGTTGACTATCACGACAAACAAAGCAGAGGTAAAAGGAATAGCGGAACGGACGATCACGGAACGCGCCCTGCCGATCACGGATTTCTGGACGAAGCGGATCGTGAATCTGTTGGGCTTTTCAGATTCCGACAAGCGCACAATCCTGCACAATCTGGCAGAGAATCGCAAAGGGACAACGGACGCGGAACGGGACGTCACATTCACGGCGGGCGGCGCGGCGGCGGTTACGGTAAAAGTAACAATCAGGATCGGGCAGAAGTCCGGCGTCGATTGCTTTATTCTGACAATCCGGGACATTCTGGAAGTTCGGGGCGTGGCGGAGGATGAGGGGCAGGAAGCGGAACCGGAGGTCGTCGGTATGCCGAACGCGCCCGCTGTCCGCGTGATGACGCGGCAAATAGGATTCTGTAAGTATTGCAATCAGGGGCGCACGATAGAAGCCCCGGAAGGTTCATCCGCTGCCGATCTCAACGAATTAGCGACGGAAGAATGTGAGTGTGACGAAGCGCGGCGGCAGAGGGAGCGCCGGGCAAGAATGGAAGCTGCAGGCGCATGGGCGCAGAATGTATTCAGCAATCAGGACGGACAGCTTCAGACCGTATTGTGTGCGATTCACTCCACGTTTGAGGGCGCGATCGATTCCGTGACAATTAAAATCGGCAAGCGCACACACAAAATTGACACGGATTCCGACGGGATGATTCGGATCCGATCGACGTTCAGAGACAGCAACGAAGAAACATTTTAACAGGCAAAGGGGGCGGCGGTTTTTGAAACGCTTTTATCTGGACTACAACGAAAGACAAATTGTCAACGCGGCGGTCAGAATGGATTCACAGCGCGGGAAGGCGTCGCCCTTTTCAAAGCGGGCAGAGGAAGCGATCAGGAAAGCGAAGGACAATATGGACGTCGGGGAAGTTGCGCCGGACGTCCGACGCGTCATAGTCGAAAAGATATATCAGTCGATCGCATACAGTCAGCCGTGGGAGCGTTTGGGAGAAACATATTGCTATCGCGGACAATTCTATCAATTCCGAAAACAATTCTGCTATCTGGTGGCGGATTATATGGGATTGATAGACGCAAGACGAAAAAGGGAGAAGGAGGGAACCGGATAGCATGGCGAAAGATTTTTCGGACTGGTTTTATCATTCGCCCGCATGGGAGCGGACGCGGGCGGCGTATATCAAATACGCGGGCGGATATTGCGAACGCTGCCGCCGGGAGGTGGAGCAGGGGACGCGTTCGCTTGCGGACATGAAGCCGATCAAGATTGTTCATCACAGAATATATTTAACGCCGGAGAACATAAACGATCCGGCGATCAGCCTGTCCTTCGACAATCTGGAAGGCGTCTGCGACGAACACCACAACAAAGAACATAAAACGGGAAAAGGAAAAAGATTTTGTTTCGACAAACGCGGTCGTCCTGTCCCGTTATGAACAATCAACCTTTACGCGCCGCAGACCGCCCCCCCGGTATGCGTTTTAAAAAGGCGGCGTTTGGAACCGAGGGAGGGACTTCCAAAAAACGCTGCAATACGCGCACATATAGGGGGGTTAGGAGAAACTTCAATTTATGGCAGAAAAAAAGAGTACAATTTCAGGAAATACAGAAATATTGACAGACGCAAATATAAAAAAAGAGTATAACGCGATCCGGCGGATGTTTCGTTCCGTCAAAGACGACGATTCGGACAAAATGAAACTGTTAGAACGTATCATCGAGGAAGTGGCGTTCCAAAAAATCGCCATGAAAGCAGCAAAGGCGGACATGATTAAGAACGGACTTCAGACAACAACGAAAAACGCGTCACAAAAATTCGTAAAAGAAAATCCGGCAGTGCAGACATACGACAAATACGCCCGTTCATATGCGTCGAATATGAAAACGCTGATTGATATGCTGCCGCCGAAACAGAAAAAAGAAATTTCGCGGATCATGCAGCTTCGGGGGGATGATTAAAGCGTGGAGAAGCGCAAAGGGGCAGCAGGAGCAGAAAGCCGCCCGCCGATAACAGACAATTATATATTCCAGTATTACGACGCGATCCGGCGCATAAAGCGCGGGGAAAAGATCGCGGGCGTCAGGGCGGCGGGGCAGTTTATACATGACATTTTCCGGATCCTGACGGACGGGATCAAGTCCGGCGAATATATTTTCGACAGGAAAAAAGCAGGAAAAGCAATCCGGTTCATTGAAAATTTTTGTCATCATTCCGAGGGGCGGGCGGATCTGCTAAAACTGGAATTATGGCAAAAAGCCGTCGTTTCTGCGATATTCGGAATCATGGATCCGGATCGCCCGGACTGCCGTATGTTCCGGGAAGTCCTTCTGATTGTTGCGAGAAAAAACGGAAAAACATTACTTGCGGCGGCAATCATGGCGTATATGGCATACATAGACGGAGAGTATGGCGCGAAGTTATATTGCCTTGCGCCGAAACTGGATCAGGCGGAATTGTGTTTCGACGCCTTTTATCAGATTGTCCAGTCAGACGACGAATTAAATAAAATCACGAAAAAGCGCCGGACGGATATCTATATTCAGGATTTCAACACGTCCGTGAAAAAGATTGCGTTTAATTCCAAAAAGTCCGACGGATTCAATGTCTATTTCTGCCTAAATGACGAGATCGAAGCGTGGCGCGGAGATTCCGGGCTAAAGCAGTATGAAGTCATTTCGTCGGCGACGGGCAGCAGGGCGCAGCCGCTTATCATGTCAACCGGGACGGCGGGATATGAGAACGAAGGAATATATGACGAACTGATCCGGCGGGCGACGGCGTTTTTGAAAGGGCGAAAGATCGGCAAAGAAAAAGAGCGTCGGATCCTGCCGTTCTTGTTCATCATTGATAACGTGGAAAAGTGGGACACGCGCGAGGAAATCGAAAAATCGAATCCGAATCTTGACGTTTCCGTTTCATGGGAGTATTACCGGGAGCAGATCGCGATCGCACATTCGAGCCTATCAAAAAAGGCGGAGTTTTTAACAAAATTCTGCAATATCAAACAGAATTCTTCCGTCGCATGGCTTGATTTTCAGGACGTGGAAAAGGCAGCAGCAAAGGACGCAGACGGGATTACGGCGTCGCTGTCGCTTGATGATTTCCGGGGCTGTTATTGTGTCGGCGGAATCGATCTGTCGCGCACAACGGACTTGACGGCGGCGGCAGTCGTGATCGAGCGGGACGGAATAAATTATTGCATTGTTCAATTTTTTATGCCGCAGGAACGGTATAAACAGGCAATCGACGAAGAAGGCGTACCGTACAATATATTCCGGGAACAAGGTTTTCTGACAATCAGCGGGGAAAACGTGGTCGATTATCACGACGTTTTTAAGTGGTTTTTCAATCTGGTAAAGGTTTACAAAATAAAGCCGCTGAAGGTCGGCTACGACAGATATTCAGCGCAGTATCTGGTTCAGGATATGAAAGACGCCGGGTTCCATATGGACGACGTATATCAGGGAACAAACCTGACGCCGATCCTGATCGAGTTCGAGGGAAAACTAAAAGACGGGCGGATCGTGTTTGGAGATAACGGACTTTTGCAGTCTCATTTCTTGAACGTCGCCGTCGATATCAGTCTGAAAGATTCCCGGATGAAGCCCGTAAAAATCGACAGACGGTCGCACATAGACGGATCTGTCGCCGTGTTCGACGCGTTTACAGTAAAAATGAAATACTATAACGAGATCGGGCGGCTACTGGAAAACCGCGGAAAATGATCCCCGGCAGCAGGACGAAAATTTCGTCATTCTGTCGGGGTTTCATTTTGTATGATAAGGCAAGATAGAAAAAGTTTGAGCGAGGAAAGGGGGCGAAAGCGTGGGATTGATAAAGGATTTACTTAATCTGCGTCGTGCGAAATATTCGCCGTTTTTCGCCCTGCGCGGCGATTATCAGGCGAACGGGAATCTGGCGGATTCCGATATCGTGGGAGCGATTGCGAACGCGATCGCGTCCAACGTTGGAAAGCTGCAGCCGCAGATCGTCCGGCGGACGGACGACGGACTGGCGGTCAGAAACGATTATCTGTCCCGGATCCTGTCGCTTCGTTGGTCGCCGGAAACAGACGCATATTCCGCGCTTTACCGGATAGCGTCGGATCTGGTTTATCATTCCAACGCATACGCGATTATATTCTACACGCCGGACTTTATGCGGGTTCAGTCGATTGTCCCGGTCACAGTCTCAAACGTGCGGATATGGGAGGATGAAAACGGCGTTCTTTTATTCCGGTTCCGTTGGGAGTATGACGGGAAATTTTACACGCTGCCGTATCAGAGCGTGATCCACATCCGAAGCCGTTTTGACAAGAAGCGGTTTATGGGAACCGCGCCGGACGATCAGTTGAAAAACACGCTTGAATTGCTTGACACAACCGGGGAAGCCCTACGGTCAGCGGTCAGGAATTCCGCAAACCTGAAAGGCTATTTGCAGTATAACAATTTCATTGATGACGACGAACTGAAACAGAAAGTCAAAGAGTTTCAGGAAGCCTATATGTCAGCGTCCAACGACGGCGGAATCGCCGGACTGGATAATTCCATGTCATTCCATGAGGTAAAGCAGACCGCCCCGAATATCCCGGTCATACAGTCGCAGTATTTAAGGGATAACGTGTATAGATATTACGGAGTAAACGAAAAGATCCTGACGTCCACATTTACGGAAGCCGAATGGAATTCGTTTTATGAGAACGTGATCGAACCGATATCGATCCAGTTATCGCTTGAATTTACATACAAACTTTTGACAGAGCGGGAACGCGGATTCGGGAACCGGATCATTTTTACCGCGAACCGTCTGCAATATGCGACACTTCAAACACGGATGACGATCGGCGGCGGGCTTTATGACCGGGGGATCATTACGATAAACGAATTCCGGGAACTGATGTATTACGAACCGATCGAGGGCGGAGACGTGCGGATGATAAGTCTAAACTACGTCAAAACCGGGGATCAATCGCTTTATCAGGTAGGAAAGGATGACGGAGCAGGTTCGGGCGACAGCGGGCAGCAGGAGCCGGAGGGAATACCGGAAAATCAGATCCGGAAATACGGGATCTATTTCCTGAAAACAGAGAAAAAAGGAGGGGCGGACAATGCCAAAAATGAAAGCATTTAACTGTTTCGAGGTAAAGAACGAAACGGCGACGTCGGCAGATTTATATTTTTATGGCGATATTGTTTCGGACTGGTGGGGAGCATGGCAGGAAGAAGATCAGTACCCGGAAGCAATTAAAAATTTCCTGTCCGGACAGCAGGGGAAAAGCCTGAATATTTATATCAATTCCGGCGGCGGTTCCGTATTCGCCGGGATTGCAATTTACAACATGATCCGGCGCTTTGCGGAGACGAACGCCGTTTCTGTGACAGTGGACGGACTGGCGGGATCGATTGCGTCCGTGATTGCCTTCGCCGGAAATACGCCGCCGAAAATCCCGTCAAACGCGTTTTTGATGATACACAATCCGTTTGCATTGGTAGAGGGAAACGCGGCGGACTTGCGGAAAATGGCGGACGATCTGGACGTCATCACGACAGGGATCCTGAATGTCTATATGGAACACGTCAAAGAGGGCGTGACAGAGGATCAGATCCGCGCCCTTATGGACGCGGAAACATGGCTGAACGGTCGGGACGCCGCCGAATATTTCAACATCGAGACGACGGAAAGCGTTGCCGAGATTGCGGCGGCGTCCGGCGGATATGTAGCGAGGGCGCGGAACGTGCCGAAAGATATTGTTATCCAGTGGGCGGCAGGAGCCGCGAGAAACAAAACGTCTGATAATCAGGACGCGCGGTCGGCGGTACTGAATCAGAATAAAAAGCGCGACGAAATCGCGCGGATCATTATCAACAGTTTGTGAAAGGAGATTAAGAAACCATGAAACACGAAGAACTTATCAAATGCACAAAAGATCAGTTGAACGCGCGTCTGAAAGAGATCGGGGCAGCGGCAAAGACGGCAGAGGGCGACGTATTGGACGCGTTACTGACCGAAGCGCAGGATATCCGGGACATTCTGGATCAGGCGAAAAAGCGCGAACAGCTTCAGGGTTTCGCGGATGAAGCAGAAGATCCCGCGCCGGGAGCGGGCGAAAAAGGAGAAAAGGGCAGCGCAGACGTGAAAGCGTTTGACAAACGCGGCGGCGCACTTAAAGCGGGCGCGGGCGTCAGATTTTCCGCGCGTATTGCGACGCCAAACGTCCGGGCGTCCTTGTCTGTTTCGCAGACCGCCCCCGTGGTTCATACTGCCCCGGATCTGAATCAGACGACAAACCCGGTTTCCGCCCTGATCGATATGGTCAAGGTCGTTCCGTTAAATGGCGGCGAAACATACGAACGCGGCTTCGTGAAGGATTACGGCGCGGACGACGGAGGAAGCACGACAGAGGGCGGAGCGTACAACGACGTTGAACCGTCCTTCGGTTACGCAACGATCGAAAAGCAGAAAGTGACAGCATACACGGAGGAACCGGAGGAAATGCAGAAATTACCGAACGCGGATTATGATTCCGTCATCGAAGGTTCCGTCAGCAAGGCAATCCGGCGCTATCTGTCCCGGCAGATTCTTGTCGGGGACGGTTCCACGTCAAAGTTAAAAGGTATTTTCTATAATCCGACAAAGGAAAGTGAGCGCGTGATCGATCCGGCGACGGATATTGATACAATCACGGCGATCGACGATGGAACACTGGATGAAATTATCTATTCCTTCGGCGGAGACGAGGAAGTCGAGGGCGTGGCGACGCTGATCCTGAACAAGCAGGATTTAAAAGCGTTCGCAAAGCTGCGGGACAAGCAGGGGCGCAAGGTTTACACGATCGTAAATCGCGGGCAGACCGGGACGATCGACGGCGTTCCGTTCGTTATCAATTCCGCGTGTGCTGCTATCAGCAATACAGCGACAGCGGAAGGCGCGTATGAAATGGCATACGGCTATTTACAGAATTACGAACTGGCAGTCTTTTCCGATATCGACGTCCGTCGTTCTGACGACTATAAGTTCAAGAACGGGCAGACGGCGTTCAGGGCGTCCATGTTCGCGGGCGGTTCCGTGGCGGCGTGGAATGGATTTATCCGCGTAAAGAAAGCGACAACGACTAGCGGCGAAGAATCGCAGTAAGAGACAGCAGGGCAGAAAGGCGGGCGGAATAAATGACGATTGAAAAACTGTACGAAGCGGCGCGGCTTCGCGTAAGGAAAGCAGTCGCGGACGATCTGGATCAGGACGTCCGCCGCGCTGCTGATACAGCGATCGCGGATTTAAAACGAATCGGCGTCGCTGATAGTTGGCTGAAAGAACCGTCGGATCCGCTGATCGTCGAAGCCGTCCTGTCGTATGTCAAGGCAAACTATTCCATTGACACGAACGCATATCCCATATTATCCGGGATTTACGACATGAACATAACAAAAATCAAGGGCGACAGTAAATATTTCACTGCCGCCCCGGATCCTGAACCGGAAGGGGGCGTGGATGGATGACAGAATGTCAAATATTCCTGATTCATCCGGGAGAAAAGCAGACGGACGACGAAAAGACGCCCGTTTTTGCACAGGTTTACCCGATCGGACGGGATGAATTTCAGGCGGCGGGCGTCAATGGGTACAAGGCGGAAAACAGGTTCGACGTTTGGGCGGAAGAATACGACGAACAGCCGGAACTTCAATTCGGGAAAAAGCGGTTGACAATTTATCGGACGTATGGCGTCCGGGCAGACGGAAAAATCGAACTATATGCGGCGGAGCGCGTGGGAAATTATGGTCGTTAATGTAAAAGCGGAAGAACTGGACGAAGCAATCCGCGATCAGTTGGAAACATACAACGCGGATATCGTAAAGGCGATAAACAAGAATTTGAAAGAGGTCGCCGACAAGACGGCGGAAACGCTGAAAAAGGGCGGATCGTACAAGGAGAGGACGGGAAAATATACGCCGGATTGGAGTGTGACAGCGCGAAAGACGGAATCTGTCGCACAAGGCGAAAGCTATTCCGTCCACAACAGAAAACATCATCAATTAACGCACCTACTGGAAAAGGGACACGTCACGCGGAGCGGCAGCAGGACGCGGGCGTTTGAACACATTTTGCCCGCTGAACAGGCAGCGCAGGAAATGGCGGTCGAAGCGGTGGAAAAAGCCGTAAAGAGCGCGAACGGGGGGATCTAATCAATGGTTAAGTATGAACGGATCATCGAACGGGCGGTCGCGTTGGGGCTGCCGATTGCAGAATATGAATTTCGGGACACGAAAAAGAATCCGGCGCCGGATCCGCCGTTTCTGATTTATTTTTCTTCGGAAGATCAGAGCGGGACGGACACGGGAAACCGGATCCGCCGGATAAACGGTTCGATTGAACTTTATACTGACCGGAAACCGGATCACATTCTGGAACGCCGGATCGAACGCGAAGTCCTGTTTGACGTGGATTTTCACAAAACAACCGCCCCGATCCAGTCGGAAAATATGTATCAAACGGCGTATGATTTCAACGTCGTTCAAAAATTTTAGAAACGGAAAGGAGTAAAAAAGATATGGATAAAGCACCTGAAAGAATCATTTTGGGATCCGGCTATATTCATCTTGCAACATTCAAAAAAGGGCAGGAGATCCCGGAACCGGAAGAATTCTGCACAGAAGCAAACCGGTATTCGTATATCAAAAACGGCGCGACGCTTGAATATACGAACGAGGTAGTCGAAGCGAAGGACGACATGGGGAGAGTGTCAAAAACCGTTATCACATCGGAGGAAGTCACGCTGAAGGCGGGGCTTATGACGTTGATCGGGGACACAATCGAAAAGTTGTGTGACACTGCCCGCGTTTCTGTATCGGCAAACGGAAAATATCGCAAGACAAAGATCGGCGGCGTCGGCAACAGGAAGGGCGCGAAATACGTTATTTGTTTCCACCATGTAGACCCGGAGGACGGCGACATATGGGTTATGATTGTCGGTCAGAATCAGGCGGGCTTCACGCTGTCGTTTGCGCCGTCTGACGCAACTGTCGTTGACGCGGAATTTAAAGCTATGCCGAATCTGGACGGCGAAGGAACGCTTGTTAATTATGTCGAGGAAATTTTGGACGCAGAGGAACCGGAGCCGCAGACATATACCGTCGAACAGAATTTGACGAATGTCACTTCGTCGTTTGAGGGGACAAGTATAAGCGCGGGCGGAAAACTGGAAGCGATTCTGACAGCGGAAGCGTCACACACAATTCAGACGCCCACAATTACAATGAATAGTCAGGATATCACGGAAACGGCGTGGAGTGCTGCCGAAAAGAAAGTCACGATCGAAAGCGTGACGGGAAACGTCATCATTACGGCGACAGCGGTTCAGGATTAAGGGCAGCAGGAGAAAAAAGGGATCCGGCGGTCGGGACTAAAACGTCCGCCGCCGGATTATTTTATTCAGGAAAAGAGAGGATCATATCATGGCAAATTTATCATTTAATTTCAACAAAATCAAAAGGACATATTTAAACGTAACACTGAAGGACGGAACCGCCCTGCAGGTAAAAATGCCGACAAAGAACACGTTCGGAAAGGTTCAGGCACTGAACAGACTGCAGGACGATGAAAACGCCGACGTCGCCGACGTTATGGACACAATGGCGGCGGTTATGGCGGATTGTCTTTCCAACAATTTGAACGGCGTTCGGGTTAAAGCGGAGCAGATCGCCGAGGAATACGACATTGAGGAAATGACGGCGTTTATCGGGGAGTATTACGAAAAATTCGTCGGCGGGTTACAGAACAACCCAAATTAGAGATCCCGTTCTATCCGGGACACACGGGAGAAGAAAAAGACAAATTATTCTATACGCCGGATAGTGCGGGGGAACGAATGGTCGTCGAATATACCGGATTGAATATCCGAGAGATCGGCGAAATGGAAATGGACGAATATCTGTATTATTTCCGGGACGCCTTTATCCATAGCATGAACCAAACAAAAGAAGGACGGGAATATTTAGAAAACGCCTTTTATTTCAAACAGGAAAAACCGGATCGCGCAAGGCTGCGGGAGAAGTTTGGAAATAAAGGCAAGAAGTAGAACGGGGCGACGATATGGCAGCAAACAATATTAAGGGAATCACAATCGAAATCGGCGGGAATACAACGGCTTTAGACAAGGCACTGAAAGACGTTAATAAGCAAACAAGGAGTTTGCAGGCAGAATTAAGGGACGTCGATAAACTTTTAAAACTGGATCCCAAAAATACAGAACTTCTTGCGCAAAAACAAAAAATATTATCTGAAAGCATTTCTGCAACGTCGGAAAAACTTGACACGTTAAAAAAAGCGGAAGAACAGGTTCAGCAGCAGTTCGAGCGTGGGGAAGTTTCGGAACAGCAATATCGCGCCATGCAGCGGGAAATTATTAAAACGTCCGAGGAATTAGACAGCCTGAAAGAAGCGTCAAAACAAGCTGAAAAAGCTATGGAAGGACTGCAAGGCGCTTCAGAACTGACCGGGAAAGAGTTAGACGAAGCGAAAGAAAAGTCAAATGAATTCAAGGAATCTATAAGCAGCGCGGCGGACGCGATAACAAAAGCGGGAGCAGTAGCCGGATCCGCGTTGGTAGCGGCGGCTACATATGCGACGAAATTTGAAACAGATTGCGACAAAGCGTTTAACACTTTAGTTACACAGACGGGCGCGGCTGATGATGAACTAGAGGGCTTAGAAGATAGCCTGATGAATATTTACAAGAACAATTTCGGGGAAAATATCGAAGATATCGCTGTCGCTATGGCAACCGTTAAGCAGCAGACCGGGCTTGCAAACGATGAATTGGAAAGCACCACGGAAACCGCCCTGTTAATGCGCGATACATTCGATATAGACGTCAACGAAGGCGTTCGCGGTGTTACTGCGATGATGAAGCAATTCGGAATATCAGCGCAAGAAGCCTATAACCTTATGGCGCAGGGGGCGCAAAAGGGGTTAAATCAGAACGGAGATCTTGCGGATCAAATGGCAGAATACGCCGTTTACTATGCCGACATGGGATTTTCTGCGCAGGAAATGTTCAATATGATCTCCAACGGAGCGAAAGACGGAACATTTCAGATCGATTACCTGAATGACGCTGTGAAGGAATTCGGGATCCGGGTAAAGGACGGGACAGCCGACGACACATTCAAAGAATTAGGGCTTGACGTTGACGATCTAAAGTCGAAATTTACAGCAGGGGGCGACGGGGCGCGGGAAGCATTTACAATCGTAAACGACGCCTTGTTTTCGTGCGAAGATCAGGTTCAAAGAAATATTTTAGGCGTTACGCTTTACGGTACAAAGTGGGAAGATTTAGGAGAGGACGCGATCCGATCTTTAATAAATACACAGGGCGAAATATCGAACACAACGGACGCCCTGTCAAAAATCAATGAACAGAAATACGACGATATCGGAAGTCAGATAGAAGGACTAGGGAGAAATATAAACGCGGAACTTGCGAAACCGATCGGGGAAGAATTGCAGCCCGTCATCAGCAACGTTATTTCGGAAGTTCAGTCAAAACTTCCAGACGTCCGAAACATATTATTGAACGTGATTTCAAAAGTGACAGAATTTGTTTCGTTTGTCGCAAAGAACGGAACGACGATCATTTCCATTATAGCAGGAATCGCCGCCGGAATGTTGGCGTGGAATGTTGTAAATATGATTCAAGGGCTTATTGCGGCGATAAAGGTATGGAAGGCGACGACGGAGGGCGTCACGATAGCGCAAAAGATACTGAATACTGTTATGGCGGCGAATCCGATCGGAATCATTATAACATTGGTCGCAACGCTTGTTGCCGCGTTAGTCACATTATTCGCGACAAATGAGGATTTCCGAAATAAAGTGATTGCAGTATGGGAGCAGGTAAAAGAAACCGCGCTGAACGCGTTCGGCGCGATAGCGGATTTTTTTACGGTTACGATCCCGGCAGCCTTTAATTCGGTCGTTAATTTCGTAAAGTCAAATTGGCAGGGGCTTTTATTACTGATCGTGAATCCGTTCGCGGGCGCCTTTAAATTATTATACGATAATTGCGAGGGGTTCAGAAATACAATTAACACACTGATCGAAAATATAAAGGCGTATTTTTCGGGATTGTGGGAAAATATTGTTCTGATTTTCCAAAATGTCGGACAGTGGTTTTCCGATAGATTCACGGAAGCATACACGGCGATAACGACAGTATTTTCGGGGATCGGACAGTGGTTTTCCGCCCGGTGGACGGATGTCAAGACCGCATTGTCTACGGTCGGTTCGTGGTTCCTGACAACGTTTCAGACAGCATACACGAACGTCACG
>NZ_NFJZ01000014.1 GCF_002160135.1 Lachnoclostridium sp. An196 | reverse complement strand
AAAAACCTGGCCTCTCGGCATCGGGGCGGATCTATTGCATGAACTGATCAATGGTGGATCACTTATGTGTACTGGTGGATCTCAAAAGCGTATCGATGGCCCTCATAGCGTGAAATATTCATGCCGTCGCAACCACGCTTCCAAATGCGGAAGCAGCAGTGTCCATAATGGTGGTTCCCAATTGATTCAACCATTCATTCAAATTGTCTTTCAGTTCAAGAAAATCAATATCAATTTGGGACAGCTGTTCTCCGAATGGGATTTTAGAATAGTCAGCCGTGCTTTCAAATGCCACCAGTTGATCCAGACCATTCGTCAAGGATGATATGACAATAGATACTGCATCGATCAATTCGGGAATAACAAGAAAAGCAACACCGACAAAGACCCCTATCACCAAAATAAATGAAAGCAGGATCGCAAGCGGGCGGCGCATTTTCGTTTTCCTAGATGTCGGATGTTTGGGGAACAGATGTCTTTCAATAACCCCCAACGGAACATTCAGAAACAACGCCAAAATCAATCCAATTAAAAGTGGGTTCAGCAGGTCTTTCAACCACATCACGGCATCAGCTACATGACTAATATGTCGGATGCCAAGATAAATCAAAATGCAGGCTGTAAACGTTCCGATAATCCACTTTGATAATTTTTTGTGTGTTTCAATATCTTCAAACATTCAAGACCCTCCTTACATTAGTGGTGCAAATAGCCGCAGTATATCCTGGAGCAGATGCACTACGATATTTGTTTTGCAATCCTTTTCTGTCACCTGTTGGCATATCTCCAGCGTTTGCAGAAAATCCTCCTTGACTTCCATAACAGCTTTGGCCTCATAGAGCAGAGCACCACATTCATAGTGCAGATATAAGCTGCGAAAATCCAAATTTGTTGTCCCGACTGTTGCAGTACGGTCATCGGACACAAAGGTTTTGGAGTGGATGAAACCATTGGTATATTCGTAGATTTTAACGCCTGATTTTATCAGCTCTCGGTAATACGAGCGTGTGGTCATGTGTACCCACCATTTATCCCAGCGGTGGGGTGTGATGATGCGTATATCTACACCACTTTTTGCCGCAAGACGCAAAGCGGAAAGCATACTATCATCGACAATCAGATATGGGGTGTTGATATACACGTACTTCTTTGCATTGTTTAAGATATGCAGGTAAACGTGTTCGCCCACATTTTCTTCATCCATTGGACTGTCAGCGTATGGCTGAACAAACCCCTTTGCAGTAACAGGGCACTCTTGTTCTTTCCATGGGTAGAAGATTTCGTAGTCCTCGTCTGTATGGGTACAAATTTCCCACGTCTGTAAAAAAATTAGTGTGAAACTCCATGCGGCTTTGCCTTTCAGCATGATCGCTGCATCTTTCCAGTGTCCGTGTTTCTCAATGGCGTTGATGTATTCATCTGCCAGATTGATACCTCCGGTAAAAGCCACCTTTCCATCAATGACCGCTATTTTTCGGTGATCTCTGTTATTTTGCTTTACGGTCAGAACAGGTCGGAAGGGATTGAATACGGCGCACTGGATACCGTGTTTTTTTAGCTGCTTTGCGTAGTCTTTCGGAAGAGTGAGAAAGCAACCCATATCGTCATAAATCAGTCGCACAGTTACGCCTTGCGTGGTTTTTCGCTTCAAAACTTCCAAGATGCTGTTCCACATAACGCCTTCCTGCACGATGAAATATTCCAGAAATATGTACTTCTCGGCTTTTTCAAGTTCCGCCAAAAGTGTTTCCAGCTTTCGTTCACCCGGTGTAAGGTAATGTGTTTCTGTATCTGCATATATTGGAAACCCCGTGTATTCCTGCAAGTAATGAATTTGAGGGTAATATTCAGGCAGTTGTTTTGTTGCGCTTTCATAGCAAATGCCGGGGAGTGCATAGAGTGGTTTTGCCTTTTGTTGTGTATGGAGGACACTTTTTGCAAAGCGCCATTTCGAGGATTGTGCATTAGACAAAAGATACATCAGTCCACCAAACAACGGGAAGGTTAGGATCAGGATCGCCCATGCAGTTTTGTAGGCGCCTTTGTCTTTCTGGGAAACGATATAAAGCACCGCAATGATACTGACGATTGTCAGTAGGCGACTGAAATTTCGGGAAAGCTGACTTCCCCCAAGTACAAGGCATATAAGAAAATATACCTGTAAAAGTAGCAGGAGTATCGTCAACATCCTTCTACGGAATAAGACACGGAGCCAACGCTGGCGCATAATGATTCCCCCCCTTCAAACTCAAATCTACGGATTCTTTTTCCGCTGTTCGCAAAATTCCCAAAACTCTTTTGCAATGCGCTCGTAGGTGCTTTTTCCTACGAGATAGCTCATACAGTGGTCAGCGCCCGGAACAATCAGCAGACGCTTTTCTGATGTACAGGCTTTATAGTTTTCGTATGTCATTTCAACTGGAACAAAGTGGTCATCTGTTCCGTGGACAAAAAGAACAGGAATTTGGCAGTGCTTCAACGCTTCTGTAGTTGAGGCAGCATCAGCATCCATTTGGATGCGCTTTTTGCACATCCTATCGGCACCTGTTTTATGCAGAGCATAAGGAATATGCAGATTGCTTTCGGAGACATGTTTCCAAATTGCATGGAGCGAAGTAAATGCACTGTCCGCTGCGATTCCAAATACATTATCCGGCAGTTCCAGTTCGGACGCCATTAGCACAGAGGTTGCACCCATGGATACCCCGGCAAGATAGATGGGAATGCTTTTTCCTGTTTTCTCGTTTATCCAATTTGTCCATGCCAGGCAATCGTAGCGTTCCAGCAAACCTAAACTCATATGGTCGCCGCCGCTATTATTTTGTCCCCGCTGCTCTGCGTAGAGTACAGAACAATGATTATTGCGCCAGAAATCTGCGATTAGACCAAAATCATGTGACCAGGAGGAACGCCACCCGTGCATGGCAACTATAGTTCTTTTCGGTTCTTCGCAGGGACACCAATGCCCAATCAATGAAATTCCGTCGTGAGCAGTGATTTCCACCACGTCACAGCCGCTTTTTTCGAGCTGACCAGCTGCCTTTTTTACAATTTCAGTGGTTTCTATCATTTCAGGTGAACCGGACACACGCATTTTTCCGTTGCTTCTGTCCTGCGGCGCAACCCGATCCATGGCGAGCTGCATCATCTTTTTGGTTAGAAGATGATGCCAAAGCACACAAATCGCACTACCGGCAGCACCTATTATCAATCCTTTTTTCAATGAATCCTTCATAGCACGTCCTTTCATAACGTGGGTATAACTTACTCTTTGTCATTGGCAGTTTTCTTACTTAATTTTCTGCGATATGCGTAATATAACAGAATCGACATTGAGGCTTTTTCATAACCAAACTTGCCGAAGCACTGGAACGCCGCATTGAGAATGGTCAATCTCTTTTCTTCGGTCAGGGCCAAAAATTTGTTCAATTCATTTCCTTCTTCTTACACAATAACCGTTTCGGTTATTCAGAGTATAGCACCAATAACCGAATCGGTCAAGTGTTAATGCAGCAAGTGTATTGATGCGCTTTTTGCAAGCGTCATCTGCGCTCATGTCTGGATAAAAGAACTGATCCACCGATATATCGAACATTGTCACCATCTGATAAAAAGTGTTCAAGCTCGGATGCTGACCGTCGTTTTCGTTATATATGATGGTGCGGGGATCACGGTCAATGATAAGGGCCAGTTGATCCTGTGTCATCCCGCTGGTTTCTCTTTTGCGCTTTATCTCGCACCCTATATCGTGGAAATCAAATTTGCGCTCATCGCGTTCAAATTTCATAGACATCACCCAATGTAATTTTATATTTCAGGTAGTAGTATTTGAACGAATTACATTTTCGTGCAACTGCTGACTTGAACACACCGGTACTTTCGAGACTAATCTTCGTTGGTCTAACAGTATAAAAAGAAAACTTTTGAATCATACTCCAAAATACTTGACCGTTTCGGTTATTGGTGCTATACTCTAAATAACCGAAACGGTTATTGTGTAAAAAGGAGGAAATGAATTGGACAAATTTTTGGCCCTGACCGAAGAAAAGAGATTGACCATTCTCAATGCGGCGCTCCAGTGCTTCGGCAAGTTTGGTTATGAAAAAGCCTCAATCAATGATATTGCGGTAGCCGCACACATTTCCAAAGCGTCTGTGTTTCAGTATTTCGGCAGTAAAAAGCAGCTCTACATTTACCTGCTGGAATACTGCAAGAAAATCATAGAGGGACTATTTGATAAGGAAGCCCTCGATTCCGAAACAGATTTGTTCGACAGGATTCTGGCATCCAGCTGCATGAAAATGGAGGGGCTCCAAAATCAGCCTTTTATCTTGCAGTTTATTACCAGTGCCTGGGAGGAAAATTCTCCCGAGGTGACGGATACGCTGGCGATCCTGACGGAGGAGACCGGCAGATTCCGAAACGATCTTGTTCTGCGGGAAGAGGATGCTTTGAAATTCAAAGACCCAGAGGATGCCCAGCCGGTCTTTCAGATGCTGCTTCTGATGGCCGAGGGCTATGCGGCCGGGTACCGGGGGGCGGCGGCTTTCGATTTTCAGGCTGTCATGGAGGATTTTGAGAAGAACATCGCAATTCTGCGGAAAAATTTTTATAAGGAGGAGTATTTGAAATGAGTGAACAAGCGATTGTCTTGAATGAATTGACCAAGCACTATGGGAAGCATCGAGGAATCAATAACCTCAGTTTCTCTGTCAACCAGGGAGAGTTTTTCGGCTTTATCGGCCCCAACGGTGCGGGTAAGTCCACCACGATCCGCACCCTAATGGGGCTGATCCGTCCCACCGGAGGCAGCGCATCTATCTTCGATTTGGACTGTCACTCCAAGGCCAGCGTCATCGCCAGGGATGTGGGCTATCTGCCCAGCGAGAACAGCTATTACGAAAACATGAAAGTCCGTGAACTTTTGCAGTACACCGCCGATCTGTACGGCATGGACTGCAAGACAAAGATGAAGGAGCTTGCCGACAGGCTCAATCTGGATTTGTCCCGCAAGATTGCAGACCTTTCTCTGGGCAACAAGAAAAAGGTGGGTATCGTGTCTGCCATTATGACTTCGCCCAAACTGATTATTATGGACGAGCCCACCAGCGGATTAGACCCACTGATCCAGCAGGCTTTCTATGATATTCTGAAGGAGGAAAACAGCCGGGGCGCTACCGTGTTTTTTTCCTCCCATGTGCTGAGTGAGGTGCAGAAACTGTGTGACCGGGTGGCCATTCTGAAAGAGGGACAGCTTATTGGCATACAGTCCATCAAAGAACTGCGTGAGAGCGGCTATAAGAAAGTCTCTCTGAGCGCAAAGGAGGCTATCCCTCGCGATTTCTTTGATTTGTCCGGCATTGCGAACTATGCGGAGACTGCGGATAAGACCTCTGTTTCCTTTATGTATAACGGAAATATCACGGCGATTATTGACAAGCTTCACCTGCTGCATTTGGACGATGTGCTTTTGGAAGAGCCCTCTTTGGAGGAAATCTTCATGCACTACTATGCGTAAGGAGGTGTCGGGCATGGTCATTTTGAAATATGAACTGAAAAGGCACCGCAAATATATTTTGGGTTGGGCCATCGCCTTGGCTCTGTGTGTTTTTGTGATGACGCCTACCTATTACAGCTTTATGGATGTTTCCACCGGAGACCTCTATGAAACGCTGGGTACGAGTGATTTTTACAAAGGCGTTGGTGTGTCCATGGAATATCTGACCTCACCGTTGGGCATTTATGCGTTTCTTACCAGCTTTTTTATGATTGCGTCCGGTATTTTCGGGATGCACTTCGGTATCGCCATTCACACCAAGGAGTGCTCGGAGCGAACCTCTGAATATCTGTTTACAAAACCCCATACCCGAAAAACGATTTACTGGGCAAAGGCGTTCACGGTTTTTTTCGGCGTAGTGGTCGTGAGCATGGTATATCTTCTCGCCTCTTTTTTGGCGCTGGCCCTGTTCCGCTCCGGCATTGACTGGGGAGAGTTCTTTCTGATTGCTCTTTCCCTCATGCTGGTCACGCTGTTCCTTGCAGCTATGGGGCTTTTGGTTGGAATTCTATTTTCACGCAATCGAAGCCCACTTTTGACTGCCGGGTTAATTGTCTTTGTCGAGTACTGCGTCACCAGCTTCTCCAACATTGTCAGCAACCGTGCCATTAGTTTTCTGTCCCCGTACTCGTTCTTTAGTGCGGCTGAGATTTCCAAATCTGGCTTTTATGAGTTGGATTACTTGGGATGGTGTGTACTGCTGTTTGCCCTGTTTTTGGTGCTGTCTTATCGTGTCTTTTTGAAAAAAGACATCCAGTTCCGCTCATGAGGGGGTGCAAAGATGAAAACATTGGTGAAAAACGAATTCCGCCAAACCAGAAAGACCCTGCTGATCTGGCTGGGGATCATGTTACTGCTGTGCGGATTCTGCTATTTTGAACTTTTATCCTTGAAGGACAGTCTGGATGAGATGGCCCGGACAGTCGGCCAATTTCCTCGCTTGATCATGATCATGTTCGGTGTGAAAGGGGATCTCACGACTGCCCTTGGTTGGTACGCGTGTATCTATTTTTGGGAGGGGCTGTTGGCCTTTGCCTATGCAATCTCTCTGGGCCTGTCCTGTGTGGCGAGGGAAAAGAAATTTGGAACATCCGAATACCTGTTCACAAAGCCTGTGGAGCGGAAAACCATTGTTCTGGCGAAGGTGATCGTTTCAGCAGTGAACCTGCTGGTGTTCGCCCTGTTCAGCGGCGTGTGCAATTATTTCACGATCGTTCTTCCTTTGGGCGGTCTGGATCAGCCGGGAGCGGTGCTTTCCACAACGATGGGAATGTTCTTTACCCAGCTTCTCTTTTTTGCCTTGGGTCTGCTGTTTGCCAGCCTTTTCAAATCTTATAAGGCCGCGGTACGCGCCGGTACGGTTTTCGTATTGGCCGCCTATGTGTTGGCCTTTACTGCCGAGTACACAGGGAATCGTTTCTTGGATTATCTGACCCCTCTGCGGTACTATGATGTGTATGAAGTAGCACTAAATGGCGTCTATCTTTCCTACATCGTCTTAACAGTACTCATTGTGGGCGCGTGTGTAATGGTTTCTACAAGGCGGTGGAAACTGCGTGAGTTGTAAATGTAATTGTCCATAGATATTCTATTATCTGATGAAAAACAAAGAATGAAAAAAAACGAATGGCTATTATGCCCCAACTGCAACAAGAAAACGAGAATTAAAATCTGTGATAATACAGTACTTGAAAATTTTCCGCTATACTGTCCGAAGTGCAAACGGGAAATAATAATCAGCGTAAAACAATTCAATACCACAGTTATCACAGAGCCAGACGCATAGACGCAGAGCCGATAACCCGTTAGCCTTGTGCTGCGGATTATCGGCTCTTTTTGCTTTTAAGATAGAAAAGGAGACAAAACCATGAGTAATTCTATTAAAGACAGCGCACAGGCTTTCGCCGTCAATCAAGTGCTGAAATATGTTGACAGCAATCCGCAGGAAGCATTCCCCAAGTTGTTAGATTGGGCGGATAAGTTCGATAAGGATAACCTCTATCTCACACAGCGCCAGCAAATCCGTAAGGTGATGGAGCAGCCTGACAGCAACTGGATGCGCCTGATCAACAGCCTTTGGACGGACATTGATTCTGAAGTCCGCAAAGTGTTCTTCCGCAATTTTATTGTCAATGCATCTCTCTTAGGCAGCCGCAAGCAGGTGGCTAATCGTGAAAAGTACGGCTGCAATATCCCCTGGGCAATCCTGATGGACCCCACTTCCGCCTGCAACCTTCATTGCACCGGCTGTTGGGCGGCAGAATACGGTAATAAGCTGAATCTGAGCTATGAGGAACTGGATGACATCATCAATCAGGCCAATGAACTGGGAACCTATATGTTCCTCTACACCGGCGGTGAACCTATGGTACGCAAGAACGATCTGCTCCGCCTGTGTGAAGCGCATCCTGACTGCGTATTCTCTGCCTTTACCAACGGTACCCTTATCGATGAGAAGTTTGCCGATGAGATGCTGCGGGTGAAGAACTTCTACCCGGCCATCAGCATTGAAGGCTTCGAGGAAGCTACTGATTTCCGCCGTGGCAAGGGTACTTATCAGGCTACTATGCGGGCGATGAAGATTCTGAAAGAAAAGAAGCTGCCTTTCGGCGTATCTGGGTGCTATACCAGCAAGAACATCGACTCCATCAGCTCGGATGAGTTCTTCGATCATCTGGTGGAGTGCGGTGCGAAGTTCGCATGGTTCTTCCACTATATGCCTGTGGGCAACGATTCCGCTGTGGAGCTGCTCCCGTCTCCTGACCAGCGTGAAAAGATGTATAACCGCATCTGCGAATACCGTAGCACAAAGCCTATTTTCACAATTGACTTTCAGAATGATGCGAAATTTGTAAACGGCTGTATTGCTGGTGGCCGCAACTATCTGCATATCAATGCCAATGGTGACATTGAGCCTTGCGCTTTTATCCATTACTCTGACTCCAACATCCGTGAAAAGACCCTGCTGGAAGCATATCAGTCTCCGCTGTTTATGGCCTATCACGACGGTCAGCCCTTTAATGATAATATGTTCCAGCCGTGTCCTATGCTGGAAAATCCTGAATGTCTGCGTAGCATGGTAAAGAAATCCGGTGCCCATTCTACCGAGTATCAGTCCCCGGAAAGTGTTGACCATCTGTGTGATAAGACTACACTTTATGCAGAAACCTGGAAGCCGAAGGCCGATGAGCTGTGGGCTGCTTGTCAGGGCTGTAGTGGGTGTAAGAAGTGATGGACGGCTATCAAATTTTCACAGATGCCACCTCAGATCTCGCACCGGAGTTAACCGCAGGTCTGCCATCTGTTGAAATGATTCCTATGAATGTTGAGATCGGCGGAACAGAATACTCATATGGTTCCCCGGAAGGAATCACAGCCAAGGAGTTCTACCGCTTGCAAAGAGCTGGGAATTTTGCAACGACCTCACAAATCAACCCAACGATTTATTTTAAGCATTTTGAACCCTGTCTGCGACAGGGAACCGATATTCTGTATCTCTGTTTTTCCTCTGGTCTGTCAGGTACATATCAGTCTGCGTTTTTAGCGGTTGAAGAACTACAGCAGGAATATCCGGAAAGAAGAATCATCTGCATTGATACGCTTGCTGCCGCAGTGGGTGAAGGGTTTTTAGTCAGAGAAGCTGCGAAAAAGCAGAGGGAAGGACTGTCTATTGATGAATTGGCTTCTTGGGTCATGGAACACCGATTAGAGGTATGTCATTGGTTTACGGTTGATACCTTTACCCATTTGAAACATGGCGGGCGGGTTTCAGGTGCCGCAGCCGCAATGGGAACGGCTTTGCAGATCAAACCGTTGCTTCATGTGGACAGCGAAGGAAAGCTGCAAGCAGTGGAAAAACCTCGTGGAAGAAAAAAGGCTGTTACCACTCAGATTGCCCGAATGGAACAGGGCTGGAAACCTGAACTTGGTAAATCGATTCTGATAGGTCATGCCGATGACCCTGAAGCAGCAGATATGCTGAAAGAAAGGTTGTTGGAACAATTCCCGGATTCTGAGATTTGTATTGCTTATATTGGCCCTATCATCGGAGCACACACCGGTCCCGGCGCACTGGCATTGATTTACTGGGGAAATAATCGATGACGGAGGATTTGTAGATACGCAAAAAAGCATTCTCCATCATAGAAAAATATAGTTTTGTTTAGAGCTGCCGGGTAACTTATGCTCGGCAGCTTTGAACTGTCTGCTAGAAGTAGTAGGAGGTGAACATATGGTTCCGCATGTATTGGGCGTAGGATACGCCTATAATGAATATGAGGTTACTGCTGGCCGATGGAAAGAATTTGAAATTGAATTTGACTATGCTGATAATATTAAACAAGCGGCCGCAATGCTGTCTTTTAAAGAATATATATGCGTAGCTATTTGCTCTGATGTGATTCCACAAGACGATTTGGATATCTTGAGACAAAAACGTGCGGTACCAATTATTGTTGTGCCACCTTCATATTCGGAGGAACAGCGGTATGCATGTGTCCATTTTGGTGCTGCTCAATATTTACATACCTATAATCATCCTATGGTAGAAATGTTTTCAGAGAAAAATAGTATGAGAAATTGTTTGAAAATACCAAAAGATAAAAGAAGACCGCTAACAATCATCACTGTGAAAGACTTGTCTTTCTGCTTAGAGTACAGGTCTGTAGAGATAGCTGGGGTATGCATTGATTTGACCGAAAAAGAGTTTGATATTCTTGCGCTGCTAATTATGAATCAACGGCAAGTCTATACTTATGAAATGATAATGGATTCTGTTTGGCATGATGATTTTTCGTTTTATTCACGCAATGCGATTTCAAGCCATATAAGTAATTTACGGAAAAAGTTAAAAAGTTCGGAAACTGCATCAGAACATATTAAAAGCATTCGAGGAATAGGCTACAAATTCGAAGTATAGGTATTTCTTGTGCAAATCTTGTATAAATCTAAAGTAAATCTTGCTTTCTGTTCTATACCATAGCTCTCAATAATGGCGAGCAGCTGTTAATTGAGTAATGGTTCAATGAAAACGCGGCTTGCTGAATAGCTGCCGCTTTATACTGCGTAGACAGAAAGGTTATTTACAGCGGCATATAGGAGGATGCCGCTTTGTTTGTTTTAACCTTTTACAGTTCTCATAATCTTCACTTGCTAAAAAAAGTGTAGCTTCCCCTCCGGGGCAGTTCGGCAACCTGTCGGTATTATCGTTCTGCGCAAACCGGAATAATAATGATCTTTTTTGTTGCGCCAGTTTCCTGGAATGGGAGACTGGCGCTTTTGCTTGTCGTTTTTTGCCGAATGTCCCCAAACGGCCTCGATGCCGTTCCCCGCCTCCATTCGATTCACCCGCTAATCACCCGTGAATCGAAATGGAGGTACATAATGAAGAAAGTCAATCTTCGGGATCTGTATCCCGATGTTTATAAAACCGATGCCTTTTTGGAAGTAACCGATGAAGTACAAGCGGTGTTTCAGTCTGACGAGCGAGCTGAAGCAGCCTATGAGCGAAAAATGTATCGCTATAAGGCGCAGTACTCCCTGGACTGTGAGAATGGAATTGAAAATGCGGTCCTGCGAAAGCTGGAGACGCCGGAGATGCTTCTGGAGGAAAAGCAGCTGCGCGAGCAGATTTACTCCGCCGTGATGGCTTTGCCGGAGAAACAGGCAAAAAGAATTTATGCTCGGTACTATCTGGGGATGAGCGTAAATGAGATTGCCGGAGCCGAAGGTGTAGATCCGAGCCGTGTCCGTGACAGCATCCGGCGTGGGCTGAAACAGTTGGCAAAAATTTTTTGATAAAGTTTCATTTGAAGCGCCTGTTTTTTGCCCCTTTTGTCAGTGTTAATAGAAGGACAAGTTTTCCCCTTCGATGGTACTTTGACAATTGAATAGACGGCATTTCTGGTACATAACCCATGTACGAGCGAATCAGGCGCGCCGCCAAGATGGACAGCCAAGGAGGTGATAAACAAGGCTGTTCCCAGCGATCAACGCCAGCCTGAGACCCGGAGGTGGCACTTCGAGCGCGAGGACTCCATGGGGGCTTAAAGATACTTGTTCACACCCGCCCACGGACTTGAGGCGGAACCCTGCGGCGCACGAGTAAAACGACGCTGCGGAGTTATGACATCCGCGCCAGCGGAGACCGGGAATGTCCCCATCGTCAGGGATGCGTGGCAAATGTGGCGAAAGCGAACTTCAAATTCAAGAGAGCTGCGTCCGGTTACCGTAAGCAACAACAGGTCATCATCCAGATGCAGTTTTCTTTTCAAAGTTAGATACCATGCACTGGCAGTTTCGGCTGCCAGTGCATTCATGTGATTTTGAAAGCACGATGACAACCTTGACGGAATGGAGGGAATATGATTTATGGAAAAACTGATTACACGAAAAGAAGCTGCCAGAATCCTGGGAATCAGCATTGCGACCTTGGATGCGGCCCGTAACAACGGCTTGATTTCTTATGTTCAGTATGTGCAGAACGGTTGTGTATATTTTACTGATATGGGCCTTCAGGAGTATATCGCAAAATGCACCCACCGGGCAAAACCGATGGAAAAGAATGCGACTTACCGCAAGACCCGGAACGCCGGAGCATGAGCCAATCCGTATCCTTGCTGGAACTGAAGATCTCTGATAAAACAAAGATACAGCGCTGGAGATTATTTTAGGAGGTGACGGAATTGGCAAAAAGGAAAATGATAATTCCTGAATATGGAACGGTTATAAAAAAAGGTGTCCTGTATTACAGAACAAGAATCAAAGATGCAGATGGAAAACTCGTTGCCCTTTATGCAAGAACGCCCGAAGAACTTTATAATAAGGAAACGATTGCGTTGGAGCAGATTGAGAACGCCACATTTCATCGAAAAACACCCACGGTTGCAGAGTATTGTGAGAAATGGCTGTTGATGCAGTCTGTTCATGTTCGTACCACGACTTTGACGGACTATACCTCAAAGGTACGGCGTCATATCATTGCGGAATTAGGTGATAAGCGGATGGGAGAGGTCAGCCTGGATGATATTCAGCTTGCACTTGTCTCTGTTTCAAAAAAATCTGCATCGGTATATAAGTCGGTCGTGATCCTGTATAAATCTATTTTCCGTGCAGCAAAGGAAAGCCGGATTATAGATAATAACCCGACGATCTATCTAACGACAAAGGGTGGCGGCGTTCCGCAGAAAGATAAAGCGGCGCTGACAGACGAGCAGGTCGAGCGCTTATTGGATGCGGTGGAAGGACTGCCAACCTATGTGTTTGTGATGCTTGGATTGTACGCAGGCTTGCGGCGGGAAGAAATCCTCGCCCTGAAATGGGATTCGGTCTATCTTGATGGAAACTTTCCTTATTTAACAGTGCGGAGAGCATGGCATACAGAAAACAACAGGCCGGTGATTCTGGAAGAATTAAAAACGAAGGCTGCCGAGCGAAATATTCCACTGCCGACCTGTTTGGCTGAGTGCCTGAAAGAGACAAAGGAAAATTCGACTTCGGAGTATGTGGTGCCGAACCGGGACGGCGATCCGCTGTCCTATACGCAGTTTAAGCGGCTGTGGCAGTATGTTGTCACCAGAACAGTCAAGGAACGGTCCTACTACCGATATGAGGATGGAAAGCGGGTAAAGCATACGGTCACACCTGTTCTTGGAGAAAAGGCGGCGCATAACGGTAATGTTGTTTACAGCCTGGACTTTGAAGTAACACCGCATCAGTTGCGACACACCTACATCACGAATCTGATTCATTCGTCGGTAGACCCCAAAACGGTGCAATACCTGGCAGGCCATGAAAGCAGCAAAATTACCATGGACATTTACGCAAAGGTCAAATACAACAGGCCGGATGAGCTGGTCAGAACGATGGGTAACGCATTTTCGCAATGGGATTCAGTGTGAGCATAAAATAACAAACGCGAAAACGAAGCAGGAGCGAGGCAAGGATGTCTCGCTCTTTGCTTTACATAGGCCGTATCTTTGATTAAGTCTGTACTTTCTGATAAAAAGAGAGTGTAGATACGGAAACTGCACGTTATCAGGAAAGGAAGGTCAAAGATGGCGAAAATGAAAACAGAGGTTCCGCAGTACGGAACCATTATGCAAAAAGGAATCCAGTATTACAGAACCCGGATCATGGACGCAGATGGCAAGCAGGTGAGTTTGTATGCTGCTACTTGCGAAGAATTATATGAGAAGCAATTAGAAGCGCGGCGACAGGTGGAGGAGATCATCTTTCGTCGGCAGCATCCGACAGTGGCCGAGTATTGTCAGAAGTGGCTGCTGATGCAGTCGGCAAAGGTATCTGCTTCTACATTGAGAGGATATACTGCTGACATGAAGAACTATATCATTAAGCCTTTGGGTGAGATGTATATGGAAGAAGTGACCGCAGATGATATTCGGCTGGCGCTTGTACCGCTGTCAAAAAAATCGGAGGGGTTATACAGCACAGTAAATATGCTTCTCAAGTGTATTTTCTACTCGGCAGAGCGCAGCCAGATACTTGAGCATAACCCCTGTGTAGGAATATCGGGAAAGGGCGGAAAGCCAGCGAAAAAGAGGGAGGCATTGACAGATCAGCAGGTAGAAGTGCTTCTGGATACGGTCAGGGAGCTTCCTCCCTACTTGTTCATTATGCTTGGGTTATATTCCGGTCTGCGCCGGGAAGAAATCCTTGCGCTGCAATGGGACTGTGTATTCCTGGACGAGTCTACTCCCTATATCTCGGTAAGGCGAGCATGGCGCACGGAACATAACAGACCCGTGATTTCCACTGTTCTAAAGACCAAGGCGGCTAAAAGGGATATTCCGATTCCCAAGTGCTTGGTGGACTGCCTGCGTGAAGCCAAAACAGCATCAAAGTCGGACTATGTGATTTCGGATAGCGAAGGACAGCCGTTAGCTGCATCGCAATTTCAAAGGGTATGGCAGTATGTAGTTGTTCGGTCTACCAAGCCGCGCAACTACTATAAGTATGTGAATGGGCAGAGCATCAAGTACACGGTTACACCAACGCTGGGCATGACACAGAGGAATCAACCCAAAATCAAATATACGCTGGATTTTGATGTGACCCCACACCAGCTCCGGCACACATACATCACGAACCTGCTTTATGCCGGAGTTGATCCCAAGACGGTTCAGTATCTTGCAGGACATGAAAACAGCAAAACAACTATGGACATCTATGCTAAGGTCAAGTATAATAAGCCAGAGGAGTTGTTCAGTGTAGTAAACGGTGCTTTTCATCAGAACGCTGCTGATTGAAAAACAGCCATTTTCCGTGGTTACCACATAGGATAACTGAACAGCGAAAAGTCCGGAAAAGCCCGAAATACCAAGGAAAAACGGCTCAAAAACGAGCGCAATACGGTCTCAAAGCAGCGAGACGTGCACCGCAGTTCTCCAAGAGATAATCGAGCGGACAAACCAATTCAAGATTGCTTAAAAAGCCCGGAACCATACGGTTTTCCGGGCTTTTTCCTTTATGGGTCGGATAGACCCAGTTGAGTACGTTGGAGTTTCTCGACAGAGAAACGGAGACGTGCGAAATAGGAACCACCCGCTATGCGGGTGCGCGACTTTTAATATCAGGATTTTGAAATACATAATCTATTGCTTCCTCATAAACAACTAAATCCACATCATCAGTTGGTGTTAGCCTCTCGAATTTATATTTGCTTTCTGCCATATTCGTCACATTCTCTCTTGTTTCAATACTCAGCACTAAGCAAAAAATCCGCCAAATGCACGATCTTCACGCCATTGATAGTAAGCGCTCAATAACATAACGGCTATCTTTTTGCAAAGCATCCAGTTATAGTTGAAGTAAAATGCTCCAACTTCAACTTTTTGATTTGATCTGACATCTCTGCTGTATCATTTCAGACCAGGGCATCAGCTCTTCTATCCCTTCGGGCTCGTTTTTGTAGTCCGGCATATAGAGCAGTACTGTCTCCAGATATGCATAGATGTTCAGGTTATTGAGTTTTGCAGTTTCCACCAGACTGTAAATGATGGCACTGGCCTGGGCGCCTTTTACGGTATCGTGGAAGAGGAAATTTTTCCGCCCCACTGCGTAGGTGTAAATAACGGTCGCTCGTGACACACTGCACGGTTTAACTGTACCACCCTGCCGCTAATTCTGTACCATCTTACCGGTTGGCTGTACCAGCCGTTAAAGTTCTCCTTATAATGATTGTGGCACACCTAATGTGTGACTACTATTATAAGGAGGGCGATAATCATGGTAGATTATCGAGAAATCCTGAGGCTTCATAATCTCGGGTATTCACAGCGGGTGATCACATCATCTGTTCATAGTTCCCGCAGTACTGTCAAAGAAGTAATCGACTTAGCCAATGCGCTGAAGATCGAGTGGCCTCTGGATGCAAATGTTACTAACTCAGACCTGGAGTTACTCCTGTACCCTGCCCGGGCAGAGAAGAATTCCAACCGTATGCCCATTGACTTCCCGTGGATTCACAGGGAACTTGCAAAGAAAGGCGTTACGATGACACTTCTTTGGACAGAGTACTGCGAGCAGGCTTATGCCGCAGGGAAGCAGCCGTACATGAGTACACAGTTTGGTGACCTCTACCGCAAATGGGCAAGAGTCAGCAAGGCAACCATGCGTATTTCCCGAAAGCCTGGAGAGACCTTCGAGGTTGACTGGGCTGGTGCAACCGTTGACATTCACGACAGTGTTACCGGCGAAATCACTCCGGCTTATCTCTTCGTGGGAGTATTGTCTTGCAGCAGCCTTGTATATGCGGAACTCTGCCGGGATATGAAGTCGGAGAACTTTATCCTCTGCCATGTCCATGCCTATGAGTACTTTGGTGGCGTAACCCGTTTGGTTGTGCCGGATAACCTCAAGACCGGAGTAACCAAGAATACCCGTTATGAAACCGTCATTCCCAGAGCCTACCAGGAAATGGCCGATCATTACGATACGGCGATTGTCCCGGCCCGGCCAAAGGCTCCTGACGACAAACCAAATGCAGAGGGTTCCGTGAAGTTTGCCACGACCTGGATCCTTGCCGCCATCAGGAATTATCACTTCCTCTCTTTTGAAGAGGCTTATGCCACCGTAAAAGAGAAGCTTGAGGCTCTGAACAATAAGTCTTTCAAGACCCGGAAAGGGAACCGCCACACGGCATATGAAGAGGAAGAACGCAGTTTTATGCATCCGCTTCCTCCCGCACCGTACGAGCTGGCTACATGGAGCACAGCGAAGATCCACAACGACTATACGATCACCGATGGCCTCAATCGTTATTCGGTGCCCTTTGACCTGATCGGCGAGACCGTAGACATCCGCACTACAAGAGATACCGTGGAAGTGTTCTTCCGTGGCGGACGCGTTGCTTCCCATGTGCGCTTAAAAAAGGCCCAGAGCGATGCTGTTATGGTGCCGGGACATATGCCGGAAGCACACCGCAGATACCTCTCTTACAACAAAGACGCTTTCCTCTCATGGGCTGAGTCGGCAGGCTCCTCTGTTTCCGCAGTGATCCGTCAATTCCTGGAAGCCGGGAAGGAGCCGGAGCAGGGCTATAAATACTGTGTAAGCCTTATGAAGGCTGCAGACAGATATGGCCTTGCCCGTGTGGATGCCGCCTGTGAACGTGCATTAGCCTTTTCATCGACACCTGCGCTGAGGAGCATCCTCACCATTCTCAAAAACGGACAGGATAGGATTCCCCTCAATCAAGCCGCTGAAGCACCTGTGCCGAAAAATGGCACCCGCCACGGGATCACACGAGGCGCTGATGCTTTCCGGAAAGGGGGTGCAAACATATGATCAACCAGTCAACGATTGATACCCTCAAGCAGATGCGGTTCTCAGCCATGGCCAAAGAACTGGAGTCCCAGCTGAGCGATCCTGATACCTACAGCAGTCTCGGCTTCGAGGAGCGGATCGCTCTCCTGGTCGATGCAGAGTGGAACCGCCGCCAGGCCAATAAGCTCGCCAAATGCATCCGTGATGCCGGATTTTCAGCGCCAAATGCTTGTATGGAAGAGATCGAATACCATCCGGACCGTAAGCTGGACAAGACGCAGCTGACACGCTTCTCCACCTGCAAGTATATCGATGACGGGCGGCATATCATCCTGAGTGGTGCCTGCGGCAGCGGCAAGACGTACATTGCATGTGCACTTGGCAATGCTGCCTGCAGAAAATTTAAAAAAGTACGTTACGTACGCCTTCCTGAGCTTCTGGAAGAACTGAATGTCGCTAAGGGCACCGGTGAATTCCGGAAAACCATTGCTTCTTACCTGAAAGTGGATCTTCTCATCCTTGATGAATGGCTCATCCGCCCGTTGGTACAGCAGGAATCCTATAACCTGCTTGAGGTTGTGGAAGCACGGATCAAAAGCCAGAAGGGATCCATGATCTTCTGTTCCCAGTATCATACGGACGAATGGTATGGCAGGCTCGACCCCGCATCAGCGGAAGGGAGCCCGATTTCCGAAGCGATCATGGACAGGATCATCCACAACGCCTATGACGTTTTTATTGATGGCCACGTCTCCATGCGAAAACGCCATGGGATCCAGACATCCGGAGAGGATGGTGATGGCAAATGATCCGGGATGATTACACCGCATGGGACGAATGCCCCGATATTGATAACTGCGAACTGATCCAATCCTTCCTGGAACTCGTAGACTCCATGGTGAAAGACATCCAGCATCTGAAAGCTGAGACCGTAAAGGCCAGATATGAATTGAGCCAGAAGCTTGATCCGGAACATCAGTGTACCACTGGAGCTGATATTCTTTCTGATCTGGATACCCCGCATTACGATAACCTGGCGTACCAGGAGTACATGAGGATCTACTATGATGGCGGAGATCCAATGTCATTTAAGGAGCATGTGGATTCCATGATAAGGATTGCCCAGGGTCAGGATGACGACCGGTATTAAGTTGTCAAGGTAATAATCTATAGTCAACAGCGTATGCGCTGGAATGACTCTATGTAAGATGTCCTGAAAACATCAGGTCATCGGCTGTGGAGTCAACGCTCCATCAGCACGGAATGCGTTTGCTTTGTTTAGCTGTCATTCATCTGGCAGGATGGCACTTGTCAATGTCGTAGTTGCGTCAGCGAGGCGATAACAGCCATTGCAAGCTCCATTCTCGCCAGATACCGTCTTTAGGCAAAGTAATCGAATATCGAGTGGATCAACCATCCGGAAGGATGGTTCACTTCACTTCACCGGAAAAGTGGTTCGCATCGTTGGCAAAGTGCAGTTGCCGACCGGTACAGCAAACCGGCAAGGTGGTATTCTTGTTTCGGCAGGGTGGTACAGTTAGACCGTGCAGATGGTACTAATTCACCGTTATTTACAGTAGGGGCGGGCAATATTTTCTGCGATATTGTTCGATATGGAGCATCGCCCATCCAACAGATAGTTTTCCATATACGGCTTCTGGTTTTTCGCATAGGTCACAGCTTTTGCCAGACGGCTCCCGCCCGCCGGGTTCACGGTTTCAAGCCATGACCAATAGGCCTCCCATATGGCAGGCTCTGTCTCAAGACGCTCTGCTTTCCGGGTATCGGCATCCAAATCTGCATACTCCTTTTCCAGTTCGAATAACTGGTTACAGTAGTCTAAGCCGATTTCTGCATGGGTCTTATCGGAAGACTTCCTGGATTTTCCGGGAAGCGCTTCCTTCCAGTACCGCCTCATATGGGCAAGGCAGCCGCAGCGGATGACACCCTTCAGCTTATTGTAGCCACTGAAACCATCGCAGATAAGGTAACCGGAGAATCCTTTCAGGAATTCCTCCGCATGATATCCTCCACGGCTGGGCTGGTAATCATACAGGCGGATCGGCGGCAGCCCATCGTTCCCGGATCCATACAGCCACATATAGGACCTGGACTGCGCTGTTTTTCCGTCCTCTTTCAGTACCTGGCAGGGCGTTTCATCTGCATGGATGATATCCCTTTCCAGCAGACACTGGTGGAGATGTCCATACACCGGCTCCATATAATCTATGCCGCATTTGATGACCCAGTTAGCCAGTGTCGCTCTGGAGAGTTTCACTCCCAGCTGTTTCCAATCCGCCTCCTGGCGGTAAAGAGGAATGCTGTTCACATATTTCTGGTACATCACATAAGCAACCGTGGACGCAGATGCGAGGCTGTGTTTCAGCAGCGGGCTTGGTGTTTCAGCCCCGACAATAACGGAAGCGCCGTCCTTCTTGCATTCCGGACAGCCAAGCACTTCCTGGACATACTGGATCCGTTCCACTTTTGCAGGGATGATCCGCAGTTCTTCCCGTACAACCTTTTTCCCGATGACCTCCATCGGAGTGTTGCAGTAGGGGCAGTTCCTGTCCTCATCCGGCACGGTGCAGGGAACTTCGACTACCGGAAGCCCTGCAAGGATCTCTTCCCTGGTGGCTTTCTGTTTCCTTGCCTTACGTTTATAACCGCCAACAGCCTCCTCCAGAGTTGGTTCCGGTACAGAAGGATCCGCAGCGGCTTCCGCTTCATTGAACAGATCCAGCTGGCCCGGGAATGCATCTTTTTTTGTTTTTTCACTGGAAGATGCGAACAGCTTTTTCTTCAGATATTCGACCGTCTCATTGAGATTCGCGATTGTCTGGTTCAGCTGTGCAGTCTGCGCCTCATGGCTTTTGGTCATCTGCTCGATCGTAAGGCGCTGGCTGTCCACCAGCTGACGCAGGGATTCAATTGTCTCTTTCTGAAGCTGTATGAGCGCTTCCATTTCTGACTGCGGCATAGGGAACCACCTCTTCTTTTCGCTGATTCCTATTATACCGGAAATCCTGCGGAAAAGCGAATTTTCCGCTGTACCGGCACCGTCATTTTGACGAAGCCGAAATGTGGAAAACATACCATTTCCACAAGGCGGCATCCATAAAAAATGCTGTGCTTTCCACAGGGAAACGAGAACCCGAAGGAAATGGGAAGAGTTATCCTCCTGATATCCTGATGGTTCCATCCGCATGTGGATAACCCATCCGCAGCGTTCTGCCGGACCCATAAAGGGAAGAAAAATTTTCTCCCTTTTGCACAAAGGTCAGAAATCCTTTTTCCCGGCAGGCCGGATTGCCCTGGGCTGGTCAATGGACAGCCCTTCCAAAAGCCAGCGGTATTCCTGCCGGGTAAGGTTCCTTACCTCGGCTGAATTCCTGGGCCATTGGAACCGCCCGTTATCTAAACGCTTGTACAAAAGGCAGAATCCATCCTTTTCGAAGTGCAGTGCTTTGATCCGGTCACAGCGTCTCCCGCAGAAAAGGAACAGGGAATTGCTGTAGGGATCCATTTCATAGGTATCCCGGATGACTGCCATCAAGCCATCGATGCTCTTTCTCATATCGGTGTAGCCTGTCACCAGGTAAAATTTTGCTACACCGGAAAGGTCGCCTAACAAAGCTGACGCAGGGCAAGCAGGGTATTTCGGATCACATCCGCCCCGGCCTGTTCATGAATCTCAATACGGATCCCCTGCATTTCCAGGCAGATGGATGGTGCAGGTATAGAAACGGCGTCAGAAGGAGGCGGCTCAGTTCCCCAAAGCGGGATCTGGACGACTTCCTGTTTTTGCATAATCGTATCCGTTGCTTCCGGAACTTCACAGGCTTTTTTGCGCAAAGCACGAACATGATAATAGAATGTACTGACAGAGATTCCGTTTTCTATACACCATTGGCGGTCGGTAAGACCGCTGGATCTGCACTGAGTGATCAGCTTTAACCAATGGTCATCATTTGAAGCTGTACTCATTTGCTTCATCTCCTCCAATGTGAGATTTTGGAGTAACCAGGTACAACAAAAGCGGGAGAAGATATGAGATTGAAGTGTAGCTTTTGCAGTTCTGAGAACCAGATATAAAGTGAATTACTCCAAGTATCTGAAGTATCTCACAAAAGTTGGGGATCTGCTATCCGGTCGATTATAAAGCGCTTACCATTGATATTTCCTGCCGCCAACTCATCCAGCGTTACCACATATTTCGGATAGTGGTCTTTGATTTCGAGGAGATTGGCAACCTCCCGATCCGATTCCTCCGGCAGCCTGCGACAAACCTGAACGTAGATACGCTCGTCACGCTGCACCGCCACAAAATCAATTTCTTTCGTTTCATTCTTCCCGATATAAACTTCATAGCCCCGCCGCCGCAGTTCAAAATACACGATGTTTTCCAGCATAGCGGCAATAGACTTCGGATTAAAGCCCATGATGCAGTATTTCAGAGAAGCGTCTGCCAGATAGAATTTTTCCTGGGTTTTCAGCACGGATTTTCCCTGCAAATCATACCGCTGGCAGCGATAGATCACAAACGCCTTTTCCAGCCAATTCAGATAGTTGTAAACCGCCTCCACGGATAGGGAACGCCCCTCGCTTTTGAGGAACTTCGCAATGGCGTTGGCGGAAAAGGTTTTGCCCACATTTTCCACGATATACTTTACAACACGGTTGAACAAATCAAAGTTCATGATGTTATGCCGCTTTGTAATATCGTTGGTAATCACAGAGTTATAGATTCCCTCCACGATTTGATAGGCCGAGCGTTCGTCAAAGCTGCCGAGCGCCACAATGGGGAAACCGCCCAACCGCAGATATTCGTTTAATAGTTCCTTTGGGGAACGGGAATCTGATTTCTTGAAATCCAAATATTCAGCGAAAGACAACGTATAAACCGGAATGGAGATATATCGTCCCGTCAAATAGGTCGAGATCTCGCTTGACATCAGCTTGGAATTGGAATCAGTCACATAAATATCGGTATTGGCATTTTCCAGCAGGCTGTTGACTGCTTTTTCCCAACCGTCGATTTCCTGCACTTCGTCCAGCAGCAGATAGTAGCGCCCATCGTCGGTCATCTGTTCTTTAATGCCCTGATACATAGCCTTGTCGGTCATTCCGTCGTCAAAATCCTCCGACGTATAGCGCATACTGATAATGTGGTCGGCGGCAATCCCGCTTTTCAGCAGATCGTTCCGCAGCATATCCAAAATCGTGGATTTGCCGCAGCGCCGGATTCCCGCCAGTATCTTAACAAGCGGAACATCCCGATAGGTTTTCAACGTGTTCATATATTGTGGTCGGATAATCATATCGTTCGCCTCCTTGTTCCTTACTAATAGCATAGCGAAAAACTCCAAGAATAACAATAGTTTTTACTCGTAATCCGTAAAAACTTATTTTGTTCAAGATCTTTTTGGGGGTGCGGATAAATTCCTTCAGGGCTTCATGCTCATCAAGTTCTCCCTTGCCCTCCAGCAGAGCGCCAATCACAGGATTTTGGCGTTTCAGTTCCTCCATCTGGGCCTTCAACTCGGTATATTCCGGGCTGGCAGCCGCCAAATCCATCACAATGTCGCTGTCGATTTCAGAAAACTGCTCGGAAATGCGCTCCGGGAGCAGCCACGGCAAAGAGCTGGAGCGGCGGGTTATCCCCAAAAACCGCGCCTTTGTGGACGAGATTTTGAAAACCCTTGGCCTCAGCCATAACGACACCAAGGGAATCATTGACGTGTGCAAGGGGCTGTCGCTGAACGATAGCTATTGGGTGGTGCCGGAAGGATTTGAGGGGAAATTCTCCCAATATAATCTTTACGAAAATCGCTTTTCCGAGATACTGGCGCTGGTGGCCTATACCGGCGCAGGCGGGAGCCGTACTGCGAGTATTATGCTTCGCAGATTGCGGAAACCATGCGTCTGAACGCCGTGCATTATGACCTGGAGAACTGGAAAGGCATTACCGCCTCTAAGTGTGCTCTGTTTACCAACATAGATACGGCCTATATCCCCATCGGGCGCATTGTCCGAACCGGGGGCATTGCCGTCTGCCTTGCCTACTATGACAAGCTGGGGCCGGAGTTTTCCGAGCAAATCCGCAGTATACTGGTGTTTGACGCCCTGATCTACAACGAGGACCGCCACTTTGGAAATTTCGGCGTCCTGCGGGATAACCACAGCGGCAGCATCATTGCGCCCGCTCCCATTTTTGATAATGGACTGTCCCTGTTCTGCTATGCCGGTAAGGAAGATTATGCGAACCTGGACGAGTATGCAAAAACCCGTTCTAATCCCTACAACATCTCCTATGAGGAAGTGTGTGCGGAGGTCATGGGGCCAAAGCAGAAAGAACAGCTTCGTCGCATGATCGGGTTCCGTTTCAAGCGCCACGAAAGCCTGGGCCTGCCGGAAGAACATTTGCAGGCCATTGAGAAGCATTTGGAAGGCCGGGTGCGTGGGCTCCTGGCAATCCCCACCCGCCGTCTGAAACAGGAGAAGGCACGGTAAAAACGAATATCTTTTTTGGAGGGGCTGTTGCAAAATAGATGAGAAATCATCTATGGCGCAATGGCTCCCTTTTCCACCGCGGCAGACTATCGGAGCAGATCTCGCTTTTACTTTCTGCAAAAAATAGGATATACTGAAAAGCAAGAGTGGAATTGCGAGGTGTTGAACGATGGATTACAAGAAAGCGCAGAACTATTGGAAAGAAAAAGCTGCCGCATTGGTCAAAATGGATGCGGAAACCCTGAAGGAAAAAATAGAGGAATATATCAGCGCCAATAATACTTGTGCATTGGCTACTGGCACGGATGATTTCATCCGTAATACGCCAATTGAGTATTCTTACCATGACGGCTGCTTCTGGATGTTCTCGGAAGGCGGTGAAAAGTTCATCGGACTGGAGAAGAATCCGAATGTCTGCATTGCGATTTTCGATAAGTACACTGGCTTTGGCAGTTTGAAAGGGCTTCAGGTGATGGGATGCGCAAGTGTCGTGGAGTCGTTTTCAGATGAGTACAATGCTCATGCGGCGGCAAAGAAAATCCCGCTTGCAGCACTTCAGAAATTGAATCCTCCAATGAACCTGCTCAAAATTCAGCCGGTCAGCGCAGACTTTCTGAACTCTGATTTTAAACGAGACGGATATGATTCCAGACAGCACTTTGAGTTTTGATAACGTAAGAGCGTTCCGGTCGAAGAAAGTTAAGAAACAAAATGCACGAGGAGTCATAATGAGAAATCCTGTTGAAAATATCAGTTTATTACAGAAACAGATTAATGACCTTCAGCTGGAAAATCAGATTCTGAAAAATATATTAGCCCCTTGAGATTTCACCACCTTCCGAGAGGTGTTGTCGGGTGTTATTAAAACCCCGGAAACCCTTGAAAATACGCCAATTTATCCATGCGAAGGCGTTATAGGCTGTTATCGAACATTACCGCATTTTTATGGTCTCACGGACGCTCGTGAGGGAAAAATTAAGGGCAAAACACAGGGAACGACAAGAGAATGAAGTGGCAAAGAGAACTGTCGTGATGTGTGCCAGGTTCCGCTCGAGCCTCCCCTGTGCGAAGCCGGACAACTGAATATAGCGGCTCTTGTGAGCCGATGGACTGACGGACATTAGTATTTCTGCGGATGTCCGTTTTTCTATGCCCAAAATCAGATGCGAAGGAGGTTCCGGGCTGGGCCTCCTTTTTGTGTCTCAATGGAGGTGAGAAGCATTGAGCGACAAGCCCGCGTCACCTGCCAGGGGACGAAAGAAAACCGCCCCGCCTGCCCAGCAGCCACCCCAGGAAGAAGTGGTGGTCCGACAGATGTTCCCCCACGATAAGCGCCTGATTGATAAAATCCCCTCTGTCCACCTGGGGCCAGCGGCCAGCCAGATGGAGAAGCACGGCATCCGCACCGACAAGGGAGAAGTCAACCGCCAGATCGCCGCCGACAACAAGTTGCTGAAGCCATGCGGGAGGAACTGAAAGCCGTTGAACGGCTCCGCAAGGCCGCCGACCAATTGGCCCGCCAGGGACAGGACAAGTCCCATGACCGGGGGCCGGAACGGTAACACAAAACCGGGGCATCGCGTTTCACGACACCCCTTTGCACACAGAAAAACCGCCGTACAGGTTTCCCCATACGGCGGCAGCACTCTCATTTATTGAACAGGTCGCTGTGCGTTCCGGTGCGGGCCAGCGTCAACACCAGCACATCGTCCTCAATGCGGTAGATGAGCAGCCAGTCCGGCTGAATGTGGCATTCCCGATGCCCCACCCAATCGCCGGTAAGTTCGTGGTCTTTGTTTTTTTCTGGCAGTTTTTCGCCTCGTGACAAAGCCCGGATAATATCATCCAGCAGGCCGATGTCCATGTGGCGCTTCATTGCCAGTTTGTAGTCCTTTTTGAACTTTGTCGTCCAAACAATGTCGCGCTTCATTTTTTCAGCTCCCGGAGGGCTTCTTCCACATCGGAGTAGTGCTTCACGCTGGGATCACGCGCAATCCGTTCTGCCTCCAACATGGCGGCAATGGTTTCCTTGTTGGGCTGTTCCAGCCTGACTTCAAAAGGAAAGCCACCGGCGCGGAGCGACTGACGCAGAAAGACATTGATTGCTGTGGTAAGGTTTATGCCTAATTCATTGTAAAGCGTTTCACACTGCTTTTTGATGTCGCTGTCCATACGGACGCTGAAATTAGTCGTGTTAGCCATCATATCAGCCCCTTTCAAGTTTATTGCACTTATAGTATATGCCATTTGCAACGCAAAATCAACTCAATAGCCATTAAATTTACAAAAAATTAAGGAGGAACTGCCTATGACTACCGTTCACTATCTTGTGACCGTCCACCTGAATATCGACTTGCCCATTGCCCTCTTGCAGCCGGAACCGGAAGACGCGCCCACCGGCCCGGAGCCGGAGGCCCATGCCTGCCAGGGCTGCGGCAACTGCGGCTGGTGTGGGAAGTGCCAGCATGAAGAATGGAAGAGAGTGCGGACGAGATATAAAATATTTCGGGCACTCCATCTGCCGGAGTGGCAGGTGCGTAGGATGGCAAACTGCCGAAAGGGAACATGGAGAGCGGCGGAGATGCTGAACACTGTGCTTACAAAGGCAATAGTTTAGGATTTGTTTAATAATTCATATCAGATTTTTTAGCCTCTCATGTTACGCTTTGATCTGGAAAGGATTCAGGGAGGCCGGCTATATAAGAATCCTCCTTAAAATGAGGAAGAGGAATGATATGTGCAGTCAACAAAAGAATAGTACGAAGAAGAAACCAATGCGTAAATACAGTCTGATTACAGCTTTTTTATTCCCCGTTCTGGTATGCTGCATCGGGTTTGCCCTAATAAAAGTGTATCCTTTTGGCTCCAGATCGGCGCTGATTATTGACGGCGTTCACCAGTATCTGGGATTTTATAAAGAACTTCAGCATCAGATCAGTCAGGGAATTTCCTGGACTTTTTCAGGGCATGCGATGGGATATAATTTTTACAGCCTGTTCTGGCATGGGCCGTGGAACAGCTGGTGATAGCCGGACGATGGCGAGTTTATACGGCAGTTTTGGGATACTGCATATTGTCCAATTATTATATGGGATTCATGCTGTGTGTATTTGCCGCGCTTTACTATCCGGCTGTATACTTTGGGACGGAGAAACGAAGAGACGGATGGTGGAAATCCTGCGTCAGGTTTGCCGGGGCTTCCGTTTTAAGCGGAGGCATCTCAGCCGTGGTCCTTATTCCCATGGATGGGGACAGGTGAAGGATATTGCGAAGAGTGAACTTGCGGCGGGAGCGGTCCTGTGTATACTGTTTTGTGCCGCTATAGGGATCCGGACCCGGAATCCTCTGGAAATCCAGAACAGTCTGCTCCGACAGATGGGAGCGGGAGAGCTTTTCCGGACAGAGCAGGCAGCCTCCGCGGTCACGCAGTCCGGGCCGGCGGAAACGGTATTTGAAATCCGGCTGAACGACGGCGTACAGCTTCTGTGCGTGGGAATCCTGGGCCAGTACCTGGCGCGTACTTATATGGAGGTAAAAAAGCGCCCGGTTTATATATTGAAAGAAAATTCGGAGGAGGAACAGCCGGAGGAAGCCGGGAGTGATTTTTGACGGCGATAAAGTCCTTGAAAATAGTGCCGGAATACGCTATCGTTATTTCATAAAACACAGAGCAGCATAAAAGGCAGTCTGGAGGTATTATTTTTATGAAATACGATTTCACATCTATTATGGACCGCCGCGGCAAGGATTCCATAGCGGTGGACGGTCTGGGCCAGAACCCTGGATTTGCCCCGGAGGCGCCGAAGGACGGTTTTTCCATCATTCCCATGTGGGTGGCGGATATGAATTTTCCCACCGTGCCGACCATCCCGGAAGCGCTGGCAAAGAGGGCTGCGCACCCGGCGTACGGCTACTTCAGCCCCACGGAGGAATATTTTGACTCCATCATCCGGTGGCAGGAAAAGCGCAACGGAGTGAGCGGACTGAAAGCAGAGCACATCGGATATGAGAATGGCGTGCTCGGTGGCGTGCTCAGCGCGCTGAATGTGCTGTGTTCCAAAGGAGACCAGGTGCTGGTCCATTCTCCGACCTATGTGGGATTTTCCATGAGCCTGGAAAATAACGGGTATCATGCGGTTCACAGTCCGCTGAGGCTGGATGAGGAAAATATCTGGCGTATGGATTTTGCCGATATGGAGGAAAAAATCATAAAGAACCGCATCCATGCCGCCATTCTCTGCTCTCCTCATAATCCCTGCGGGCGCGTGTGGGAGCGCCGGGAACTGGAACGTTTTATGGAACTGTGCAGAAAATACGACGTCTATGTGATCTCCGACGAGATCTGGTCGGATCTGACGCTGGAAGGATATGAGCATATTCCAACCCAGATGGTCAGCGAGGACGCCAGACAGCGCACGGCGGCGTTTTACTCACCGTCCAAAACATTTAATCTGGCAGGCCTGGTGGGCAGCTATCATATCATCTACAATACGTGGCTGAGAGACCGGATAGAGAAGGAATCTTCCCTGAGCCATTACAATGAGATGAATGTGATGAGCATGCACGCTCTGATCGGCGCATATAAACCGGAAGGATATGAATGGGTAGACGAGCTGAGGCAGATGCTCACCCGGAATGTGGAATATGCCTGTGAACATATCCGGAACCATTATGAAGGCATACAGGTATCCAGGCCTCAGGGCACATATATGCTTTTCCTGGACTGCAGCGGGTGGTGTTCCGGACATGGAAAGACGATTCAGGATCTTTTGAAATCCGGCTGGGATGTGGGCGTGGCATGGCAGGACGGCGCCATGTTCGGCGGACCCTGCCACATCCGCATGAATCTGGCGCTCCCGTTTTCTCTGGTGCAGGAGGCGTTTGCCCGGCTGGATCAATACGTGTTTTAAAGGAATAGGATTTATGAAGCTGATACCTGTCCGCAAGGATTTATATGAAGAATACCGTCTTACGTTAATGTTTGACTGCTATAAATGGGATCCCCAGTTTCTGGATGGGGATTCTCCTGTAAGACCAATATTAATTTCAGTATATATAAAAGGGAAATATCTGTAAAGAGCTATCGGGAAGTACAGAATTAAAATTTCCTTAATTCTTTTCATCCCCCTTGACAAAGCCGTTTTCAGCCACTAAACTGAAAAACATGGCAAAGGCTGTGAGGAAGAGGAGTACGCAGGTATGGCCGTCAGAGAGGACCGTCCATTGGCTGAAAGGCGGTTTCGGTACAGACAGGCGGAAGGTGGCTTCGGAGCTGAAGCGCAGAAAGAAGAGTAAGCGCTTTCGTCGGATCCGCGTTAAGGAGAATGAGGCATGGGACTTCCCATGTGAACAAAGGTGGTACCGCGAGATATTCGCCCTTTGCACAAACGATGTGCAAAGGGCATTTTTGTACGGCAGAAAATTTCAGAGAGGTGGCATTTGAACAGAAAATATATATTTGCGGCGATGGTGATCCTGATACTGGCAGGCATTTCCACAGCGCTGCTGCGTTATGTGGTGCGTGAGCCGGGAGTCCATTTCTCGGAGACGGAGGCTTTTCAGGAAGAGGCTTTTGATCTGCGGCTGGACAGCGGCCTGTTCGGAGGAAAGATTTATTACACACTGGATGGAAATAATCCGACGCTGGAATCAGAGGTCTATACAGGGCCGATTCATATCGAAGCAGGCCTTCCGGACCGTGTGACGGTGGTGAAAGCGGCGGCCCTGCAGGGAGGAGAACTGGGGCAGGTCTACACGCAGACTTATTTTGTGGGCGAGGGCGTGTCAGATCTGTTTGATGTGATGGTAGTATCCCTGACGGCGGATGAAGAGGATCTGTATGATGAGGAGACCGGAATTTTTACAAATTACAGTGAAAAAAGTGAGAACGGCGAATGGGACCGGCCGGCATATATTGAGTTTTATGAATCGGACGGCAGCCTGATGCTGAAGCAGGGAACCGGTATCGCCGTTTCCGGACACGGATCCAGAGGATTCGATCAGAAGAGCATCAAATTGATCAGTTCCTCGGAATACGACCCCGATCATCCGACGTTCGAGTACGATTTTTTTGAAGCGGACATGGCGGGAAATACGACCGGACAGTCCTACAACCGGCTGGTGCTGAGAAACGGCGGGTCAGACCACGAAGGAACCATGATAAAATGGAACGTGGTAAGCCGTCTTGCAAAAGAGAGCGGCATGATCTGTGCCGGCGCCCGTCCGGGGATTTTGTTTCTGAATGGAGAATACTACGGGATTATCCAGCTTCAGGAAAAATATACGGCATATAATGTGGCGTCCGCCATTGGAGCGCAGAAAGACGACATTGAAAAATATGAGCCCAACGAAGTAAACAGTTCCCGTTTTGGCGGATACTATAATCAGCTCCATCAGGATCTGAACGCCCCGGACCGCCAGGAATCTCTGGAGTCCGCGGTGGATATGGAAAATATGCTGCAGTATTATGCGGTCAGCGTCATCATGGACAATATAGACTGGCCGTCGCATAACTTCCTGTCATGGAAGTGCGCGGAGAACAGTTCCAGCGCTTACGGGGATGGAAAGGTCCGCTTTTTCCTGTACGACCTGGACGCGGTTTACCAGGATACCAGCGACCGGGAAATCCAGAATGCGTTCGCATATTTGATGGGGGAACCGATCGCAGATGCGACAGATACGCTCTGGCTTCTGATGCAGTCGGACAAGTACCGGACGCAGTTCGTAAATATGGTGTGCGACCTGACCGGCACGGTCTATGACGCGGATCATGTGATTCAGGTGATCCGGGAGGAGGACCAGAAAGTGGAGCGTTCCATGCAGATGTATTATACGGATGAGGAACTGGAACGGCAGCAGGCGGCAGTGGAGGAAATGATTCAGGCGGCGGCCGTGAGCTGCGACAAGATCCGTGCAGGGATGGAAACCTATCTGGGAACGGAAGATCCTTATACCCTGACCGTCACGGCTCCGGAAGGATCCGGGATCGCGTTCAGCCAGATCCGGCTGTCGGAAGGAGAGAGCTACAGCGGAACCTATTACCACAACTATCCGCTGACTTTGGTGGCGGAACTGGGAGAAGAACAGAGCTTCCGGTGCTGGCTGGTCAACGGGGAAGAAATTTATGAAGAACAGCTTCTGCTGGATGGAAGCTATACAGAAGACACTTTGGAAATACAACTGATAACAGAATGATGACGAAGGAGAGTGCGTTATGAAAGAACTGGCAAAAACCTATGATCCGAAAGCGATCGAAGACCGTACCTATGCAAAATGGATGGGCAGAAAATATTTTCATGCAGAAGTGGACCGGAGCAAAAAACCGTTCACGATCGTGATGCCGCCGCCCAATATTACCGGGAAGCTGCACATGGGACATGCGCTGGACAATACACTGCAGGATATTCTGATCCGCTACAAAAGAATGCAGGGCTACAATGCGCTCTGGATTCCGGGCACGGATCACGCCAGCATTTCCACGGAAGTGAAGGTAATCAACAAACTGAAAGAAGAAGGCATTGATAAAAACGAACTGGGCCGTGAAGGCTTTCTGAAACGAACCTGGGAGTGGCGCGAGGAGTACGGACGTACCATTGTGGACCAGTTAAAGAAGATCGGTTCTTCCTGCGACTGGGACAGGGAGCGCTTCACCATGGACGAGGGCTGCTCAGAAGCGGTCCTGGAAGTGTTTGTGCGCCTGTACGAGAAAGGATATATTTACAAAGGTTCCAGGATCATCAACTGGTGTCCGGTGTGCCGGACTTCCATCTCCGACGCGGAAGTGGAGCATGAGGAGCAGGCGGGACATTTCTGGCACATCAATTACCCGATCGCGGACGGAAGCGGATACGTGGAGATTGCCACGACCCGTCCGGAAACCATGCTGGGAGATACTGCGGTGGCGGTCAACCCGGAGGATGAACGTTATCAGCATCTGATCGGAAAAACGCTGAAACTGCCGCTGACCGACAGGGAGATCCCGGTAATCGCGGATCCTTATGTGGACCGGGAGTTCGGAACAGGATGTGTGAAAATTACCCCGGCACACGATCCGAACGACTTCGAGGTGGGCCGCAGACACAACCTGCCGGAGATCAATATTATGAACGATGACGCCACGATCAACTGCCCGGGCAGCAAATACGACGGCATGGACCGTTATGAGGCGCGCAGGGCGATTGTGGCGGATCTGGAAGAACAGGGCCTGCTGGTAAGGGTGGAAGAACACGTGCACAACGTGGGAACCCACGACCGCTGCCATACGACCGTGGAACCGCTGATCAAGCAGCAGTGGTTTGTAAAGATGGAAGAAATGGCAAAACCGGCGATTGAAGCGATTAAAAACGGCGACCTGACCTTTGTGCCGGAGCGTTTTGACAAGATTTACCTGCATTGGCTGGAGAATATCCGCGACTGGTGCATTTCCCGGCAGCTCTGGTGGGGACACCGGATCCCGGCCTGGTATTGCGACGACTGCGGAGAGATTGTGGTGGCGAAGAGCGCCCCGGCAGTGTGCCCGAAATGCGGATGCACACACCTGACTCAGGACCCGGATACGCTGGATACCTGGTTTTCTTCCGCGCTGTGGCCGTTCTCTACATTGGGCTGGCCGAAGCAGACGGAGGATCTGGACTATTTTTATCCGACCGATGTGCTGGTAACCGGATACGATATCATTTTCTTCTGGGTCATCCGTATGGTATTCTCCGGATATGAGCAGACTGGAAAGTGCCCGTTCCACCATGTGCTGATTCATGGACTGGTGAGGGATTCTCAGGGACGCAAGATGAGCAAGTCTCTGGGCAACGGCATCGATCCGCTGGAGATCATCGACCAGTATGGCGCGGACGCGCTCCGTCTGACGCTGGTGACCGGAAATGCGCCGGGCAACGATATGCGGTTCTACATGGAACGTGTGGAGGCCAGCCGCAATTTTGCCAACAAAGTATGGAATGCGTCCCGTTTCATTATGATGAACCTGCCGGAAGATGCAGACCTGGATATGGCGGAGCTGGACCCGGCAAAACTTACAGACGCAGACCGCTGGATTCTGTCCAAGGTGAACAGCCTGGCGAAAGAAGTGACTGCAAATATGGATAACTTTGAACTTGGCATCGCGGTTCAGAAGGTATATGACTTCATCTGGGAAGAGTTCTGCGACTGGTACATTGAGATGGTGAAACCGCGTCTCTACAACAAAGAGGACGAGACCAGAGGGGCGGCGCTTATCACGCTGAAAACGGTGCTGATTCGTGCGCTGAAGATGCTGCACCCGTTCATGCCGTTCATTTCTGAGGAAATCTTCTGCAATCTGTCCGGGGAAGAATCCATCATGATTTCCTCCTGGCCGGAATACCGGGAAGACTGGAATTTTGAGAAAGAGGAACACGCCGTTGAGACGATCAAAGAGGCTGTGCGCGCGATCCGGAATGTCCGCAGCAGCATGAATGTGCCGAACAGCAAAAAAGCGACCGTATATGTGGTGGCTGCAGACACGGGAGTGCGGGAAATCTTTGAGAATGGGAAAGTGTTCTTCGCTACCCTGGGCCATGCGGGCGAAGTGGTCATCCAGGCCGACAAGACCGGTATCGCAGACGATGCGGTATCTGCGCTGACGGCGGCTGCGGCCATCTATATGCCGCTGGCAGAACTGGTGGACGTGGAAAAAGAAATTGAGCGTCTGAAGAAGGAAGAGGAACGCCTGACAAAAGAACTGGCGAGAGTCAACGGCATGCTGGGCAACGAAAAATTCGTGAGCCGCGCGCCGGAGGCGAAGATCCAGGAAGAACGGAAAAAACTGGAGAAATATACGCAGATGATGGACCAGGTCAAAGAGCGTCTGGCACAGCTGGGGGCATAACATGAATTACGAAGAAGCGGTGGCATACATTCTGGATGTGCCAAAGTTTACGAAAAAGAATACGCTGGATAATACAAGGGCGGTGCTGGAGCGGCTGGGCCGCCCCGACCGCCGCATGAAGCTGATCCATGTGGCGGGAACCAATGGGAAAGGCAGCGTTTGCGCGTACCTGGCCTCGATCCTGAAAGCGGCGGGCAAGAAGACCGGACTTTTTACCTCCCCGCATCTGGCGGTGATCAACGAACGGTTTCAGATGGACCAGGAAATGATTTCGGACGAGTTGTTCCTGGAAGGATTCGAGGCCGTGATGGAGGCGGTGCATGCGCTCCTTGAGGAGCGTCCGGATACTTTTTCCCATCCTACCTTTTTTGAACTTTTGTTCCTGATGGGGATGTATTTGTTCGACAAATACGGGATGGAATACGCGGTGCTGGAAACCGGCCTGGGAGGACGGTTCGACGCTACGAATGTGATTGAAAAACCGCTGGTGAGCGTGATCACGTCGATCAGCCTGGACCATACGGAGTATCTGGGAGACACGCACGCGCTGATTGCCGGAGAAAAAGCAGGGATCATCAAGGAAGGCTGTCCGGTGGTCTACGACGGAACCCGCAGGGACGTGGAGGATGTGATTCTGGCAAAAGCCGCGCAAATGCATGCCAGAGCCTATGCGATCCGCCCGGATATGTATAAAATTTTGATGAACACCCAGAAAACGATTGATTTTTCAATAGAGACTGGGTATTATGATCCTGTGAACATCTCCATTTCCAGTGTGGCGGAGTATCAGATCATGAACGCCATGGAAGCGGTGACAGCGGCCCATGTGCTGGATATCGGGCTGACGGAAGCACAGATCCATGAAGGGATGGCGAATATGCGCTGGCAGGGACGTATGGAGACGATTCTGCCGGGCGTGATCCTGGACGGCGCGCACAATGACGCGGGTGTGGAAGAGTTTGTCCGCACGGCGAAGAAATTTGAAAAAGACTCAGGAGTCAGTATCCTGTTTTCCTGTGCGAGAGAAAAAGATTATGAAGGAATGATCCGGACCATCTGTGAAAGTCTGGATCTGGATCGAGTGACAGTAACCGAGATCGAGTCGGACCGGAAGGTTCCGGCAGAAGAACTGAAAGAGCTTTTTGAGAAATATACAGATTGTCCGGTAGAGGCGGTTCCTTCCGTAGCGGAGGCGTTTGGCCGGGCACAGAGACAGAAAGGGAAAGGAATCCTGTTCTGTGTGGGTTCCCTGTATCTCGCAGGCAGTCTGAAGAACCTTTTAAGGAGTGAAAAATATGCTTGATTTTGAAGAAGAATTAAAAAAATTCCGGCCAAGTCTGGAGATCGATCAGGTAGAAGACAATGTCTATAATAATAATCTTACGGACGTGACAGATCTGTTGGATGAGATGCTGAAGGAGATTAGAGAGCATCAGTAGAAAAGGTGAAAATATGAAATGTTTTAACTGCGGCGCCACCCTGAAGAACACGGACTACTGCAGTCAGTGCGGGGCGGATGTCAAGCTGTATCGAAAGATGATCCAGCTTTCCAATGCTTACTATAATAAAGGCCTGGAAAAGGCAAAAGTACGTGACCTGTCGGGGGCGGCAGGCGTTCTCAGACAGAGTCTGAAGATCAACAAGAAGAATACAGACGCCAGAAACCTGCTGGGACTGGTTTATTTTGAACTGGGAGAAGTAGTCGAAGCGCTGACCCAGTGGATTATCAGCAGAAGTTTCCAGGGAGAGAAGAATCTGGCAGATTATTACATTGAAGAGATTCAGAATAATCCGGCACGTCTGGAAACCATCAACACGACGATCCGGAAATACAATCAGTCTCTGCTGTACTGTGAACAGGGCAGCTTTGACCTGGCGGTGATCCAGCTGAAGAAGGTTCTGTCCATGAATATGAATCTGATCAAAGCGCACCAGCTGCTGGCATTGCTTTACATGAAAAATGAAAATTACGGCAGGGCGAGGGCTGAACTGAAAAGAGTGCTTGCCATCGACAGGACCAATACCTGCGCGCTGCGGTATATGCAGGAACTGGACGAAGCGACAGGAAAGCACGCGCCGCAGGAGGAGGAAAAGCAGAACAAAGAAGTGATTGCCTACACCAGCGGCAATGAGACAATCATCCAGCCGGTGGGAGTAAAGGATAATTCCGGCCTGTTGTCGGTGATCAATGTGATCATAGGTCTGGCTATCGGAGCGGCAGTTATGTGGTTTCTGGTCATGCCAGCCCAGCAGCAGAGGACCAATGAGGAACTGAACCAGGCGGTCGCGGATTACAGCGAACAGCTGGACTCCCGGACTGCGGCTCTGGAGACTCTTCAGAGTGAGATGAGCAGCCTGGAATCCAGGACCCAGGAGGCGGAGGAGGCGTCCAGCCAGGCGGCTGAGCAGCTTTCGGACTATGAGTCTCTGCTGAACGCCTATGCGCTTTATACGCAGGACGATGCGGCGGGAGCGCTGGAAGCGCTGCAGCAGATCGACCGGGAGAGTCTGGGCGACAATGCGGGGACTCTGTATGACACGATCTTCGCGGACGTAGGCACGCAGGCGGTGGACGATCTGTATGCCACGGGATACGCCGCGTATGAGTCGGGAGACTATGAGACTGCCATTAATGATCTGAGCAGATGCTACGAGCTGGACAATACCAGAGCGAACGCACTGTATTTCCTGGCCAGGGCTTACCACCGGTCCGGAGATACGGAAAACGCCAGAATATATTATCAGAGAGTGATTGACGAACAGCCGGGCACCAGATGGGCGACAGATGCCGCCGGTCTGCTGGCAGGACTGTAAATCATATAAGAACAGAAGAGGAACCCTGAAGGATAAGGGACGTTGCAGAGCGCTGCAGCGTCCTTTTTTGGTGCATACAGCCGGGGAACCCGGTGGAAAGGAGACAATATATGGAACTGTTGGAACAGCGGGGCGTCCGCCTCATTGTCCATCTCCCGGCGGAGCTGGACCATCATTGTACGGAAGAACTGAGGAAAGAGATTGACCGGACACTGGAAAAAGAACCGGTGTCGGAACTGGAATTTGATTTTTCAGAAACGGCGTTTATGGACAGCGCCGGAGTGGGATTGATTCTGGGCCGCTGCAAAATCATGCAGGCTCTGGACGGTTCTATGACGGTCAGTCATATGAGCACGCAGATACGCAGAATATTGGTACTGTCCGGGATACAGCAGCAGATCCCGCTGAAAAAGGAGGAGGCTTTATGAAAAATGAGATGACGCTGGCATTTGACAGCATTTCGCAGAACGAAGGGTTCGCAAGAGTCGCGGTGGCGGCTTTTGTGACCCAGCTTAACCCGACGCTGGAAGAGGTGGCGGATATCAAAACGGCGGTTTCAGAAGCCGTAACCAACGCGATCATACACGGATATCCGGACGGCGTACATACGATTGTCTTGAGAGCCGTATTGCGGGATAAAACCGTGGAATTGTGGATATCCGACGAGGGCGTGGGGATTGAAGACGTGAAGCAGGCGATGGAGCCTCTTTATACCAGCCGGCCGGAGCTGGAAAGATCCGGAATGGGATTCATGTTTATGGAAGCGTTTATGGATCAGGTTCATGTGGAATCCGCGCCGGGAATCGGCACCACTGTCTATATGAAGAAAAGGATCGGAGCATCAGGACAGGAGGGCTGAATATCTTTATGGAAGACACGATGGGATTGATTGAGCGGTCACACCATGGGGATAAACAGGCAAGAGAAAAACTGGTGAAAGAGAATATGGGGCTGGTCTGGAGCATTGTACGGCGGTTTGCCGGACGGGGGACGGACAGCGAAGATCTGTTTCAGATCGGCGCGATGGGACTGATTAAAGCCATCGACAAATTTGATACGTCTTATGAGGTGAAATTTTCCACCTATGCGGTGCCTATGATCGCCGGAGAGATTAAACGTTTTCTGAGGGACGACGGGATCGTGAAAGTGAGCAGGACTCTGAAGGAAAACTGGTGGAAGATCCGCAGGGAGACAGAACAGTTCCGTCAGAAAAAAGGAAGGGATCCCAATATGGAGGAACTGTCGGAACTGACCGGTCTGGACCGGGAGGAGATCGCCATGTCTCTGGAAGCCGGAGTGGAGGTGGACTCTCTTTACCGTCCGATCCACCAGAGCGACGGCAGCGAGACCTGCCTTCTGGACCGGGTGGAAAGTCAGGGGCATATGGGCGGCGGAGAAGACATGGAAAAAGAGCAGCTGCTGAACCGGGTGGTGCTGGAACAGCTTTTGTCGGAACTGGAGGATTCGGAACGCAGACTGATTATGATGAGGTATATGCAGGACAAGACGCAGACAGAGGTGGCGGGAGTTCTGGGAGTTTCCCAGGTGCAGGTAAGCCGGATGGAGAAAAAGATCCTGGCCAGGATGAGAGAGAAGCTTACCGGATAGAACTGGGCAGCGGACGGTATAAAAATACAGAAAGTGCAGATACTGACTCCATATAACGGAGGTGCGCGATGAACGGAATGCTGTATTTGAAGATCGATCAGAACGTGGAAGTGGACCACGCGGATGTGACGCTGGGGGATGTGGCAAAGATGGAATGCGCCGACGAAACGGTAAAAAACCGTCTGAAGACCATGAAGCTTCTGAAGATCCGCGATGAAAAGAGCAGCCGGTATGTATATTCTGTGCTGGAAGTGGTACGCCGTATTCATGAGATCTATCCGGGATTGGAAGTGCAGAACGTAGGAGAGGCAGACTTCATCATAGAATATGAATCTCCGATGTACAATCGGAACCGCTGGAGCATGCTCAAGGTGATGCTGGTATGCGTGACGCTTTTTATCGGCTCCGCATTTTCCATTATGACGTTCAACAACGACGTGGGGATACCGAAAGTCTTCGCGCAGGTGTACCTGCTGATTATGGGAAAAGAGTCGGACGGTTTCACAATTCTGGAGATTATGTATTCCATAGGGATCGCCGTGGGAATTCTGGTTTTCTATAATCATTTCGGAGGAAAGCGCATCACAAAAGATCCCACCCCCATTGAAGTGCAGATGCGGCTTTATGAGGATGATGTAAATTCAACGCTGATTGAAGGCTGCAATCGCAAGGAGACGCACATTGATGTGGATTAGACAGGCTTTTCTGGGACTGACAGGATTCTGCTGCGGGATGGCGGTGGCAGGCGGCCTGTTTGCGCTGCTGATCGCTCTTGGCATTATTTCCCGTATGGCAGGAAAGACGCATACGGCAAAATACATCTGGTATTACGAGGATGCCACGACACTGGGCGGAGTGCTGGGCAATCTGCTCAGTATCTATCAGTTTCCCATCCCTGCCGGGACTGCGGGGCTGATCTTCTGCGGCCTGTTTGCAGGTATCTATACCGGCGCGTGGTCCATGGCGCTCACGGAGATCGTGGATGTGATCCCCATCTTCAGCAGAAGGATCGGGCTGAAAACGGGGATGCCGTGGCTGATCCTGTCCATGGCTCTCGGCAGGATGTTCGGCGGGCTGATCTATTATGGATGCGGATTCTGATCAGCCGAAAACGCCCATGTGTTCCAGCAGGATTTTGAGACCGATCAGAACCAGGATTACGCCGCCGCAGAATTCGGCTTTGGACTTGTAAATGGTTCCGAACACGTTGCCGATCCGCACGCCGGCTGCGGAACAGACAAAAGTAGTGATTCCGATAAAAGAGGCGGCTGCCAGAATGTTGACGTTTAAAAAGGCAAAAGTAATGCCTACGGCCAGAGCGTCAATGCTGGTGGCCACAGCCAGCAGGAACATTTCCCGGGGAGCCATGGAGCCGCTGGAACATTCCTCTTCGTCGCCGAAGGACTCCCGGATCATGTTCCCCCCGATCACAGCCAGCAGGATAAAAGCGACCCAGTGATCCAGAGACTCAATATAACGGGTGAAGTATCTTCCCAGGAAATATCCGATGGTGGGCATCAGCGCCTGGAAACCGCCGAACCAGACACCGGCCAGAGAACATTCCCGCAAAGTGACCCGCTGCACAGCCAGTCCCTTGCAGACAGATACGGCAAAAGCGTCCATAGATAATCCTACGGCGAGGATAAAAAGTTCGATAAAACTCATGACAGTTGTCCTTCTTTCTTATGTGATTTCATTCATTCCTGCGGTTTTCGGCTTTCTTCCGGATGAAATTCCATCCAGGTTTCATACCAGTCCAGACAGGCATCTGTATATCGGGAAAGCAGCAGATCCTCCTCTTCCCTGCGCTTATCCGAATAGGAGGGATCCTCCCAGAAGAGCTGCCAGTCCCATTGTTCGCAGAACGTTTCCAGCTTCGCGCGGAACTGCTCCAAAGGTTCGGCGGCGAGACGGAGGCGCCAGTCCTCATACATGCGCTCGGTAGACGGTTCGCGGAAATGGCGCTCGGCTTTCGGCACATTCTGAAGGCCGCTGATCAGAGCCTGCTCTTCCGCCTGTATTCCGGCAGAAGTGTCCGTGACGGCTTTCCGGCGGCGCTCCATGTAGTGCGTATAGCCAAAAGGATAATACTGTACAGAATCCTTTTCAAAGATCAGCAGCGCGTCGGCTACCTGCTGAATAAAATAGCGGTCGTGGGAGACGAACAGCAGCGTTCCCGTGTAGGCCCGGAACGCGGATTCCAGCGTTTCGCGGGCAGGGATATCCATATGGTTGGTGGGCTCGTCCAGAATAAAGAAATTCGGGCGGCTCTGAAACAGCTCTGCCAGCACCAGCCGGGATTTTTCACCGCCGGACAGGGAAGAAACTTTTTTCTGCGCGTCGCGGCCGGGAAAGAGAAACGCTCCCAGGGCGTCCCGGACTTCCTTTTCCGTCATAGACGGAAAATGGCTGTGAAAATGTTCCGCCACGGTCTGCCCGGAGGAAAGAGCCGCCGTCTGCTGATCAAAATATCCGGTCTGCACACGCAGACCCAGACTGCATTTTCCTTTGACGGGAGGAATGATTCCGGCCGCCGTTTTCAGAAATGTAGATTTGCCGATTCCGTTGGGACCGATGACTCCGATTTTCTGCCCGCGGCGAATGCGCAGGGACAGTTCCAGCAGGACTTTGTCATAGCCGATCTGCAGATGTTCGGCTTCCAGCACCCACTTGGCACCGGGTATATCCGGCGTGATCTCACCCGTAAAAATATGGGCGTCGTCCCGGACCGGTTTTTCCACGCGGGGCATCCGTTCCAGGATTTTCTTCCGCGAACGGGCAAAAGCCGCTTTTTTGGGCTTGTGCTTGAAGCGCTCCACCAGACTTTCCAGGCGTTGAATCTCCTCCTGCTGATTCTGCCAGGCTTTTTCCTGAATCCGGATATTTTTCAGCTTCTGCCGGCGGTATGCCGTATAGTTTCCGGTATAGCGGGTCAGGCGCCCGTCCTGCAGTTCCCAGACGGTATCCGCCGTGCGGTCGAGAAAATACCGGTCATGAGATACGACGACCACCGCCTTTTCATAATCCCTCAGATACTGTTCCAGCCACTCTGCGGTATCGGCGTCCAGATGATTGGTGGGTTCGTCCAGGAGCAGCAGATCCGGTTTCTGGAGCAGCAGACGGATGAGAGCCAGTTTCGTCTGCTCTCCCCCGGAGAACATGGAGACCGGTTTCTTCTTGTCTTCTTTTGACAGTCCGAAACCGGTAAGGATACGGTCGTATTCCTGCTCCCAGGCAAAACGCTCCCTGTCCCAGTGATCGGAACAGGGACAGGCTTTCAGAAGTTCCTGTTCCACTGTGACGGATGGGTCAGAAAAAGCCTGCTGATGCAGCAGGCCTGTGGTGATACGCCGGGAAGTGGTAAGTCCGCTCTGAACGGAATCGTCCCTGTCCAGATGCAGTTCTCCCGCGAGAAGACGCAGGAAGGTGGTCTTTCCGGATCCATTGCGCCCAACCAGGGCGATTTTTTCTGTCCCTTTGATCTCAAAATGAAAATGCGAGAGGACCGTCTGTCCTCCGACGCTCAAGGTGCCGTCCTGAATCTGTAAAAGCATGATTCCCTCCAAAGGAAATTAGTCGTGAACCTAACTATATCAGAACGGAGAAAAAGATGCAACATACCCTGACAAATTTAGCAATTTTTCAGATTCCCAGCCCCTTGCCCAGCCAGTACAGGAGCCCCACGACCCAGCTTGTGAATACGCCATAGAGGATCACCGGCCCGGCGATGGTGAAGATCTTGCAGCCGATGCCGAAGACCTGCCCTTCTTTTTTGTATTCGATGGCGGACGACGCGACGCCGTTGGCGAATCCGGTAATAGGAACCAGAGCGCCGGCCCCGCCCCATTTGGCGATAGAAGGGTAGACATTGAAACCGGTGAGCAGGACGCTGAGCAATATCAGGAGGATGGAACACCAGGTCCCGGCAGCTTCCTGTTCGATGCCGGCCTGCATGAGCAGATTGGTGATCAGCTGTCCCAGCGTGCAGATGGCGCCTCCGGTCAGGAACGCATGGAACATCTCCCGGGGAAGGCTGTGGGTGGGGGTCACCTGTTTTACGTATTCGTTATACTGTTGTTTCTGTTCGTCGCTGACACTCATATACTTGACTCCTTTTTGCCTAGTCTGTCCGGACAGACCGGTTTATATACCCGGCGCCGTGGTATTTTTGCTTGCCAGGTGATCTCCGCCGTCTACGGAGATCAGGCGCTGCTGCGCGCGTCCCTGTTCCTGATCGTATTCAACTGTCTGGTCTATACTTACGGTATCCAGATGATGAGCGGGAATCCGGAGAAAAAGACAGGATTCCAGTGGAAAAAGATCGCGAATATGGGTGTAATCGCATGTATCCTGTCGCTGGCGCTTTATCTTCTGACGATTCCTCTGGTATCTTTGATCACCGGAGTATAAAATCATCCGCATACTTTTTTCCTTTCCTGAAAAACTATGTAGTAAAACGACAGAAGTTTTCGGAAAGGAGCCAGGCCATGACAGAGAAAAAGGGAAGAGCCAGCGTAAGTTTTGGAGAACCGCCCCGTATCATCGGAGCGGCCTCCATCGTGGGAAGCAAGGAAGGAGACGGACCTCTGGGTCATCTCTTCGATGTGATCGAACCGGATCCCAGATTCGGCAAGAATACCTGGGAAGAAGCGGAGAGCGAGCTCCAGCTTCTGACGGCGCGCAAAGCCATGGAGAAGGCCGGTATGAATGAAGAGCAGATCCGCTATCTGTTCGCGGGGGATCTGCTGGCGCAGGGAATCGCCACTTCCTACGGGATCATGGAACTTCAGATCCCTCTTTTCGGACTGTACGGAGCCTGTTCCACCTGCGGAGAGAGTCTGTCGCTGGCGTCCATGGCGGTGAACGCGGGCTGTGCGGAATGTGCCATGGCGCTGACCTCCAGCCATTTTGCCAGTGCGGAAAAGGAGTTCCGATTTCCCCTGGAATACGCGGGACAGCGTCCCCTGTCGACTACCTGGACGGTCACCGGATCCGGAGCCTTTGTACTTGCCGCCGCGGGGAGCTCGTATGCGGAAGGAGCCTCTGTATGTATCACCGGAATCACCACCGGAAAGGTGGTGGACTACGGGGTAAAGGATTCCATGCATATGGGCGCCGCCATGGCTCCGGCCGCGGCGGATACGATCTACCGCCATCTGATGGACTTCGGAAGAGAAGCGGAAGAATACGACCGGATCATCACCGGGGATCTGGGAAGCATCGGACAGACGATTCTGAAAGATCTGCTTCGTGAGAGAGCCATCGAACTGGACGGGATCCATGAGGACTGCGGCATGCTGATCTACGACCCGGATTCCCAGGACACCCATGCGGGAGGTTCCGGCTGCGGCTGCGCCGCCGTGGTGCTGGCCTCATACATTCTGCCGAAGATCATGAGGAAAGAGTGGAAGCGGGTACTCCTGGTACCCACCGGCGCGCTTTTGTCCAAAGTGAGCTTTAACGAAGGGAAATCCATACCGGGGATCGCCCACGGCGTGGTCCTTGAGTGTATTTAAACCAAAATTTATGTAAAAACGGTGAAAAATTTTCCCAGATCGAAAAAAACCTGTTGCATGCTGAAAAAATTATGGTAAACTGGATATGGTCTTGGTGTTTGAGATTGGCATGGAGGGTAAGCCGTTGAGAAAAAAATCACATCTTTGTCTGGCCGGATTTCTGGTCAGAAGTCTGGATCATGAAATATTGCGCCGCAGATGGAGATCGTTTTATATAGGAAGCATTCTTCCTGACTGCCGGCCCGCGTTTGTGACGGTAAGGCATGAATTTGACGTGACATTCGACCTGGTGGAAGAAAAAATCCGCAGGCTGATAGAGACGGATCTGTACCGCCCGGAGGACTGTATCCGCTATATGGTGGATCTGGGACAGGTTATGCATTATCTGGCAGACTATTTTACATTTCCTCATAACAGCCATTTTCCGGGCAACCTGAAGGACCACTGTAAGTATGAGAATGTGCTGAAGCATGAGCTTCGCAGATATATTAACGAAGATCAGGCGGTATTCCATATGGCTTATCCCGGACGTTTTCTGTCGGCGGACGAGATTCTGGACTATATCCGGAAGACCCATGAAGAATATATGCAGAAGACCAGATCGGTGGAAGAGGACTGCGAGTTCATCACCCGGGTCTGCTCTCATGTGCTGAGCGGAGTCCTGTGTCTGGCAGAGGAGCCGGTACTGGTATTTGCTGCTTAGGAGTATTTATATGGAAGATAGACTGGAACGAAAATACGGCGGGTTGAAGAGCCGGATCGCTTCGGAGGGGAAGGCAGCTATCGCCTTCTCCGGCGGAGTGGATTCGGTTCTTTTGTTATATGCGGCGCGGGAAGCGCTGGGAGAGAACGCGCTGGCGCTGACGGTGTCCCTGCATGCGGTGCCGGAGCGGGAGCTGGCGCTGGCGAAAGCATTCTGTGATAGATTCGGTATCCGCCACCGGGTCGAGACGGTGGATGAATTTTCCATCGAAGGGTTTGCAGCGAATCCCCCGAACCGCTGTTATCTGTGCAAACGTGCATTATTTACAAGGATGCGCGCGGCCGCGGATGAGGAAGGAATCCCTTTCCTGGCGGAAGGCTCCAATGTGGACGACCAGGGGGACTACCGTCCGGGCCTCAGGGCTCTGAAAGAACTGGGGATCGCCAGCCCTCTGAAAGACGCGGGATTTACCAAGGCGGAGATCCGTCAGATGGCGGACCGTCTGGGCCTGTCGGGATGGAACCGCCCGTCTTCCGCGTGTCTGGCGTCCCGTTTCGCGTACGGGGAACAGATCACGCCGGAGAAGATGAAAAGGGTGGAGAAGGCGGAGGACTATCTGCAGGATCTGGGATTCACACAGAAAAGGGTGCGTGTTCATGGAAATCTGGCGAGGATTGAGCTTTTGCCGGAAGAATTTCCCAGGCTGTTTCATGAGAATCTGTCGGAGAAAGTGACGCGGAGACTGAAAGAGCTGGGATTTACCTATGTGACGCTGGATCTGGGCGGATTTCAGAGCGGCAGTATGAATAAGGAGCTGGGGACATGAACGAGACATTTGCCCGGACAGAACTCCTGATCGGAGAGGACGGACTGAAAAAACTGAGAAAGGCCAGGGTGGCGGTCTTCGGCATCGGCGGCGTGGGCGGCTACGCGGTGGAAGCGCTGGCGCGGAGCGGCGTCGGACATTTCCTGCTGGTAGACAACGACGTGGTGGGCGAGAGCAATCTGAACCGGCAGATCATCGCCCTTCGGAGCACGCTGGGCCAGTACAAGACTGCGGTGATGAAGGAGCGGATCGCGGATATCTGCCCGGAGACGGAGGTGGAGACACAGGAATGTTTCTTTCTTCCGGAACATGCGGACCGGTTCGATTTCGGCGCCTTCGACTATGTGGTGGACGCCATCGACACGGTCAGCGGGAAGCTGGAACTGGCCGTAAGCTGTCAGAAAGCGGGGACGCCGCTGATCAGCGCCATGGGCGCGGGCAACAAGCTGGATCCCTCCAGGTTTGAGGTGACGGATATCTACCGGACAAAGGGCTGTCCGCTGGCGAAGGTCATGCGGCGTGAACTCCGGAAAAGAGGGATAGAGAGACTGAAAGTAGTGTACTCCACGGAAGAGCCTAGGAAACCTCTCAGACAGATCCTGGGAGGGGACGGACGCAAGGTGACGCCCGGAAGCATGGTGTTCGTGCCGGGGACGGCGGGACTTCTGCTTGCCTCCGAAGTGGTGAAGGATCTGCTGGAACGACAGGGGTGAAGATATGGCATTGCAGCTGATACTGGGAAATCCGGGCGCGGGGAAATCCCATTATTTATTTGAAAAGGTGATCCGGGGGTCCATGCAGTATCCGGAGAAGCAGTTCCTGGTCATTGTGCCGGAACAGTTTACTATGCAGACCCAGAAGGATCTGGTGCGGATGCATCCCAGGCACGGGATCATGAATATCGACGTACTGAGCTTTGAACGTCTGGCGCACCGGGTCTTCGGCGAAGTGGGAGGCGAGCACCGCCGGATCCTGGAGGATACGGGCAAGAATCTGATTCTGCGCCGCATCGCAGAGGAGAAGAAAGACGAACTGGTGCTCCTGGGCGGAAACCTGAAGAAGCTGGGCTACATATCCGAGGTCAAGTCTCTGCTCTCGGAGTTCACGCAGTACCGGATGCAGCCGGAAGAACTCCGGCGCGTCATGGAGCAGAATAAGGAGAATCCCCAGCTGTATTTTAAACTGAAGGATATGCTGGTGATTTATGAGAGTTTCCGGGAATATCTGGAGGGGATGTATCTGACGGTGGAGGAGCTGCTGGACGCGCTGGAGCAGGTGGTAGAGCGGTCGGAGACAGTGCGGGGCAGCGTGATCGCCTTGGATGGCTACAACGGATTTACCCCCGTGCAGATGAAACTTCTGCAGAAGCTGCTGGGGCTGGCGGAAGAGGTGTGCGTGACGCTGACCATGGACGGACGCGAGCAGCCCTTTGTCCGGGAGGCGGAGTACCGGCTGTTCCATCCCACGAAGAAAACGGCGCTGGAGCTTGCGCGTCTGGCAGACCGGGCGAGAGTCGAAGTGAGAAAGCCGGTGATCCTTTCGGACGCGGGAAAATACCGCTTCCGTGAGGCTCCGGCGCTTCATTTTATGGAACAGCATATATTCCGCCATGAAAAAGCGGTCTGGGAGGAAGAGACGCAGGAAGTGCGTCTTTTTTCCGCCGGCAATCCCAGAGCGGAGTCCGAGGAGATCGGAAGAGAGATCCTGCGTCTGGTGCGGGACGAAGGATTCCGCTATCGGGACATTGCTGTGGTGACCGGAGACCAGGAGAGCTATGTGCCGCTCCTGGAACAGTGCTTTTCCAGGCTGGGGATCCCGGGGTTCATGGACCGGAAGCGGGATGTATTGAAAAATTCCTTTGTGGAATTTCTGCGCGCCCTGCTCCTGGTTGTCCAGGAGGATTTCTCCTATGAATCCATGTTCCGTCTGCTGCGGAGCGGTATGGCGGGAACAGACAGCGAAGAGACAGACCGGCTGGAGAATTATGTGATCGCCAGAGGAGTCCGCGGGCTGTCCGGCTGGAGACGGGAATGGAAGCGCCCCCTGAAACATATGGAAGAGGGAGATCTGGAAACGCTGAACGAGATCCGGGCCCGCCTTGCCGGCTGGCTGGAGACTCTGAAAGAAGGGCTGACCCGGAAAGACGGGAATGTGCGCGGCATGACCGAAGCGCTCTATGACTGTCTGGTGGGCCTGGATATTCAGAAAAAACTGAAGGAACAGGAAGCGTGGTTTGACGGAAAGGGCGACATGGCCACTGCCAGAGAGTACGCGCAGATCTACGGGATGGTCATGGATCTGTTTGACAAGCTGGTCATGCTGCTGGGAGACTGCAGGATCCCGTTGGAAGAATATGCCGAGCTGCTGGACGCGGGGCTGTCGGAGATGAAAGTGGGGCTGATCCCCGCAGGAACCGACCAGGTACTGGCGGGGGATATGGAGAGAAGCCGTCTGAAAGACGTGAAAGTCCTGTTTTTCGCGGGAGTTAATGAAGGAAGCGTCCCCCGGGATAAGAGCCGGGGAGGCATCCTCTCGGAGATGGAGAGAGAACTCCTGCATGAGCAGGAAGTAGAGCTGGCGCCCACGGCCAGACAGGAGGCATGCGTCCAGAAATTCTATATCTACCTGAACCTGACGAAGCCTTCCAGGAGGCTGTATCTGTCCTGGAGCCAGGCGGATGCGGACGGAGGGGCGTTAAGGCCGTCCTTTCTGATCTCCCAGATCCGGCAGCTGTTCCCGAAGATCCGGGTGGAAGATCCGGAGAAGAAAGAACTCCTGGACCGTCTGGTGGCGCCGGAGGGCAATCTGCGGGAACTGACCGGGGCGCTGAAGGCGGAACGGGAAGGACTCGCCGGAGGCGGAGACAGAGCCCTGATCAGCTGGTACGCGGCCCGGGATCCCTGGAGAGAAAAACTGGAACGTCTCATGGACGCGGTGTGCCGGACCAGGCAGGAGGACGGCATCGGGAAAACAGTGGCGCGGGCTCTGTACGGGACCCTGCTGGAAGGCAGCGTCACGCGCCTGGAACAGTTCGCGGCCTGCGCCTATGCCCATTTCCTGCAGTACGGCCTGCGCCTGAAAGAACGGGAGACCTGTGAACTGAAGGCCGTGGATATGGGAAATGTGTTCCACGAAGCGCTGAAATATTTTTCGGACGCGGTGGAGCAGGGCGGATACGGATGGTTCCATGTGCCGGACGATCTGCGGGACCGTTGGATGGAGGAAGCCCTGGAGCGGGCCATCCAGGATCACGCCGACCAGATTCTTCCGGACCGGGCGAGAGACCAGTATACCCTGGCGCGCATGAAGCGGATCGGGAAGCGTACCGCCTGGGCCGTGCTGCGGCAGGTGGAAAGGGGAGAATTCCTCCCGGAGGACACGGAAGTATCTTTCCGGAATCTGGAACAGCTTCAGAGCGTGTCCGTGCTTCTGTCCGAGGACGAACGCATGCGCCTGCAGGGCAGGATCGACCGGATCGATGTGTGCCGGAAGGACGGGAAGGTCTATGTGCGCGTGGTGGACTACAAGAGCGGTTCCACGCGGTTCGATCTGACCAGCATCTATTACGGACTGCAGCTGCAGCTGGCGGTGTACCTGAACGCGGCCGTGGAACTGAAACGCCGCCAGCAGGATGGGGATGAGGAAGTGCATCCTGCCGGCATGTTTTATTATCATATCGAAGATCCCATGCTGGACTATGAAGAGGAAGAAGATCCGGCGAAAAAGCTCCTGAAAGAACTGGCGCTGGGCGGCCTGGTCAGCGCGGAGGACGGAGTCGCGGAACTGATGGACCGGGAGATGGAGACCGGATCGGATATCCTGCCCGTGCGCAGAAAGAAGGACGGCGGGTACACGGCGGCTTCGCCGGTGGCGGAGGAAGAACAGTTCGAGCTTCTGATGGGACATGTGAAAAGACGGGTTGCCGAGTATGGAGAACGCATCCTGAACGGGGATATCCGGCTGGATCCCTACGAGATGGGGACGGACGACGCCTGCCGGTACTGCGCCTATCACAGTGTCTGCGGCTTTGACCGGAAGCTGGAAGGGTGCGAGAAACGCCGTCTGCAGCCCATGGACCGGGAAGAGGTCTGGGAGAAGATGAAGGAGGAACAGGGATGAGCGTCGTATGGACAGAGGACCAGAAAAAGGCCATCGACACCAGAGAAAAAAATCTGCTGGTGTCTGCCGCCGCGGGTTCCGGCAAGACGGCGGTGCTGGTGGAGCGGATCCTGTCCCTGATCACGGATCCGGAACATCCGGTGGACGCGGACCGTCTGCTGGTCACCACGTTTACCAAAGCGGCCGCGTCACAGATGCGGGAGCGGATCGGGAAGGCTCTGGCGGAGCGGATCCTGGAAGACCCGGGAAACGAATGGCTGCAGAGGCAGGAAGCGCTTCTCTCACGGGCCCAGATCACCACGATCCACGGGTTCTGCCTGTATGTGATCCGCAATTATTTTCATACCATCGACCTGAATCCCAGTTTCAGGATCGCGGATGAGGGCGAGATGCGGCTTTTAAAACAGGATACGGCGCAGAAGGTAGTAGAGGAAGCGTGCGCGGCGAAGGATCCGGATTTCCTGCGGTTTGCCGAAAGCTACGGCAGCGGGAACCGGGGAAGCGGGCTGGAGGAGCTGATCCTGCAGCTCTATGAATATGCCCAGGCTCATCCGCAGCCTGAAAAATGGCTGAAAGACTGCGCGGCGCTGTATGAACTTCCAAAGGACGCTTCCTGGGAGGATTTCCGCGGAACGAAAGAGATCATGGAAGAACTGAAGAGGACGGTTTCGGACTGCCGGGACAAGATCTTTCTGGCGGAAGAGATGGCCCGGGCGCCGTACGGGCCGCTCCCGTATATAGAAGTATTGCGGTCGGATGCCGCTCTTCTGGAAGAAATGCTCCGGTGCGGGTCCATGGAGTCTTTCGGAGAGCTCCTGGCGGACCTGAAGTTCCAGCGGCTCCCCAGCCGCAGAAGCAAGGCCATGGCAGACGCGGATGAAGGGATCTGCGGCCGGATCATGGAGATCCGCAATGACATGAAAGATATTTTGAAATCCCTGAAAAACCAGTATTTCCAGCTTCCTTCGGAGACGGTGTTCCATCAGATGCGGGAGACGGCGCAGAATGCCCGCTGCCTGGCAGATCTGACGCTTCAGTTTACGGAACGGCTGGGAGAAGAGAAGCGGCGGAAAAATATCCTGGATTTCAGCGACCAGGAGCATTTTGCCCTGAAAATCCTGACCAGGGAAGAGGAGGGGAAGCTGGTTCCCAGCGGGACAGCGGATGTGTTTTCCAAATATTTCGCGGAGATCATGGTGGATGAATACCAGGACAGCAACCTGGTCCAGGAGGCGATCCTCGAAAGCATCTCCGGCAGCCGGCAGGGGCGGGATAACCGTTTCATGGTGGGAGATGTGAAGCAGAGTATCTATCGTTTCCGACAGGCGGAACCGGGGCTGTTCCTGGAGAAATACCATGACTATCAGGACGGGAAAACCGGCGTGCGGATCGATCTTCACCAGAATTTCCGAAGCAGGGGAGAGGTACTGGGTCCGGTCAATGAGATTTTCCGTAAAATCATGCGCCGGGAACTGGGGGGCATCGATTACGGGGAGGCGGAAGCCCTCCGGATGGGAGCTTCTTATCCTGACCAGGAAGGATGCAGGGCGGAGCTTCTGCTCCTTTCCCAGGAAGAATGGGAAGAAACCCGCCAGGAAAGCCGGTGGACGAAGCAGGAGGCGGAGGCGCATCTGATCGCGGCCAGGATCCGGGAACTGTTAAAAACCGGAACGGTGACAGAGGACGGAGAACTCCGTCCGGCGCGCTGCGGGGATATCGTGATCCTCCTGCGCACCATGGCCGGCTGGAGCGAGACCTTTGTAAGAGTGCTGCAGGAGGAAGGGATCCCGGCCAGCGCCCAGTCCAGGGAAGGATATTTCCAGACGGTGGAAGTGGAAGGGCTCCTGTCCTACCTGCGGGTGCTGGACAATCCGACTCAGGAGATCCCGCTGGCTGCGGCGCTGCACGGAAGCATAGGGGGATTTTCCTCCGAAGAACTGGCGAAGATCAAGGCGGCATACCCGGAGAAACGGTTTTGCGCGGCCTGCGCGCTCTATGCGTCGAAAGGCCCGGATGCAAACTTAAAGGAACGGCTCGCGGATTTCTTCTCCCGGGTGGAAGAGTACCGGAGAAGGGCGGGGTGCACATCCATCCATGAACTCCTGTGGCAGATCGTGGAAGAGACCGGATATATGGACGAGATGCGGGCGCTCCCGGGCGGGGAGCAGCGGATTGCCAATGTGGAGATGCTGCTTCAGAAAGCGCAGGATTATGAGAAGATCAGCTATCACGGGCTGTTTCATTTTATCCGGTATATAGAGAAGATGCAGAAATACCAGGTGGATTTCGGCGAGGCGCCGCTGTCGGGCGCGGACGGTGGATCCGTGCAGATCATGAGTATCCATCACAGCAAAGGACTGGAATTCCCGGTGGTATTTGCCGCGGGCATGGGGAAAAGTTTCAACCGGCAGGAGAGTCGGGACAAGCTGGTCTGCCACAGCCGGTACGGAATCGGGCTGGACTATGTGGACCTGGAACACCGTATGCGCAGGGCCACGCTGGTCAAACAGATGATACGCAGACAGAACCTGCTGGACAATCTGGGAGAAGAACTGAGGATCCTCTATGTGGCCATGACCCGCGCGAAAGAGAAGCTGATCCTGACCGGCATGGCAGGAGAAAAGCTCCTGCAGGCGGAACCGTCGCCGGAAGAGAAGCTGAGCTATCTGGAACTGTCCGGCGCGGACAGTTATCTGGACTGGATCATGCCTGCGCTGAAGGCAGAGGGAAGCGCGCTGGAGAGAAGACAGGTTTCCCTGAAGGAACTTCTGGCAGGAGAAGTGGGGATCCGGGTGCAGGACGCTCTGAGCAGGGAAGAGATGGAGCGCCGCGTGCTCTTCCCGTCCGGGGATCAGAGACTGGACGCGGAGGTGGACCGGAGGCTCTCCTGGAAATATCTGTGGGCGGACGAGAAAACCTCGCGGCAGAAATACAGCGTGACCGAACTGAAAAAACTCCGGATGGAAGAAGAGTCCGACGCCGCCGAAGAGATGTTCCCGGAATCGGATGTGATCCCGCTGATTCCGCAGTTTATCGAAAAACAGGAAGAGAAGACCGGGGCCGCCCGGGGAACGGCGTACCATGCGGTCATGGAATGTGTGGATTTCGGAAAAGACATGGAGACAGAAGAACAGGCGGGACAGGTTCTGGAGGAACTGGCCGGAAGCGGCAGACTGGAACGGCAGGATATCGACGCGGTGAATGTCCGGGATCTTCTGAAGTTTATCCAAAGCCCGCTGGGGAAACGGATGCAGGACGCCGCCCGCCGGGGAAATCTTTACCGGGAGCAGCCGTTTGTCATCGGACTGCCCGGAGACCAGGTGGACGGCTCCGACCCGGAAGAACTGGTACTGATCCAGGGAATCATAGACGCATTCTTTTACGAAGAAGATGAGATCGTGATCGTAGACTATAAGACGGACCGGATCTTCCGCGCGGAAGAACTGGCAGGAAGATACCGCGCGCAGCTTCAGTATTACGGGAAAGCGCTGGAGATGATGACGGGGAAGAAGGTAAGAGAGAAAGTGATTTATTCGTTTACGATGGGGAAAGTAATTGTGTTGTAAAAGCAGAAAATTGATTTTATGTTCGGTAAATGATATATTGGATGCAGCAAATACAGGAGAGACAAAGTGATATGGAAGAAAAACATCTGCAGCAGGGCGGCGCGGCGCGGCGGCTGTACTACGAGGACAGCCATCTGAAAGAGTTCCGTGCCGCCGTCCTGTCCTGTGAAAAGTATAAAGACGGATACCGGGTGGAGCTTGACCGGACCGCTTTCTTTCCGGAAGGCGGCGGGCAGTTCGGAGACCGGGGATGGCTGGACGGGGTCCAGGTGACGGACACCCGGGAAGAGGACGGCATCATCTGGCATATGACGGCGGAGGCTGTCCCGGAAGGGAGCGAGGTGCTGGGACGGCTGGACTATGCGGAAAGGTTTTCACGCATGCAGCAGCACACCGGAGAGCATATCCTGTCCGGCTTGGTGCACAGCCTGTACGGGTATGACAACGTGGGATTTCACCTGGGGCAGGAAGCGACCACGCTGGATTTCAACGGGGAACTGTCCGGGGAGCAGATCCTGGAGCTGGAGCGCAGGGCAAACCAGGCAGTTTATGAAGATATTCCGGTACAGGTGCTCTATCCGGACAGCGAGGAGCTGAAAAAGCTGGATTACCGCAGCAAGATCGAGATCGAGGGACAGGTGCGGCTGGTGTCCGTGCCCGGCTACGACATCTGCGCCTGCTGCGCGCCCCATGTGCAGCGGACCGGAGAGATCGGCGTCATCAAGGTGCAAAGCTGTGAACGCCACCGGGGCGGATGCCGGGTGACGATCGTGTGCGGAGACCGGGCGCTTAAGGATTATCAGGAAAAACAGCGGGGCGTGACCGGCGTATCAGTGGCGCTGTCGGCCCGCCCGGATCAGATCGGGGAAGCGGTGCTTCGTCTGAAAGAGCAGCAGGAGAAGCTCCGGGAGCATCTGAACCGTATGCAGGCCCTGTATCTGGAAGAGAAACTCGGCCGGATCCGTCCGGATCAGCGGAATGTGTGCATCTTTGAGGAGGATCTGGACAACATCGCCGTGCGGAATTTCATCAACGGAGCCGTGGAGCGCTGTCCGGGCATCTGCGCGGCCTTTGTGGGCACGGACAACGCGGGATACCGCTATATCCTGGGGAGCCGGAACGTGGACCTGCGCGTCTTCGTAAAAGAACTGAATGCCCGCTTCCGGGGAAAAGGCGGCGGAAAGCCGGAGATGGTGCAGGGATCTCTGACAGGAACCAGAGAAGAGATAGAAAAAATGATTATGGAGGGATAAAAAGATGAAGAAACCAGTGCTGGTGATCATGGCGGCAGGGATGGGAAGCCGTTACGGAGGACTCAAGCAGATCGACCCGGTGGACGATCAGGGGCATATTATCATGGATTTTTCCATCTATGACGCTGTGCAGGCGGGATTCGAGAAAGTGATCTTTATCATCAAGAAAGAAAATGAGAAAGATTTCCGGGAGCGGATCGGCAGCCGGTTGGAGGGCAGGGTCCGGACAGAATATGTCTTCCAGGATCTTCACAACCTGCCGGAAGGTTTCCAGGTGCCGGAAGGCCGCGTAAAACCCTGGGGTACCGGACATGCGGTGCTGAGCTGCCTTGCTGTGATCGACGGCCCCTTCGCGGTGATCAACGCGGACGATTTCTACGGAAGGGAAGCGTTCCGCCTGATCTATGACTATCTGACCACTCATGAAGACGGCGATAAATATGAATATACCATGGTGGGATATCTGCTGAAAAACACTCTGACGGAGAACGGATCCGTGGCCCGCGGCGTGTGCAAAGTGGATGAGCAGGATATGCTGACCGATATCCATGAGAGAACGCGCATCGAGAAGCAGAGCGACGGAAGCGCCGCTTACACAGAGGACGATGGCAGGACCTGGATCAGCCTGCCGGACGACGCGGTGGTCTCCATGAACATGTGGGGATTCACCAGGAGCATGATGGAGGAACTTAAGGGCCGCTTCCCGAAAGCGCTGGAAAAGGGCCTGAAGGAAAATCCTCTGAAATGCGAGTATTTCCTGCCTTTTGTGGTGGATGAACTGATCCGGGAAGACAGGGCGGAGGTGAAGGTGCTCACCAGCAGGGACCGCTGGTACGGAGTGACCTACAAAGAGGACAAGCCGACGGTGGTGCAGGCGGTGCGCGACATGAAAGAGCGCGGACTGTATCCGGAAAAGCTGTGGGGTCCGGAAGAGGTGGAGAGATGAGTCTTTCCATCCGGACGGCATGCCCGGAGGACGCGGAGGCCCTGCTGGAGATCTACGCGCCGTATGTGCGGGAGACGGCGGTCACCTTTGAGTATGAAGTTCCGTCTCCGGAAGAATTCCGGGGCAGGATCGAACATGTCCTGAGCAGGTATCCCTATCTGGCGGCGGAAGAAGACGGGAGGATCGTGGGGTACGCCTATCTGTCGGCCTTTCATCCCCGGGCCGCCTACGGCTGGTGCGCGGAGCCCAGCGTCTATGTGGAGATGGAACGGCGGGGCAGAGGGATCGGACGGCGCCTGTATGAGGAGCTGGAGCGGATCGGAGCGTCCCAGAACCTGACGAATCTCAACGCCTGCATCGCCTATACCGGGCATGCGGACGGGCGCCTGAACGACGCCAGCGTGCGGTTCCATGAGCGGATGGGATACGTGAAAGCCGCGCATCTGCACCGGTGCGGATACAAGTTCGGGACCTGGTACGATATGATCTATATGGAAAAGATGATCGGAACGCATAAAAAAATCCCGGAAGCGGTGATCCCGTTTCCGGAACTGAAGGTGTGAGGCGTAAGCGCCTTACAGCCTGCGTTTCAGCATCTCAGGATTGGAGGCGTGCGCAAGCGCCTCCTCTTTTGTGATCCGGCCTTCCCGGACCAGCGAAGCCAGGCTGGCGTCCATAGAGAACATGGTCTCGGAAGAGGCGGAATAGATGGTCCCGTCGATCTGGGGGATCTTGTTCTCCCGGATCATATTCCGGATAGCGGGAGTCGCCGTCATCATCTCGAAGGCGGGTATCATGCCGGAGCCGTCCGCCGCCGGGATCAGCTGCTGGGAGACCACCGCCTGCAGGGCAGTGGACAGCTGCACGGCGATCTGCCGCTGCTGGCTGGGCGGAAATACGTCGATGATCCGGTCTATGGTGCTGGCCGCGCCGGGCGTATGCAGCGTGGAGAATACCAGATGCCCGGTCTCCGCCGCTGTCATAGCGATAGAGATCGTCTCAAAATCACGCATCTCGCCCAGCAGGATCACATCCGGACTCTGCCGCAGAGACGCCCGCAGAGCCACCACGTAACTCTCCGTGTCGGAACTGATCTCGCGCTGGCTCACGATGCTCTTTTTATGCCGGTGAAGGTATTCCAGAGGATCCTCCATGGTGATGATATGTTTCTCCTGCGACTGGTTGATGGCGTCGATGATGCAGGCCAGCGTCGTGGATTTGCCGCTGCCGGCGGGACCGGTCACCAGAACCAGACCTTTTGACAGACTGCCCAGCCGGATCACCTGCTCCGGGATGCCCAGCGCCCGCGGGTCCGGAAGTTCGAACGTGATGACCCGGATCACCGCCGCCATGGAACCGCGCTGCATATAAGCGCTGATGCGGAAACGGGAAAGCCCGGGGACAGCGAAAGAAAAGTCGTCGTCTCCGGTCCGCAGGAAACGTGAAATATCGCGGTCGGCCAGACGGTAGATCTCGCGGATCAGCGCTTCCGTCTGCGCGGGCATCAGCCGTTCCTCGCAGGACATAACGATTCTTCCCGCCTTTTTGCAGGAGAGTGGCCGGCCGGCGACGATGAAGAGATCGGAGGCGCCGGTCGAAGTAGCCTCTGTCAGAAAATCTAAAGCATTCATATCTATTCCTCCTCCGTAAGCATGTCAGAGACGGCCTCCTTATCCAGAAGGGGAAGGCTGCCGTCAGACTCCCATTCGTGAGTAGATACCGTGTTCCAGGCCAGGATCCGGTAGTGGCTGCCGTCGTCATATGTCTCGTAGGAAATCTCCAGAGAGACGGACAAGAGCTGCTCTTTATCCAGAAGGACCTCATATTCCAGAGAATCGGCGCCGGTAAAAAGAATGCCGTTCTGTCCGTCCAGGCGTTCCCGAAGCTTCTGATAGAAAACGGAAGCGTCAGGGCTGTCTTTATATTCCTCTATACAGGAAATGACAGAAAGCAGGACGTCATTGGCACGGTTTTCCGCGTCGTAATAAGCAGATGTGCGTTCCGCGTTTTTCTGACTCAGACGGAGATCCGCTCTGGCAGTCACCAGCGACAGTACAGAAAAAGTAAGCAGGCAGAGCATGACGAAGATCAGGACAAGGGATGTGATCCCGATGCTGGAAAAGGACGATTGTTTCTTTCTGGAATCCATATATTTATTCCTCCTTTCCAGCCGTAACTGCAGATGGATAACGCAGGGACAGCTCGTAGAGAACGGCGCCGTCCTGTCTGGTCATGGACAGAAAGGTATCTGTCCGGATCCCGTCCTGTTCTGTCCGGATCGTCATCGTGTACGATGCCTCTTCCGGACTGCATGGCCTGCGGTTCCGGTCGTAATAGATCAAACAGCCGGAATCGTCCGCTCTGGCGGAAGGAAAATATTCGGAGAGCGCTTCCGCAGATCCATCCGTATAACGGACCGCAGAGGCGGCTCCGGAGATCTGTGAGGAAGCGAAACTCAGTTCCTGGGCAGACCGGCTCATCAGATAGGCCTGGGAGAAAGCCCGGATGCACACTGCGCTTCCAATGGAAAAGAAAAATACAGCAATGATCAGTTCAATCAAAAACAGACTGGAACGTGTATGCGGTATATGCTTCATGTCTGTCTCATTCCTTTCAAGAAAATCCTCCGCTGTTCCGAAGGTGCAGGAGAAAGCTGTAAGACTGTCCGTAATCATCCAGTGCGGTCAGTTCCAGAAAGCCGTCCCCGCGGTCTGTTATAGAAAAGTCATCGACACGGAGAACCTGCTGTCCCATGTCGGAGGACAATGTTGTTCCCTGACGGACAAGCAGCTCACAGACATAGTCGCCGTCAGAATAAATGTAAGTTTTATAGATATCGTCTCCCGCCTGATCTGTCAGCATGATGGCAGTCAGTCCGTCAATTTCGGTCAGGGAGACACGGCCTTCCGCGTCGTGCTGCCGAACTTTTTCCGTCACGTAGGCCAGAGCGGTGCGCGCGGAATAAGTTCCCTCCAGACGCTGCGCCGTGGATCTGTACACACGCACGCCCGTCAAAACCAGCAGAAGGGCGCTTGCGGCAAACACGCAGAAAAGAGAAATAGTAAACAAAAGATCTACAGTATGAGGCCTTATGTGTCTGCGGTTCATGTACCTTCCTCCCTTCCATATAAGGGGATCACAGTTACGTCCGGCATCAGATTGGAACCGATAACTTCATAAGATACCACGTATTTGTCCGTATTGTAGGATATGCCGTAATGCTCCTGGAGATATGCAAGATCCTCCGGATAAAAGCCTTCCAGCGCGTAGCACTGAACCGCCCCCTGCAGAACCGAATCTCTGAGGCGGGAGGCTTCTTCCCTGGCGGCGGCGGAAGACACAGAAGACAGACCTTCCAGCAGCAGCAGGAACATGATGCAGAAAACGAACAGCGGAAGCAGAAGCCGCATATGCGAAAACAGGCTCTTCTGTTTGTGAAAACGGTTCATAGATTACCCTCCGATATTGATCATGACGCCCAGAAGAGGAAGCATGACAGAAAGCAGGATCAGTCCCACGGCTACGGAAAGGACGGCTACCAGAGTGGGTTCCAGTCTTCCAAGGAGCGTATCGATCTGCTCTTCGATTTCTTCGTCATACTGCTCGGAGATCTGCTTCATGACGTTGTCCGGAGCGCCTGCCTTAAAGCCGATCGACAGCATTCTGGCACGGGAACCGGTAAACAGACGGGCACGCGCGGCCGCGTCCTCAAAACTTTCGCCTTCTGCGATACACCGGCGGATTTCGAGAATTTTTTCATGAACATCCGGATGTTCGATCAGACGGGCAGTCATCTCCAGACTCTGGTCAACGTCCAGGCCGCTGCTAAGAGCCAGGTACATACCGCTGGCAAAACGGGAACAGGAAATCTTTTCGCTGAGCGCGCGTGTCATAAAAAACTTTCCTGCGAAACTTTTAGATTTCTTACGTCCGTTTTCTGTGAAAAAAAGCCAGATACAGATAACGGCCGCCGCCACGGCCAGAATAAGGAACGCCGCGCTGTAATTTCCCAGAGCCGTGCCCAGGTTCAACACGGCTGCAGGGAAACCGGTCATCTGTGCGCCCAGCTGCTCAAATACCTGGCGGAAGACCGGCATAACCTTGATCAGTAGTACGGCCAGAACCGCGGCCATCATCCCCAGCATGACCAGCGGATAGATCACCGCGCTGCGGATGCTTCTGGAAAGAGACTCTTCCCTGCGATAGTGAAGAGCCAGAGATTCCATCACGTCGTCCAGCCGTCCGGACTGCTCTCCGATCTCTGCCATACTGCAGAAATAAGAAGGAAATACCTTTACAGATTCCAGAGCCCGGCTGAAACTGCCGGTCTCTTCCATGGAATGCAGCACATGCTCCAGGATCTGTTTTCCTTCACCGGACGGAGTGTCCTCCAGAATCAATGACAATCCCTCCACGGAAGAGATGCCCGAGCGCAGGATCAGCGCCATCTGGCTGCTGAAAGATGCCAGTTCAGAGTTGTTCAGAGCTTTCATAGCAGATTCCTTTCTCAGCGGATATATTGTGTCGTATAGTTGGATCCGTCCCCCATGTATTTCAGGGCGGCGGTGCTGTTGTCGTTTCCGGCGGCCAGCGTGGGATCCATCCGCGTCCAGCCGTTTCCGGTAAATTCTATGATACGGTCGATCCATCCGGTTTCTTCGGTATAAACGCTGATCCAGGCATGGTAGACGCTGCCGGAATAGCCGATCTCCAGGCGGGAGGGAATGTTCTGGGAACGAAGCATGGCAGCTGTCAGAGAAGCATAATCAAAGCAGATTCCTTTCCCTGTCCGCAGGGTCTCATCCACATCCGGAAGATAACCGCTGGAAACAGTCTCGGCTTTTTCTGTGTCATAGACAATGTGGCTGATGACGTAATGATAGATGTCCGAGATCGCGTCCAGATCAGAACGGGCTTCTGATACGGTATCGGCCGCGACGGCTACCGCTTCGCTGCCCGCGTGAAAATATACGTATTGGTTAGGATATAAAAAAGGCAGAAATTCATTCTCTATCTGAACCTGGACAGCTTCCCGGAAAAGAACGGCATACTGACTGTCCACGATGTTCTCGTAGCCGTCGATCTGGTATGTCCCGTTTCCGCCGGTCAGCGGAAGCGGTATGAATGATTCTGACGGAGGAAGAAAATATTTGTAACTGACGCCGTCAGAGCCGGTGATCTGGATATTGGCTTTGGCGGAATCTCCTGTATACCGCGCCATCACGTAACCTTGGTCTGTACAGGAAATATCCACGATCAGCGGTTCTTTTCCGAGCACATCGGTCTGAGGCGCCTGAGGCTCGTATACGACCGGGGTATTGGGACGGAGCGGCCGGTCTTCTTCCGTATTCGTTTCAGCGGATGCGCCGCTTCCGGAACATCCTGCCAGGAGGGCGGCAGAGAGTAAAAACAAAGCAGATAATCTTAAATACATGCCTTCTCCTTATAATGAGTCTAATTTTTTCTGCAGATGCTTCCGGGCTTTGTTTATGGCCCGTTTGACTGTACTCAGGCTGCAGCCCAGAAAATCGGCGATTTCTTCCAGCTTCAGATCGTTCTCGTAGCGAAGAAGAAAAGCCTGGCGGGACTGAATGGGAAGACCGGAAAGCGCTTCATTCAGGTTTTCCCGAAAATCGTCATCCCATACCTGCTGAAAAGCATCTTTTTTATCCCATATCTCCAGGATAGAATCGTCCCAAACCGGAACGGAAGTCTCATGGTCTCCCAGAACTGTATTTTTCCGGAGAAAATCACAGCAGACATGATAAGTGATCTGTTTCATCCAGGAGTAAAGCAGGCGGTCTTCTTTGAGAGAAGATATAGAGCGCCATATTAATATATAAATCTCGTGGAGTGCGTCCTGCGCAAGATGTGCATCCTTTAAAAAATAATAAGCATATCGGTACAGATCTTGGTATGTAGTATGGTAAAGTTCAGTGAATGCGTCAGAGTCGTGCCTGCGGATGCGGCTTGCCAGGAGCGAGTAGTATTCTACATTAAATCTGTTTCCCATAGTAAACGGCTCCTGTAAAAAGCACTTACAGATAAGTCAGTACTTAATATAAAACAAGTCGTTACACTTGTTTTTTTAAGTATACCACTAAGAAAAATAAAGAACAAGGGAAAATAATGAGAGAAACAGAGACGGAAAACAAATATCTCCGCCGGAGTTTCCGTTGAAATCCCGGCGGAGACGTCTGACCGCTGCATTAATCATTGTCGTTTCCTGTCATAGGCGCCAGGGAAAGTATCAGGCGGTTGTCGTTGTAATCAGGAACCGTGATCAGGATACGGCTGCTGGGACGGGCAAACGCGACGCATCCGCTTGCTTCGTCGTACCAGACGGGCGGAATAGAGACGGAAGTGGATTCATCGTATGCCGTAATGGATGGAAAATCGATGCCTACTCCATCGCCGTCCGTAAGATAGATCAGGATCTGATTGCCTTCCTGCCGATGACTGGTCACCTCGGGCGCGCGCGTATCGATTCCGGAGATCTCCATGCCGTGAGAAGTATGGATGCCGGTGATGGAGCATACGTCGAGGAGAAGGTATCCGTTTTCTTCTACCGTAACGGTATATTGCTGGTATCCGTCGCTTTCCACGGTCAGCGCGTGATCGTTAATCTCCGCGGTTACTTCCCGGACAGGGATCACAGAACCCAGCTGAAAAGAGATCTGCACGGAGGCGGAGTCTGAGGATGGAGCCGCGGAAACCTGGGATACTGCGACCGGCACGACTGTACCGGGGCCGAAACATGCCAGAAGAAGCAGTATACAGGCTGCGGCTGCCGCGCGCTTTACCAGATAACGTCTTCGTACAATATGATAATAAGTTTTTTTGCCCGGCCGGGGCGGTCTTTCCAGCTCCAGATCGGTCATGATTTTTCCCAGCAATGCGTCCGCCTGATCCGGGGAAAGAGGTTCCGGAATATCTTTTCTGCGGAAAAAACGGATCATGTAGGCTCCTCCTTTCTTGATAGAGTGTCTGCCTGCGCATATCTCTTTTTCAGGTATTTATCGTGGTACATACGTGAATCTGCATACGAGATCAGCTGTGACACGCTGGTGTCAGGATATTCTGAACGGGAAGCGCAGCCGATACTGTAAGAGATTGGATGAACAGCGGAATGATTGTAGCGGGTTACTGCTTCTTTCAGGCTGGCGCAGAACCGCGCAGCCGCCTGTCTGGAATCTTTTCCGCTGAAAACTGCCAGAAACTCATCGCCGCCATTGCGGAATGCATATGCTCCGGGAAGCGCCGAATTATAAAACATTACCGCGAAATCCCGGATCATGGAATCGCCGGCCAGGTGTCCGGACATGTCATTGACCAGTTTTAATCCGTCCAGATCTGCCATGGCTACGGTGATTTCGGGAGAGGAAGCGCACTGCCGGATATAAAGATCCGCGCTGAGCCGATTCGGTATCCCGGTGAGAGCGTCAAAGTACGCGGCCTGGTATAATTTCTGATAGTCGCGCCTCGCCCTGCAGAATATGCACAATTCTACTGCGGCATATATACAGAGCATAAGGGCGGGAACTTTCCGGATAAACGCGGACTCTGCAAAAAAATTATCACATGCTAAGAGCATTATAAGAAAAAAACCTGTAATTTTCAATATTTTAAGAGCGGTAAAATGTCGGTAAATACCCATGAGCGTCTCCTGTTCTCTTTCTGCCTTCATTCTTAAAGACGGAATCGGCAGGCAAAACGGTTCAGCCAGAAGCTGATTATGTTATTTTTTATAAAAATGATGAAAAAGTGAACAAAATGTGACCTGTTTGTGTCCAAAGATCCGTCTTTATCTAATGTAGGGGCAGATATGTCCCCGCAATATCACAGCGGCGGAAAAACCGCCGCGAGTTTATAAGGAAAGGAGGGAAAAAGAGATGAGACGGACAAAGAAAATGCTGGCACTTTTGTTGGCAGGCGTACTGACGTTCTCAAATGTAGCCTATGCGGCGCCTGGAGATGGTGGTTCAGCTCCAATGGAAGAGCCAGTGGACAATGCAACCGACATCTCTAATCCCGAAGAGGAAAAGGAGGCTGCGAACACGCCGGAGGAACCGACAGAAGCGGAGACGCTGAGCGAGGAAAACGCAGTACCGATCGATGGTGAGACGGAGGAACTCCCGACGGAGGAATCCGAGGAGGATCCGAACGCAGAAATCGATGCAGAAACCGATGAGGAAGATGCGGACGGAACGGATGCAGAAACCGATGAGGAAGATGCGGATGGAACAGATGCAGAAACCGATGAGGAAGATGCAGATGGAACAGATGCAGAAACCGATGAGGAAGATGCAGATGGAGAGGATGCAGAAACCGATGAGGAAGATGCGGATGGAACGGATGCAGAAACCGATGAGGAAGATGCGGATGGAACGGATGCAGAAACCGATGAGGAAGATGCAGATGGAACGGATGCAGAAACCGATGAGGAAGATGCAGACAAAACCGACGCAGATTCCAACGAGGATGCTGCCGGTGCGGCTGAGGAAAATCCTGACGCAGATGCTGAGGAAGAAGTGACTGAAGGCGAGGAGGAATCCGAGGAAGCAGTTACATACAAGATCACGTTTGCCGAGGAGCCGGAATCTCACGGTACACTCCTGACGATCGACGATGAGGAGATCGGCGAGGAAGGCATCGAGACCGACGAAGAGGGCTATGCTCAGTTCAAAGTGCAGGCTGACGAAGGTTGGACTGCAGAAGCAGTATGCGGCGACGAAGTCCTGAGTCTGGTGGAAGACAGTTACTATGAAGTACAGGTGTCGGAAGATACCGAGGTGACGGTCAGCTATCAGGAAGTTGCTGTGGAAGAAGTTCCGATGGATGATGCTGGTTTAGTGAAAGCAGTTCCGAGTTTACTGAGAATGCAGAAGGTTTTGCAGGAAAGTGAAGGATCCATTCCGATTACTATCGAAGGCGCGGGAGTGCATAATGGTACTGTTCATGTTGAAGAAGGAAGTATAGACAAACTTACTCAATCTGATGATTTAAAATTTGAAGGATATACTTTTAAAGAGGCAGTTGTAGGAAATGACAAGATTGTAGCCATAGGTGAATACACCACTTCGGATGGTAAGTCACACATTTACTACAGCTTAGATGGTGATACAGGAATTCTGCTCCAAGCTGGTCAGACGATTGTTTTCAGATATGAAGAAACGGTTGCAGAATATACAATAAGTTATTCGGTTGTAAACGAAGGTCTGGGAAGCATAGAGGAAGGTCCGCAAACGGTTAAGGAAGGCGGAACTATTTCATTCCGAGTAACACCGGGATATGGGAATTATATCGGAAGTGTTACAGTAAATGACCATCCACTGCAAGGAACTGTTGTTGACACGGATACAAATGCTACAGATTATGTTGTCTCAAACATTACTGAGAATAAGAACATCGTTGTCAGCTTTGCAAAAACAGAAGAGTTTAGCATATCATGGAACAATGGTGAAATCCGCCAGGGAGATATCACGAGTAGTGTAACGTCCTTTAAGAATGGTGAAATTGTCACGCTGGAGTTGACAAGCTCATGGTCTAATCATAAAGCTGACCACGAAGGCGGAGGGTATGAGTCGAATATATTATTCTGGAGAGAATGGCATTTAAATCAGCTGACTATTAATGACCAGAATATTGAGGTGCCTGAAACATATGAAGTAAATGCGACCGCCACAACAGAGCTTGCCAACGGAATAACAGTAACTGTTATTTTAAAAGAAGAAGAAGGAAATTGGCTTGGGACAGCTACACGATATATATATGAAATCAGAATTGACGGAGCCAAAGAAAATCTCATTGTCAATAATGGTAATTTTAAATCTGCTAGCATAGATGAAATTATCGTTAAAGAACTGACTGGAGTTGATACTTTCCAACATTGGACCCAAAATGAAAATAGAAAGTGGGTATGGAAAGATGTAGGAGTCAACTATGTTGCTACGAAAAGCAATGAAAATCAGTATCGATTTAAGTTAGAAGTCGGATATGAGGATCCTCAATTAACTGGTATTGGAATGGATCAGTCCTATATATCAGGACCGGACAATGAAGGTTGGTATACTCTTAATATTCCTGGGAATAATACGGAGAGCGATTTGTCCTGTATTCGGTTAAATGCAGAAAAGGTTACTTATTCTGTTATTTATGATATGAATGGTGCAAATTCTGAGTCAATTACAGACGAAGGAATGTACACAGCGCTTGAAGGCGAAAACAATGTGATTCGCATTTCTAACGAGATTCCGGCAAAAGAAGGGCATGTATTCTTAGGGTGGAAACTTGGAACTAATGAAACGCTGTATCAAATGAATGAATCAATTACAGTTAATGAAACGTCATTGAATTATGTAACGGGTCATACATTTGAATTTGTGGCACAGTGGAAAAAACTAGAACCAGGAAGTACAACAGCTCCATATACTGTTAAATACTGGCTTGAAAAAGCAGATCATTCGGAAGATGCTGAAGTAGACGAAAAATATGATCTAAAGGGAACCGTTAATGGACTAGGAATTGTAAATGAAAAAGTTATCCGATTGAGTACCTACGATGTACCTGAAGAGTATAATAGCAATTATAATGATTCATCTAATCCAATGACAACAGTTACTGCGGATGGAACTGCGACCATTAATTTCTATTATGATTTAAAAACAGTTACATATAAGGTTAAATATCTGGATGAAGATACGGATGAGTCTGTGAGATCTGCAGACAGCAAAACAGCTAGATATGGTCAAACAGTAACGGAAACTGCACCGGAAATTTCGGGATACGTACTTGTTAGTGATGCGAGTAAAGTATTTACAGTTTCTAAAGATGGGACTAGTGTAGAAGATGTTGTGTTCTATTATTCTGAGGATACAAACCAAAATGGTATTCCGGACGATTATGAAGTGACAGTGACGTTCAAAGCAACGAACGGAACCTTCGATGACGGAGAATCAAGCTACACAATAATCGGAGGCCTGAAGAAGAATGGGAAATGGGACGCAACCGGAAGCTACACAATAGTAGCCGGAGACATCCCAGGGACCAATAAGCCTGCAGAAGGCTACCAGAATAGCGGAAGCTGGAAACCGCAACTGGAAGCAGGTACGACAAGCGTGACAGCGGAGAGTGCAAAGACACCGTTCGTGTATACTTATACTAAAAATGTAAGCGTATGGCACATACTTGAATATGATGGAAATAATCATACAAAGGGAACTGTTCCAGCGCCTAAAGAGTATGTAGAAGGTACAACTGTTACTCTTGCAGGACAAGGTTCATTAGAAAGAGATCAAGCGCTGTTTTTAGGTTGGAGCTTAAAACAAAATGCTCTGATTATGACTGAAGCGGAAAAAGATGTTGCAGGAATTTTTGCTGATGGACGATTGGTAATGCCGGAAACAGACACAAAAGTCTACGCGGTATGGGCATCCGATATAGACGAGGACGAGACACCGGACTATGAGGATGACAAGTATGACCTGACATATGACGCGAACGGCGGCCAGGGTGGACCGGGTACGGTAGAAGATACCTACCTGAACACGCAGACAGTAACACTGGAAACAACCAACGTTCCGACGATGGAGAAAGCGAAGTTCTTAGGATGGAGCGAGACAA
>NZ_NFJZ01000013.1 GCF_002160135.1 Lachnoclostridium sp. An196 | reverse complement strand
AGCCTTCCGAGGACGGCCAGCTGACAAAAAGCTGCCTCAGCCAGTGGTGGATGGAGGATTTCTGGTCCATTACCAATACCTATCTTTGTATGGAGCAGTATATGATGGCGGCCAAGGCGGAGCTCTTTGGCGATAATGAAATCCAGGAGCAGATATTGAAGTGTAGTGACCCTAAACAGATCAAGGCCCTGGGCCGCAAGGTGCGGGGTTTTGATCAGAAGGTGTGGGACAAGTTCAAATACGCCATTGTATTGAATGGCAACTGGTGCAAATTCAGCCAGAACCGCGACCTGCGCGAATTTCTTCTCTCCACCGGAGATAATATGCTGGTGGAGGCCAGTCCCTATGATAACATCTGGGGTATTCGTCTCGCAGCCAGCTCCCCCGAGGCTCAGGACCCGATGAAGTGGCGGGGGCAAAACCTGCTGGGCTTTGCTCTAATGGAAGTACGGGACGAGCTGCGCCGGGTCACGCAGAATGAAATGTTGTGCGACTGGAACGCAGTCTGAGGTAAAATGATGGAATTATTTGCAAAAAGAATGACTTGGGAGCTGGACAATGATAAAGGGCTGTCCTGCCTGTTCTTTGAATGGGAGGATGGTTGCTTTACACTCTCCCGCAAGACCGGCGCGGACGCACTCCGCTTGGAAATGAATGATCCAGCCAATGGTCAGTTGATTGACCCGGACTGTTTTGAATATGCCCTTGATAATACCAGTTTTTGTCTAAATATCGTGCGGAACAACCGAAAGGTTCTGCGGTATCTGGAAGAACACCACATCAATACGGAGTTGTATGGAGAAATCGTCCTTCACTACATTCCTCTCAGCAAGCCAGAATTTGAAACAGTATCTGCTGTGATTCATAGGCTGTTTTTCGGTGAACTGCTTTTTTAGGCGGAAACAGAAGTGTCGTTGGCAGAAATCATGTGAGGGGATAACTATGGTTAAAATTTATCGTATTTGGTTCAATACGGAGAGAATGGACAGAGAGGATCACTACAAAATCACATTATTCAGTCGCCCTCGTGTATCTATTCATGTGGACGAGTACATTTGGAGTTTCATCGAAGAAAACATTGTGAAGCCACACAAGCTTATGCGCAGTGAGAAGCATGGGTATCTGTTGAACATTTCGTTTGACCAGTTTGACCCGGCAAAACACCGATATTTTCCGCTTTCCCCATACAACGGTCCGCTTCGGGAAGGGGTCGAGATGGACAGCGCAAACAGAAGCTATTTCCGCGAGGATTTTGCAGGCGGCATGAATCGGACTACCTGGTTCTCTCCCAATAAAATATGGACAAACTGCGGCGACAAGGTTCTGAATGTGGACATCAAAGCTGCCAGCGTGAGCGAGAATATTACCCCCAGAGAATACACAGATTTGCTTTTCGATGGAATTGGAGCGGCCTTGGTGTTCAATTTCAAAAGGCTCAAGCGCGAGGAGTTTGATGGGCTGAAGCCCAAGATTGACTGGAGCATCGTAGAAAGCTTCCCCTTTCCCGCACCCTTTGAGGAACAGCGGTACATTGGGGATGGTGGCAAAATTCATGTATATTCCTGGGATGGCCGACAGAAAAAGACTCTTGTAGGCCCCTATTCCGTGCGAGAGTTATATCTGGAGCATTTCGGAGAATCGTGAGGAGGAATTTTGCTGTGCAAAGCTGGTCCAGAATGGATTTTGGCACTGGAAAGATCATCTTTCTGGATATCACACAAAAAGAAGATATGCTGCAAGTGGAATATCTGAACGGTTTTCTGCTGGATATGGGCTGGTATCAGGACCGGTACATCATTTCTATCATTCAAAATTTTGATTGGACGCATCCAGTCCAGCAGTATGAAACGGCAGAAAGGAATCAGCTTCCCGCGCTGTTAACGGAGGCGGTATGCTTTGTGGAAAAAGAATCCCAGCCTGCCGGAGCAAATTGAAAGGGGACTTGCTATGAACGAGAATTTATTTCGCCCACAATTTGATAAATTAATACTGTCCGATAAGCTCTGGATGATGCAGACCCTGGCGGCTCGTTACAATTTGACATTCAAGGAACTATACGCCTTTTCCCGCTGGGGGCAAAGCTGCACCACCGGTCTATTTGAAAGAGGCGGCCGGGAGTTTGTCTTTGTCCCTGGCGATACCGTGACGCTTGGCTGGGAGGGCTTTGTCCAAGGGATGGACAAGGCCAACCGAGAGGAACTGGCGGATATTTTTGCAGAAATCGAATATGAGGGCACTGCGGAGGAATTTCTAAGGCAAGGCATGGCCCCAGTACGCCAGGTGACCATCGGCCCCATGTTCGTGGGCAGAAAACTGGAGGAGATCGGCTGGGAAAGCGTATCCATGAACGACCCCCGCATCACCGCTCACCCGGACTGGCTGGAGAGCCTGCAGAAGTTGGCGGGCCGGAACAGCCAGAGCCTTGAGATCCACCAAACGGCCCGCTTTGAACGCAATGGTGATAGCTGGCGGGCGTGGCTGTGCCATCCAATGGCCTACCCGGAGTTTCAGCGGTCCCTATTGTGGGAGCTGGCAGCCAGCCTTCCCACGCCAGATGAGTGGGCCTATCTGTGCGGAGGCGGATGCCGCACCCTGTTTCCCTGGGGGGATGGACTGGACTACTCCATGCATCTGCACCACTTTGAAAGTGAGGAAGATCAGGGCAAGCCATATGACATGGAGCAGCCCAACTTCTTTGGCCTGTCTATCGCCTACGACCCCTATAAACGGGAGCTGGTAGACGGGAAAACATTGACCACCTGCGGCGGCGACGGAGGCTGCAATATCTGCGGCGGCATGGGACCTTTGCTTGGATATTTGCCTTGTTCCCCTCACTGCAAACCGGAGGTTCGGGAGGATAACGAGATCCACAATGACTATGATTTTTTCCGTCCTGTTATCCGGGTGCAGACATCCGGGTGGAGAATGGGTTCGCCCGGAGATGAGAGGTGATATTGTCAAATGATCGAAGCAATTATGAAAATCCATACCAATTCTTCTTCGGTTACATTTGAATGTGATGATGCTGCCATTACTGGAAACGGTGAGTTTCGGGCTTCATCAGGAAAAGTGGATGGTTTTATCCTGTATGCCGACACTTTGCAGTATGAAAACGGGGCGAAGCTTTCACGGGATGAACAGGAAAATCTGAAGTGCCTGTATCAGCACTTTGTATTGAACCATGAAGATTTCATAGACTGGGATATTTGAAAAGAGATTTCTCCATGAAAAGGGAGGCATAATGGATGATATATAAGTTTACGGAAGTATTAAACGATCTTGTCAATTATTTTATTCTTGGTGACATTTTACTGCTGGAAAACTGGAAGCAGGTAAATCATCTTTCAGATGATTTGGCGACGGAGTTTACCACAAACGAAAGCGGCGACAGGGTCTTGGCCGAAGGAATTGTAATTCCAATGACCGGTATTGCAACAGTTTACGTCTGAAAAGGTGAAAGATCTGATTTCTTATTATAGAGTGCATAATAAGCCGATGATTGAGCTTGCAAATGGCTGGTATCATATCGAGATTTTGGGCGGAGAAACCTTGCAGGACGGGGACTATGAACCAACATTTGAATTTTTGATACAACCAGCAGCGAATGAAGAAGCAACCATAAATACGGATATGAATTTTAGTTTTGAAATTACAAGCTCTGCTTATTAAGAGAAACCTATTTGACCGAAAAATGAAAAAGGAGGCCGTGATATGGATTTATTGAAACAATGCCGGCAGTGGTTTGAACAGAATGAAATTCAGAAGGTGATGGATGCTCTGGAGGCCATCCCCGCCGGGGAGCGTACCCCAGAGCTGGACAGCGAGCTGGCCAAGGCGTATATTGGCGCGGCAGAAATCGGAGAGGCAGGACGGGTGCTGTATGAAAAGGCTCTGGAGCTTCTGGCTCCCCATGAGGAGTATTTTGCAGGCGATCACTGCTGGAATTACCGGATCGCTTCCGCTTACTATTACCTGGATGAGGAAGGCCCCGCCCTGCGTTACTTTGAAAAAGCCCTGAAAGCCCGCCCCGGAGACAAAGATACCCAGGAGTACATAGACGATTGCCGCCGCCGTTTGTCCCTGCCCCGGTTTGAAAAGAACTTCCGGGAAAAGACGCAGGAATCGTGGGCAGCCTTTACTCAGATCGAAGGGTCGCTGCGTCAAATCATGGATACCGACAAAATGCACCAGCGCGGCGAGGAACTGATTGAAAAATGCAGCAGCGCTCTCAAACCTGCCCTGCGGGATACAGCTTTTGAGTTGGGCTTCAATGGAGAAAAATATGAACTGATCCTCAGTCCGGAGGGCCTTCGCTCCCGCCTGTTCCCGCTCGTGTACTTCCAGAAGCAGGCCCCGGAAGCGGTGCTTGAGCATTGGAATATCTGGGTAGGCCGTCAGCCCTGCGAGGGGTTCGAGCTGCGGGCTGGAGAGATCGAAGTTCGGGCTGAGGATGTGCAGATGTGGGCAGAGGAAACAGAGGATCAGCGGGTGAGCCTGATCCTCTGCTGCGAAAAGCTGACGCCGCTTTTGAAAGAGGATACGGACCGGGTTTGGTGGGCGCTTTCTATGCTGGTGGATCAAACCATCGGAGAAGTTTCCGCTATCGCTTTTGTTGCTGGGTTTGATGTTTATGCTCAGCCAAAAGGCGAACCGGCCATGCTCCTTTCCCAACTGCCGGAGCTGCTGCAAAGCATGGGACTCTCCCTCTGGAGGAATGGCAGCGACTATCTGGAAAACAGTTATCTTGCCTATGAACTGGAACCGGTAAAAGATCCGGAGGCCGACTGGCGGCTGGATGTCTATACCGGCACCTGCCGTCTGCCGGTGCTCATCAACGACTACCTGGGTGCCCGCAGTGATGTGGTGGACGAGTATCATCGGGACGGCATTGCAGCCGGTTTCCTCTGTTATCCCCTGGCGGGCTTTACCGGCGAGGAGCGAAGCAAAAATATCCTGGATTTCCGGGATGCGCTGCAAGAGGCAATTTTGAACCAAGCCGGAGCGGAAGCCGTGACCTTCCTGGGCGGAGCCACCGGACTGTATCATGGGTATCTGGATTTCATCGCCTGGGATCTGTCTGCTGTACTAACAGCGGCGCAGGCATTCTTTGAGGGGAGCGATCTGCCCTATGCTCACTTCCACGCTTTCCGGCGGGATGTGGGCGGTGTGCCGCTGCTGGATGAGAAGGAACCGGAGCCTGATATTCATGAGGAAACCGGCTCCCTGCTCTCGGAAGAGGACATTGAAACGCTGGAATCCTTTGATGAAGGAGTTTCCGGCTATTTTGGAAAAATGCTCCGCTGGCTGGAGGATTTTATTAAAAACGGCGTAGAAGAAGGAAAATTCACCGAAAAACAGGCACACCAGGATTTGCAGATCGCTCTCTGGTACGCCTTCGCCTGCAACAATCTGGACGACTACATCCATTACTATCAGGCAGCCCAGTGGATGAAGGATTCGGAATCCAACGCCGCAGGCTGCGCTACCTGGTACTACCGGTATTCTGTGGCGCTGATGTACTGCGGCAGGCTGGAAGAAGCACTGGAATATGCGGAGCGGGGCATTCAGGAGGAGCCGGACTATCCCTGGATCTGGCTGCAAGTGGGCAAACTGCGGGCGTATTTTGGTGATAAAGTTGGTGCGCTGGATGCCGTCAAACAAGGATTGGAACTGGAACCGGGGGATTATGAGTTCCTGACCTTGCGGCAGGAGATCAAATCCGGAGCCACCCTGGAACAGATGGAATACCATTGGATCGACCCTGGCGCTGACCAAACGCTCCAGCAGGGACTGGACAAGGATGCGGATGACAAACAACGCGCCTTGGCATGCATTCTAGTGGACGAAGCTGGACTTGCCGAATTTTACGAGCTGTTCTGCCCAGAGCGGTATGGCTATGAGAAAAATTCCCCCTGCTGTGAATTTCAATATCCGGTGAAGGAACATCTTGTGGAGCTTTCTTTCCGTATGAACGAAGCCGGACTCTCTAAGATGGGAACTGACTGGCTGCGGCAGCTCAAGGAACGGCTGGACAGCGGGGAATGGCTGAACCACACCCCTGAAGGAGAACCAGAGGGCATCCTGATAGCGGTGTTTGTGGATCAGACCCGACGTATTGGTCTTGTCTACCAACAGCCGGGAGACGACCAGTATTTTCAGCTTTTTCTGAACCCAGACTTAACAAAGGCGGATGCCATCTGGTCCTCGACGGGAAATAGGGAACCGGAGGTTTATACGGAGGATGAGATGGCTGCGATAGAGCAGCATATCAAAAACACCTTTGGTGAGTTTGAGAATGTGTTCCATGAGCTGGTTTCCCCCGACATCCATGTGGACATCTGCGTTGTTTCACCTTCTGAGGAGCGGGACTATTGCACACTGGTGACGATCGGCATGGGCGCTCACCGGATGAATGTGCCGGAGGAACTGGCGGAATACAAGCTGGAGCGGGCGGAGCTGGCTATCGCGCTGCCGCCGGACTGGAAACTGGATGAGGAATCCCTGAAGGAGGAGCGGTGGTACTGGCCTATTGGTCTCTTGAAGGTGCTGGCCCGTCTGCCCATCGCCGGCGATACCTGGCTGGGCTTTGGCCATACGATGGACAAGCAATCGCCTTTTGCAGAGAACACGAAGCTCAGAGCCGCTATTCTGACCGGTCCCCAGGGCGTGGAGAAAGGCGGCGAGGTCTGCACTTTGCCGGACGGCGAGGAGATCAACTTCTATCAGGTGATCCCTCTCTATCAGAATGAAATGGAATATAAGATGGAGCATGACGCGGACGCTCTGCTGAAAAAGATGGCAGGCATCAGTTTTGTCGTAAATCCTACCCGCCAGAGTGCCATCACCAGAGGTGCCCTTTGTACAGATGATTTTGACGGTGAAATGGATGACGCAGCCCGGCACCTGGAATCCGTTCGGGAAAAGAAATTGCCGGTGGATGAAATCAATGCCTACAACCACATGGCAATTTATCTGCGGTGGTGCATGGAGCATGACCTGATGAGCGTGGAATTTATGGAGCGGTACTGGGAGCAGGTGCAGCCGTTTATGGCGGATCTGAGCCGCGCCGATCTGCGTGGCTTTATCCGGGACCAGCTGAAAGGACAGCTCTTTGGGGCGCTGTTCAACAAGGAGGGGGCAGCCTTTGCCGGATACTACTATGGGGAGGCGGACAGCCCTTATTTCCCCAGCGACATTGACAACTATGCGTTGGAATATTTTGGATCAGAGCAATATTATTCCGATAAGTTCCAGGATGAAGCCTATCTGTTTATTCCCTTTGATGAGAACTATTATCAGGCTATGGCAAAAGTCATAGAAAAGCGGTTCGTCAACTGGCAGGGACAGGATTTCGATGAGGACACTTTGGAGCCTTCGGAACTTGCTGAAGCCATGATGGAATATCTGGATTGTGAATGTACCTATTTCCCCTCGATGACGGACGATGATCCCATCATGTCGGCATACAACTATGCCAAACGAGAAAGTGTCAAAGAGGGATTTGTGCCGGTTCTGATTAAGGCGGATGACGAAATCCTGTGGGAATGCCTGATTATGAATTCTGACCCGGACAGCGACGGCGAGGACGACTATGCTTTCGACCCAGACAAAGTTGCCGAATACCGGAAGAAAATGCTCTCAGCCCCCATCAAGAACAGTAAGGCAGTTCTGGAGAAAATGATTGGGCAGCGCAAAGAAGAAGCCGAGGATGACGATATGGACTGGGATGAGGATGTCCTGGGCGAGATGGAGGGCGGATACGATAACCGTCGCTTTTCAAGCTACTGGAATTCCAACAACAATATGACCTATCCTCTCATTCTGGCTAAAATCCCAGTGAAGAACCCTTGGGAGATCTTTGCCTACCTGCCCTTCGGCAACTGGAACGAGTGCCCCGATACGCCGGAGCTGATGGCCGTGGCAAAATACTGGTTTGAGAAACATGGCGCAATCCCTGCGGCTATGAGCCACGACGAGCTGGAGTTCCTGCTCCCTGCTCCCATTTCCCAAGATCAGGCTATGGAATTGGCCGTAGAGCAGTACGGTTTCTGCCCGGACATCGTGGATCAGGAGGACGACCCGACAGTGGGCGCTCTGGCCGATGTGCTGCGGCAGTCCATTGTCTGGTACTTCTGGTGGGATTGATGAGGACGAAGCAGGCTGCCATTCTATCTTCTGCATCCCTGTTTCTGGATCTATAACAGGCTTTCCATTTTTGCATTTTAAACGGACTTTTCGAAATTTTTCTTCTCTGTAAATTGTCTATACTATAACAAGGAAAATTCGGGGAAATATAAAATGCATTTACAGGAAAGGAGAAGAAGAAAATGAAAAAGATAAAAATTTTTGCAGCCGCAATCATCGCCGTTCTGTTCCTCAGCGGCTGCACTGCGGAAGACACGGTTCCTCCTTCTGAAACAGACGCCGGTTCCCAGACGGACCAGGAGAGTGTGCAGGAGGATGCTTTTCAGGAAACGGATGAAGAAACCGAAACGTGGATCAGCCGGGTTACAGAACTGATGGGATCGGAACCCGTCTATGATGGAGAATCTTCGGAAGGCGGAAGCCAAAACTGGAAATGGATTGCGGATGGTTTTTCGGCATCCATTTACCGTATGAAAGATATTCTGACGTTATATCTTCAGCCGGCCGTAGGAGAATTAAATTAGAGGTTATTGCATGGCAGGGGTTGTTGCACGGCAGTGCAGCAGCCCCGTTTTGAATTCTGAAAAAAATTCCCACAATCCATACAATTTGTTATATACTAAAAATATTGGTGCGGCGGCAGAAAGAGAGCCGTCCGCGGAGGGAATCCTGCAGAAGCGGAATCCCATACATACGAGGGAGGATTCATGGTACAAAAAGATAAACTGGTGCAGCTGTACTTTTCAGAGTATAAGGAAAGCGCCAAAAAGCTGAAGAAGAAAAACACGGACGGAAAGAAGACGTATGAGAGACGGATCAGAAGTCTGTCCCACGAACTGCAGAATTCCAGTTCAAAAAAAATCACACAGGTGCGTCTGGAGGACTATCACCGGCAGATCAGGAATCTTTCCTACTACGCGTTCCGGCAGGACAACCAGATCGCCGTCATGAGGATCCGGGATTTTCTGCTTCCGGAACTGGTGCGCCTGGATCTGGCGCTTCTGGATGAGGAAGAGCAGGAAATCATCACGACAAAATTCCTGGATTACCTGCGGACGGAGATGCCGGGGAAAATCTGTATCCGGACGCTGAGAGACCTGTGCAGGCACTATTCGGAATACGGAGTCAGGGGCCAGATTATCGATCTCGTGCCCACCCGGCCGGAGATGGAGTTTCCGGAGGCTCTGGAGATGGAGCGGAAGTTTATCCTGCACGTCGGGCCTACTAACTGCGGAAAGACGTTCCACGCGCTGGAGCGTCTCAGGGAGGCGGAGCACGGCGTTTATCTTGGACCGCTGCGTCTGCTGGCGCTGGAGGTCTACGAAAAGATGAAAGATTTTGGGCTGGCCTGTACGATGCTGACCGGAGAAGAGTGCATCCGGGAGGACGGAAGCCGGGTGGTGTCGTCTACGATTGAGATGCTGGACATCGACCAGACGTATGATGTGGCAGTGATCGACGAAGCGCAGATGATCGCGGACGAAGACAGGGGACATTCCTGGACAAGGGCGATCCTGGGCGTAAAGGCTTCGGAGATCCATATCTGTATGAGTCCTGCGGCGGAAGAAGTGATCACGCATCTGATTACGCTTTGCCATGACTCCTATGAAATCCGCAGATACGAACGCATGACCAGCCTGGAATGCGAGGATGTGCCGTTCCGGTTCCCGGAAGACGTACAGCAGGGGGACGCGCTGATCGTGTTTACCAAGAGGGCGGTGCTGGATATCGCAGGGAGGCTGGAAGCGTCGGGCAGGAAGGCGAGCGTGGTATACGGAAGCCTGCCTCCGGAGATCCGCCGCCGTCAGATTAAACTTTTTACGGAAGGGAAGACGAAAGTAGTCGTCTCCACGGACGCAATCGGCATGGGACTCAACCTGCCGGTGCGCCGGATCGTTTTTATGCAGACGGATAAATTCGACGGCAAGAGCCGCCGCCCCTTAAACGTCTCTGAAGTAAAGCAGATCGCGGGGAGAGCAGGGCGGTACGGGATGTATGACACCGGGTACGTCAACGCCATGGGAGGGGAGGCTCTGGACTATATCCGTGCGCAGTTCGAAAATACAGAGCCGAAGATCAGCCGGGTGAGCCTGGGATTCCCTCATGTGCTGCTGGATATGGCAGAGCCGCTGAATACGATCCTGAAAATATGGAAATCGGTAGAGCCGGAGCCGCCGTTTGAGAAGATCAGCATCGACGAGATTCTGTTTCTGTATGAGCGGGCGTACAAGGCGCGGGAGGATATCGACGGCTTTGAGGACAAGCATACGCTGTACCGGATGCTGACCTGCTCCATCGATATTAAGAACCGGGATATCGTATGGCTTTGGCTGTATTATTGCCAGACCTACACGGCGGATATCTGCCTGGATTTTCCTACGCTGGAAATGTGTACGGACGCCGGGCTGATGAAATATGAGACCTATTACAAAATGCTGGATCTCTATCATCAGTTTTCCAACCGGATCGGGAAAAACATGGATGTGGAGCGGCTGGAGCTGGAAAGAGAGAAAACCGAGGACCGGATTATGAGGTATCTGGTGAGGGACAAGAAGAATTATATCCAGAAGTGCAAATACTGCGGGCGGACACTGCCGCTCGGGTATGAATTCCGGGTATGCGACCAGTGTTTTGCTGCGAGCAGGAACAGGAAAGGAAGAAGCCGATGAGTCTGATGGGAAAGATCCCGCCGGATTTTTATAAACTATTTGCAAGTAAATACATGGGATATTATGTGTCTTTCCTGGTGGCAGTTCATGAAGAAAGCAGCAGATCCTATTCTGTGCTGGGGCTGACCGAACAGGAATGCCGGGCAGTCATCAATGAAAAACTGACGGAGACCACGATTGACTGGGATCAGGACCGGTTCGACGAAGAAGGCGAGCTTCTGACCCGCAGCAATATGGCTTCCGTTTGCCTGGGACATTTTGTGGACTGGGGATGGCTCCGGAGAGACTTTGACGAGACATTGAACAGCTATGTGCTGTCCTTTCCTGAATACAGCCGCCTGTTCGTGGAACTGTTCCAGAAACTGTCCAGCGAAGAGGACGGGGCGGAGAGGGAGAGTGTGCTGGCGGTCTACAGTTATCTGTTTACCTACAGTTCAGATCCGGAGAAAAATAATGAGATGTTAAAGAGCGCCTGGAAAACTTCCCGGCGCCTGACGCAGATGCTTTCCAATATGCAGGAAGGCATGCGGGGATATTTTGATGAATTATCCAGGAAAAAAGATTTCCGGGGGATTCAGGAGGTTCTGGTCAAAGAGATTAATAATACGGACAGCCGCAGATATGCGATCCTGACCACTACGGACAGCTTTTACCGGTACAAAGAGGCCGTGAAGGAGCTGATCGACCGGAATCTGCGGGAAAATGAACTCCGGCGCCAGGAACTGGAGCTGAGGCGGGGAGAAGAGCCGGAGGGGACTCCCGCGGCGGCGAGAGCCGAAAGGGCTGTGGAGCTTTGTACAGAAGCGATGGACCTGCTTTATCAGATTGAGAGGGAATTCGATGTACTGGAGCGCAGGTACAACCAGCTGATTGAGCAGAAAACGGTATTTGCGGGACGCGCGGCGGCGCGTATCCGCTACCTTCTGCAGGAGGGAGCGCAGGAGGAGGACCAGACGGTCCTGCTGGTCAACCTTCTGGACCATGGGAAACGGAAAGAAGAACTGCTGGAGGAACTGGCGGCGCGTATGAAGGTCACGTCGTCCTACCGGGTGATTACGGAGAAGAGCTTTTACAGCCGGAGAGACAAGGAGAAAGAGGCGTTTTTGCCTGGGGCGGTGGCAGAAGCGCCTCAGGCCGAAAAAGAGGAACTGGGAGAGTTCGTCCTGCGCCCGCTTTACACGGGAAAGGAACTTCGTGATTTCTGGAACCGCAGCCAGAAGGACGGCGTGTTCCGGGCCGGAAAAGATACGGTCCGGTCCATGGAGGATCTGGAAAAACTGTTTTTCATATGGCAGGAAATGACGGAACAGTCGGAAGGACGCCAGGAGATCGAGATCGGGGAAGAAGTGGAGACGGAAGAAGGATTCCGTTTCTCTTCCCTGACCGTAAAGAATGCAGATCGGAGGAAATGACGGCATGGTATCTTATTTGGAAGAACTGACGGTGACGGAGGCGGAAAATCTGAAGAAGACGATCCGGGATCTCTTTCGCCAGACCTGCATCCTGCAGGTAAAATACGATCCGGTGACACTGACGCCCAGAGACAATCCCAGGTATGAGATCTGTATGCGCCACCGGGGATTTATTGAAGATTATCTGTCTGTGCTGGGATGCGGGCTGAAGCATGATCCTCAGGAACATATCTTCCGGCTGGAAGGAGAGGGCGTTGCTGCGGAGCGTATGAGCATGACCACGACGCTGCTGGTGCTGCTGCTCAAATTGATCTACAGAGACAAGATTCTGGGAGAAGGGTTGAAAGCAACCGTAACGAATCTGGCGGAGATCCGGGAATACGGGAAAAATACGAACCTGATCACCAGAAAACTGACGGCGGCAGAATGGAAAGAAGCATTGTATCTGATGCGTATGCATCAGATGATTGATCTGCCGGGAGCAGTCCGGGATGTGGAAGACCATACGCCCATCTATATTTACGGAACGGTGAACCTGTACTGCACTTCGGCGGATATCCGCGATCTGGTAGAAAAATACCGGGAAGAACTTCAGGAAGAGCAGAACGTGCAGGACACGGAAGAGGAGGAAGACTTTGAAACAGGCGAAGAAGATATTTACCCGGATGCTGATTAACAACTGGGGCGGAATCAGCCATAAAGTGCTGGAATTCCACGAATATGTCAATCTGTTCAGCGGTAAGAGCGGATCTGGGAAATCTACGGTCATGGACGCGATCCAGGTGATCCTGTATGGAAGCCTGTCCCCGTCTTTCCTGAATAAAGCGGCGGACGACGCCAGGAACCGCAGAAGCGTGCTCAGCTATCTGCGCGGAGCACAGAAGGACGGCACGGCGAACCGTGAGCATATGGATTTCTGCTCGCATATCGTGCTGGAGCTGACAGACACAGGGACAAAGATTACGACCTGCTTCGGGGCGGCATTTGAAGTGGGAAAAATGGACCAGGATATAAAAAAATACACGTTTTTCAGCCACAGCGGCCCGCTGCCGGAAAATGAATATCTGGACGAGGACGGAGTCCCCTATTCCATAGCGAAGATCCGGAAGCTGACCGAGGAGCGAAAGAATTCTTCCTGGAACCGGGGCAGGGGAGACATAAACCGGCTGTATCCGTCCAATGAGGCATATATCAACACGCTGTGCGACGTGATCCTGGGCTATGTGGAGCCGCGGCGCCTGGCGACGATGGAAAAGAGCGCGATCGCACTGCGGATGACCAACGGTACGGGGCAGTTTATCCGGGATTATATGTTTCCAAAGAGCAGGGAGGATACGGTCGGTACCATCAGCGACCAGCTGGGAGCGTACCGGGAGATTAAGGAGCGCGTGGACGACCTGGAGCACCGGATTGGGCTGCTGGACGCGGTCCATGAGGCGCATGTGAACCTGACGAAGACCAGGGCGGACATGGTGCGGATCGAATCCATTCTCCGGATCATTGAGATTGAAGGGCAGAAGGCGCGTCTGGAAGCCAGAACGCAGGATCTTTCCGATGCGGTCCGCCGGATCGAAGAACTGGAAAAAGAAAAAATATCGCTGGAAACGGCACAGGAGGATCTGCGCTCGGAACTTGTGGAGGTGGAAGCCGGACTGAAAGCCAGCGACTACGGACAGAAGAGACGGGAACTGGACGAGGTCGGCCGTACGGCGGAACTTCTGGCAGGAAACAGCCGTCAGTGGAGAAGGATCCTGGACGGCCTTGGCGGCTGGACGGAGGACGGCCCGGCGTCGGACTATGTGAGCAATCCTGCGCTTCAGCTGATCGAGGAGTTCCGAAAAGGGAATGTGACGGAAGAACGCTGCGGTGAGCTCCGCCGGAGGCTTGGCGAGGCCAGAGACGCGGTGAGCGAAGAGATCCAGGAGCTGAATATCCGGAAACGGGAGCTGGGGCCGGAGCTGAAAGAGAAAAAGGAGATCGTGGAGGATCTTAAAAATGACCGGAAACCGTATGACGCAGGTCTGAAGCAGGCAAGGACGAAACTGGAAGACGCGCTGAAGATGCGCTACGGCAAACGAATCCCGGTATATGTCTTCGCGGATCTTTTTGATATTGTGGACGAAGAGTGGAAGAATGCAGTGGAAGGCCGTATGGGGCGCGTTAAGTACAGCCTGATTACTGCGCCGGAATATGCGCTCACGGCGGCGGAGCTGTTCCGCGGGATGCGCCAGTATGAGGACGTGGAGCTGATCAATACGGCGGCGGTCCGCAGAGATCAGCCGCAGGCCCTGGAAGGGTCTCTTTATGAGGCGGTCCGCGCGGAAGAGCCGTATGTGGACCAGTGCCTGAAATATTATCTGGGAAGGATCATAAAATGCCGTACAGTGGAGGAACTTCACCAGGTGCGCGACGGCGTGACGCCGGACTGCTATTCTTACAGCGGCTATCGGTTCCTCCATTTGAAAAAGAAGGATTATACCCTGCGCGCCTGCATCGGCACGAAGGTTTCCCGGGCAAAGCTGGAAGAACTGGAGCAGGAAGTACGCAGGCTGGAGCAGGAACTTCAGGAGCTTTTAATCGAGGAACATGGTCTGAAAGAAGTTCAGAGCTACGAATCGCTGAATCAGGATCCGGCACAGCTTACCGCCTGGTCCAGGGCAGCCGGACAGCTGGAGGAATGTCTGAAAAGACAGGAAAAACTGCAGAACGAGCTGAAGGAACTGGAGGACGGCACGCTGGTGGCGGATCTGAAACGCAGAAGAGAGGAACTGAAGGAGAAAATTTCCGGGACCGGACAGAACCTTGCTTCGGTTCAGGAAGGACTTCTGCAGAAAAACGGAGAAAAGATCCGTGCGGAAAAAGACATCGACGGTTATCGGGAAAAATTGGAACAGCTGACGGAGGGATTTACAGCAAATGCAGATCTGGAGGCGGAGGTGCAGGAGGCCCTGACCGCGCAGGCGGAAAGCACCTATCGGAGCCAGAAAAACCGGGAGCTTATGCAGCTGAAGGAGCGGGAACAGGAAGAGAGAGAAAGCCGTATGAAAGCGCGGATGCGCTTCAACCGGGAGTATCCGTCCTATGATTTCAGCGGCGAAGAGCAGGAAAATGACGTCTACGACCGCGTGCTGGATCAGTGCCGTCAGGATTTTGAGCCTGAGTACCAGGAAGAATTCCGGAAGCAATGCGATCTGGTTTACCATACTTTGCGGGAAAATGTAATTGCCACGATCCATGGAGACATCAAGGCGGCGTACCGGCATGCCAGGGAGATCAACCGGCTGCTGGCGAAGATCCGTTTCTCGGACAGTATTTACCAGATCGAGATTCTGCCGGCGGAAAATGAGAACGGACAGTTCTATGAGATGCTGACCGCGAAGGAACTGGACAGCAAGGTGACGGACGACCTGGGCTTTGAAGGCCAGATGAGCCTGGGAGACGATGATTTTTACCGGAAATACGAGCAGAAGATCCAGCTGCTGACGGAGAAATTCATGCCTCCGGCCGCAGACCAGGATCCCCGCCAGACTGCGAGACAGAAACAGGAGATGGAGCGGTATGCGGATTACCGGAGTTATCTGACCTTCCGCATGTACGAACGGGTGGAGGATGAACACGGCGTTGTGAAGAAGAACCCGGTGGACGAAATGGCCGGAAGAGATTCCGGAGGAGAGGGCCAGAATCCCAAATATGTGGCGCTGCTGGCGGGTTTTGCCATGCTCTATATGCAGCAGAGCAGCAGGGATTCCAAGATCCGCCTGGTGCTTCTGGATGAGGCGTTCTCCAAGATGGACAAGGAGCGCAGCGAAGTGTGTCTGCGCTACGCACGGGAGCTGGAGCTGCAGCTGATCGTCTGCGTGCCGGACGAAAGGCTTCAGTCGCTGATCCGGAACGTGGACTGTGTCTACGGATTCCGCAGGCATAAAAATCAGATTTCCATGATGCATATTGATAAAGGCGATTATCTGAGAATGGTGGAAGGAGAACCGGATGGCGGAGAAGAGGCGGCCGGTGACGCTGGCGAAGCTGTGGATCCGGAAGATGGATACGGAGGCCTACCGGGCGGGGAAACTGACGGGCTGGAAGCATCCGGAGATCACGCAGGAAATTATTGATACAGTAGGAGGCCGGAAAGCGCTGATGGAGCAGATCCGCGCGCTGGAAAAGGAAGGATTGATCCAGGTCACGTACCGGGACATGGGAAGCGATGTGAAAAGGATCGATCTTCCGGTGGCGGCAGTGGAAAAGCTCTGCCAGAGAGAAGGCATGGAGGATTCCAGGCAGAGACAGCTCCGCTATCTGGAAGAAGTGAGAGCCTGGAGCGCGCCGGTGCAGGAGGTTCCGTGGCTCCGGTCATACTATGAAGACCTGATCCGGAGACTGGAAGCCGGAAAGATTGTGAAGGAGCCGGAGGATCCGGATCTGTTCCGGTGCCTGAATACGCTGACAGAGCTGAAAGAACCCGTATGGGAGCGGGTATTCAGCTGTATGGTATTTAAAAATTCTAAAAAGTTCCGGAGCGGAGGCTGCCGGGAAAAAGTGATCTCAGTTCTGAAAAACGGCCTGTACGGATGTCCGTTCTATGAAGAAGGCATGACGGACGATGGACTTCTGGCCGCCTGCGGGATCCTTACTTATTCCCAGACTCTGGAATGGAAAGGGCCTCTGCAGTATCAGATCATGGAAGTTCAGGCGGATACTTCGATGCTCCGCTATGGATGTGTACTGAATGCCCAGACACTGGAGCATGCAAAGATCTCCGGGTGCTCCGGCTGTGTGAGCACGGTAATGACCATTGAAAATAAAACAAATTATGAGAACATGGCCTATGCAGAAGATACCCTGTATATATACTGTCATGGATTTTTCTCCCCGAAAGAGCTCCGGTTCCTGTCCGGATTATGCAGCGTACTTCCGGCAGGAGTAAAGTATCTGCACTGGGGAGATATGGACTATGGCGGGATACGGATTTACCAGTATATAAAAAGGCATTTATTTCCGGAACTGATTCCGTACCGTATGGGAGCCCGGGATTTCGAGGAAGCGATTCGTATGGGAGCAGGAATCGACCTGGAAGAGAGCGCAAAAGAAAAGCTGGAAAACATGGATGCGGGAGAGCTGGACGGGCTGAAACAGGCGATCCTGCGGACCGGAAAGACGGTGGAGCAGGAGATGCTGCTGGCAGCTGCATGCAGCCGCTGACTTTTTTGACAGTTACCAAAAAGTGCCTACTTTTTCTTAAGAAGGAAAGAATTACAATCATATTAAAAAGAAAGAAGTGTGACTGTATGAATAAGGCCGAATTTATGGTCAGCGACAAGTGCGTCGGCTGCGGGAAATGCACGAAGGTGTGTCCCGGCGGCATACTTTTTATGGGAGAAGACAAACGTCCCCATATGAAAGCGTTTGAAGAATTCGGATGGAACGGGTGCTGGAGATGTGAGCATTGCCTGGCGGTCTGTCCGGAGGGCGCGGTAAGCATCTTCGGACACAGACCGGAAGACAGTCTTGCCGCGCCGGATCCGGACACAGCGGCGGAAGTTGTGGATGCGGTCGTGACAAACCGCCGCTCCTGCCGCCGGTATCAGAAGCGCGGTGTTTCCAAAGAATTGATCCATGATATGGTGTGCAGGCTTGCCAACGCGCCGAATGGTGGAAATAAGCAGCAGGTGGAATATACCTTGATAGACGATGCAGAACAGATGAATTCTTTTCGAAACATCGCTTATAGAGAGATGGAGCGACTTGCGGAGCAGGGCATCTATCCGGAAGGGTTCGGGAAAGACGCCTATGAGGACATGAAACAGTGGGAGAAGACCGTGCGGCCGGACATGCTGTTCTGCGGCGCGCCTCATATTTTGATCCCTCATGCGCCGCTGGGGAAAGGAGAACCTGTACAGGATGTTATTATCGCAGGGACTTATTTTGAGATCATGTGCGCGTCCAGGGGTCTTGGAACCGTGATGATGACGTTTCCGCTCAGCGTCCTGAATCTGATGCCAAAGATCAGGGGGATGCTGGAGATCCCGGAAGATCATTACGTGGGTATGATCATCGGCTTTGGATATCCTCAGATTCCGTATGCGAGAGGAACGCAGCGGAAGGTGGAACCGGAGCGGATACACCGGCTCTCTTTTTAAATCTGCCGTTTCACTTCTCTAATTTTGTCCTTTTTATACATAGCCATATAAAAAGAATAATCCAGATCCCCCATGCCAATATGCACCCGATACCGGGTTTTACGAGATCGATGGCTGCTCCGCACAGAAACGGAACAGCCATAATCGTCATGATTTTTCCATAGATGCGGCACATGGCTTTTTCTTCATCCGGGCTTTTCCTGTCATTTTCTGAGCACATATTGTACCCTGTCAGGAGATTGCATGCTTTCCCCTTTGACTTATAAAAATATCTTCCAAATAAAAACATACAAAGCGCCATCATCAAATCGATGGAGATTGTGATCACCTGAGCCATGGGGACTCTCCTTTCTGGAATTCTCATTTTATATTACCTGCTGCCATTGTCGTCGTCAAGGGTGTCTTTTTTTCGCACGAGACGATTTTCAATACTGAGGAATCTTCTCAACTGCAGTTCTTGACATAAATATAACACCGTTATATCCTAAATACAGACAACGACAGGGGGATCACGGATGGGAGAAGAGAGATCCGCTACGCTGGAGCGGATACATGAAGCGGCGAAAAAAGAATTTCTGGAAAAAGGATTTCTCGGCGCTTCCTTAAGAACGATTGTAAAGCTGGCCGGAGTGACGACCGGCGCGTTTTACGGATATTACCGCAGCAAGGAAGAACTGTTCGAGGCGCTGGTGGGCAGGCAGTATGAGATGTTTATGGGATTCTTCCGCAGGGCGCAGGAAGATTTTGCGGCGCTGCCGCCGGAAGAACAGCCGGAAAACCTGGGAGATATCAGCGGGGCCTGTATGCTGGAGATGCTCCGGTACGCTTATGACAACCTGGAAGAATTCAAGCTGATTCTCTGCTGCTCGGAGGGAACTCGCTTTGCGGGTATGGCGGACGAGATGGCCGAGATCGAGACGAAAGCGACGCACGATTACCAGGACATTCTGGAAGGGCTGGGGCGCCCTTCGCCGAGGATAGACCCGAGGCTGGAGCATATCCTGATCACAGGGATGTTTAACGCTTTTTTTGAACTGATTATCCATGAGATGCCTCTTCATGAGGCGGAAAACTATCTGGCAGAGATGAGGGCATTTTATACGGCGGGCTGGATGAAGATCATGGGACAGTAACCCATGGAAGCAAAGGGCAGAGGACGGCTCCGCCCTTTCTTTTGAAAGATAAGTTAGTCTAAACTAATCTTAGATATTCGGAAGCACATGCTTCCTGTATCATAAAAAACTTACAACTGTTCAGAACGGCACATCTTCTTGTCCGGCCTTGGCCGGACAAGAAGCATCGGATGTCCATCCGATGTGAAAAGGGGGACAAAAGCATGCTTATAAGCAAGCTTAACGCCTGCTTTTGCCCCTTTTCCCGCCGTTCTGAACTGTTACAAAATCTAATTAAGGAGGGAGTTCCTTGAAAAAACAGTCAAATTTATCAAAGCTGCTGAGCTATGCCAAAGGACATAAGAAGCTCACCATATTGGGATGCACGCTGTCCGGCGTCGCGGCGGTGCTGGGACTGGCGCCCTATGTCTGCGTATGGCTGGTGGCGCGCGGCGTATTGTCGGCCTACCCGGATGTGAGCGGAGTCCAGGGAGTAATCCGCTGGGGATGGATGGCCGTGTGGTTCGCGGTCGCGAATATTGTGGTGTATTTCGCGGCATTGATGTGCACGCATATCGCGGCGTTCCGTACAGCCCGCAATATCCGCCGCACAGGAGCGGAACATGTGATGAACCTGCCTCTTGGCTTCTTTACCGGAGACCAGTCCGGACGGCTGCGGAAGATTATCGATGACAACGCGGCGCTGACGGAGGATCTGCTGGCGCATAAGCTGCCGGATCTGACGGCGGCGGTGGTCACTCCGGCGGCGGCCATTATCCTGCTTTTTGTCTTTGACTGGCGGATGGGCCTTCTGTGCCTGCTGACCATGGTGCTGGCCATGGCGTGTATGATGAGCATGATGGGCGGAAAGAACGCGGGATTTTTTCACCGTTACCAGAGAGAGATCGAGAAGATGAGCGGAGAAGCGGTGGAGTACGTCCGCGGCATTCCGGTGGTGAAAGTATTTCAGCAGACGGTGTATTCTTTCAAAGCATTTTACGCAGCCATCCAGTCCTACAGCGACCTGGCCAGCCAATACGCCATGAGCTGCAGGAACGGGCAGACCTCTTTTCTAACCTGCATCAACGGCAGTTTCGCTCTGCTGATCCCGGCGGCGCTTCTGCTGGCTTCCGGAGGAAACGGCTGGGAAGTGCTGGCAAATTTTATATTCTATGCGCTGTTCGGACCTGCCTGCGGAGGTATGATCAACCGAATCATGTATGCGTCCGAGTCTGTGATGGAAGCAGATGAGGCTATGATGAAGCTGGATGAGATCCTGCAGGAGAAGCCGCTTCCAGAGACAAAGAGGTTCGGAAAGCCCCATGGATCGGAAGTGGTGTTTGACCATGTGACGTTCCGCTATCCCGGCACGGAGAGGCCGGCGCTTTCGGATGTGAGTTTCCGGGTAAAAGAGGGTTCTGTTGTAGGCCTGGTAGGACCTTCCGGCGGAGGAAAATCCACGGCGGCCGCGTTGATTCCCCGTTTCTGGGATGCGGAGAGCGGAAGCATCCGGATCGGCGGAGTGGATGTGAGGGAGATGGAGAGCGGCGATCTGATGCGCCGGGTGGCGTTTGTCTTTCAGGACACGAAGCTGTTTAAGGTGAGTCTCCTGGAAAATATCCGTATGGCGAGGCCGGATGCGGGCCGGGAAGAAGTGGAAGCGGCAGCCAGGGCCGCTCAGTGTGCGGATATCCTGGAGAAGCTGCCTCAGGGGCTGGATACGGTAGTGGGAACCAAAGGCGTCTATCTCTCCGGAGGGGAAGCCCAGAGAATCGCTCTGGCCCGCGCAATCCTGAAGGACGCTCCGATCATCGTCATGGACGAGGCCACCGCATTTGCGGATCCGCAGAATGAAGCCCTGATCCAGAAGGCGTTCGGCGAACTGACCAGAGGAAAAACGGTGCTGATGATCGCTCACCGGTTGACCACTGTGCGGAATGCGGATTCTATCCTGGTACTGGAGAAAGGAAAACTAAAAGAACAGGGAAATCATGAAGAACTTCTGGAAAAAGACGGCCTGTATGCGGAGATGTGGAAAGATTACCAGCAGGCGGCCCGGTGGAAGGTCGGAAAGGAGGAATCCAGATGATTGACAGATTGCAGCATGTATTTGCGCTCAGTGAGAAAGGGGCGAGAGACTTTGTTAAAGCGGTCCTCTGGTGCTTTGTCTGCAACATCAGCCTGATGCTCCCGGTGGGAGTCATTATGGCGACGATTCAATATCTTTTGAACGTCCTGGAGAACGGTGAAAATACCATGGACAGATGGTGGGTATATACGGGGATGGCGATTCTGGTGCTTGCGGTGCTGTTCATACTGCACTATTTCCAGTATGCGGCGCTGTATCTGGCTACTTATCAGGAAAGCGCCAGCCGGAGGGTCAGTCTTGCAGAAACTCTTCGCAAACTGCCGCTGAGTTTCTTCGGGAACCGGGATCTGAGCGACCTGACGGCTACGATGATCGCGGACTGCTCCAGTCTGGATCAGATGTTTTCCCATTATATTCCGCAGCTTTTCGCGTCGATCTTCTCCACGCTGTTTATCGGCATCTGTATGTTCTGCTTTAACTGGAGGATGGCGGCGGCCGCGCTCTGGGTACTGCCGGTGGCGGTGCTTCTGACGGCGGGATCCAAAAAGCTGCAGGATACCTTCGGGACGAAAAATATTCTGGCGAAACGTGCCGTAGCGGATAATATACAGGAATGCCTGGAAAATATCCGGGATATTAAGGCATGCAGCCGTCAGGAGGCCTATCTGAAAGGGCTGGATGAAAGGCTGGAAGAGGCGGAACGCTGCGCGATCCACTCGGAGCTGATGACAGGCGTATTTGTGTGCTCGGCACAGGCGTTCCTGCGGATCGGGCTGGCCACTACCGTGCTTACCGGCGTGGGGCTGATGGCGAAGGGAGAGCTTAGTTTCCTGTATTTCCTGGGATTTCTGTTCGCGGCCGCCAGGCTGTATGATCCGCTGGGGCTGGTGCTGCAGAATATCGCCGCCACATTCAGCGCGAAGCTGAACATCAACCGGATGCGCGCAATCCTGGAGCAGCCGGTACAGACCGGAAGCAGCGAGTGCGATCCGGACAATTTTGATATTGTATTCGATCATGTGAAATTTGCCTACCGGGAAGATGAAGGCGTGCTGGAGGATGTGTCGTTTACCGCGAAACAGGGGCAGGTCACGGCGCTGGTGGGACCTTCCGGCGGCGGAAAGTCCACGGCGTGCAAGCTGGCGGCCCGCTTCTGGGATATCCAGGGAGGAAAGATCACGCTGGGCGGCCTGGATATCTCCAAAATTGATCCGGAAACGCTCCTGAAGCATTATTCATTCGTGTTCCAGGATGTGGTGCTGTTCCGGGATACGATTCTGGAAAATATCCGTCTGGGGCGGAGAGGAGCCACTGACGAGGAAGTATACGCCGCTGCCCGGGCAGCCCGCTGCGATGAATTTATCCGGGAACTGCCGGACGGCTATCAGACCATGGTGGGCGAGAACGGCTCCACGCTCTCCGGCGGGGAGCGCCAGCGGATTTCCATCGCGCGGGCGCTTCTGAAAAACGCGCCGATCATCCTGCTTGACGAGGCAACTGCATCCCTGGATGTGGAGAACGAGACGGCGGTGCAGGAGGCCATCTCCAGACTGGTGAAAGACAAGACGGTGCTGATCATCGCCCACCGTATGCGCACGGTGAGCAGCGCGGACCGGATCGTGGTGCTTGCGGACGGAACGGCGGCGGAACAGGGAACTCCGGAAGAACTGTATCAGAAGAACGGGATCTATACCCGGATGGTGAAACTGCAGACAGAGAGCGCGCAGTGGAATCTGTGACGCTGCTTTAGAGACGACAGGGCGCCGGGAGACGTATGGAATACGTCCTGGCGCCCCGTTTGGAAAAGAGAGTTCTTTTTATTGACATTATAAAATATTTGCACTAATATAGTTAGGAACCGAAGTAATTAAAAAGACGGGAGGCCATGGAAATGGAAACAGGAAAGATGATCAACCGGATCTCCAACCGGCTGAGAAGACGCTCCAGAAAAGTGCAGGAAACAGTGGGCATCTCCGGAGCCAGGGGAAATATCCTGGATTATATTCTGGTGGAGAGCGAGAAACACAATGTCTATCAGAAAGAGATCGAAAAAGAGTTTGGCCTGCGTCCGTCCACAGCCACGGAAGTGCTGAAACACCTGGAAGAAGAGGGGCTTATTGTGCGCATCCCGGATGAGGATGACGGACGGTATAAGAAGATCGTGTTTACAGAAAAGGCGGAAGAGATCCAGAATGCCCTGCGCCGGGAGATCGTAAGATCCGAAGAGATCCTGCTGGAAGGGATTTCACCGGAGGAGCAGGAGATATTTATGAAGATTACGGCTAAGATGCTGGAAAATCTGGAACGGGAGGAATGAACATATGGACGAACATGAATTGATGGGAAAGGCGCCGATTCCGAAGGCTGTGATGAAGATGGCGGTGCCCAGCGTGATCAGCAGTCTGGTGACTGTGCTCTATAATATGGCAGATACTTTTTTCGTGGGGCAGACCGGAGATCCGCTGCAGGTGGCGGCGGTCAGCCTGACGAATCCTATATTTATCCTGATGATGGCTTTTGCCAATATGCTGGGCATGGGAGGCAGCGCCGTGCTGTCCCGGGCGCTGGGAGAGAAGAAGGAGGAGCGGGCGAAGAATACCTCTTCTTTTGTGACTTACGCTTCCCTGATCATCGGTATTCTGTTCGCGGCGGTCCTGATCATTTTCATGGATCCGATCCTGGCTCTTTTCGGAGCAGACGAACAGACTTATGAATTTGCCAGAGGCTATACCTTCCATATCTCTTACGGCGCGCCGTTCATTATCTGGTCTGCGGCGGCCAGTTTTATTGTCCGGGCGGAAGGTGCCAGCAAAGAGGCGATGGTTGGAAGCATGATCGGTACCATCGCCAATATCGTGCTGGATCCGATCTTTATATCTGTCCTGGGACAGGGCACTGCGGGAGCCGCCATCGCCACGACCATCGGGAATGTGATGGCGAGCGCTTATTATCTGTGGTATTTCCTGAAGAAAAGCCATGTCCTTTCCATCCATTGGAAATATTTCAAAGCCGGGGCCGGCATACTGACCCAGACCTGTTCTTCCGGGCTTCCGACGGCGATATTTTCCGCCTTGATGAGCGTGTCCACGATCGTTCTGAACCAGCTTCTGGTAGCTTATGGAAATTCCCCGGTGGCGGCCATCGGAATCGTTTTTAAAGCCAACATGTTTATCACCTTCCTGCAGATGGGACTGGCAAACGGCGTGCAGCCGCTTCTGGGATACAGCTACGGAATGGGAGATATGGAGCGGTTCCGGGGTGTGGAACGGTATACCAAGAAGTGCTGCCTTATAGCGGGGGCTGCCGCCACGGTACTTTATTTTCTGCTCCGGGAACCGATCATCCGGATTTTCATCAGCGATGAGGAGGTCATAGCCTATGGGGTAGAAATGCTGGTGGCCTATATGCTGTCCGGACCGGTGATCGGCTTCCTGTTTGTGAATATGAACTGCATGCAGTCTGTGGGACATGCGTTTCCTGCGACGGTGCTCTCTGTGCTCCGGCAGGGTATTCTGCTGATCCCGCTTCTGTATCTGCTGCGCGCCATGTTCGGACTGGACGGTGTGATCCTGGGACAGTCTGTGACGGACTATATCGCGGTTATCCTGTCTGTAATCCTCTGGATCAGGATAAGAAAGAAACTGGAAAAACAGCCTTCCAGGACATCCGTACCTCAGTACAGCTGACAGAAAAAGAGACCTGCGCCGGATTATTCCAGCGTCAGGTCTCCTTTTTTGATCCAGCCCATACGGCGGAGAATTTCACAGAAAAATGTACTCAGCACGGCAGGCAGGATGAAGCAGATCAGGAGAAGGCCGATCCAGTCCATGGGTGTGATGGCAGCTTTGGCGCCGGATGCAATGTCTGCGAGCCATCCCGTGTAGACGCCGATCTGACCTACCAGCCCGCAGGTACCCATGCCGGACGAGACTGCCGGGCCATTCATCTGCATGGCGAAGATGCAGGTGGCGATGGGGCCTGTGATGGCGGATGCCAGTGTGGGCGGGATCCAGATCCGCGGATTTTTTACAATATTGCCCATCTGCAGCATGCTGGTACCCAGTCCCTGGGCCACCAGTCCGCCCCAGCGGTTTTCCCGGAAACTCATCACGGCGAATCCTACCATCTGGGCGCAGCAGCCTGCTACGGCGGCTCCTCCGGCAAGCCCGGTCAGGTTCAGGGCGGCGCAGATGGCCGCGCTGCTGATCGGCAGCGTAAGGGCGATCCCCACGATGACAGATACAAAGATGCCCATAAAGAAAGGCTGCAGTTCTGTGGCCCACATGATCAGCTGGCCTACCGCGTTCGCCGCGCTTCCGATGCCGGGAGCCCACCATGCGGACAGGGCGGTGCCGATCAGGATCGTGACAAGAGGAGTCACCAGAATATCGATCTTCGTCTCCTTGGATACGGCTTTGCCGAATTCCGCGGCGAAGATCGTGACTACCAGTACGGCCAGCGGACCGCCGGCGCCGCCCAGTTCATTGGCGGCCTCGCCCACAGCCAGCAGGGAAAAGAGCACCAGCTGGGGAGCCTGCAGGGCATATCCGATAGAGATCGCCATGGCAGGGCCGGATACGGCTTTTGCGTAGCCGCCTGCGGTGACCAGGAAAGGGATCCCGGCCTGCTCGCCCAATGTGGAGATGATCGTACCGATCAACAGAGAGGCGAACAAGCCCTGGGCCATGGCGCCGAGGGCGTCGATTCCGTAACGTCTGGCGGAAAACACGATATTTTTCCGCTTCATAAACTGCCGGACGGCAGACATCTGTTTTTCACTCATAACTTTCCTCCTTTGCACCATTACAGGTGACAAGACAGCTGTAATATCCTGAATAAGATATCACAGCTGTTGGGAAAAGTCAATTATGATTCTCTGAGTAAATACCCTTTTTTCAGCAGAATATTCTCGATCTGATCCAGGGCATGCTCCGAAGAAGCCTCTACAGTGTGCAGATGGATGCCGTCGGAGATGGGGAAGAGCGGACCGCTGCGGCTGTGTGCCAGACGTTCGCAGAAAAGTTCCACGTCTTTTGGGGAAGCCAGATTCAGATCTGCCCGAAGCTGCCCGTATACGTCATGCTCCACTGCCACGTCCAGCACCAGCCCGCCCAGGGAGACGATCGTCATAAGTTCATCGCGGATCTGGTCCTTCGTATGGCGCACCAGAAAAGCGCGGACGTATTTTTTCCCGGCAGGTTCGTAGAGCAGGTATCCCTGGGCTGTGGCAAGGATAGGATACCGGGTGCGCAGCAGCGCGATATCCTGTACGATTACCTGGCGGCTGACGCCCATCTGCTTTGCCAGCGCGCTGCCGGACAAGGGTTTATCTGCCTTTCCCAGTTCTTCTATGATCCGTTCTCTGCGTTCTTTTCCGTCCATGAAAGCCTCCTGTGCATTTCCCATGCCGGAGCAGAAAGAACTGTTCCGGCCAGTGAATATGTATACAGTGTACTATAAGTCCGGGGATGCGTCCAGCATCTTACTGATGTTTTCGCACTGGTAAAGTCGGCGTGTGCATGCTATAATACATTAGTATAATAGAAATTCAGGAAAAGAGGAAACTGATATGGTACGCAAAGCAGAGATCAAGACCGTGGAAGGACTTCGCGGCGGCAAAGGCCGTCTGGAGATGCACCACATCCTGAAGCCGGAGGAGCTTAACGGACATGGACGGATGTATGCGCTGGTAAAGATGGAGCCGCACAGCAGCATCGGTTTTCATGAACATATCGGAGAGACAGAGCCATATTATGTGATATCCGGTCACGGCATATTTATTGACAACGATGGAAGCCGCATCCCGGTGGGCCCGGATGATGTGTGCCTGATCGAGTGCGGGCAGAGCCATGGATTTGAGAATGATTCGGATGAAGAACTGGTGATGATGGCTCTGGTATATAACGAATAAGACCGGAGGATACAGAATGCCGACAGATATTATTGCGAAAAAGATCAAAGACTTAAATAAAGCTTATGCGATGTTTTCTCCGCTCACCAACATGCCCTATGTGGAATGCGAGGAAGAGAACTTTTATGACAGGGTGCGTCTTTATGAGGATGAGGAGGATGCCAAAAAAGCGGCGGAAGAGCTGGAAGACGACGGCATCCGGATCCAGGTCAGAGAATTGAAGGTACAGGAGATCTATGTCCCGGTAAATGCCAGGGAACCCAAGGGTCCGAAGAAAAAGATGTATCTGAACCATGTGCGCCAGCATATAGGGATTCTGCCGTTTATCGGAGTCAATGCGGTGGGGTATTGCCCGAAAGGCAGTGAGCTTTTGACTGTGGAGCTTTCCGGGATTCTTCCGGAAGGCTTTGAGGAAAAGGTGGGGAAAAATGCTCTTTATCAGCCTAATCTGCAGCTGACCGGACTGTATCTGATGCAGGAAGCCCGCCGCAAAAAAGAATGGGTGGATATGAAGCATCTGCAGGAGCTGGATGAAGAGTTCGGATCCAATCTGGCGAAATCCCGTCTCTTTATGGCAGTCCTGCCGCCGGAAGGACAGGAGAAGGAACAGAAAGTAAATCTGAAAGAATGCAGGATTCCTTATCTGAAGCATCAGAATGGAGACATTTTCTTTCCACTGTTTTCAGATATCTGGGAATATCAGAAATATGCCAAAGGAAATAAAACGCTCCGCCCGATCCAGATCCCGTTCGCGGATATTACGAAATTCTGGGTCAACGACGCGAAGGCATATATGCTGAATCCCATGGGCATGTCCCTTCCGCTTTCCAAAGAGATGGTGCCAAGGCTTTTACAGAAATTCGGAGTCAGTAAGAATCCGTCGTAAGAAGAAGTTTACAGGGCAGGGATACCGTTTTCATCAATGGTATCCCTGCCCTGTTGTTCCGCGGATAAACAGAAGAAAAAGCCGGAACCAGGACACAGAATTTTCAAAATATTTCCTCAAAATGAACATAAACATTTCCTAAAATAGCTATATCTATTTTAGGAGGATAAGATGGTTATGAGACAAAAAATCTACTCAATTTCTGCAGCATTTCTGCTGTTGTTTCTCACTGTGTTTTCATCATTCCCGGCTTTCGCGGCGGGCGGTCTGGAGTTTTACACGGATTATCCGGGGATCTCGGTAAAGGCCGGAGACAGTCAGACGATCAGCATGTATGTGTCCAATACCAGCGGCAGCGGCCTGGACGCGGATCTGAGCATCGTATCGATCCCGGACGGCTGGGAGGGTTATTTCAGCGGAAGCGGAAGCCAGATCAGCAGAGTCCATGTGGAGAACGGGGCGGAATCTACAGTTACTTTTAATCTGGAGATTCCGGAAGACGCGGCGGAAGGCGACTACACAGTCCAGCTGCAGGCGACTTCCGACACAGAGCTTACGGATGTGACGGATCTGGTTCTGAGCATCCAGGAAGTACAGTACGGACAGGGAAGCTTTGAGGCAGAGTATCCGGAGCAGGAGGGCGCTTCCGGGACGGCGTTCAGCTTCAGTACAACTCTTGTGAACAACAGCGCGGCGGATCAGTCCTACAGCCTGTCAGCGCAGGCTCCGGCAGGATGGCAGGTATCTTTCCAGCCCAGCGGCGAATCCACACAGGTGGCAAGCATTGAAGTGGCGGCTGCTTCCAGCGAGGGACTTACTGTGTCCGTAACGCCGCCGGAGAATGTGGAGGCCGGAGACTATACGATCCCTATCAGTGCCACATCTGCCAGTGATACGCTGGAAACAGAGCTGACCGTGACGATTACCGGAACTTACGCGCTGGAACTTTCCACGCCCAGCGGTCTTTTGAGTTTTGACGCTCATGCCAACAGGGAATCGGATGTGACACTGAGTATTACCAATAACAGTAATGTGGATTTACAGAATATTACTTTGACTTCTTCTGCGCCCACAGACTGGACGGTGACGTTCGACGAATCTTCAATCGAAGTCCTGGAGGCGGGTGCTACTCAGGAAATTACCGCTCACGTGACGCCGGGCGACTCGGCTATGACCGGAGATTACGTTACGACGATTACGGCAAGCTGTTCGGAGACATCTGATACGGCAGAATTCCGTGTGTCTGTGAAAACGGATACGATATGGGGGATTGTGGCTATCGTCATTATCCTTGCCCTGGTAGCAGGAGTCGGTGCTGTGTTCAAAAAATATGGCAGACGTTAGGCGGTGAACAGCCATGAAGGAGACGATTATTCAAACCATAGGTCTGACAAAACGTTACGGAGAGAAAGTAGCGGTGGACCATCTGAATCTGACGATTCAGAAAGGCGAAGTATTTGGCCTCCTGGGGCCAAACGGCGCAGGAAAGACCACAACTACCCTGATGCTTCTGGGACTGACGGAACCCGGCGACGGACAGGCATGGATAGACGGAAAAGACTGTACCAGGGATCCGATTAATGTGAAAAGGATTGTAGGATATCTGCCGGACAATGTGGGATTTTACAGTGATATGACCGGACGTGAGAATCTGTATTTTACCGGACGCCTGAACGGTCTGCCGGAAGATGTGATCCGGGAACGGACGGAAAACCTTCTGGAGCGGGTCGGTATGACAGATGCGGCGGATAAAAAGACGGGAACATATTCCAGAGGTATGAAACAGAGGCTGGGTATCGCGGATGTATTGATTAAGGATCCGGAGGTCATTATCATGGATGAACCGACGCTGGGCATCGATCCTCAGGGTATGCGGGATCTTTTGAGACTGATCCGGGAACTCTCAGAAAAAGACGGCAGAACAATCCTGATCTCCTCCCATCAGCTATATCAGATCCAGCAGATCTGCGACCGGGTAGGTATCTTTGTGGACGGGCGTCTGATTGCCTGCGGGACAATCGAAGAGTTGGGCCGGCAGATGGAGAGTGAAGGCAGATATACGCTGGAGCTTGCCGCCGAGCCGGATAATGACGCGCTGGTTCAGCTTATGAGCAGAATGGAAGGCGTTGATTCTGTAGAAAGGGAGGGCGAGCTGCTGATCGTCCGGTCCAGAGAGGATTTGAGAAGGAAAGCGACGCTTGCGCTGGCGGCAAACGGTTATACATTGCTGCAGCTTCGTCAGAAAGGAGGAGATCTGGATGAAATTTACAGCCGGTATTTTGAAAAAGCCGAAAAAGAACAGCAGTCCCGGACAGCTTTGGGAACGCGTTTTCCGAAGCTTGGACGCGGTTTTCGCAAGGAATGAAGATAATATCCGGGGACTTCACGCGCTTTATCAGAAGGAAATGATGGATCATATCCGAAGCAAAAAGTTTCTGATGATCCTGGTCCTGGTCTGTGTGACCAGCTATGCCAGCCTTTATGGGGCGCTTACCGGTATCACTTCTTCGGAAGGATCGGATTATCTGTTTCTGGCCCTGTACACTACGAGCGGGAGTTCTATACCCTCTTTTATGTCCTTTATCGCTCTCCTGGGACCGTTTGTAGGCGTGATCCTGGGATTTGACGGAATCAGCGGAGAGAAATCCGAGCGGACGCTGTACCGCATCGCCGCTCAGCCTATCTACCGGGATTCTATTATAAACGGGAAATTTCTTGCAGGGACCACGTTGATTTTCACGATGGTATTTGCCATGGGCGTCTCCATCGGAGCTCTGGGGCTTCTGTGCCTGGGGGTGCCGCCCAGCCTGGAAGAGATCGCCAGAATTTTTGTGTTTCTGCTCTTTACGGCAGTCTATATCAGTTTCTGGCTGGGATTATCGCTCTGGTTTTCGGTGATCTGTCAGAATGCGGCGGCCTCCGCCATGGCGGCAATCGGAGTGTGGCTGTTCTGCGCGCTGTTCATGGGACTGGTGGCCAGCATGATCGCCAATCTGGTGTATCCCGTGAATAATGAGATGCAGGCGCTTTACAATTCTTATGGAAATTATACACTGGAGCTGGATATCAACAGGCTTTCGCCGTATTATCTGTACAGCGAGGCCGTAACGACGATTATGAATCCCAGTGTGCGTTCCGTGAATGTGATCACGGTAGAGTCCCTGTCCGGAGCGATCAGCGGATATCTGAGCCTGGGACAGAGCCTTCTGCTGGTATGGCCTCACCTGGCGGGGTTGATCGCATTGATGCTGATTACATTTGCCGGATCCTACGTGTGCTTTATGCGGCAGGAGATTCGGGCGAAATAGAAAAGTTTTTTCTGCGCAGACGGCGCCCTGTCCTCCACAAAGGAGCAGGACGCCGTCTATTGTCGAAATAAGTCTCAGTGCTTTTCACTGTTTTGCTCCTGACGCCACCACACATAGGACATTACGCAGGGTATCAGAGCGGCCGCAAAGACAGCAGCTAAAACGACCGCGTACGCCGTCTCAGGGCTTGGGAGCAGCAGGGAGAAGATGACCAGTATCCCGGCGATGAAAAAACATTTTCCGCCCAGGCGCTGGCTTTTGCGCCAGATTTCTTCGCTGGACAGGGCCCACGGCGTCTTGACGCCGCAGAAAAAATTGCTTTTGAATTTAGGCATGATGTTGCCGATATACATAAACAGCAGTCCCACGGCGAGCATGACGACATACTGGACGGAGACTGTTCCGGGACGGAAGCTTTCTGTCAGGATGATTCCGGTCATGGCCAGGAGGAATAACTGTATAACTATGCAGAAACTGTCATAATATGAGCTGAACTTCTGGTAGTTCTGTCGTCTGGGATCAATCTTGGGCAGTACATCCAGGAGAAAAGCGATCAGGATACCCATGCCGCACATGAGAAATATTTCATACTTGGCACTGTAGGCAGCGGTACCGTCAAAGCTCCAGTTCATGGGGATCCGGTCCGGAAGAAGCGGATAAAAGACGCCGGCCAGCAGAAGATTGCAGACGGCAATGACATAATTCACGATACGAAGTTTAGTGTTCCTCATGGTCAGACACTCCTTTCAGCGACATCATCCATTTCAGGATGTCGTCCAGTACGGTGGTATTTAAAGTATAGAAGATATATTTGCCCTTTTTCTCATCATCGATCAGACCGGCCTGCCGGAGGACCGAGAGATGGTGGGAGAGCGAGGCTCCGGTCATATCAAAGTGTTCCAGAATCTCGCCTACCGTCATGGGACCGGCGCGAAGAAGAGAAAGAATTTCCCGCCTCGTAGGGTCGGACAGCGCTTTGAAACTATCCTGAAATCCCATAAACATGCCTCCTTTTTCCATTTTTTCATAATAATTAGATGATTTTCTAAATGTCTAAATAAAAGATATCACAGAATCTCTTTTTCGTCAACAGAAATATATGGTTGTTATTTTGAACTGGTGTGTTATATTATAAGGGAACGTTATTCTTGCGAGAAAACGCATCGCCATATACTGTTTCTGATATCTTGATTCATATGGACATCCGGTTTAAAAAGTGCCGACCAAGGCGGCAACTCATATAAGGCCGTATGTCTGTTCTGTATGCAGGCTGACTGCGTTTTCACCAATTTCTAGAATCCCCAAAATTTAAAGAGCTGAAAGACAGGGGACGCGTATGCGCCGTTTTATCAGCCGGAAGGAGAAAAAAATGAGGAATAACAACACAACGGGCACTTTGTACATGGTGGAACTGGCATTGATGGTGGCGATCATCTTTATCATGGCCTTTACGCCGCTGGGGTATTTTCAGACCCTGGGTCTGTCTATCACTTTCCTGACCGTGCCGGTGGCGGTCGGAGCTATCCTGCTGGGGCCGAAAGGGGGTGCCGTATGCGGCCTGGCTTTTGGAATTACCAGTCTGATGCAATGTTTCGGCATTGGCTTTTTCGGAACTATGCTGTTCAGCATAAATCCTGCGGCGACGGCGTTTACATGTATTGTGCCGAGAGTTCTGGAAGGGTGGCTGTGCGGACTGATCTTCCGTGCCGCCAGAAAGGTGATGAAGAATGGAGCATATTTGACGGCAAGTCTGGCATGCCCGGTTTTGAATACAGTGCTTTACATGACTTCCCTGGTTGTATTTTTCTATCAGACGGATTATATCCAGGGATTTGCACAGACCTTTGGAACGACCAACCCTTTCCTGTTCGTGGTGGCGTTTGTGGGTGTCCAGGGATTGATTGAGGCGGCTGTATGCTGCGTGATCGCAGGCGCTGTGTCGCGGACGCTGGCGGTGGCGCTGAAACAGGTATAAGAAGAGGAGGAGATAAGAAGAATGCTGCATAGCGATGTACTGCAGGAGATTCCGGCAGGCCGGATCGAAGGCCTGAGGATAGGGAACGCTCAGGATGAGGAGGCTAAGACAGGAGTCACGGTACTTTTGTTTGATCAGGGAGCCAGGGTAGGAATAGATGTGAGCGGCGGAGGGCCTGCGTCCCGTGAGACTCTTCTGGCCGATCCGCTTACTGCGGACAATCCGGTCCATGCCATCGTGCTTTCCGGAGGATCTGCCTACGGCCTGGCGGCCGGAGACGGCGTCATGCGTTATCTGGAAGAACGGGGAGTCGGTTTTGACACCGGGTTTGCGAAGGTGCCTCTGGTCTGCCAGTCCTGTATCTATGATCTGGGCCTGGGAAGAGCCGATGTGCGGCCGGACGCCCGTATGGGATATGACGCGTGTCTGGACGCAGAGCATAACAGTCCTTTCTGCGGAAGCAGAGGCGCAGGAACCGGCGCTTCGGTGGGCAAGCTCTATGGAATGGAGCGGGCCATGAAGTCCGGACTGGGTATTTGTGCGGTGCAGGCAGGGGAGCTTAAGATGGCGGCGGTGGTGGCAGTCAATGCCCTGGGAGATATTGTAGATCCCTCGTGCGGACAGAGGATCGCCGGGCTGCGGACCGAAGATGGAACCGGTTTTGCAGACAGCTGCCGGGAGATGTATAAAATCAGCCGAAAGACAGATCTGTTTGCCGGAAATACCACGATTGGCGCTGTAGTGACTAACGGAAGGTTTTCCAAAGCAGAGATGGGGAAGATCGCTTCTATGACCAGATGTGCCTACGCCCGCTGTATCTATCCGGTAGGGACGATGGCGGACGGAGACACGATCTATGCCGCGTCCTGCGGAGAGGTGGAAGCAGATATCAATATGGCAGGAACGCTGGCTGCGGAGGTAATGGAACAGGCGATCCTGAAGGCAGTGCGTACTGCGCAGGAGGAAATCTAGAGTTTTCTGTTTTTCCGGATATGGTGCTCCAGCTTCTGGATCGCCTGATACAGGCAGAAGGCGATGAGGCAAAGGATGATCAGGGCGGCGATCAGATAGTTCAGCTTGAATACCTGGCTGGAGTATATGATGAGATATCCCAGCCCTTCCCGGGCGGCCAGGAATTCGCCGATGATGACGCCGACCAGACAAAGGCCGATGTTGACCTTCAGGATGCTGATGATGGCGGGTACGCTGGATGGAAATACTACGCAGCGAAGCACCTGCATGCGGGAGCCGCCGAGCGTGTAGATCAGTTTGATCTCTTCTTCATCTGTAGTGCGAAACGCTGTATACATGCTGATGATACTGCCAAATACTGCCACGGACATACCGGCGATGATGATCGTCTTCATGTTGGCGCCCAGCCATACAATCAGGAGCGGGGCCAGAGCTGATTTGGGCAGACTGTTCAGTATGACCAGCCAGGGCTCCAGGATCTCGGAGAGAGAACTGGAGAACCATAGAAGAGTCGCTGCCAGAAAACTGACCAGAATGACCAGGGCAAAACTCAGCAGAGTCTCATAAAGAGTGATGCCGGTATGGCGGAACAGGGTGTGGTCACCGCCCATTTCCAGAATTGTCTGCAGTACCCGGCTGGGACTGCTGAAGATAAAGGCATCGATCCATTCCAGATTGACACTGATCTCCCAGAGGACCAGGAAGCCGGCAAAAGCCAGGAAACGGCAGAGAGCGACCAGATGATGGTGGCGGCGGTGGCGGCGGATATATTCCGCCTGGCGGAGAGAAACATCAGGCATAGTGATTCAACTCCTTCCAGATTTCATTGAAATAGTCTTTGAATTCCGGAGCCTGCCGCCGCTCCATGGGAGTCAGCCCGTCTGCGGTGAATCGGATCTCGACGGTCTTGCGGACGGCGGCGGGGCGGCTGGACAGGATCAGGACCCGGTCCGCCATACTGATAGCTTCAGAAAGATCGTGGGTGACCAGCACCGCGGTCTTTTTTTCTTTTTGTATGATCTGATATACATCGTCGCAGACATTCAGACGGGTTTGATAGTCCAGGGCGGAAAACGGTTCATCCAACAACAGAAGCTGAGGATCCAGGGCCAGCGTCCGGATCAGCGCCGCGCGCTGGCGCATACCGCCGGACAGCTCGGAAGGACGGGCATTTTTGAATCTGGACAGGCCGTATTCTTCCAGAAGCTGATCCACATGGGAAAGATTTTCCGGTGTCATCCGGTTCTGAATCTCCAGTCCCAGGATGACATTGCGGTAGACGGTCCTCCATTCAAAAAGATGGTCTTTCTGGAGCATATATCCGATCTGGGTCTTGCCTTCTTCGGTATCTTGACGGATCTCGATGGTGCCCTGTTCCGGTTCCATCAGACCGGAGAGGAGGGAGAGCAGCGTGGATTTGCCGCAGCCGCTGGGCCCTACGATGGCCAGAAATTCCCCCTCTCCCACGGAAAAGGTGATATCTGACAGAGCCATGGTCTCCCCGCTCAGGGTATGGTACGCATAACTGACGTGACTGACATTCATCAGAGTGTCCATGAGCAGGCCTCCTTCGGAACCGGATGACGCTTGCGGGCGCGCCTTCGGTCGAATTATAATATAAAGTATGGAAATTCTTCGCAGATGTGATAAAGTATAGCCTGTAGAGAACATCTTGTGCGGAGGAAAATCATGGCGAAATCAAAAGAGATCAAGACAAATGCTATGCGTATCCTGGATCGGATGAAGATCCTTTATGAAGCGCATACGTATGAATGCGAAGAGTTCGTAGATGCGCTCCAGATTGCGGATATGCTGCATCTGCCATATGAAAAGGTATATAAGACGCTGGTGACGGTGGGAAACAGCAAGAATTATTTTGTGTTTGTGATTCCCATAGACAAAGAACTGGATCTGAAGAAAGCGGCAAAGGTAGTGGGGGAGAAATCCCTATCCATGATCCATGTAAAAGAAATCCAGCAGGTGACCGGTTATATCCGGGGCGGCTGCACGGCAGTCGGCATGAAGAAACAGTATGTGACCAGGATTGACGCGAGCGCTGAAAAGCTGGAAAAGATTGTGGTCAGCGGAGGAAGAATCGGAACACAGCTGGAACTTAAGCCGGAAGATCTGAGAAAAGCCGCGGGAGCGGAATATGCGGATGTGGTTGCGGAGTGACAGTGCCTGGGACTGTGCAAAATGCACAGTCCCAAATGTGTTTAAGATTATGCGAATGGATCCTCATCCGCAAAGTTGCCGGACACTGTCCGTTCCGTGCTCAGAGCCGCTTCTTTTTCTTTTATGCTCTGTTTATGGACGGAGATGGCGGTGCAGTATTCCATGACTTCTTCATCTACGGGTTCTCCGGCGGCAAATTTTTTGTAATAATGTTCGCCGATCTTTGCCTCCAGCTCCTTGATGGATTTGGTATCGTTCATGATCTGGGCTTTCAGCCGGGCGGTGTCGATGGCTTCGCCGGTTTTGTCAGCGGCTGTTCTGGCAAATTCATTGATTTTGTCTAAGAAATCCATATAGATCCCTCCTTAAAAATAAAATGACGGGCAGTAATTTCATGCCTTCCGGAATAATCGGCTGTTTTATGAGTGTGCAGCGAGAAAATCCAGCACTTCCTGCTTTTGCGGCATGACACGCAGAGCGCCTTTGCGTGTGGTGATGATGGATGCGGCGGCATTGGCGAAGGTAAGCATCTCTTTTAATTGATCGTCTGTCAGTCCTTTCAGTCCGTGATCCAGTACATAATTGATGACGCAGGCACAGAAGGTATCTCCGGCTCCGGTGGTCTCGATGGTATTCTTCTGAAGGAATGGGGCTGCTTCCACATACCCGCCGTTATAGTATGCCCGGCTTCCGTCGCCTCCCATGGATACCAGAATCAGCGGAATCGGAAATTCTTCACGAATCTTCGCAACGCCCCTGGTGAAATCCTTTTCTCCGGTCAGCCACTGGATCTCATTATCAGAGATCTTCAGCACATCGCATTGTCCCAGACCCCAGCGAACCTGTTCTTTTGCATTGTCGAGAGTATCCCACAGAGGCTCTCTTAAGTTGGGATCAAAGCTTACCAGTGCGCCGGATTCTTTTGCGATTCGAACGGCCTTTTTTGTTGCTTCCCGTACGCCTTCGTGGGTCATGGAGAGAGTCCCGAAATGGAAGAGGCGGGTATCCTGCAGCAGTTCTTCATTCAGTTCATCTGCGCGAAGCATCATGTCCGCACCCGGATTGCGGTAGAAGGAAAAATCCCGGTCTCCGTTTTCAAAAGTATGAACCAGAGCCAGAGTTGTATGTACCTGATCGTCCATCAACAGATTTTCTGTGCCGATCCCCAGGTCTTCCAGAGAATGTTTTAATGTGAGACCAAACTGGTCGTTGCCTACTTTTCCGATAAAGGATGTTTTTTTACCCAGATTGTTCAGCATGGAAAGCACATTGCAGGGAGCGCCGCCGGGATTGGCTTCAAAAAGACCGTTTCCCTGTTCGCTCAATCCATTCTGCGTAAAGTCGATTAAAAGTTCGCCCAAAGCGATCACATCATATGTCTTCATAGATAAACGCCTCCGATTGTTTGATGCCTTTATTGTACCGAATATTATCGGAAAAGAAAAGAGAAAAATGGAACTTAGTTTATATTCATCAGTTTATATTTAGTTTATTGAGTGAAGAGAAAATATATGATATTGTATGTTTGGCGGCGGCCAGTGCCGTTTATTATAGGATAATAAGGAGTGAAGTTGATGCAACAGGTAAAACCCCCTAAAAAGCCCCTGATATTTTATTACTGTATCGTGCTTGTGATCATGATTCTGCTGAACACATTTCTTTTTCCGAGCATTCTTAAGCAGCAGATTGAGGAAGTGGATTATGGGACATTTCTGAACATGCTGGATGAAAAAGAAGTGGCTGTCGTACAGGTGGAGCAGGATTATATTTATTTCACAGACAAGGAAGAAGAGCCGACCTATTATCGGACAACTACTTTCAATTCGGATACTTCTCTGGTTGACCGTCTGTATGCGTCCGGGTGTAAATTCGGAGAGGTGCACGAGGAAGAAATGTCGCCTCTTCTGAGCGGGATTCTTTCAATTGTGATTCCGCTGGTAATCTTTATCGCCATCGGACAGCTTCTGTCCAGAAGTCTGATGAAGAAAATGGGAGGCGGTTTTGAAAACGCCATGTCTTTTGGAAAAAGCAATGCCAAAGTCTATGTGGCCAGCGAGACCGGCATTAAATTCAGCGACGTGGCAGGTGAAGAAGAGGCCAAAGATGCTTTGCAGGAGATTGTGGATTTCCTGCATAATCCGGATAAATACCAGGAAATCGGGGCAAAGATGCCTAAAGGCGCTCTGCTGGTAGGGCCTCCCGGAACGGGTAAAACTCTCCTTGCAAAAGCGGTGGCGGGCGAAGCGGAAGTCCCGTTTTTTTCCATCTCCGGTTCCGAGTTTGTGGAGATGTTCGTGGGCATGGGAGCCGCGAAAGTGAGAGATCTGTTTAAACAGGCCAATGAAAAAGCGCCCTGCATTGTATTTATTGACGAGATTGACACGATCGGGAAGAAGCGCGACGGAAACGGCATCGGAGGGAATGATGAGAGAGAGCAGACACTGAACCAGCTTTTGACAGAGATGGATGGATTTGACAGCTCCAAAGGCGTCGTGATTCTGGCGGCGACCAACCGCCCGGAGACCCTGGATCCGGCCCTGCTCCGTCCGGGCCGCTTTGACAGGAGGATACCGGTGGAATTGCCGGATCTCAACGGCAGAGAGGCTATTCTCAGGGTTCATGCCAAGAAAGTGAAACTTGGAGACGATATCGATTTTAATGCTATCGCAAGAGCGGCAGCCGGAGCGTCAGGAGCCGAGCTGGCCAATATGGTCAATGAAGCTGCTCTCCGGGCTGTGCGAAGCGGAAGGGCGTATGTGACCCAGGCAGATTTGGAAGAAAGTATTGAAGTGGTAATTGCCGGATATCAGAAAAAGAATGCGGTGCTGTCTGATAAAGAGAAAATGATCGTGGCTTATCATGAAACCGGTCATGCGCTGGTGGCGGCGCTGCAGACTCATTCTGCTCCGGTTACGAAGATCACGATTATCCCCCGTACTTCCGGCGCACTGGGTTATACCATGCAGGTGGAAGCGCAGGAACAGCACCTTTTAAGCAAGGAAGAACTGGAAAATAAGATTGCTACATATGCAGGAGGCCGGGCTGCGGAGCAGCTGATCTTCGGTTCCATTACCACGGGAGCTTCCAATGATATCGAGCAGATGACGAAACTGGCGAGAGCCATGATCACCCGGTATGGCATGAGCGATGAGTTCGGCATGATGGCGCTGGAGACGGTGGGCAATCAGTATCTGGGCGGCGACGCTTCCCTGGCGTGCGCGGCGGAGACTGCGGCAGTGGTGGACGAGAAGGTGAACCAGCTTTTGAAAAAGCAGTATGAAAAAGCTGTGGATCTTCTGAAAACACACGCGATGAAGCTGCATGAACTGGCGAAATATCTTTATGAGAAAGAGACGATCACAGGAGACGAATTTATGGAAATCCTGGGGACGGAGCCGGAGAAAATCGCCGGGAATACGGAAGAAAATTAAAATAAAACCTGAAAATGCGTCAGACTTAAAAGGTCTGGCGTATTTTTCAAGAAGACTTGACTTTTTACTATTACGGATGTAATATTTGAATACAAATCTTACGAATGTAATAAATGAAAAGCAGGAGGAACACCGATGAAAAAAGTTTGTCTCGGACTGGGGGCGGCAATATGCGTTATCATTCTGATTTTGACCGTATCATCATGGAGGAATGCAAAACCGGAAGAACCGCCTGCAGAACCTGTGAATATTTCCGAAGAGCCGCAGGATATTACTGAGGATAGGCCGCAGAATATTCCGCAGGAAGAAGATGCGGAAGAGGAGCCGGAAGAGGAAGCAGAACCTCAGACCATGGACGAAGACTGGTCTTCGTATTTTGGCGGGCTGACCGGAGCGGCGGTGATCTACGACCGCGCGGAAAACCGCTATGCCGTATACAATGGCGAACTGGCCGGGACACGCAGATCACCGTGCTCTACCTTCAAGATCATATCTTCCCTGATCGGTCTGGAGCAGGGGATCATCCTGCCGGACGATTCTGTGCGGACATGGAGCGGAGAGATGTTCTGGAACGAGGACTGGAACCGGGATATTGGATTTGAGGACGCGTTCCGTACTTCCTGTGTCTGGTATTTCCGGGAGGTCATAGACGAGATCGGCCGGGAGACAATGCAGAAGGAACTGGAAAAGCTTGCTTACGGGAACTGCGACATCTCTGACTGGAAGGGAGAACAGAATACAAATAACAGCAACCGCGCGCTGACCGGATTCTGGATCGAGTCTTCGCTTAAGATCTCTCCGAAAGAACAGACAGAGGTCATGGAACGGATCTTTGGAGAAAACAGTACGTATTCAGAAGAAACAATAGAGATATTAAAAGAAGTTATGCGTCTGCCGGAGGAGTATGGGACGGACATTCCTGTGTACGGAAAAACAGGAATGGGAAAGACGGACGGTATAACTGTGGATGCGTGGTTTACAGGATTTGCGGAAACATCGGAAGAACCCGTATATTTTTGCGTATATTTGGGGCAGTCAGAAGAAAGGGATGCCACCAGCGCCGCGGCCAGGGATATTGCCGTTCAGATTATATCTGATTATTGCGAAAACAGTAGATAAGGGGAGGCGGCACTCCCCCTATCTGTCCTGATCCCAGATCCCCATGTCGGACAAAACCGAAAAGGCAAGCTCTGCCGCAGCGGCACCCGCCGCGCTGTCTTCATCCTGTATATTGACGGCGAAATACAGAGGGGCGTCTTCTCTTTCGATAAATCCTATGAACCATCCGCATACGTTTTGGCCTTCAGACGCCAGCGTGCCGGTTTTTCCATAGAGTACGCCGTTTCCGCCGGAGAAGAGCCGGATCGAATCTTTGACCGTCTCAATATTTTCAGACGAAAATCCAAAATCATTATTATAAAACTTTTCCAGCATCTCTACCTGCTCTATGGGAGAGATCTTCAGAGAGGAATCATACCAGTAGGTCAAGGCGCTGCTGCTGACAGTTTCGTTGCCGTAGCCGATTTCCTGTATAAAATTATCGATAGCGGAAATACCGAGCCTGCGGTCGATCTCCTGAAAATACCATGTAACAGAATCAGACATGGCAGATTCCAGAGTCTGATCCGCGTTCCAGGAATCGAAGGCATAATCCTGCCCGTCCCAGGGTATCCGCGAATCCTCCCGGGAGATGACGCCTGACTGAAGGCTGAACAGGGCGCTGTAGATCTTATAAGTCGAAGCGGGAGGTATCCGGGTCGATGCATTTTCTTTCTCATAGATCTGCCAGGAATCAGAAGCGGCGTCATATAACACGAAGCTCCCGTCATAGGCGCCAAAATATGTGCTCAGATCCAGGTCGGAGATATTCCGGACGTTTTCCCGGCCGTGATACCGGTCCGTGTCTGCAGCCCTTGAAGACAGGGCGGGAAGAAATCCAGACAGAAGAATGGCGGTCAGAACGCAGGAGAGAAGTCCGTACAGTTTTCTCCTGACAGTGACAGGGCGGTAGCCGGCGATATTCAGGATCCTTTTCCGGATCTGAGCCGCGTTTCCGTTGATTCCCAGAGAAAACTGAAACGGTGAAAAAGATATTTTCTCGGCAAAATTGATCAGGGTATTGCCATAGTCAATGCGGGAGTCCTCTCCGATTATTTCCAGAACAGAAGTGTCGCAGGCGATCTCTCTGTCTGTGCGGATCTGCTTAAAAGCGAACCATACGACAGGGTTGAACCAGTACAGAACGCCGGCGGCTGCCATGAGATAATTGACCAGAGCATCCCGGCGCCGATAATGCTGCAGCTCATGGAGCAGGATGTACCGCAGTTCGTTTTCCCGACAATCGGAGATGAGCGGAAGCGGCACATAAACGCGCGGGAGAAAAAGACCGTCCATAACGGGTGAAGTCAGAAATGCCGCGCTGTAAATGGGAATGGCTTTTCGGATCTTCATCTCGGACAGACAGTCCTGATATATCTGATAAATTTTTCTGTTCTCCAGAGGGAGCGCCGATTTTCTGACTGCATGAAACTGAATCCGGGATCTGCCGATCATCAGGAGCATCGCCAGGATACCGAGGACCCACAGAACACTCAGGAGAGTTCCTGCGATAGAAGCATCCCGGGCGACAGATAGGGTAAAATCATTCATCCAGTTCCCGGAAACAGCCTGATTGATGGTGCCGGCCTGCGCTGCGGCAGATCCGGCGGGGGAAGCGGATGCGGCAGGCATTTTTTCAAACCAGGAGAAAAACGGCAGGAATCCGGAGAGACGAATCGGCAGGAAGGGGACTGCCAGGATTCCCAGCAGCAGAAACCACAGATGATACTGCATATGGCTAGTGAGACAGCGGCGGAACAGCTGTTTCGCGCCCAGAAGGACGCCCACAGCCAGGCAGATCAGAAGATTACAAAATAAAAAACGGATGATAAAATGCGCCATGCGGTTTCTCCTTTAAAAATCTTTTCTTTCCTCCTGTGTATCTTTACCGGACAAAAGGGAACGGAGAGAATCAATCTCCGATTTTGACAACCGTTCATTTTCAATATAAGCTGAAAGCATGGTGGCAATATTGCCGTCATAGAAACGCTGCAGAAAAGATCTGCTTTCCTGGCTCACGTAATCTTTTTCATTTACCAGAGGCGTATATACGAATACCCGTCCCTGCTTTTCATAGGAAAGAACTTTTTTGGTTACCAGACGTTTGATCAGGGTCTGGATGGTTTTCGGACTCCACGAAGTGGACTTGGTCAGACGGTCTGTAATCTCATTGGTGCTGATAGGCGCGTATTTCCATATGACTTTCATGACTTTGAATTCAGCTTCCGAAATCTGGGGCAGATCTGACATAGGAACTCCTCCTTAAATCTTACACACGTAATAAAGATATTATAATCATTGTGTGAAAATATGTCAATTTTAATGCGGGAGAAGCCGCCGGTTGCGTGATAGTTGCTGGTGCGCAACCTGTGTTCCATGGTAAAATAAGCATGAAATACGAATTATACCATCAGGGCCGGAAGGGGGATATGGATATGGCATTGGGCGAAAATATTAAGACGAGACGTACGCAGCTCCAGATGTCCCAGGAATATGTAGCTGATCAACTGGGAATCAGCCGACAGGCTGTCGCCAAATGGGAGGCGGGAAAAACTAAACCTACAGCGGCCAATCTGGCAGAACTTGCCGCTCTGTTTGAGATGAATGTTTCTGAACTTGTAGGTCCGCGGGAACCCGCAGAAGAGCAGCGGTTTCGGGAAGAAAAGAAAAAACGCCGGCAAAGAGATTCCAGGATGTTTTTCGGACGCTGGGGAGCGGTTATCCTGATGAACGGCGGCTGGGACGGTTATTCTTCCGGATTGTACAGTACAGAGGCATCGTGGTATTGGATGATATCTTTGATAGCCGGCATGATACTGCTTTTTATCACGTCGGCGGATATGGGAAAAAGGCATAAACTGGAAAGACCGCAGATCTTTGCCGGCGGGCTTATGATTTTTTCCATATTCTTACTTCCGGGTTTGCTCCCTCTTGGACAGGCCGGACTGAGATATTTTCTGGCGGATATTGTGACTGCAGTCTGTGCGATATTCCTTGCGTTGAGGTATTGGCGTCATATCTGGAAGGTGAGGGAAAGCACAGCTTGCTGAAAATATTTGAATACGCGGGAGGAGCCGCTTCGTTGACGAATGCTCACGGATGTGATATGATGTCCGTGGACAAAAATGATCAGAAAGTGCGCCCAAAGGCGGGCGGAAAAGGGAATCAGGTGGAAGTCCTGAACGATCCGGTCACTGTAAGCGGGAGCGATATCTTATAAAGCCATTGCCAGGAAGACGCCGCAGGAAGACGCGGCGCCGGTGAGAAGGAGAGATAGAGCTGCGAACGTAAGTCAGGAAACCTGCTTTCTGAGACAGGGAGAGCTTCCGAAGAAAGCAGATCCTGACCGCAGCCATGACGGACACCTGTGTTCGCGGTATATACGATGCGCGATGAGACCTGCATACTTCGGTATGCGGGCTATTTTTTTGCAATGGACAATAAGGAGAACAGAGATGGGTAAGATTTATGGAATCGGCGTGGGCCCCGGGGATCCGGAACTTCTGACGCTGAAGGCGAAAAAAATCCTGGACAGCGCGGATATCATCGCGGTACCGGTAAAGGAAGAAGGAGAATACAGCACGGCTCTGGAGATCATCCGACCGGTGGTGGATCTGGACCGGAAAGAGATCATGGAAGTGGTCTTCCGTATGCATCCTGACGAGGAAGAGAGAAAGAAATGCCGTCAGGCGGCCTGCGAACTGCTGGCGGACGAACTTCGCAAGGGAAAAGATATTGCCATGATCACGCTGGGAGATGTGTCGGTGTACAGCACCTATATGTATGTGAACGATTACCTGGCGGCAGAGGGTTTCGAGACGGAGATTATCCCCGGGATTCCTTCCTTCTGCAGCGGCGCAGCCCGTGCCCAGGTGGCCCTGATGGAGGGCAACGAAGCATTGGCTATCGTCCCGTCAGCCAGAGAGAACGCCGCGCTTAAGACCGCGTTTGATTCCTTTGAGAATATTGTGGTGATGAAAGCCGGGAACAGCATCGGCAAACTGCGTCAGATGATGGAGGAGAGAAACATTCCCCTGTCCCACGCCACCGTTCTGTCCAGAGTGGGGATGGAAGACGAATATGTCGGACCGTTGGATGCAGACAGAGAATACAGCTACTTTACGACAGTTATTATAAAGAAAGAGGGAAAATAGAGAATGGTATCATTTATCGGAGCGGGTCCCGGGGATCCGGAGCTTTTGACGATCAAGGGAAAGAAAATTATTGACAGCGCGGACGTGATCATCTACGCGGGGTCTCTGGTGAACCCGCAGGTGCTGGCGGACGCGAAAGAGGGCGCGGTGATTTACAACAGTGCCACGATGCATCTGGATGAAGTGATCGAAGTCATGAAGGACGCGGAGGAGAAGGGCCTGAAGGTGGCCAGGGTCCATACCGGAGATCCGGCGATCTATGGAGCCCACAGGGAGCAGATGGACCGGCTGGATGAGCTGGGTATCGAATATGAGGTGATCCCGGGCGTCAGCTCCTTCCTGGCCACGGCGGCCGTGCTGAAGAAAGAATACACTCTGCCCGGTGTGAGCCAGACTGTGATCCTGACCCGTATGGAAGGACGTACTCCCATGCCGCCCAAGGAAAAGCTTCTGGACCTGGCACAGCACAACGCGACGATGATCATCTTCCTGAGCGTGGGCATGCTGGACGAGATGAGCGAGATCCTGCGTCAGGCATACCGCCCGGACACTCCTGTGGCTGTGGTATATAAAGCCACCTGGGAGGACCAGAAGATCGTCATCGGAGATCTGACGAATATTGCGGAGAAGGTAAAAGCCGCAGGAATCACCAAGACGGCGTTGACTGTGGTGGGAGATTTCCTCGGCGATGAATATGAATTGTCCAAACTGTATGATAAGACCTTTACGACGGAGTTCCGAAAAGGAGTGAGCGAGTGATGGGAATTTCACTGATCAGCATCAGTCATCGGGTGGCACCTCTCGCTATCCGGGAGTTGTTTGCTTTCCCGGAGGAGCAGCAGCGCGAACTGATGCGTCAGGCGGTGGAGCGCGGGATTGCCACGGAATGTATCCTGATCAGCACCTGCAACCGGACGGAGATTTATACTTATTCAGACCGGGAAGAGAGTAATTTTACCCGTGTGCAGGAGCTGCTTCTGGAGTTCGCGGACGCGGCGGATGTGGAGAATATCGGCGACTATATCCGGCTTTACAGCGACACCGGCGCGGTGGCGCATCTGTTCCGGGTGGCCGCGGGACTGGATTCCATGGTAATGGGAGAGGATCAGATCCTGGGCCAGGTGAAACGGGCGCACGACCAGGCGAGGAAGACGGGTACCTGCGGCGTCTATCTGAATACGCTGTTTCGCTTCGCGGTGACAGCGGCGAAAAAAGTGAAAACGGAGACGGAGCTTTCCAGGACTACAGTTTCTACAGCCACGATGGCGATCAAAGCTGCGGAGCAGGGGTTGGGCACGCTTCACGGAAAAAATGTCATGCTTATCGGCGCTTCCGGGAAGATCGGAAGCACGGTGCTGAAAAACCTGCAGTGTATTGAAGGAGTACGTGTCTATCTGACTTCCCGCAATCTGGCGCAGGCGCATGAAGACCATCATCACAAAATTGCCTACCAGGTGATGGAATATGAAAACCGCTATGATCTGGTGGACGATATGGACGTTATCATCAGCGCCACCAGCAGTCCGCACTATACGCTGACTTATGAAAAGCTGGCAAGAAGTCTGCGGATTTCCAAGCCCCGCGTGCTGGTGGATCTGGCCGTACCGATCGATATCGAAGAAAAGACAGAGTGGCTGCCCGGCATTCGGAGATACGACATTGACGACTTCCGGGAGCTGGCAAAGACCAATAATGAGAAAAAAATGCACGAGGCCGTGGAAGCGGATCATATTCTGGAAGAATCCAGAGTGGATTTTGAAAGATGGATGATCTTCCAGCAGGCATTGCCGGAGGTCCGCGCATTGAAAGAATGGATGCTTCAGGAGGCGGAAAAGAAAGGATTTGAACATGCCATTGATAAGATGTTCTACAGGATTCGTGACAATTCCGATCCTAAGGAGCTGAGAGCATTTTTTGAGCATATGAAGGAGAACTAGGAAATGGGTAAATTATATGTGGTCGGGTTTGGCCCGGGCGGATATGAACATATGACGGTGAAAGCCGTGGAAGTGATCAAGAAAGCGGACGTGGTGACGGGATATACCACGTATGTGGAGATGCTGAAGGAATTTTTCCCGGACAAACATTATATCGCGACGCCTATGATGCAGGAAGTAAAGCGCTGTGAGATGGCAGTGGAAGAAGCGCAGAAAGACCAGACTGTGGCGATGGTGTCCAGCGGAGACAGCGGGATCTACGGAATGGCCGGGATCATCTACCAGGTGGCCGCGGAGAAACACGCGGATATCGAGATCGAGACTGTCCCGGGCGTGACGGCCGCCAGCGCGGCTGCCTCGGTACTGGGAGCGCCGCTGATGCACGACTTTGCCGTGATCAGCCTGAGCGACCTGATGACGCCGCTGGATCTGATCATGAAGCGGGTGGACTGCGCCGGACAGGGGGACATGATCGTCTGTCTGTACAATCCCAAGAGTAAGAAAAGAACCGGATATGTGGAGCAGGCGGCGGATATTCTGATGAAATACCGGGATAAAGAAACGCCCGTAGGCATTGTGCGCCATGCGGGAAGAAAAGGGGAGTCCTCCTGCATTACGACGCTGGGGCATTTAAAGGACGCCGAGATCGACATGTTCAGCGTCGTCATCATCGGCAACTCCCAGACTTATGTAAAAGACGGCAGGATGATCACTCCGCGCGGATACCGTCTGTAAGGAGGCGTCATGCAGAAGAAGATACGTATAGGGACCAGGAAGAGCATGCTCGCCCTGGTCCAGACCAATATAGTGAAAGAAAAGATCCTGGAAGCATTTCCGGACCTGGAAGTGGAGATTGCCGAGCTGTCTACGCAGGGTGACGAGCAGCTGGACCGGTCGCTCACATCTTTCGGAGGAAAAGGCGTCTTTACCCAGGAACTGGAAGACGCCCTGCTGCGGGGGGAGATTGACCTGGCAGTGCACAGCGCCAAAGACATGCCGATGGAATTTGCCGAAGGTCTCGGGATCGGCGCGGCGCTGACGCGCGGACCGGTGGAAGATGTAGTCGTGACTCTGGACGGGACACGCCTCAAAGACCTGAAACCGGGAAGCGTGGTGGGTACCGGAAGCCTTCGCAGGGAGCTGCAGATCCGCAAGGTAAATCCTCTGATTCAGGTAAAGATGATCCGGGGGAATGTACAGACCCGACTGAGAAAGCTGTCGGAAGGCCGGTATGACGCGATCATCCTGGCCGCCGCAGGCCTTGAGCGTCTGGAGATGGCGTCCGGCGGAGAGTATTTCTTTGAACATCTGGATCCATCGGTCTGCCTGCCCGCCGCAGGACAGGCGATCCTGGCTGTGGAGAGCCGTGACGGCGATCTGAACCTGAAAGAGATCCTGGAACGGATCAATGATCCGGAGGCGTATGTCTGCCTGAGCGCGGAACGGGCATACCTGTCCGCTATCGGAGGAAGCTGCAACGCTCCTGCCGCGGCGCTTTCCCGGATGGAGGATGGAACCCTTTATATGGAAGCGCTGTATGCGCCGGATTGTGTTCACGCGAAGAGAGTTTCCGGCAGCAGGCAGACCGGTACTGATCCGGAGCAGGGAGTTGCGCTGGGACGGGAAATGGCTGACCGGATCCGGCAGGGTAAAGTACGGCTGGTGGGAGCCGGCCCGGGGGATCTGAACCTGGTGACAAAGAGATGCCTTTCCTGTATCCGGGAGGCCGATGTTATCGTCTATGACAGTCTGGCGACGGATTCTCTCCTGAATGAGGCGAGACCGGACGCGGAGCTGATCTATGCGGGCAAACGTTCCTCCCATCATCATCTGAAACAGGAGGAAACCAACCAGCTGCTGATCCGCAAGGCGAAGGAAGGAAAAGAAGTAGTCCGCTTAAAGGGCGGGGATCCTTTTATCTTCGGAAGAGGAGGAGAAGAAGCCCAGGAGCTTAAGGAGGCCGGGATCGAATTTGAGATTGTGCCGGGTGTATCTTCCTGCTACGGCGCTCCGGCTTATGCGGGAATTCCGGTGACGCACCGGGATTATGCTTCTTCTTTTCACGTGATCACCGGACATGAGGGGCAGCACAAACAGAATTTGTCTCTGGATTACCGTACTCTGGCGGAAGAAGAAGGTACGCTGATTTTCCTGATGGGACTTAAAAATCTGCCCAATATTACGGCGCAGCTGATAGAGTACGGCAAAGACCCGAAGACTCCTGCAGCCGTGGTACAGGCGGGGACGACGGCGCTCCAGAGAGTGGTGACAGGGACTCTGGAAAATATTGCCGAAGAGACGGAACGTGCAGGGATCGAGAGCCCGGCCATTTCGGTGATCGGGGAAGTCGTGTCCGTCCGTGAGGCGGTGGACTGGTTTGGCAGGAAGCCTTTGTCCGGCACGAGGGTGCTGGTGACGGCCACGGAGAAGATGGCGGAGAACCTGTGCGGCGTCCTGGAAGAAGAGGGGGCCGAGGCCATAAGGTTCAGCCTGATCCGTACAGAGCCGGAGGATAATGAAAATGTCGCGCGTGCCATGGAAGCGCTGGACGCCTGTACCTGGATCGTATTTACCAGCAGCAATGGCGTGGAGCTGTTCTTCCGGCGGCTCAGAGAATGCGGAAAAGATATCCGCGGTCTGGCGCCGGTGAAGTTTGCCGTGATCGGAGACGGCACCAGAAGGGAACTGGAGAAGCATGGAATCCTGGCGGATTTCGTACCGTCTGCTTTCAGCAGCAGGGATCTTTCCAAAGAATGGGTCCCCATGCTGGGAAAGGACGATCATGTGTTCCTGATGCGGGCGCGGGAAGCGTCCCGCGAACTGCCGGAAGCTCTGGAGAATGCAGGCATCCCTTATACAGATATTGCCCTGTATCACACGGCAGTGGATATGCGCAAGGCAGAAGAACTGGGAAGAATCCTTAAAGAAGTGGATTATGTGACGTTCTGCAGCGGATCCGCCGTACGCGCGTTCGCATCCATGACGGAAGGACAGGATTTCGCGGCGAAAGTGGTCTGCATCGGACCGGTGACAGAACGGGCGGCGGAAAAAGCCGGCATACCGGTATATCAGTCCGCGGTGGTCTATACGGCGGAAGGCATCCGCGACGTACTGCTGTATGACCGGAGGGACGGTTAGATGGAGCTTCAGCACGGAGGAAATATATATGACGGCAGTCTGGAACGTTTCCGCAGGGAAGGGACTCTTCTGGATTTTTCCGCCAATATCAACCCTTTGGGGATGCCGGAAGGCGTCCGACGGGCTGTGACGGAGGCGCTGGACCAGGCGGTTCATTATCCGGATCCTTTGTGCCGGAGACTGAAAGGCGCTCTGAGTGAATACCACAAAGTTCCGGAGGATTTCCTGATCTGCGGAAACGGAGGCGCGGATCTGATCTACCGGCTGGCCTATGCGCTTCGTCCGAAACGAGCGTTACTGACGGCGCCCACCTTTTCCGAATATGAGGAAGCGCTGAAACAGACAGGTACGGAGCTTTTGTTTTACCGCATGGAAGCGGATCTGGAGGTCCGGAAGGATATCCTGGAACAGATGGAACAGCGTCCCGATGTGATGTTTCTCTGCAATCCGAATAATCCTACAGGAATTCTGACGGATCAGGAATTATTGATTCAGATTCTTAAAAAAGCAGAACATCTGGGAATTTTTCTGGTGCTGGATGAATGTTTCCTGGATTTTACCGGTCAGGAGGAGCGTTCCCTGATTGAGGAGACAAAGAAGTATGCGCACTTGTTTATTCTGAAATCCTTTACCAAGATGTATGCCATGCCCGGGATCCGCCTGGGGTACGGGATCAGCGGGTGCAAGGATCTGCTGGAAGGCATGGAGCGGGCGGGACAGTGCTGGGGAGTCAGCGTGCTGGCGTCAGAAGCAGGAGTCGCCGCTCTTAGAGAACAGGAATATAAAGAGAAAGCCGTTGCGCTGGTGAGGAAAGAACGGAAGCGGATGAAGGAGGATCTGGAACGTCTGGGCCTGCAGGTCTGGGACGGCCAGGCGGATTATCTGTTTTTCCGGGCGCCCGGGATTACGGATCTCTATGAACGCCTGCTTCCGGAGGGCATCCTGATCCGGCGCTGCGGCAACTACCGGGGACTGGATGGAGAATATTACCGGGTGGCGGTGAAGACCCGGACAGAAAATATACAGCTGTCCATAGCCATGGAACAGGCTCTGAAAAAGGTCGCTTCAGACGGGGCAGCCGGTGTGAAAGGATGATGACGAGATGGCAAAAGCAATCATGATACAGGGAACCATGTCTAATTCTGGAAAGAGTTTTTTGACCGCCGGTCTCTGCAGAGTTTTTAAACAGGACGGGTACAGGACGGCGCCGTTTAAGTCCCAGAACATGGCTCTGAATTCTTATATTACAAAGGACGGACTGGAGATCGGACGCGCCCAGGCCATGCAGGCGGAAGCGGCGGGGATCGAGCCCACGGTGGATATGAATCCGATCCTGTTAAAGCCAACCAGCAACGTGGGAAGCCAGGTCATCGTAAACGGCGAAGTCCGGGGAAATATGGACGCCATGGACTACTATCGGAATAAAACGCAGCTGATTCCCGACGTGATGGAGGCATACCAGAGGCTTAGCGAGGCCTATGATATTATCGTCATCGAGGGAGCGGGAAGTCCCGCGGAGATCAATCTCCATGAGAATGATATCGTAAATATGGGGATGGCGAAGATGGCCGGCGCTCCGGTGCTCCTAGTGGGAGATATAGACAGAGGAGGCGTCTTCGCTGCCCTGTACGGCACGGTGAAGCTGCTGGAGGAGGATGAACAGTCCATGATCAAAGGTCTGGTCATCAACAAATTCCGGGGAGATGTGAAGATACTGGAACCGGGGCTTCGGATGATCGAGGACAAGACCGGGATTCCGGTGGTGGGAGTGGTGCCCATGGAACGGCTGGATATTGACGACGAAGACAGTCTTTCCGACCGGCTGCTCCGTACAGACCGGGGCGAAGGACTGGATATCGCGGTGATCCATCTGCCGCATATTTCCAATTTCACGGATTTTGCCGCGTTTGAGCGTATGCCCGGGGTATCGCTCAGGTATGTGCAGAAGCCGGGACTTTTGGGCGACCCGGATCTGATCCTGATCCCGGGGACCAAAAATACGATGGACGACATGCAGTGGCTCCGGGAGTCCGGCATGGAAGCTCTGATCCTGCGCCAGGCCGAAAAAAAGACGCCGGTGATCGGGATCTGCGGAGGGTTCCAGATCCTGGGCAAAGAGCTGGAAGATCCGGACTGCGTGGAGCATGGAGGAACCATGAGGGGTATGGGACTTCTGGACACCAGGACCGTATTCAGCGAGGCAAAGACACGGACACAGACGGAAGGTGTCATGGAGCGCGGCGCGGGTCTGTGGAGCGGCTGGGAAGGCCGTAAGGTCACCGGCTATGAGATCCATATGGGAGTCACGGAAAATCTGGGAAACTGCCGGGAGCTGGTACGCCTGGCAGACGGCAGGATTGACGCCCTTGCCAATCAGGATGGAAGCGTTCTGGGAAGTTATCTCCACGGCATTTTCGATACGGAAGGGTTCGCGGAGGAGACGGTGCGCCGCCTGATGGAACGAAAAGGACTCGAATACACGGGAGAAGATTTCGATCTTCAGGCGCATAAAGAGCAGGAATATGACAAGCTGGCCGATCTGGTCAGAAGATCACTGGATATGAAAAAAATCTATGAGATACTGGAGGCGGGAATCTGATGCTGGATAAAATAGAAATCGTAAAGCCTGCGGACATCGAGAAACGCAGCATGGAGATCATCACGGAAGAGCTGAACGGAAGAACCTGGCCGGAGCCGGAATTTTCCATTGTAAAAAGATGCATTCACACATCCGCGGATTTTGATTATGCAGACAATCTCTGCTTCTCGGAAAATGCCGCGAAGCTGGGCATAGAAGCGCTGCGCCGGGGGGCGTCGGTGGTGACTGATACCCGTATGGCCTGGTCCGGCATCAACAAAAAGAAACTGAAAGAATACGGCGGGGAAGCATACTGCTTCATGTCTGATGAAGACGTGGCAAAGGAGGCGGCAGAGAGGGGCTGTACCCGCGCGGCTATCTGTATGGAACGGGGCGCTTCGCTTCCGGGAGAAGTGATCTTCGCCGTAGGCAATGCTCCGACGGCGCTGATCCGCCTGTATGAACTTATCCGGGAAGGAAAAGTAAAACCGGCGCTGATCATCGGGGCTCCGGTAGGCTTTGTCAACGTGGTGGAAGCCAAAGAACTGATTATGACGGCAGGGGCGCCTTATATTGTGCCGAGAGGACGCAAAGGAGGCAGCAATATTGCGGCGACCATCTGCAACGCCATGCTTTACAGTAAAGAATAACAGGGGGCAGCACGTATGGAATTTCATTATCGGGAGGACCGGATCGAGCTGTGGGACGCGGAAAAGAAGGTAATGGCCCTGGTGAGTTTTCCGGCAGTGAACGAAGACACGGTGAATATCGACCACACCTATGTGGATAACTCTCTGCGAGGGCAGGGAATCGCCGGAAAACTGATGGAAGCGGCGGCAAAGTACCTGTCGGAGCAGGGAAAGAAAGTGATCCTGGGATGCACGTATGCCCAGAGCTGGTTCGCAAAGCACCCGGAATATGAGGCTATGGTCGTGAAAGAAGGGGGAAAAGAATCATGAATACACTGGAAGAACTGATCGAAGGAATAGAGCCGGTGGACCGGGAGGTTATGGAAGAAGCATGGAAGAACTGGGATTCCCTGTGCAAACCTCTCAGGGGCCTGGGATGGCTGGAAGAGGCGGTGGTGAAGATTGCCGGGATCTGCCGGACGTCCTGCCCGCATCCGGATAAAAGAGTGGTGCTTATTATGGGAGCGGACAACGGAGTTGTGGAAGAAGGGGTGACCCAGACCGACAGCTCCGTGACGATTCAGGTGCTGGAGAACATGGGAGACCGTCTTTCCACTGCCTGCGTCATGTCCAATCTGGCGAACTGTGAGCTGATTCCGGTGAATATCGGATGCCTGACAGACGGGAAACACCCCAGGATCCGGAATATGGCAGTGCGCCACGGTACCGGAAATATTGTCAAAGGTCCGGCTATGACGAAAGAAGAATGTATCCGCGCCATCCTTACCGGAGCCAATCTGGTAAAGGAAATGAAAGAAGCAGGATATGATCTGGTTGTGACCGGAGAGATGGGGATCGGCAATACGACGACCAGCTCCGCCTGCGCCGCGGTGCTCTTTGACCAGGATGTGGAATATGTGACCGGCCGCGGAGCAGGATTGTCCAGCGAGGGACTGGACCGGAAGATCCGTGCCATCAAGAAAGCGATTCAGGTAAATAATCCGGATCCGAAAGACGCCGTGGATGTGATCTCCAAGGTGGGAGGCCTGGATATCGCCGGGATGGTGGGGTGTTATCTGGGAGCGGCCCATGAACATATGCCGATCCTGATCGATGGATTTATCTCCGCGGTATCTGCATATCTGGCAGGCATGCTCTGCCCGGCGGCGAAAGAATATATGCTGGCGACACATTGCTCGACGGAGCCGGCGGCGCATCTGGTGCTGGAACGTCTGGGTATGGAGGCGCCTCTGCATGCGGGGATGCACCTGGGCGAAGGAACGGGAGCGATCATGGGACTTTCTCTGATCGACCAGGGTCTGAACGCTTATTATCATATCGCTACCTGGGACGGAGCTCATGTGGAGGCATACGAACACCAGGTATAGAAGGAGACTCCTTCATGGAACAGTATGTATATAAAAACCATAGAAAATTAAGATACGGCTATACTACCGGGTCCTGCGCGGCAGCCGCCGCCAAGGCCGCCGCATATATGCTGCTTTCCGGGAAAGAGATTCCGGCTGTGGATCTGACCACGCCGGGCGGGGTCAGACTCCATCTGGAAGTACTGGAACCGGTGCGCACATCACAGGAGGCCGGCTGCGCGATCCGCAAGGACGGCGGCGATGACCCGGATGTGACGAATGGAATCCTGATCCGGGCTGTTGTCCGCAGGACGGAAGAGCCGGGCATCTTCCTGGACGGAGGAGAGGGCGTCGGAAGGGTGACGAAGCCGGGGCTGGAGCAGCCCGTAGGGGAAGCGGCCATCAACCGGGTGCCCAGGCAGATGATCCGGGAAAATCTGGAGCAGATCTGCCGCGAACTGGGCTATGAAGGCGGACTTCAGGCGGTGATCTCCGTACCGGAAGGAGAAGCGCTGGCTTCCAGGACATTTAATCCCAGACTGGGGATCGTGGGAGGCATCTCGATCCTGGGGACTACCGGCATCGTGGAACCCATGAGCGAGCAGGCGCTGATCGATACGATCCGGGTAGAGATCCGCCAGAAGCTGGCGAACGGCATGAAGTATCTGCTGATCGTTCCGGGTAATTACGGCATGGATTTTCTGGAAGAGTACGGCCATGGGCTGAATCTGGATGATGCGGTCAAGTGCAGCAATTTTGTGGGCGAGGCGCTGGACGCGGCCGTGGAGTTCGGGGCGAAGGGCGTGCTGCTGGTGGGGCATATCGGAAAATTTGTGAAGCTGGCGGGAGGCATCATGAATACCCACTCTCACAATGCGGACGCCAGGATGGAACTGCTTACCGTCCATGCGGCCCTGTCGGGGGCTCCGCTGCCGCTTCTGCAGCGGATGATGGAGTGTGTGACCACGGACGACGCGCTGAAGTATCTGAAGGAAGCGGGATATCTGGAAAAGGTCATGGGCAGGCTGATGGACAAGATGGAATTCTATGTGAATCAGAGGGCGCAGGGAAGCCTGGAAACGGGCGTGATCACCTTTTCAAAGGTGTACGGCGTCCTGGGGCAGACCGTCCATGTAGACAGTCTGGTAGAAAAGATCGGAGAGCAGAGATCATGAAGACAGCGTTGATCGGTTTTACGAAGAACAGCGGGACAATCATGCAGAAGCTCCGGAAGGGATTCGGGGAGCAGGGGATCAGCTGTGAAGTGTGGCTGAAGAGGAAAGGCGTCTCCAGGGAGGAGGCGGAAGCGGAAGGAATCTGCCTGTTAAATGATTCCCTGACCTCCTGGACCGGGCGCCAGTTTCAGGAAAAAGACGCCCTGATCTTTGTGGGTGCCACGGGGATCTGTGTCCGCTCGATCGCCCCGTATGTGCGGAGCAAGAAGACGGATCCGGCGGTGATCGTCGTCGACGAGCAGGGCAGACATGCGATTTCGCTTCTGTCCGGACATATCGGAGGCGCGAACGCTCTGACGCTTCTGGCTGCCGGGATCCTGGGCGCGGAGCCGGTGATCACCACGGCCACCGACCTGCACGGCAAGTTTGCGGTGGATGCGTTCGCGGCCGGGAGAGATATGTATCTGGATTCCATGCCCATGGCGAAAGAGATAGCGGCGGCACTGGTAGAGGGCCGGAGAGTAGGAATGTACAGCGCCTTTCCGGTGCTGGGCGGGATCCCGGAAGAGCTGGATCTGAATGGAAAGGAAGATCTGGGATTTGCCGTGGATATCCGGCGCAGCCGCCCGTTTGAAAGGACGCTTCACCTGGTTCCCCGGGCAGTGGCGCTGGGGGTCGGGTGTAAGAAAGGAACGGATGGGGAAGCTCTGAAAGGATTTGTGCGGGAAGAGCTGGAACGCCGGGAGATTTTTCCGGAAAGTATCTGCGCAGTCGCGTCCATAGAGCTGAAAAAAGACGAGGCGGGACTCCATGCTCTGGCAGAAGACCTGGGAGTCCCTTTTCATGTTTACACGGCGGAAGAGCTGGAGCAGGCGGAATCAGAAGACGGATTTACGGAATCCGGTTTTGTAAAGAACGTGACCGGCGTAGGCAATGTCTGCGAGCGCTCGGCGCTCCGGCTGGCGGGGACGCGCCGTCTCCTGATCCGGAAAACCGCCGGAAACGGCATGACGCTGGCCGCTGCATTGACGGACTATACACTCTGTATGGAGGAATGAGATGAAACCAGTAATTATATTTGCAGGAACCATAGAAGGAAGGACTTTGTCGGAATACCTGGCAGGGCGGGGAGTCTCTGTCATCGCCTGCGTGGCGACAGAATACGGAGAGACGCTGATCGCGGAGCGCCCCTGCCTCCGGGTTCATGCGGGACGGCTGGATGAAGGCCAGATGGAACAGTGGATCCGGGCGCAGGATCCTGTCCTGGTGGTAGACGCCACACACCCTTACGCATCCGTGGTGTCAAAGAACCTGGCGCAGGCATGCGGGAATACCGGCACAGAGTACATCCGGCTGGTCCGGGAAGCGTCGGATCTGGGAGAATTGTCCGGAAAGGCTGTCATTACGGAATCCGTGGATGAAGCGGTGGAATATCTGAAAGGTACCGAGGGGAATATCCTGGCCACCACGGGAAGCAAGGAACTGTATAAATATACGGCGATTCCGGATTATGAGAACCGGGTCTACGCCAGAGTCCTGTCCACGGCGGAGGTGGCCGCGTCCTGCGAGAAGCTGGGATTCCGGGGAAAGAATCTGATCTGCATGCAGGGACCTTTCAGTGAGGATTTGAACGCTGCCATGTTAAGACAGTTCGACTGCAGATACCTGGTCACCAAAGAGACCGGGAAAGCAGGAGGGTTTGAAGAGAAGATCCGGGCCGCCGGGAGGGCCGGGGCGCAGGTGGTGCTGATCGGCCGTCCGGAGGAACTGCCGGGATATTCTTACGCGGAGACTGTGCATATACTGGAAGAACGGCTGGGGCTTGCGAAGGAGACAGAGCCGGAACAGCCGGCGGAAGAGGTCCGGGATGAACCTCCTGCAAGGACGGTGTCTCTTGTAGGTATCGGCATGGGAACCCCGTCCGGCATGACGCTGGAGGCGGAGCAGGCCATTGAAGAGGCAGATCTGCTGATCGGCGCCGGAAGGATGCTGGAGTCCTCGGTTCACAAAGACAAGCCCTCCTATAATGCGTATGATCCTCAGAAGATCGTCGATTATATGGAGCTTCATCCGGAATACGTTCATGTGGCCGTGCTGTTGTCGGGAGATATCGGATTCTACAGCGGGGCGAAGCGGCTCTACGACGCGCTGGATGGAAAAGGGTATGAGATCCGGACTGTCTGCGGGATTTCTTCCGTGGTGTATTTCTGCTCCAGGCTTCGTACAAGCTGGGAGGATGTGTGCCTGAAGAGCGCCCATGGGCGAAACGCGAATCTTCCGGGTGCCGTGCGCACTCACCGGAAGACGTTTACTCTCCTTAGCAGGGGGGACAGCGTGGGCAGACTGTGCCGGGAACTGGAGGAATACGGGCTTTCCCATGTGCGGATTCATGTGGGAGAACGGCTGGGATATCCGGAGGAGAAGATCTCGTCGGGAACGCCGGCGGATCTGGCGGACGGGACATACGACGGCCTCTGCGTGGCGTTGATTGAGAATCCGGAGGCCACCGACGCATCCCGTTCCTGCATCGGCGACGAGGAGTTTCTGCGCGGCAAAGCGCCCATGACCAAGAGCGAGGTCCGCTGCCTGTCTGCGGCGAAGCTCCATCTGCCTTCTGACGCGGTGGTCTATGATGTGGGCGCGGGAACCGGTTCCGTGACCGTAGAGATGGCGCTCCAGGCCCCGGACGGCATGGTGTACGCCATCGAGAGAAATGCGGAAGCCTGCGGCCTGATCGAGCAGAATAAGAGAAAATTTTGTACACCCAACATCCGGGTGGTGAAAGGACTGGCTCCGGAAGCCATGGAAGACCTGCCCGCTCCGACCCACGCGTTTATCGGAGGATCGGCGGGGAATTTAAAAGAGATCCTGGAATGTCTGCTGGGAAAAAATCCAGGGATCCGTCTGGTGATCAACACAGTGACCCTGGAGACTGTGGGAGAAGTGATGCAGTGCCTGAAAGAACTGCCGCTGATCGAGGAGGAGATCCTGTCCGTGAATACGGCCAGATCCAGGAAACTGGGCGCCTATCATCTGATGACCGGGCAGAATCCCATCTATATCATCACCTGCAGGGGAGGCGAAGAAGCATGAAGATACCGAGAATCCTGCTCACGGCGCCTGCCAGCGGCAGCGGAAAGACGCTGATCACCTGCGGGATCCTGCAGGCCCTGATCAACCGGGGGCTTAAGGTGGCGTCCTTCAAATGCGGACCGGATTATATCGATCCCATGTTCCATGGAAAAGTGATCGGCACCAAATCCCGGAATCTGGACACGTTTTTCACGGACGCCGGAACGACCCGTTATCTTTTCGCCAGAAACACGTCAGGATGCGATGTGGCCGTGGCAGAGGGAGTCATGGGCTATTACGACGGTCTGGGCGGCGTGAAGACAGAAGGAAGCACCTATGAAGTAGCCTGCACGCTGGATATGCCGGCGGTGCTGATCGTAAACGGCAGAGGAGCCAGCCTGTCCCTGCTGGCTCTGGTCAAAGGCTTCCTGGAATACCGCGGTGACAGCCATATACGCGCTGTGATTCTGAACCAGGTCTCTCCCATGATCTATCAGGCGCTGAAGAAACAGATCGAAGAAGAACTGGGGATCCGGGTCCTGGGTTATGTGCCGAAGGTTCCGGAGCTGGTGCTGGAAAGCCGGCATCTGGGGCTTCAGCTGCCGGGAGAGATCGAAAAACTGAAAGAGAAGCTGAACCGCCTTGCCGGAGTGCTGGAGGAAACGCTGGATCTGGACGCGTTCCTTAAGCTTGCGGGAGAGGCTTCGGAGTTACAGGCGCAGCGTCCGCCTGTGCCGAACCTTGCGCCGGATCTTGGGAAACCCAGGATCGCGGTGGCGGAAGACGAGGCTTTTTGCTTTACCTATCTGGATAATCTGGAACTGCTGAAGGAGATGGGCGCGGAGCTGGTGCCTTTCTCCCCACTGGAAGACCAGAAGCTTCCGGAAGGGATAAGCGGCATGATCTTAAGCGGCGGCTACCCGGAACTTCACGCCGCCAGACTGAGCGCCAATGAAACCATGAGGGAGGCGGTCCGCCGGGCAGTGGAAGGAGGTATGCCCTGTATCGCGGAATGCGGGGGATTCCTGTACCTGCACCGGGAACTGGAAGGAACGGACGGCGCCTTTTACCCTATGGCGGGTGTGATTGACGCGAAAGCGTATAAAACTGACCGGCTGGGACGTTTCGGCTATATTACGCTGGAAGCCAGGGAGGATCAGCTGCTGGGCCCGGAGGGAACGACTATCCGGGGACATGAGTTTCATTACTGGGACAGCGAACAGTGCGGGGAGAGTTTTCACGCCAGAAAACCGGCGGGACGCAGGGAGTGGAATTGTGTGTGCGCCGGAGAGACCCTGTACGCGGGATTTCCCCATCTGTTCTACTATTCCAATCCCGGGGCGGCTTTTGAATTTTTAAAGAAATGCGGGGAATATCACAGATGCTGATACTGGTGACAGGAGGCAGCGGCAGCGGCAAATCCGAGTTTGCGGAAGGGCTGGTGCTGCAGCTGCGCACAAAACCATACCTGTATATCGCGACCATGTATCCCTTCGACGAGGAATGCCATCGGCGGATCGCCCGTCACCGGGCCATGCGCAGGGAGAAGGAGTTCGATACGCTGGAGTGCTATACGGGATTGAAAAATATTCATGCGGAAGGTTATGGGACGGCGCTTCTGGAGTGCATGTCCAATCTGACGGCCAACGAGATGTACCAGGAAGGCGGAGCGAAAGACCGCTGCGTGGAAGAGATCATGGAGGGCATCCGCGCGGTGCAGGAGCAGTGCGGCCATCTGGTGGTGGTGTCCAACGAGATCTTTTCCGATGGTATCCGGTACGATCCGGAGACGCGGAGGTATCAGAGGTATCTTGGGAAGATCAATCAGAAGATCGCGGAGAAAGCGGATCTGGTGGTGGAAGTGGTCTATTCTATCCCGGTGGTTCATAAGGGAAATCTGGAGAAAGTGAAGTGGACAGGATGAAAGTGGTCTGGAACAGTTTTTTGACGGCATTTGCCATGTTTTCCAAGATTCCGGTGCCCAGGGCGGACTGGACGAAGGAGAACATGAAGTATATGGTATGTTTTTTTCCGGGCGTAGGAGCCGTGGCAGGGCTTCTGGTCTGGATATATGGCCGGATCTGCGAGGCGGCAGGCTTTGGTTCCCTGATGCGCGCGGCGGGACTGGTACTGATCCCGGTACTGGTGTCGGGAGGCATCCATCTGGACGGATATCTGGATACCATGGACGCGCTCAGCTCCTATCAGCCCCGGGAGAGGAAGCTGGAGATTCTGAAAGATTCCAACGCCGGCGCCTTCGCGGTGATTATGGGCTGTGTATGGTTTGTATTGGCGCTGGGAGTGTGGAGCGAGATCGGCGCGGCGTCTCTGCCGGTGGCAGCGCTGGGATGCATTGTTTCCAGAGCGCTCAGCGGCATCGCTCTGGCGGCCTTTCCCTGTGCCAATAAAAAGGGTTCGCTTAGTATGTTCGCGGACGCGGCGGCGAAGAGGGTCGTCTATGTGGTGCTGGCGGGATGGCTTGTGCTGGCGGCGGTGCTGGGATGCATGACGGACTGGAAGCTGACGCTTCTGATGTTCCTGGCGGCGGGAGCCGTATATATTTATTATTATCACATGGCGATGAAGGAATTTGGCGGGACCACCGGAGATATCGCGGGATTTTTCCTGGAATGCTGTGAACTTGCCATAGCCCTGGCCGTGATGCTGGGAGGTAAATTTTTATGATACTGGTGACGGGAGGATGTTTCCAGGGGAAAAAAGCATACGCGTTCCGGCAGTTCAGGATCCGTCCGGAGGAGGCCGCGGACGGCGCGCAGTGCCCGCTGGAAGCCATCTATGAGGCCGGGATGCTCTATCATTTTCATGAATATATCCGCAGGCTTATGCAGGAGGGACGGGAGTTTTCCCTGGAGGAGCTGCTGGAAAGAAATCCGCAGATCGTGCTGGTGACCAATGAACTGGGATACGGCGTGGTGCCGGTGGATCAGTTCGACCGGGCATATCGGGAGAAGACAGGGCGCGTCTGCTGCAAAGTGGCGCAGGCGGCGCAGGAAGTGCACCGGGTAGTCTGCGGTCTGGGGACGGTGATCAAACATGGGTGAGATTCTGCTGATCCGCCATGGCAAGACGGCAGGCAATCTGGAAGGCCGGTACATCGGCAGCCGGACAGATGAATCCCTCTGCGAAGAAGGAATCCTGGGCCTTAAGGAGAAAGAATACCCTCCGGCATCCAGAATCTATGCGAGTCCTATGAGACGGTGCTTCGAGACGGCCGGGATTCTATGGCCCGGATGTGAGCCCATACTGGTGGCGGATCTGCGGGAGTGTGATTTTGGCGCGTTCGAGAACCGGAATTACCGGGAATTGAACGGGGATCCGCGGTATCAGGCATGGATTGACAGCGGCGGCACGCTGCCGTTTCCGGAAGGGGAAGACCAGGCCGCCTTCCGGAAACGGTGCAGGGAGGCTTTTGCCCGGATCGCGCAGGAACTTAAGACGCTGTCCGGTCACGGAACAGTCCGGGAAGATGCCGGAGACCGGACGGCCATCGTCGCCCATGGCGGCACAATCATGGCGATTTTGGAAACTTTCGGATTTCCTAAGAAAGATTATTTTGACTTTCAGGTAAAGAACGGGTGCGGATATCTTCTGACGCCTGTAGAAGGGACGGAATTATGGAACTATCGATACTTGCCGTAGTGCTGGGGTTTGTGCTGGATCTGCTGATCGGAGACCCGCACTGGCTCTATCACCCGATCCGGCTGGTGGGAGCGCTGATCAGCGCTCTGGAAAAGCTGCTTCGAGGAGTGTTTCCGAAAAACAAAAATGGAGAACTGACTGCCGGGGTATTTCTTCTGGCGCTGACTGCCGGGATCACCACAGGATGTGCATGGGGACTTCTGTATCTGGCAGGCCGGATCCATCCCTGGGTGCGGTTTGTCCTGGAGACGGTCATGTGTTACCAGCTTCTTGCCACAAAGGCTTTGAAGGATGAGACCATGAAAGTCTATACCGCTTTATCGCGGGGAGATCTGAAGCAGGCCAGATATGCCGTATCCATGGTGGTCGGCCGGGATACGGAAGTGCTGGATGAGACCGGAGTCACAAAGGCAGCCGTAGAGACGGTGGCGGAGAACGCGTCGGACGGCGTCATTGCGCCCCTGCTGTTCCTCGCCATAGGAGGCGCGCCGCTGGGATTCTTCTACAAGGCGGTCAATACCATGGATTCTATGGTGGGATATAAAAACGATAAGTATCTGTATTTCGGAAGAGCGGCGGCCAGATTCGACGATGTGCTGAATTATATCCCCGCGAGGCTGTCGGGAGCGCTGATGTCGGCGGCTGCCTCGTTCTGCGGACTGGACGCCGGTAATGCCTGGAAGATATTTTTAAGAGACAGGCGCAATCACAGCAGTCCCAATTCTGCCCATACAGAGGCGGCAGCAGCGGGAGCGCTGCATATTCAGCTGGCCGGGAACGCATATTATTTTGGCAAGCTGTATGAGAAGCCTACCATCGGCGATCCGGACCGCCCGGTGGAATATGAGGATATTCGCCGGGTGAACCGGCTGCTGTACGCGACGGCTGTTCTGACACTGATCGTGTTTATGGTGGTGAAAGGAGTGGTTTTATGGATCGTGTAAAAAGATGTATGCATATTTACTGCGGAGACGGGAAAGGGAAGACCACGGCGGCAGTGGGGCTGGCTGTTCGCGCGGCAGGCTACAATATGAAAGTCATGTTCTGCCAGTGTATGAAAGACGGCAGGTCCAGCGAAGTTCATATGCTGCAGTCCATCGGCGTCACCTGCTGCTTCTGCCCGGAACGTTTCGGCTTTTTCTGGAACATGACGGAGGAACAGAAAGAAGAGGCGAAAGCGGCCTATACGAAGCTTTTTCTGGATGCGGCGGCGCGGGCGGTGAAAGAAAAATATGATCTTCTGATCGTGGATGAGTTTATGAGCGCTTATAATCACGGACTGATCGATCAGAAAAAAGCGCTGGATTTTCTGTTCCACCGTCCGGACCATCTGGAGATCGTATTAACCGGACGGGATCCGGGAGAAGAACTGCTGGAACTGGCGGATTACGTGACGGAGATGAAGAAGATCAAGCATCCCTTTGACCAGGGAATACCGGCGCGCAAAGGGATTGAGATGTAGGAGAATTCATGAATTATAAAGCTGTTATACAATATGAAGGGACCCGTTACCGGGGCTGGCAGGTACAGGGCAATACAGATCAGACGATCCAGGGGAAATTAGAGACTCTGCTTGGCCGGATGGCCGGAGAACCGGTGGAAGTCCACGGCTCCGGCAGAACGGACGGAGGAGTGCATGCCGCCGGGCAGGTGATCAGTTTTCGCTGCAAGGTCAGCATGAGTCCGCAGGAGATCCGCGGCTATATGAACCGGTATCTGCCGGAAGACATCGCCGTGCTGTCTGTGGAGGAAGCGGCGCCCCGTTTCCACGCCCGGCTGAACGCGGTGCGCAAAACCTATGTCTATACGATCTGGAATTCCGAGATCCCCAATGTATTCGGACGCCGCTTCATGACCCGGATCGAGGAACCGCTGGATGTGGAGCGGATGCGGAAAGCGGCAGGGCATCTGTGCGGGGAACATGACTTTCTGGCATTTTCTTCACTGAATCCCCGACGGTTTAAGAAATCTACAGTCCGGCGTCTGGATGAGATCCGCATTGAACAAAAAGAAGCCGCGATCCGGATCTGTTTTACCGGAGACGGCTTCCTCTATCATATGGTACGTATCCTGACCGGGACACTGGTAGAAGTAGGACTGGGTCTGCGGAGCCCGGAAGAGATGGATCTGCTTCTGAAATCGGGCAGCCGGGCAGACGCAGGCCGTCTGATGCCGCCGGAGGGGCTGACGCTTCTGAGCGTGGAATATTCCTAAGCCTCTTCTTTTTTCACCGGCTTTTCTCTTGCGCGCAGATCATCCTTCAGGATCTGGTAGGCGGCTGCCATCAGAGGAATCCCCAACAGCACGCCTGCGATCCCGAACAGGGAAGCTCCAACCGTAACTGCCGAGAAGACCAGGATGCCGGGCAGTCCGATGGAAGAACCGACCACACGGGGATAGATGAGCTGCCCTTCCAGCTGCTGGAGAACCACCAGAAAAAGCACGAAGAAAAGAGCTTTGATCGGCGATACGGTGACGATCATGATGAAACCTACCGCCCCTCCTATATATGCCCCGAAGATGGGGATCAGCGCGGTAGCGCCGATGAGTACCCCGATCATGACCGCATAGGGAAAACGGAAGATCATCATGCCGATGATACACAGAGTCCCGAGGATCACCGCTTCTGTACACTGCCCTACAATGAAGCGGTGAAAGCTGTTGTTTAGTGTGTCCATCACGTAAAAGAACCTTTTTTTGATTACCGGCATCTGAATGTAGGTATCCAGCAGACGGTTAAACTGCCGCCCCAGCCATTCTTTGCAGGCCAGAAAATAGATAGCGAAGATCAAGGACACGAAGGAATTGATGATCACTGAGAAAAAGGAACTGATGTATCCAAATACACTGGCGCCTACTCCGGAACTGAGCCAGGAGAAAAACTGTTCCAGAATATTGCGTACGTTCTGTATGTTTATCTGCGTGCTGAATAATTCCGGGAACTGTTCCGTCAGTTCCGGATACTGATCCAGAAAATCCACAACCAGATTATAAGCGGCAGGAATACTGGACAGCAGCACGTCAATACAGGAGCGCAGCTCCGGCAGAACCATATTGACGATCAGGGACAGGATCAGCACCAGGGTTACAATAGAGAGACAGATCGAAGCGCTGCGTTTCAGCGTGAAGCGCATCTTCGGGCTCTTCAGCAGGTTGCGCTCGTAAAAACTCATGATCAGATTTAAAATATAAGCGATGATGCAGCCGGCCAGCAGCGGCTGTGTAGCTCTCAGAAAGGTACCGATCCAGGCCATGGCCAGATCCCAGTAGTGGATCACCAGAAACAGAACGACAATGCAGAGGATTGCGTATCGGATCAGATCTTTTTTCTCTTTCATAATATCTCCTTTATCTTATACATTTAGTTTCTGTCTGTAGTATACGTCCGACAGAGAAATTCTTCAAGAGGACAAAAAGAGTAATCCGGGGTACGGAAAAGAAAGGATGCAGAATGGAGAAATATAAGAAAAACAGGGCATGTACGTTGTGCCCGAGAGAATGCGGAGCAGACCGTGCGTCCGGACAGACGGGATACTGCGGCATGGGACCAGAGATCCGCGCGGCGCGTGCCGCACTGCATTACTGGGAGGAGCCCTGCCTGTCCGGAACAGAGGGATCCGGGGCGGTATTTTTCTCCGGCTGCGCGCTTCGCTGTGTATTTTGTCAAAATCATGAAATTTCCCGGGGAAAGGCAGGCAAAGCGGTAAGCAGGGAGCAGCTGGCAGGTATCTGCCTGAAGCTTCAGAGCCAGGGCGCCAATAATATCAATCTGGTGACGGCGGGGCACTTTCTGGAAGAAGTGATCCCGGCGCTGGTACTGGCAAAAGAACAGGGCTTAAAAATCCCGGTTGTATACAATACGGGCGGATATGAGAAACCGGATACCCTGAAGCGTCTGGAGGGACTTGTAGATATCTGGCTTCCGGACATGAAATACCGGAGCGCGGATCTGGCCCGGAGGTATTCTAACGCGGAAGATTATCCTGTATGGGCAGATCTCGCTCTTCGGGAGATGGTGAGGCAGGCCAAAGATCCGGTATTCGACCCGCGCGGCATGATGATCCGGGGCGTGATCGTGCGCCATCTGGTGCTTCCCGGCTGCGTTTCTGACAGCAAAGACGTGCTGGAATATCTGTGGGATACTTATGGAAATAAGATCTATGTGAGTATCCTGAGCCAGTATACACCGCTCTCCCAAGTAGCGGCATATCCGGAACTGAACCGTACCGTGACTGAAGAAGAATATCATGAAGTCGTGGACTATGCCAGATTCCTGGGTATGACGCAGGCGTATATCCAGGAAGGCGGCTGTGTGGGCGAGAGCTTTATCCCGGCTTTTGACGGCAGCGGAATTCTCTGATTATATTTCCAGTATCTTCCCGGCCTGTTCATCGTAACGGCAGTATTTTCCGTTCTGGGAGAGGAAGGGCATATAGGAATTGTTCCGGATGTCCTTGATATAGACGATGCCGGTGGCGATCATCTCTACCAGGGAAAAGCGCTCGCTGAGACTGGAGATCCAGCGATAGGTTTTTTCTTTGGAGGAAGGCGCGATGACCAGATTGTAGCCCCCTTCACATGCTTCCAGTGTGAAATAGACTTTTTCTGCTTTTTTCGGGTCGGAAAAGACCTGGCTGTAGATATAGGAAGAAAAATTCTTTTTTACAAATTCCTGAAAGGACTTTTTCGTATACAGGACACCGGACACCTCGTCATGGATCTTGTCGCCCCGTTCGATTCTGGTACGCAGAATTCTCAGAACATCAATGGTCCAGTTGATAAAAGAAATACTGCTGTACTGCATGGATTCCAGCAGATTGTCAATGAGCCTGCGGCTCAGGGTATCGGAACGTTTTGCTTCTTCAAATAATTGATTTTTCACGTTTTATTTCCTCCTGCGCAATATAGTTTATATTCTGGTATCAGAATACGAGAATTTTGAGAAAGCGTCAAGAAGATTTGCCATTGCAGATAAAGTGTGCTACACTGAATACATAAAACTTTTTTCAGAAAGGGTAAAGGAAGATGAAGATACTGGTAACCGGTGGCGCCGGGTATATCGGCAGCCATACTTGTGTGGAATTATTAAATGAGGGATATGAAGTCGTTGTTGTGGACAACCTGTATAACGCCAGTCCGAAAGCACTGGATCGTGTCCGCCAGATCACGGGAAAAGATCTGAAGTTCTATGAAGCGGATCTTCTGGATCAGCCGGCGGTCGACCGCATATTTGAGGCGGAGAAGCCGGACGCGGTGATTCATTTCGCGGGATACAAAGCAGTTGGAGAGTCTGTGGCGAAGCCGATTGAATATTATCATAACAATATGACCGGAACACTTCTCCTCTGCGATACGATGAGAAAATATGGCGTGAAAAATATTATCTTCAGTTCTTCCGCCACCGTGTACGGTGATCCTGTAGAGATCCCCATCACGGAGAATTGCCCAAAACAGAATCCTACCAATCCATACGGACAGACCAAGACCATGCTGGAACAGGTGCTGATGGATATCCACCGGGCAGATCCTGAATGGAAGGTAATCCTGCTTCGTTATTTCAACCCCATCGGAGCACATCCGTCAGGGCTGATCGGCGAAGATCCGAAAGGCATTCCCAACAATCTGCTTCCTTATGTGGCGCAGGTGGCGATCGGCAAGCTGAAATGTGTGGGCGTGTTTGGAAATGACTATAATACGCCGGACGGCACAGGAGTGCGCGACTATATCCATGTGGTGGATCTGGCAAAGGGCCATGTGAAGGCGCTGGAGAAGTTCAAGGAAGATCAGAAAGACGTGCTGATCTACAATCTGGGCACAGGCCATGGCTACAGCGTGCTTCAGGTGATCGCGGCGTTTGGAAAAGCCTGCGGCAAAGAACTTCCGTATGAGATCAAGCCCCGCCGGGCAGGGGATATCGCCACCTGTTACTGTGATCCTACGAAAGCAAAGAATGAGCTGGGATGGACCGCTCAGTACGGCATCGAAGAGATGTGCGCGGATTCCTGGAGATGGCAGTCGCAGAATCCGGACGGATATAATACGCAGGAATAAACAGACAGCGCTGCGAAAGAGGGAAGAGTCAGAATGAAGATAATACTGGTATGCTATTCCGGAAGTTCCGCCAGCATTCTGAAAGACCGTATGCTGGCATGGTGCCGTGCCAATCTGATAGATGCGGATGTTATCATCGCGTCTCTGGCAGGGCTTGACGAAGATCAGGAAGATGCGGATATTGTCCTGGTGGGTCCGCAGGTCCGCTGCGCCCTGTCGAATATCCGGGAGCGTGTGCCGGAGCAGATACCGGTTCTTGCGGTGGACACCCGTGATTACGGGATGGCGAAAGGGGACCGGATCATGCAGGAGGCCCTGGAAGAGATCCGGCGCTTCAGAGAACAAAGAGGGTTATGATGAAAGACGCCTGTACAGTTTCCATAAGGAACTGCGCAGGCGTCTTTGTCATCAGCGTTCGATCGTGGGTACTTCTTCGTGGTGTTTGGCATCCAGATCGTTCAGATATTTCTTTGTTTCTTTGACAATGACCGGAGACAGCAGAAGGACTGCGATCAGGTTCGGCACGGCCATCAGGGCGTTCAGAATATCCGCGATGGTCCATACAAGATCCAGAGCTACGACCGGAGCGATGGCCGCCACCAGTATGTAGAGTACCCGGTAGGGGATCAGCGCTTTTTTGCCCATGCAGTATTCAACACAGCGTTCTCCGTAGTAGGCCCAGCCAAGGACGGTGGAGAACGCGAAGAGAACCAGGCCCAGAACAAGGATCACCGGTCCGATGTACGGAATCTGGTCAAAAGCCAGCGTGGTCAGTACGCCGCCGTTGTCGATGTTGGAGACGTCGATGCCGGGATTTTTCATGATACTGGTAACAAGCACCATACCGGTCATGGCGCATACGACCACAGTATCCCAGAAAGTACCGGTGGATGAGACCAGCGCCTGACGTACCGGGTTGCGGGTCTGCGCAGCGGCGGCGGCGATAGGAGCGGAACCCATGCCGGATTCATTGGAAAACAGACCGCGGGCGACTCCGTAGTGAAGAGCAAGCATAATGCCTCCTCCGACCAGACCTCCGGCGGCGGCTCCGGGTTTGAACGCCAGCGTAATGATAGTCTGCAGCGCCGGAATAATAAAGTCGTAGTTGATGCCCAGGATAATGAGACATCCCAGCACATAGAAGATGGCCATGAAAGGAACCAGTTTTTCGCATACGTTGGCGATGGATTTAATCCCGCCAAAGATAACCAGCGAAGTAAATACCGCCACAACGACGCCCGCTGCCCACATGGGAATATGCAGATTTTCCTGGCATACGGTAGCGATGGCATTTACCTGGGTGGCGCAGCCGATACCAAAGGAAGCGAATGCTCCGAAGAAAGCGAACAGGATGCCCAGCCATTTCATATTCAGGCCGCGCTCCAGGGCGTACATGGCGCCTCCCTGCATACGTCCGTCCGGCGTCTTGACCCGGTATTTGACGGCGATCAGGGATTCGGCATATTTGGTGGCGATGCCGAACACACCGGTCAGCCAGCACCAGAATACAGCGCCGGGGCCTCCCAGGGCGATCGCCGTACCCACGCCGATGATGTTTCCGGTACCGATGGTGGACGCGAGCGCGGTGGTCAGGGCGCCGAACTGACTGACTTCTCCTTCCGCATCTGTGTCTTTGGTTACGGAAAGACGAATGGCGGTGCCGATTTTGCGCTGGATGAATCCGGTGCGGACGGTCATGAAGAGATGTGTGCCCAAAAGCAGAATGATCATGGGCCAGCCCCAGATGGCGTTGTCAATGAAATTGATGATTTCCACAATTTGATTCATAACTTTTCCTCCTTCTCTAAAAACAACAGAAACCTGCCCCCGTGGTACAGCGTTGTACCGGAAGCAGGCTGTCTGTCAATTATCTTCTTCTTCCTCTTTATTGGTATTATAGACGGTACGTTTTCTCGCCATTTCATCGCTTGCCAGATATTCGTCGTAGGTAGTGATCTTGTCGATGATTGAGCCGTTCGGCATAATCTCGATGATCCGGTTCGCGGTGGTCTGGACAATCTGATGGTCGCGGGAGGAGAACAGAAGCACTCCCGGAAATTTGATCAATCCGTTGTTCAGGGCAGTGATGGACTCCATGTCCAGGTGGTCCGTAGGCTCGTCAAGGATCAGCACGTTGGCTCCGGAGATCATCAGCTTGCTGAGCATGCACCGTACCTTCTCTCCTCCGGAGAGCACGCGCACTTTCTTCATGCCGTCTTCGCCCGCGAAGAGCATCCGGCCCAGGAAACCGCGCACGTAAGTGGCGTCCTTGATTTCGGAATACTGGGTCAGCCAGTCTACGATGGTATCGTCGTTGTCAAATTCCCTGGTATTGTCCTTCGGGAAGTACGCCTGGGAGGTGGTGACGCCCCATTTGTAGGTCCCCTCATCCGGTTCGATCTCTCCCGCAAGGATGCGGAACAACGTAGTCTTCGCGAACTCATTGCTGCCCACGAAGGCGATCTTGTCGTCATGTCCCATGATGAAGGAGACGTTGTCCAGCACCTTGACGCCGTCGATGGTCTTGGAGATACCCTCTACGGTCAGCACTTCGTTGCCGATCTCCCGGTTGGGACGGAAGTCAATATACGGATATTTACGGCTGGAAGGACGGATCTCTTCCAGCTGGATCTTCTCCAGAGCCTTCTTTCTGGATGTCGCCTGCCTGGATTTGGAAGCGTTGGCGGAGAAGCGGGAGATGAATTCCTGCAGCTCTTTGATCTTTTCTTCCTTCTTCTTATTCGCTTCCTTCATCTGACGGATCAGAAGCTGGCTGGACTCATACCAGAAGTCATAGTTTCCGGCATAGAGCTGGATCTTGCCGTAGTCGATGTCCGCGATATGCGTACAGACTTTATTCAGGAAATAACGGTCGTGGGAGACCACGATCACGGTATTCTCAAAATTGATCAGGAACTCTTCCAGCCACGCGATGGCGTCCAGATCCAGGTGGTTGGTAGGCTCGTCGAGGAGCAGGATGTCCGGGTTGCCGAACAGTGCCTGCGCCAGCAGGACTTTCACCTTCTGCGCGCCGGTCAGGTCTTTCATCATGGAATAATGGTAATCTGTCTCGATACCCAGTCCGTTAAGCAGCGTCGCCGCGTCGGACTCGGCTTCCCAGCCGTTCATATCGGCGAATTCCGCTTCCAGTTCGCTGGCGCGGATGCCGTCTTCGTCGGTGAAATCTTCTTTGGCGTAGATCGCCTCTTTTTCTTTCATGATCTGATACAGGCGTTCATTTCCCATGATGACGGTATCCAGAACCGGATATTCGTCGTACTGGAAATGATCCTGTTTCAGGAAGGAAAGACGCTGTCCCGGAGTGATGACGATTTCGCCGCTGGTGGATTCCAGTTCGCCGGACAGAATCTTCAGGAACGTGGACTTGCCCGCGCCGTTGGCGCCGATCAGGCCGTAGCAGTTTCCTTCTGTAAATTTGATATTGACATCTTCAAACAGGGCTTTCTTGCCCAGACGCAGAGTTATGTTGTTTGCACTTATCATAGAATTTCCTCATATTAAATTGATTCATATTAAAAAGCCACTTTTACCATTATACATAAATATGCACGTTTTTCAAGAAAAAATCGAGAAAATAGGCTTTTGAAATCTCTTATAATATGATATCATTAGATTATCAAAATATTTCTTATGGGAGGAAACTCATATTATGAAGAAAATATTGTTTGCAGCGTCTGAGTGTGTGCCATTTGTCAAGACAGGCGGACTTGCCGACGTATGCGGGGCGCTGCCGAAGGGGTTTAACAAGGAAGAGTGGGACGTTCGGGTGGTGATCCCGAATTATACTTGTATCCCGGATCATTTCCGGAATAATTTCAAGTATATCACTCACTTCTATATGGGGACAGGAAGTTACAATCCCGGCGCGCATGTGGGGATCATGACGTATGAGTATGAAGGGGTTACTTATTATTTTATCGACAATCTGGTATATTTCGGAGGATCCAAACCTTATGGGGACTTCCGTACAGATATTGAAAAATTCGCGTTCTTTGACAAGGCGGTACTGTCGATCCTCCCGGTTATCGGTTTCCGCCCGGATCTGATCCACTGCCATGACTGGCAGACCGGTCTGATCCCGGTTTATCTGAAGACGGAATTTGCGGCGGGAGAATTTTACCGGGGGATCAAGACGATCATGACGATCCATAACCTGCGTTTCCAGGGTATCTGGGATATCGAGACCATGCAGGGGCTGACCGGCCTTCCGGACTATGTCTTCACGCCGGACAAGCTGGAGTACAAAAGAGACGCCAATATGCTCAAGGGCGGGCTGGTCTACGCGGATTATATCACGACGGTCAGCGAGACCTATGCGTATGAGATCCAGACGCCGCAGTACGGCGAGGGTCTGGACGGACTGCTGTCAGCGAGACATATGGACCTGCGAGGTATCGTGAACGGCATCGACTATGATATCTGGAATCCGGAGACGGACCAGAAGATCAGCAAGAATTATACGCTCAAGAATTTCCATAAAGGCAAGGCGGCCAATAAGCGAGCGCTCCAGGAAGAACTGGGACTGACGGTGGACGAGGGCAAGATGATGATCGGGCTGATCTCACGTCTGACAGACCAGAAGGGCCTGGATCTGATCGCGGAAGTGATGGAACAGATCGTGGACGACAATACCCAGTTCGTGGTGATCGGCACCGGCGACGAGCGGTACGAGAACATGTTCCGCCACTATGCATGGAAGTATCCGGATAAAGTTTCCGCGAACATCTACTATGCGGATGAACTGTCCCATAAGCTGTACGCGGCCGCGGACGCGTTCCTGATGCCTTCCGCGTTCGAGCCCTGCGGACTGACCCAGCTGATCTCCTTCCGTTACGGCACGGTGCCCATCGTCCGTGAGACCGGGGGCCTGAAGGATACGGTACAGGCGTACAACGAGTACGAAGGCACCGGAGACGGCTTCTCCTTCGGAAATTACAATCCCTGGGACATGATGGAAGTGATCAATTACGCGAAATACACCTATTTCGTGCACCGCAAAGAGTGGGACGAGATGGTCGCAAGAGGAATGCAGAAAGACTTCTCCTGGGATGCGTCCCGCTACAAATATGAAGGAATCTATTCCTGGCTGATCGGCTGGTAGGATAGACTTCAGAGACTGGAAGAGTGACTCCCCGGTTTCAGGACCGGGGAGTTTTTGCGTCCATTCCCAGCGCAGGGGTGGACGCTTTTTTTGTGCCGCGGGGCGGGATATATAAATGAAGAAAAGAAGATAATCAATAATGCAAATATAAAAATGTGTTTACTGCATTTGTGCAAAAAATATAGGGAGGGTATACTGAGATCGGATGTGGACATAATGAGAATGTTTTCCCGGCACAGTATCCGGGACAGACAGGAAGGAGACGAAAATGAAACATAATCTGGAACGAAGCATGATCCCGCGCTTTCAGGCGCAGCTGGCGGAAGAAGAGAGGAGCAGGGCCACGATCGGGAAATATATACACGATGTGGATGTGTTCTTCTCTTTTGTGCAGGACGCCCCGGTGGACAAGGAGAAGGTGATGGAATACAAGCAGTACCTGATCGAAAAGTATGCTCCTGCCAGCGTCAATTCCATGCTGGTCGCGCTGAACCGTTTTCTGAAAGAACAGGGATGGTATGACTGTGTGGTAAAACTGCTGAAGATACAGAAAGTATCTTTCCGGAGCCGGGAGAAAGAGCTGTCCAGGGAAGAATACCTCCGCCTGCTGTTCGCCGCGGGAGAGAAAAAGGACCAGAGACTGTATTACCTGATGCAGACGATCTGCGCCACGGGCATCCGTGTGAGCGAACTGCGTTTCATAACGGCGGAGGCAGTAAAGGAAGGCCGGGCGAAGGTCACCCTGAAAGGAAAAGTCCGGACTGTGCTGCTGCCGGCGCCATTGTGCCGCGTCCTGAAAAAATATATGAAAGAAAGAAATATCCAAAAGGGGAGCCTGTTCGTCACGAGAAGAGGACGGCCCCTGGACCGGAGCAATATCTGGCACGAGATGAAAGCGTTGTGTGAAAAAGCGGGAGTGAGCAGGGAGAAAGTATTTCCCCATAACCTGAGGCACCTGTTCGCGTGCACTTATTATAAAAAAGAAAAAGACCTGTCCCATCTGGCGGACCTGCTGGGACATTCCAGCATCGATACGACCAGGATCTATACCATGGTAAGCGGGGAAGAGCAGTCCAGGCGGATCGCCGCACTGGGGCTGGTCGTGTGAATGGCATAAAAAAATACACATAACTTAATGTTTATTATGTGTATGACAGCGATCCGTACTTACATAAAAATGTACTACATTTGAAATTATTATAGCAGGGTATTTCTATAAGTGCAAGGATATTCCCGCAAAAAAATCCCTGTTTTTGAAGGAATACCGGAAGAAAGACACGCAAACCAGACCGATGGGCATCCGCCGTTCCCATCGGCCTGGTTTTTGCGCGTTTATACGCGCTTTTCTGCGGAAATGTTTCCCGGGCAGGCCCGGTCCGGCAGACGTCCCTGCCCATAATCACCACAGAATAAACATTAAGTAGTGCAGGCAGCAGTATCCGAATCTAACAGACGGGGAGAATGCATTATGTGGAAGAAAGCGAAGAGATTCCTGGCAGTGCTGCTTGCGCTGACTCTGATGTTGTCTGTAGTGGACAGTGAAGAGCTTTTCGTATCCGCAAGCGCCACGAATGTCCAGGAGGACACGGGAGCAGGCGGAGAGACGGAGCCGGCTGCCGGGGAAGAGACTGAGAACACGGATGTGTCTGTGGAAGAAGACACAGCAGTTACAAGCGTCGGGGACGAAGGCTCCGGTGAAGATACGGCGACTGTGCCCGGAGACGGGACCGGGACAGGTACCGAGACCGGCGGCGCTGCGGATGCGACCGGAACCGACGGGACCGAGACGGCCGGAACCGGGACTGAGACATCCGGCAGCGGTACGGAAGGAGCAGAAGGGACGACTGTACCCGGAAGCGAGACACCTGCCAGCGGTACGGAAGGAACAGAAGGGGCGGCCGGAACCGGTGATACCACGACCGGTGAGAGCGGCGAGACTGAAGGAGATGTGACAGACGGAACCACGGAAGCTGCTGATGATGGAACAGATGGAACTACAATCGCGCCCGGGACTGAGACGGATGGGAACGGAAGCGAAGGAACCGGGACGGAGACAGAGACCGGGGAGAGCGGTACGGATGGGACAGAGCAGAGTGATGTGGTGACGGGAGAGACTGGTGACGGAGAGACAGAAGATGCCGGGGGTAAAACCGACGCAGCAGAAGACGCTGAAGACACTGCGGCAACTACTTATATGGCAGAAACGGCACATGACGGACAGACGGTTAAAGTATTTGTTGAAGTGCCGGAAGATGCTTTTGATGGGGATATTACACCGGTGCTGCATGCAGATGCTGTTACGGATGAAGAAGAACTGGGCAAGGCAGCCGCAGCGGTGGAAGAGCAGACAGAGACCGTTTTTGACGGCATGATCGCCCTGGATGTTTATTTCACGGATGAAGATACGAAAGAAGAGATTGAGCCTGCAGTGCCGGTATCCGTGCGTTTTGAACTTTCGGAAGAGGCGCTTCCTGAAAATATCGATGCAAGCACTCTGACGGTACATCATCTGGCTGAGGATGGAGATGCATCTGTTACAGTTGAAACAGTTGCGACCGCCACAACTTCTGATGAAGTGGACGGTGTGGTAGCATTGAGCGATGCTGCTGCTGAGAAAGCAGAAGTGTCCGAAGACGTAGCACTGCTGAGTGAACTGGATGATGTGGCAGACACAGTGGAAAACGGCATTGAGAATCCAGCAGTGGTGGCGGAGTTTGATGTGAAGTCGTTTTCGACATTTACAATCACTTGGATACAAGATAAACTCATCGGTCAGGATGTGATAGAAGAAATTAAATTTACGATTGTGGATACAGATGGGAATGAACTGAATGTTTCTGACAGCTATAATCTTTCCTATCAACTAACTTATAACGAGCGAATATCCTTTGAAGAGATTGTTACAGAGAATGGAATCCAGACTATTTTAATAAATGGAGAGGAGTACGTATTTCGTAATGCGACTCTGATTATTAAAAATGGAGAACGACATCCGGTCAGCTCTGTTGAGTGGATAGAAGATGGGTTGGATGGTTTGGCAAAAAATGATAAAGTTCGTTTTTACGACAGTGTTTTCCCAGGAGAAACGGGAGTTTATACAAGAGATAACGAGGGCGATGAAGGGGATTCCCTGGAGCTGATTTACCGCCGTTCAGATGAAAACAGTACAGAAGTATATGAGCCTGAGCCAACATACTCTAAAGCGGCAGTCACAAACGATGATGGGAAAACTTATGATCTTGCGTTGACGGTTTCAGGATCAGTTGGTACCGCAACAGAGAATCAAAAGGTAGATGTCCTTTTTATTGTGGATCAGTCGGGTAGTATGGCGGATCAGACGTATTACCCTAAAACTCAGAGCTATCAATCGTATCAGTATATTGTAGCTGATCAGGCGCAGACATTGGCAACTGCGTTGGCAAATAATACAAACCTGGATGCCCGTTTCTCTGTTGTCACATTTAGCGATTCTATAGCGGATACACAATATTATAACGACGGTATTATGCGTTTGAGTTGGACCAATGATGCTTCACAAGTGTTTGATGCAGCAAATCAACATAGTTATGGTGGAACAAACTATGAGGCGGGGCTGTTATCAGGGCGTGCAGCTATTATTGAATCTCGGCCAGATGCAGTGAAATATGTGGTATTTCTTTCTGACGGACAGCCAACATTTCATTATACAGGTAATGGCAGTCAGACGGGAGGTGGAAATTACACACAGCCGGATGATATTGGTAATGCAGTAGAAGAAGCTGGAAATTATGACTTTGTAAATGGATTTTTTACAATCCGAGTGGGCAATGAAAGTAGTGCGGATACTTATTTGGATCTTGTAAGAAATGCAGTTCGCGAGGCGACCGGTGCCTCTGAAGACAATGAAAATTTTTGGGGATTCACAGCAACTGATTCAGATGACTTGGTAGAAAGCTTTGAAAAAATACAGGCACAGATTACTTCACTTTCGATGACGGATGTCATGATTGAAGACATATTGACCTCATATGTGGAAGCACCGGTCGGAGCCGAACCTTATTTGTTGGTCAAACATACTGTGGATGGAGAAATTGTTACCGACAGATACGATGCAGAAAATGTTGGCAATGTTATTAAGGAAATCAGTTATGATTCCGCCACGAAGACTTTGAAATGCGAATTCATGGATACATATTCGTTACTTCCGGGTTATACATATGAGCTACATTTGGAAATCGTGCCAACAGAAAAGGCTTTTACAGAATATGCGGCGACCGGTTATCCGTCGGGTATGATCGGCGAACCAGATACGGGAACGTTTGCTGGAGAGAACGGTTTCTATTCCAATGTTGACGGTGAGGCGATGCTGACTTATACAACGCCGATTAACAGCCATTCAGTGGAATATCCCATGCCTGTTGTACAGGTTCCATCTACCAGTTTGATCATTAAAAAGGACTTCGGGGGTTTGGAAACTCCGGAAGAGAAAGAGGCTGCGGCTAGTTTGATTACTTTTACGATCAAGGATGGTAATACGATTGTAAAGAATAACATAGTTCTTCAGTTGAATAGCGACGGCACTTACAGTGCGGAAGTGACAGGACTGACAGTGGGAAAAACTTATGTAGTGGAAGAAAACTGTTCAGCGCCGGAAGGATATAATGTTACGACAAATACCCCTTCGCAGACAACGCCGCCGCTTTCGTCAACGGTTGATAATATATTATCATTTACAAACATATATACGCCCGCTGAAGCGGATCTGGAGATTTGCAAACAGATTGTGATTGAGGGCGATGAAGATGCAGATTTGAGCGTGTTTAACGGAAAAGAATTTACATTTATAATTCAGGGAAAAAATTCTGAAAATACAGATATTGTCAAGGAAGTAATGATTCAGACAGATGAGAATGGAGTGGGCAGTGCAACCGTTGAAGACCTTCCGTTGGGTAGTTATAACGTTTCAGAAAAAACAGATGAATCCGATTTTCCTGACGAGGTGGGGGACTATGGGTATGTTAGTAATGATGGACCTAGAAGTACGACTGTAGCAGCCTCGGGAGGCTTGGTCGGTATTGTGAATGTTTACAAGCATCAGGATAAAGTGCTGACTGTCGGTAAAGAAGTTAAAGGGAATCTTGGCAATACATCTGAGAAATTTAATTTTACATTGACAATCAAAAAGACTTCATCAGCTGTCTCGGAAGAGATAACTGAGGATGAGTATGTAAAAATTGCAGCAACTGCCAAACGTTTTACGGGAAATGTTGAAGATGATGGATTTTATCTGTCCTTTAACGGGGAAACAGCAGCATTTACGTTGAGTGACAACCAAAAAATGACAATTGAGATCCCGCACGGATATTATTGCATGGTTAACGAGACTAGAGGTGATTATACGGCTCGAATCACTGTGGATGATACAAGCTGGTCTAATGAATCAAATGCGTCAGGTAGTATAACAAAGGACACAAATGTGACAGTCATAAATTCACTTGATACAGGTGTACCTACCGGATTAAACCAAAACAATACGCCGTTCGTTCTGATGACCGCAATTGCTGCAGTTACGGGACTGGTATTACTCGGAGGCTTCTTTATTTATCATATCAGCCGTCGACGCGATAGGTGATTGTCATGCGTACTATGCAGAATATTGCAGATTTACTTTCCAATATGAAGTTTCGCAGAAAGATATTCGGCGGCGTGGATGAGGCAGATGTATGGAGGCAGATAGAAAATCTCCAGCGTACCTATCAGCTGGTCTATGACGAGCAGGCTGCCTACTACCAGGCGCTGATCGATGAACGCGGCCAGGCGCTGGCAAGGGTAAAAGACCGGAAGGGCGGCGGTGATGCCCATGGCTGAACATAAATGTCCGGTTGTCAGGGACAAGCCTCCTGCCACGGCGGGCAGGGGAGACAGTCCCGGGAAACCGGTGAAGAAAAGAAACCAAAGCCGTGGGGAAAAGATAAAGCGGCACGGCAAACGAGGCAGCAGGGCAGGCAGCGTGCCTGTTACCCCGGAGGAAGTGATCCGCCGGAAACGCAGACGGTGCGCGGACGCGGAGGATATCGTCTCCTTTATTACCAGGCTGGCCGCCATGGCGGTGCTGCTGGCGCTGCTGTTCGGCTTCGTGTTCGGAGTCACGCCCATGGCGGATGACGACATGTCCCCGCGCATCTCCGCAGGGGATCTGCTCCTGTACTACCGGCTCGCCGATGATTACGTCAGCGGCGACGTGATGGTATTCCAGAAGGACGGGGAACAGTACGTGGGACGCGTGGTCGCCCGCGGCGGGGACACCGTGGAAGTGACGGAAGAAGCAACGTTGGTGGTAAACGGAAGCACTGTCCTGGAAACGGACATCTATTATTCCACGCCCCGGTATGAGAATGGACCTGACTATCCGGTGACGATGGCGGAGGGAGAATACTTTATCCTCTGCGATTACCGGGAAGGAGCCCGGGATAGCCGGTACTTTGGCCCGGTGAGCCGGGACGAGATCAAAGGCAAAGTGATTACCGTGATCCGGAGGTCCGGGTTATAAGAGGAACATTTAAAGAATATCACAGGAAAGGTACGGAGACTGGATATGTCGGCATGAATTGTCCGCAGATTTTCCTGAGATAGAGGCGGGAAACCGCCGATACACAGCCGAAAGGCAAACCTATAAAAAGAAAAAGAGAGGAAGAATGTTATGAAACATCAACACAAAAACATTTCCCGCCGGCTGGCGGCAGCCGTGATGGCAGGAGCAATGATGGTATCCATGGTAGGGATGACAGCGTTTGCACAACAGGGTGATCCGGCGGAATCGGAGTATGTTTATTCTACGGGCGATACTTTTACTATCACCAAGCATCTGAAGATTCCGGCTTATATCATGACTCCGGATGTAACGTTCGGTTTCACGATTACTGGAGCTACAAATGTTGGAGAACAGACAATTGGTGACATCCCGGTCCAGGCAGGTACAACGGGAGATATAGAACAAACTGTAGGCGCTAATTTTGATCCGGGTACGACGGTACCGACTGTGGATCGTACAGAAGATGAGAAGGCTACATTTAAAGTTAACCTTAGTATGTATAATGCGCCTGGTATTTATAAATATTCCGTTGCAGAGGATAGCACAAATCCGTATGACGGAGTCACCTACAGCACTGAAGCAAAAGACCTTTACGTTTATATTCAAAATAAACTTGATCAGGACGGAAATTATATCGATGAAAATAATGATAAAATACCTGATCGTGAAGTTGCCTATGTTATGTTGGTAAATGCTGGAGAGAATCCTGAAGCTTCTGCATATAAAGATGACAGTTTCACAAATAAATATGGTAAGGATGAAAGTGGAGAAGATACTGTATACGATTTGACACTTACCAAAAAAATCACCGGAAACGTGGCAAATCTAAACGATGAATTTGATTTTACAGTTACGATCAATGCCGATAATGTTAACGACAAATTTGTTCTCAGACAACAAGGGGAGGAAGATAGAATAATCGGAGATAACGAGGGTACCGTTGTTACCCTTGGCAATAATGAGTCGATTACCATCTATGGCCTGAGCGCAAAAGATACATACACGATTGTAGAAAGCTATGGTACGAAAGAGGGTTATACCACTACGGCAACTGTCGATGAAGTAACGTATAATTTGAATGGAGGCCTGACGGTCGAAGAAGAGGATGGCATCAATGCTGATGTGTCTGTTGTATACACCAACGACAAGACTGCTTCCACCCCCACCGGCATCGCCATGACCATCGCGCCCTACGCTATCATGGTAGTCGCGGCAGCAGGCGTTGCGTTCCTGTTCCTGCGCAGAAGACACAGCGAATTCTAAGGACATGCTGATTAAACCAGCGTTTTCCTAAGCATTCCATTTGCCGACGGATATACGGATACGGTTACATAACCCGATAACCGAAGATACATATTTTACTTGTAATGAATCAATTAATCACAGTGAATGATAACTGATGTAACTGACAACCACATGCCCCGGCCTGCCCCTTGCAGGCCGGACATACCACAGACAGTGTAAGGAGGACCCCATGGGAGCAGCCGCCAGACTTGCCAGGGCCGGCAACCGGCTCATCAGCTTCATTGCCCTGCTTTTAATCGCCCTGATGTTCGTGTACGGGGCGTACTCCCTCTGGGACACCTGGGCAGTGTACCGGGGCGCGTTCGTTTCCAACGACCTCCTGCAGTTTAAACCCTCCGGAGACAGCACGGAGGCGGGGAATCCCACGCTTGCCGAGCTGCAGCAGATCAACCCGGACGTGCGGGCCTGGCTGACGGTGGACGGCACGCACATCGATTATCCGGTGGTCCAGGGGGAAACGGACATGGAGTATGTGAATAAGGACGTGTATGGGGATTTTGCCCTGTCCGGAGCCATCTTCATGGCCAGCCAGAACAGTCCGGATTTTTCCGATCCGTATACGCTGGTATATGGACACCATATGGATAACGGGGCCATGTTCGGAGACGTAGTGGAATTCACGGACCGGACGTATTTTGAGGAACATACGGCAGGTACTCTGTACCTGCCGGACAGCACGTATTCGATCACTTTGTTCGCCTGTGTGGAGGCGGACGCCTATGACCAGCAGATTTATAATATTTCTGCGGTAAACGGGGAAGGGACGGGTGCGCTGCTGGATTATATAGAAGAACAGGCGGCACAGTACCGGGACATCGGCATGACGGAAGACGACCGGATCATCGGGCTGTCCACCTGCGCGGAGGCGGAGACCAACGGCCGGGTGATCGTATTCGGCCGGCTGGACCCGATGAATGAAATACAGGAAGGAGGTGCCTGAGATGAAGATGATTCAGAAGATCGAGAAGTTCTGCGCGCTGCTGCTCCTTCCGGTTCTGTTTGCCGTGCTGCTGGTTCCGGCGCGGGCAGCGGGGAGTACCGGATCGGTATCGATCCCGGTGGAGGTAGCCGTATCCGGACGGTCGATCCCGAAGGACGCGGAATACCAGGTGGTACTGGAAGCAGTGACGGAAGGCGCGCCCATGCCCGCGGAGACGACACTGAGCATGCTGGGAGCGAGCGAGAGGCTGTTCGGGCCGATCACTTATACGGTACCCGGAGATTATACATACCGGATCACCCAGAAGGATATGGGACATTCCCGGTGTACTTATGACACCGCGGCATACCAGGTGACAGTCCGCGTGACGAACGCGGAGGACGGAGGCCTGAGCGCGGAGCTCTGGGCAGTGAAAGGAGACAGCACGGAGAAGACGGATACGATCCGCTTTGAGAACAGCTACCGCGGCAGCGGGAGCAGCGGAGGCGGCGGGGACGATTCCGACGGAGAAAGCTCCGGGACGGCGACGCCCGTATCCCAGACCAGCGCAGTGTCCACACCGAAGACCGGCGACAGCGCCAACCTGACGCTGTGGATATTCCTGGCCGTGGTCTCCCTGGTGGTGCTGATCCTGGCGGCAGGATATCACCGCGGAAAGGAGCAGGATACGAATGTCGAGGACCGGTAGGGATATTACCGGGGAACGATTTGGAAAACTGGTGGTGACCGGATTCGCCGGTTACGGCCAGGCCGGCAGACAGCGGGTGGCACTCTGGGAGTGCCGCTGCGACTGCGGCAATACCTGCAGGGTAGAAGGATATCTGCTGAAAAGCGGCCGCAGGAAAAGCTGCGGCTGCATTCGTTCTACGGCTGATAAAATGATAGGGAAACGGTTTGGAAAACTGACGGTCATCGCGGAAGATTTGGATAATCACACGACACTCCAGAAAGTCATCTGCCGCTGCGACTGCGGCAGGGAAAAGAGCATTGCCACCAGAGACCTGAAAAACGGCAAGGTAAAAAGCTGCGGCTGCGACCGGATCCGTCCGGGAAAAGGAGACTACCTGGAGCGCCAGTATGACGGAGCGCTGGAAGCGAAGAGGGAAGCTTTCCAGAAGGGTGATACCTCCAGGATCGTTACGCTGGAAGACTGGGTGTATGTATGGCTCCGCAGCGTACTGCCCCATGTGGTGAAGGAGACCACGATCCGCATGTACGCGGAGACTATGGAGCGGCATATCCTGCCTGCCCTGGGAGACCGGAAGCTGGAAGACCTGACGGAAGAGGCAGTCTCCGGATGGCTCCGGGGGCTGGAGAGCATGCCCCTGGCCGGGACGCAGAACGGTCATATGACGGAAGGAACCGTGCGCAACACCCTGTCTGTACTAAGCGGGTGCATGAAGGACGCGCAGAAGTCCGGTCTGATCGACCGCAATCCCTGCATCGGGCCGTCCTGGACCCTCCAGGGCAGAAACGTATGGGAACGGCAGGAATGGCTGAGCGAGGAACAGGTGCGGATACTGGAACCGGAGCTGTCTGCTTACCAGGATGAAGAAGGGTACCCCATCGGGCTCGGGTTCCGGTTGGTGCTTTATACCGGGATCTCGCTGAGCGAGGCGGCGGCGCTGCGCTGGAGGGACGTGGACCTGGAAAGAAGGAGACTTCGCCTGGAATATTTCGTCGCCGTGAAGAGAGAGCTGGGGACCGGAGGCGCGGAAGAACGTCATTATGAACTGGAAGCATTAAGCGGAAGGAAAAGGCGGGAAGTGCCGGTACCTGACTTTATTGCGGAGCAGCTGGAACAGGTAAAGCGGGAATACCGCGGGGAACCGGACGGCTTTGTGCTGGGCGGCTCTGAGAAAAAGCCCGTGCGCATGGACCGGATGCGGGCTGTGCTGATGCGCCGGGCGCAGGCCTGCGGCATGGGTTCCGTAACGCCGCGCATGCTCCGGGATACCTATGCGATCCGGGCAGTTCGTGCCGGAGCCAGCTCGGACATGATCGCGGAGCTGATGGGGTTCGCTTCCTCCCAGCAGGTGATCCGGAGGTATATGCCGAAAAACGTGACGGATAAAAGTGAACTGGTAAAGAAAATGTTTGGATGATATACGGTCAGGAAAGTGTGGAGAATCGGGACTGCTCCGGGATGCCAGGCTTTCCCGGCCATATTTTGCGTTTCTGTATCCGGTGTTTATATATTTTTTGAGTTTATATATTTGCCGTTTCTATCATCTGTCATATTTATAGATCTCATATTTTTTCATCCAGGGCCTTGCACCTGGTGAGGGGATATGCTACATTAAGCCCATCAGATAATTTCGGAAACGTTCCGGCGGGTTCCCGCCAATATTTCCCGGATTAAAAAAGAAAATAAAATTGCAGAAAGTGGACAGATACCTACCAGCATGTCCTGCCGTCTGCGGCGCCTTTTTGTCCACGGAAGCGGAAAAGGAGGAAAATTGAAACAAAACGAAACAATGAATATGCAGGGGAACTGGAAACCTTTCCACGTGTCCAGAGAGGATGTATTAGCAGAGGTGGTGAGTGACCCCAAACTGAGGATCCCGTTCTGGAAACTCAACCAGGAGTGCCGGGAGCGCTTCCTGGAATTTCTCCAGGGCACGAAAACCCTTCCGGTCA
>NZ_NFJZ01000012.1 GCF_002160135.1 Lachnoclostridium sp. An196 | reverse complement strand
AAAAACCTGGCCTCTCGGCATCGGGGCGGATCTATTGCATGAACTGATCAATGGTGGATCACTTATGTGTACTGGTGGATCTCAAAAGCGTATCGATGGCCCTCATAGCATGAAATATTCAGGTAGTGCTTTTCATTTGTGAGGTATTCAAGGGATATTTCTCTTTTGTATCGTCTGCTTCTTGTACGGGCTGCGTTGATTGTCGCGTTCCGTATGACAACCTTACAAAAAGCATGGAACGTGGACTCGATATGCTCCTTGTATTCTTCTGTACAAGTCATGGAAATTCCCCCTTTCCTCCACAAAGGGCGTTGTATGGTTGACGGGCTGCATTTATAATATCAGAGGGCGGCAGCACTCCTTGCTGTCGCCCCTTGATTGCCTACCAGCAAAGGCGGGAGGAGGCTGTCAACAGCGGTGCATATGCGTGCGCCGTTCATCTTGACTGTTGACTGGCTCGGCTGGCTTTGCCATTTGAGTATAATTGCTTATTCTTTTTTTATTACTGGTATCCAAATTTCACTGTATGCGTAGTTGGGCTTTTCTTCGTCCATTTTTGTAAACGAGAAAGAAAACGACTCTGCCAGTTCATAATCTGCCGTCATAAACCATTCGGAATAGATTCTTGCCATTGTATCCTGCAAAGTAAACGGGAATATTCCTTCATTTGGAAAAACTGCCCATGTATGAGCTTTAACAGGGAATGTGTCCAGATTACTGCTAATGTCATTTTTAGTTGTTAAAACTCCAATTAAATGCGTCAATTCTCCAGCTTCTTCAAGAAAGTTCGTATCTGATTCATAGGAAACATTTACAGTTTCGTATGGCTCAATATTTTGTAACTGGTGCATTTCCTCTTTCTGCTCCTGTGTTATGCTTTGTGCCAGTTCCAAAATAGCGTTGTTTACCCCCTCAAATTGTAACGGCACTCGTTTACTAACACCTGCAAACGTAAAAGCTGGTTTTTCAACAATTTTATATTCCATCAAAGTTCCTCCTTTCATAGTCACAACAAATTGTAATTTTGGGCATGATTTACACTGTTTCAACTTTGCGACTTGTGACGGTAAGATACCGCTCCATTTTTTAAATGCACGTGTAAACCCGTCTACGGATTGATACCCATATTTATAAGCGACATCTGTTACCTGCGCCCCCTGCAACAATTCTTTGTTAGCTTCTGAAAGTCGTCTGTTTTTTACATACTCGTTCAGCGTCATATTGGTAAGCGCAAAAAATATTTTTCTAAAATGATAATCTGAAACATTTATATGCTCAGAAATTTTCTCAAGTAAAAACTCGTCCTCTAGGTGCGCTTCAATATAGTCCATCGCTTCATTCAATTTCTTTAACACATCGCTCCTCCTTCCAAAATAAGAATATCAAAATTCAGAAAGATATGCTCGACATTAGCGTAAAAAAATAGTCGGGTCATAAATCTAGGCAGTCTGTTATAAGTAAGTTTACACAAAACCAACTTGAAAGTAAAACCAGTCTTAGAATAGGGACGCCAGTTGCTTGTTTAAAGCTATCGTGTTTTTTATGACGGATAAGCATTTTCTCAAAGCTCTTAGTTACCCGTATACAGCAAGCGGCAATACTCCTATTTAGGAATACTGCCGTTTGCTGTATCATCTATAAGACATGTCACATCAAGGTTCTTTCAAAAATGGTGTAGTAGTGGTGTAGTAAACGCCTTTCTGCTTCGTGAAACCCTTGATTTTACTGGCTTTTCCGGAACTTTTTAAGATACTGCCATGTCATTACATAATCTTTTTCTCCGGTAGCCTCATCTAAGCCACTATGCTGAATCTCAAATCCTTCTCTCTTATAAAAAGATATTGCCCGTGCGTTCTTTTGGTATACGTTCAAGTACAACTTATTCCTTTTATCCTTTGCATAATTCAGCAGAATTTTACCTATACCCTGCGATTGCATTTCACCAGAAACAAAAATGCCCTCAACATATTCATCATTTAACCCTAGGGTTAAACTTAACTACTATTTTTTCTTTGCGATATAAAATACATAACTGTAATAATCTACTACTAATCTAAAATAAAGCGATTATAAGCTATCCTTTTTCCTGTGTTTGTTTTAAAGTTTTCATCTATACACTTTTTTATCTTTTCCTGTTCTTTTTCTTTATCCATAACCGTTAAATTTTCAAGCAAATCAGCTTCCCATTGTATTTGAAAATCAAGTCCATCAATTTTAGATGGAGTATGATGGTTGCCTATTATAAAGCATATTCTATCAATATTTTTGTTATAGCCTACCTTTTTTAATATTTCTTTCGCTACTTCTGGTCCTTCCTTTTCTTGATAGACACCATCAATAGAACCGTATTTTTTTTGTGCTTCAACCGCACCAATATCATGTAGTATAGCAATAATACTGATGAATTCTTTTTCTTCCTCTCCGATATTTTCTCCTTTCATTATATCTTCTGCATTTTTCAAAACTTTGAGAGTATGCTCTATGCCAAAAGGAATTTCTTTGAATACTTCTTTCATCTCTATAATAATTTTTTCTTTAAACATAAATTACCTCCATTTATACCTTATAGGTGTTTTAGTTCTATCTATCCACTTTTTTGTTCGCCGATACAATCAGCATCATGGGACGGCGCATTTCATCCTGCATCCCCGGAATATCCATCATGTTTTCCGCCGGCTGCGGCTCCACAATATGATTTATTATAAAACCATTTGAAAGCAGTGTATTTAGATATGTGGTCAGTGTTCTATGATATTTTGTAACCTTTTCTCCCAAAAACACAGCTGTCCGTTTGCCCTCATAATAATAATTATCCACCGGAAAATGCAGTATTTCTCCTTTTTCGTTATAATGCCAGTCTTGTGTTCCATAGGCAGTAAAAACAGGATGTTCAACCGTAAAAACTAGCTTACCACCAGACTTCAGTATTCTATATATCTTTTTTACTAAAATCTCATAATCTGCTACATAGTGAAACGCAAGTGAACTTAATATTACATCAAAACTCTCCTCTGGGAATTCCACATCTTCTATAGCACAGCATTTATATTCAACCTGTGGAAAATGTGTTTTTTCTTTGGCTACCTCGAGCATTTTATGAGAAATATCAACACCTACAACAGAAGACGCTCCGTGTTCCATCGCATAAATACAGTGCCATCCATAGCCGCATCCTAAATCAAGCACACGCTTATCTTTAAAATCCGGCAGCAGCTTTCTCAATGTTTCCCATTCTCCTGCACCGGCTAGTCCCTGCTGTGAGCGACTCATTTGACTGTATTTTTGAAAAAATATATTATCATCATATTTGTTTTCTTTTCCATATTCTACATAATTCAACCTCTTTCACCTCGCTGTAAACTTCCGATTTTTCGTTCTCTGCGACTTCCCAATAAACTGGAATTTGCCAGTCAATTACTTATCTTTTTCCAAAGAAGTAAGAATAGCAATCCTCATTACAACAATCGCTTTATTCATACAATTACACTTCTTTGTAAAATTCTAATTCTTTTCTTTATTTTATTTCCATTAGTCAGATTGAAAGTTAGAGATTTTTCATTTTTGTTATGAACTCTTCATAACTACATTTTCCCATTGTCAAATCCATCATAGCTAAATATTTCATTTCATTCTGAGTATATGGAATATTAATACATGACTCTAATAATTTTTCTTCGTTTTTCAAAGGTGTTATCACATTCTTTTTGTTTTTGTAGGCATAGTAATAACGAACCCCAAATTTTCTTTGAGAGACAGCATTTAAATGTATGCCATCTGGATTTGCTGACAACCCCTGGGCAGTTACAAAATATACATGATTATGATCATTGGCATATCGTAATAATTCTTTATTCACCAAGTCATACTCTGTACAATTAAAACCAAAGCCTATCTTTCCTAAATAGTCACCAAGTCCTCCAATAATAAACGGTACATCGTCTAAATTAAGTTCATTTTTTAAAGCCTCAAAAATTGTATGTAATTTTTCATAATACGTTTTGTAGTTACCATTATAGCTATCATTTTCTCCTTGATGCCACAGAATAGCAATCAAATTACTATTTTGCATTGCAAATTTTGCCTGAATAATTGCATTTTTAAATAATATTTTCTCTATAGACCAGTCATCAATGGAACTGCCACCTTCCGCACATGGAATCAAGCCGATTTGTTCTTCTTTGTTTTCCATGCACCACATTGCAGCAAATGAACCCGCAAGACTTACTCCTGATATAGGACGATCGTAGTTAATTGGTTCTGTCATCATTTGCCATTTTCCATTTCTTAACATCTGGATTCTCTCATTACAAATCATCGGTACTTCGTTTATGAATCCACGTCCAGCCATGTTGGACTGTCCAATCATTAATACACTTTTCATTCAACACCTCCACAAATCCCGATTTGTCATAATCATTCTATCATACCGTTATGAACTTTGAACTACGTTGTTCTTGTTTCACACATACACTGTGCTCCCATTCCAATTTTACTGCTTATATTATACGCAGAGATATGCAGAAATTTTTGGTTATTAAGTTTTAAAATCTTATTCCATCAAGGCGCTTTCATAAATGGTGTAGTAATGTAATAAACGTCTTTCTACTTCGCGAAATTATTGTTTTTACTGGCTTTTCCAGAACTTTTCAAAATAGGCGATATCGTTTATCACTGATTCTCAGCTGATACCTTGAAAATTATCTTACTTAATATGGGATTCTGAAATAATCCAAATACGCCTTATATTGGTCCTGTGCAGTCAGACAGGTATCTGTCAGATAGCCTTTTTCATTGTCCCACTCCTTCAATCCTCTATAGTAGAACATCTTCAGGTCATCCTCAATAATGAATGGAACAATATCATATTTCAGGCACTCCTTAAACATGAGCAATCTGCCTACTCGCCCGTTACCGTCCTGAAACGGATGGATTCGCTCAAACTTTACATGGAAATCCAGAATATCTTCAAATGTCTTTTCTTCTTTTGCGTTATACTCTGCCAGCAATGCTTTCATCTTACCAGCAACTTCTTCAGGTAGGGCAGTCTCCATACCGCCCACCTCATTAGGCAGTTTCTTATAATCCCCTACTGTAAACCAGTCTTTTCTGGAATCGCTGGTTCCACTTTTCAAAGTCAAGTGAAGTTTCTTAATAAACTTCTCAGTCAAAGCAGATTTTGCATGATCAATGATCATATCAATACATCGAAAATGATTTACAGTTTCAATCACATCATCAACATTGAGAATTCCATTTTCCACGCCAATGGTATTGGTCTCAAAAATATATCTGGTCTGATCATGGGTCAGACGGCTTCCCTCAATATGGTTTGAGTTATACGTTAAATCAATTTGTGTTTTATGGTAAATACCGCCGGAATATTTACTTACTTTTTGTTCCTGCAAGATATCCAATAGTGTAAGTGGATGTTCTTTCTTTTTGTTGGAACGCTCTGGTTTTTCAGCGTTCTCCGGAATATTCCAGGTCTTTCCGGTAAGAAAAGCACCCTGCACACGCCCATGAGCACAGTAATTTCTCACACTGCGCTCCGATATATTCCATTTTTTTGCTATTTCAGCAACTGAAAGGTATCGCATCTGCTTTCCTCCGTTATCAATCGAATCCAATACTATATAAATCTACACTATAGAATATCATATTACCGGCAATAAATCCAGCGGGTTTCTGCATTGCGCAATATATTTTTGCCGTTTTCGGAAGTTTCAATTATCAAAACATATCATGGCTTATTTTTCCAGCGTCCTATTATTCACATGTTTATTCACCAATTTTCGATTATTAAAAATCACGCACACTTCATTTTGTTTTTGTGTTCATATTTTATTAAAGTCAATAACAATAACTCTAATAAAAATGGCGAAGTGCTTATCGTAACACTTCGCCGAAAGCCTAATCGGTTTGAGCATAATATGCTTCAGACTGTCAATTATCTATAAATCAATTCTCTCCGCCATTTTATGCAAAAACAGCCATTGCAAGCGTACCCAGCAGCATAAGCACCAATCCGCAGACAGCTCTTCCTGACATTTTTTCTTTGAATACGATATACGAGAAGGCAACACTTACAAGCAGACTCATCTTGTCAATCGGGGCCACCACACTGACGATACCGTTTTGAATAGCATAATAATAGCACAGCCAGGACGCTCCGGTCGCGATTCCGGACAGCCCGATAAACAGCAGCTCCCGTTTGTCAAGACATCGGAGTTCGGCCATCTTTCCCTTGACCGCCACCATCACCCAGGCCATGACCAGCACTACGATCGTGCGGATCGCGGTTCCCAGATTGGACTCCACTCCGGAAATCCCTATTTTGGCAAGAATAGAAGTAAGCGCAGCAAATACAGCCGAACCAGCCGCATAGATAATGTAAGTATTCCCATTGACAGCCTGCACAGCCTTCTTCTCTACCATAAGGATGACTCCGATTCCCAACAGGACAGTACCGATCAATTTCACGGCCAGATGGTCTGTTTCATGAAATAATATAATAGCAAGCAGTACAGTCAGGACAGTACTTGATTTGTCAATCGCGACCACCTTATTGACATTACCAATGGAAAGAGCTTTAAAATAGCACAGCCAGGATGCTCCGGTCGCCATGCCTGAAAGAATCAGGAACAAGTATGAAACCGGCCGGATCTGAGAAATCGTTTCCGCCGAGCCCACAACAAATACCATGAGCCACGAAAAAAGCAATACGACAATCGTTCTGAGCGCGGTCGCCACATCAGAATCCGTTTTCTTGATTCCACATTTTGCGAGAATTGCTGTGATCCCGGCAAATAACGCAGATAAAACAGCCGCAACCAGCCACATTTTTATTCCCCCTAATCGTTCCGAGCAAGATGTTTCATGCGCGCCGTCATTTCAGGAAAACCGGCTTTACTCTCTTCTTTGCAGCGCTGGTAAAGAATATTCAGCAGGCGCGCAAATTCAATCCGCTCTTCTTCACAAAGTGCTTCTGCCAGCCATTCATAAAACAGAGTCTCGATGCGGGCCTTGGAATTCTTTAAACACTGAGCCTGTTCTGTCGGAAAGATAAGTTGACTGCGACCGTCTCCCGGGTTAATTTCTCTGCGCAGAAAGCCTTTCGTTTCCAGATTGGCCGTCTGTTTTGCCACCGCGCCTTTATCTGCCCCCAGAATTTTACAGATTTCTGCCTGCGTAATGCCAGGATTCTTCCGCACAGCATGAATGAGATCGAATTCTGCGGTGCCAACCCCCTCAGCTTTCATCGTCCGGACAGTAAACTTGCCGACTTCTCTGGCAATTTTTGTGATCTGGCGATGTGTTTTATCCATACTCTCCCTTCCTTTCAAATGATGTATCCTCAACTATTTTAGATGATAGTACATCTTTTTTCCATCGTCAAGATATCAGAATAAATACAAGGAGCCTCTATATTCGCATCATCTCCGACATGATGCAGACGCCTTCCGCTCCCTGCTCCAGGACTGACCGGATCTGCTCCGCATCCAGATGGATTCCTCCGATCCCATATACGGGAACCGGGGAAATCTCACAGACCTCTTTTAAAAATTCCAATCCTCTTGCCGGAACGCCTTTTTTACAGTCTGTGGTGAAAATATGCCCGGCAGTAAGGTACGAAGCGCCTAAGCTCACCGCCTCTTTTGCTTCTTCTGCCGAGTGTATGGACACACCGATTTTTACTGTTTCGTCTTTTTCCGGGCCGTCTATCCGGCCCTTCTTCACACTTATTTCCCGCCGTTCTTTCAGCTTCCATAGCGGCAGGTGCAGAACGCCGGATCCGGCGGTTTTTGCCGCCTCCGGATAAAAATGAGGGATCAGCAGTACCTTATGCCGTTCACATATGACTTTTACCTCACTTGCCAGTTCCAGATAATCTTCCGGCGGGAGATCTTTCTCTCTCAGCAGGAAGGCTTTCGGATGAAAGCTGCAGATCCTCTCCACCTGTTCCAAGTATGGCAGACGGCTCAGATGCCGGTTGGACACCGCGATAATCTTCGAAAAATCAATTTCTTCATGCATCATATTCTCTCCTGACTCTCCCCCGTATTCCTTCCTATACATAAATGTAATCGTTCATGACCGGCTGCAGGCCCAGCCCAGACAGGTCGCTGTACACTTCTTCCACTGTGCGGGAATCCGAGATTTCAAACTGCTCGTCGCCCTTGTCCTCTACTTCTTCCACATGACTTCCGATCCCTGTACTGACTCCGGCGGAAATCTTCGTGGCGGCGATATTGACGATGTTGTTTCTCACTCTCGCACATTCCCTGGTGGAGATTGTGATGCCCGCGAAAGGCATAAACAGCCGGTAGGCGGTAACCACCTGCAAAAGCTGCGCTTCGTGCACATCCATGGGATTGATCCGGTCGTTATTGATAATCGGACGGAGACGGGGGCAGGAGAAGGAGATCTCCGCATGGGGATATTTTCTCTGCAGCAGATAAGCATGCATACCCGTCGCAAACGCGTCTTTCCGGAAATCATCCAGTCCCAGCAGCGCCGCAAAAGCCACGCCGCGCATGCCTCCCATCAATGCTCTTTCCTGGGCATTGACACGATAAGGGAAAATCCTTTTGTGCCCTGCCAGATGCAGCGTCTCATATTTATCGGAATTGTATGTCTCCTGGAACACCGTCACATAATCCGCGCCGCACTCATGCAGATAGCGGTATTCATCAGAGTTCATGGGATACACTTCCAGCCCGATGACTTTGAAATATTTTCCCGCGATTTTACACGCCTCTCCAATGTATTCCACATCCGATTTTGCCCGGCTCTCTCCGGTCAGAATCAGGATCTCCTGGAGCCCGCTCTCTGAGATGGCTTTCATCTCTTTCTCGATCTCTTCATAGTTCAGCTTGGCGCGCCGGATCCTGTTATGACAGTTGAATCCGCAGTAAATACAATAATTTTCGCAGTAGTTCGCGATATAAATGGGCGTGAACATATAAACGGAATTCCCGAAATGCTTCCTGGTCTCCCGCTGCGCGGCCTGCGCCATTTCCTCCAGGTGGGGAAGCGCCGCCGGAGAGAGCAGCGCCGCAAAGTCTTCCGGCGTACGGTTCTCTTTCGCAATTGCCCTGAGCACGTCGCTCTCTGTATATTTGTCATAATCATAGGTATCCATGGCGCTTATGACCTGCTCCATAATCGTTGAGTCGATGACTTCCATGCCCGGCAGATACTCCATATGGTTTATACGGTTCTCTTTCTGATGCTCCCGGATCTCATCGCTTAAGATACTTTCATTGATATGATCATTTTTACTCATGGCCATCACTCCTGTTCTTCCAAAAATCCGGTCAGCGGCGAGGACGCGCTGGAACCTTTTTCGATGACACGGCCCATTCCGGACAGGTATGCGGTTCGTCCCGCCTCGATGGCTTTCCGAAACGCTTCTGCCATGGCAGGAATATCTCCGGCAGTGGCGATGGCCGTATTTGCCATGACTGCAGCAGCCCCCATCTCCATGGCCTCGCATGCCTGAGAAGGCTTTCCGATACCCGCGTCCACAATGATGGGCAGATCGATCTCATCAATCAGGATCTGAATAAAATCTTTCGTGCAGATTCCTTTGTTGGATCCGATCGGCGAACCAAGCGGCATCACGCAGGCTGCCCCCGCGTTCGCCAGGTCACGGGCCGCGTTCAGATCCGGATACATATAAGGCATCACTACAAAGCCTTCCTTTGCCAGTATCTCCGTGGCTTTTACCGTCTCATAGTTGTCCGGCAGGAGATATTTGGAATCATGGATCACCTCAATCTTGATAAAATCACTCTGGCAGATCTCTCTTGCCAGACGTGCGATGCGAACTGCTTCTTCCGCATTTCTGGCCCCGGAAGTATTGGGAAGCAGCGTTACTCCCTCCGGAATATAGTCCAGAATATTGGCAAGTCCGCCCTGATTAGCCCGGCGCAGCGCCAGTGTAATCATCTGCGCGCCCGCATTCTCCACAGCCGCCTTGATCAGTTCCAGGGAATACTTCCCCGAACCCAGTATGAAACGGGATTGGAATTCATGTCCTCCCAGGCAAAAAGTATCTTTGTTCAAATCTGTCATCTTCTTATTCTCCTCTTGTTCATTATTCTCTTATATGCCGTCTATGAGCAGCTGCGCGATCAGATTCGCCTCATGTCCCGCACAGATGCTCACACGGGGTGCCATCAGTCCCATGCCGGTTCCGGAATCGCTGGTTTCATCTCCGCACAGATAAAATCTGCCCGCAACTTTTCTCGTCCGTATCGTATTGCTGTCTCCATATCCCGCCATGCCGGAAGCACTGACGATGATCTTATCCGAAAACTGTTCCAGAACGCCGTTAACCAGCATGGCCTTATTCTCCGGCACATCGAAAGCCTCGCAGATAATATCGTCCTCCGCAAAAAGTTCTTTTATATTTTCTTCGCGGACACGGACACAGTCTGTCCGTATATCCAGATACGGATTAATTTCCAGCAGCTGTTCTCTCAGGGCATCCGTCTTATACATCCCCACATGCCGCATGAAATACTGCTGGCGGTTCAGATTGGTCAGATCCACCCGGTCAAAATCAATGAGATGCATATGACCGACTCCGATCCTGGCCAGCGCAGACGCCACATTGGACCCCAGCCCTCCCAGACCGGATATTGCGACTCTGCCCTTATTCAGACGCTCCTGGATCACGGACGTATGCCTGCAGCGAAGCGCTTCCTGTACTTCTTCTCTTGAAAATGCCATATCAGCCTCCTCCCACAAAGCTCACAATCTCCAGCGCATCGCCGTCGCGAAGCAGAGTCTCGCCATAACGGCTTTTAGGCACGATTTCCCCGTTTTTTTCCACTGCAATCCTGGCAGTCTGGTATCCCTCCTGTTCGAGAAATCCCAGAAGACTTGTCCCCTCTTCCAGCATTTTCTCTTCTCCGTTTACCCGGATCATAGCATCCTCCTTTCCCATAGACCAAAAAAGGAGTTCACAAAGGAATACACCCGCGGTGGTGCACCCCTTCATGAACTCCTGTTCACTCTATCGTTTTCCTTATGTAATTTCCTTATTCAGTATATCATTTTGAGTCGGTATGTCAATCCTTTTTCCCGGTAAAATCATACTTGAGCACCGCACAGTTTCTCACTCCAAAATCTGCGTACTCTTCATTCGTCATCTCATAAAAATAAGACTGCACGACTCTGGCGATCCCATTATGTGCTACCAGAATATACGTTTTTTCATCCGATTCTGCCCGAAGCTCGTCCAACAGGTTGTAGATCCTCTGCGCCAGATGCAGCATGGACTCACCGCCCTCATATCTGCAGCAGAAATCTCTTTTCGCCCGTTTGAAATCTTCCCCATCCCGGGGCGTGGATTCCCATTTGCCGAAATTCTGCTCCTTCAGGCGCGGTTCCATCCTTGCCGGGATTCCGGTCACCTCCGAAATATGCCGGGCCGTCTCTGCAGCGCGGATCAAAGGAGAATACAGGATCTCATCTGCCTTGATCCCCTCAGCCAATATCCGCTTTCCTGTCTCAACCGCCTGCTGGTGCCCCAGCTCCGTCAGTTCGATATCGGTTGCTCCGCAGATCTTATTCTCCACGTTCCACACCGTCTGCCCGTGCCGGACAAAATATACGCTTCCCATACCGTTTATTTTACCTCAACCAGTTCAATGCGGAAATTCAATTCCTTGCCGGCCATCTCATGGTTCGCGTCAAAAGTGATCGTTGTCTCATCTTTCGCCGTCACCTTGACCGGGAAAGGCTGTCCATACTGATTCGTCAGATAGACCTGCTGTCCTGCCGACAGATTTTCCGAACCCGGAAGCTGCGCGATCTCCACTGTAAAGATGGCATCCGGATTCGGCATACCGTATGCTTCTTCCGGCATCAGATGCACATCCACGATCTGACCCACTTCCATGTCCGCTACCGCCGCGTCAAATCCGCGGATCATCTGTCCTGCTCCACAGATAAATTCCAGCGGTTCGCCGCGGTCATAAGAAGAATCAAACTGCGTTCCGTCATTGAAAGTACCTCTGTAATGCGTACGGCAGGTCTTGCCCACGTTGCGCCCGGTAAATGCAGGCTGCGCTCCGCATCCGCCTCCGCAGCTGCCGCAGCTGCTCCCGCAGGAATGTCCTTCCTCATGGTCTCCGCAATCGTGGTCTTCTCCATGATGGTGGTCACAATTCGCTCCGGAAGATACCAGTTCTCCTTTCAGATAAGCTTCTACTGCCTGATCCGCATTGCCCTGAGCACCGGAACACAGCTCCACACCAGCTTCTGCAAGCGCGGCCTGTGCTCCGCCGCCGATGCCTCCGCAGATGAGCACATCCACCGACTGTTCTGCCAGAAGCCCTGCCAGCGCGCCGTGTCCGGTGCCGTTGGATCCGATCACTTCACTGGATATTACCTTATGATCTTCCACTTCATACACTTTGAAAAACTCTGTCTTCCCAAAATGCTGAAATATATTTCCGTTGTCGTAAGTTACTGCGATTTTCATTTCTATATTCTCCTTAAATAACTGTAGTATAATGTATTACAAAAAACTGAGCCAGAAAATAGTATACAAAATTCTTCCAGATCCTGCAATCGCTTTTTCCTGCCTGTTTTTCCTATCTATGTAGGCAAGCAGTGCAATAATCAGAGTACTGAAAGATATCATCAATGAGATAGCTTCATATACCGTCATATGCACCACCTCCCCTCTTTTCAGCATGGGAGGCTTACCACCCTGTAACACGATTGTTTCTCTGACAATATATTACCAGAACCAACCTGTTTTTACAATCCTATCAGCTTCTCTGACAGGAAAAGACATTTTACTATGCAAACAACTGTACAAAAATATTTACAACCGCGTCGTCCACCGGCTGCAGTCCCACACTTTTGTCGCCAGCCCTTCATAAAATTCCGGCTCATGGCACACCATCAGGATACTGCCCTTATAAGCCAGAAGCGCCCTTTTCAGTTCCTCTTTTGCCTCCACATCCAGATGATTGGTAGGCTCGTCCAGGACCAGCAGATTGCTCTCCCGGTTAATGAGTTTGCAGAGGCGCAGTTTCGCCTGTTCTCCGCCGCTTAATACCTTCACCTTACTTTCAATGTGCTTGGTGGTCAGACCGCACTTTGCAAGCGCAGATCTGGCTTCAAACTGGGAAAATCCCGGAAATTCAGTCCACAGTTCCTCCAGAGTCGTGGTTTCGATGTCCTGGCTCATCTCCTGCTCAAAATATCCAATCTCCAGATAATCCCCCAGTTCTACGGTCCCCTGCAGCGGCGGGATCAGTCCCAGGATACTTTTCAGAAGTGTGGTTTTTCCGATACCGTTGGCTCCGGTGAGCACGATTCTCTCTCCCCGCTCCATCTGAAGATTCAATGCGCTGGACAGGGGTTCTTCATAGCCGATGACCAGATCATGAGTTTCCACCAGATAGCGACCCGGCGTCCTGGCCTCTTTAAAATGGAATTCCGGTTTCGGCTTCTCCGCCGCCAGTTCGATCACGTCCATCTTGTCCAGCTTCTTCTGTCGGGACATGGCCATGTTCCTCGTCGCCACACGCGCCTTGTTTCTCGCCACAAAATCCTTCAATTCCGCGATTTCCTTCTGCTGACGATTATATGCCGCTTCCAGCTGCGCCTTTTTCACCGCGTAAACTTCCTGGAATTTGTCATAATCGCCCACATAGCGGTTCAACTCCTGATTATCCATATGGTAAATCAGGTTGACAACGCTGTTGAGAAACGGGACGTCATGCGATATGAGGATAAACGCGTTTTCATAATCATTCAGATACCGTTTCAGCCACTCAATATGAACTGCATCCAGATAATTGGTAGGCTCGTCCAAAAGCAAGATGTCCGGCTTTTCCAGGAGAAGCTTTCCCAGCAGCACCTTGGTGCGCTGTCCTCCGGACAGCTCTGTCACATCCCGGTCCAGTCCGATATCCGTAAGCCCCAGGGCGCGCCCGACCTCTTCCACCTTCGTATCGATCATATAAAAATCATGGGCGGACAAAAGCTCCTGGATCACACCGGTCTCTTCCATATAGTGTTCCATCTCTTCTTCCGAAGCATCTGCCATCTTTTCATACATCTCGTTCATCTGTGCTTCCAGATCAAACAAGAAGCTGAAAGCAGAAGTCAGTACGTCCCGGATGGTCATACCTTTTTCCAGTACCGTGTGCTGATCCAGATACCCCACCCGGACATTTTTTGCCCATTCAATCTTACCTTCATCCGGCTGTAATTTCCCGGTAATTATATTCATAAACGTGGATTTGCCTTCTCCGTTGGCTCCCACCAGGCCGATGTGCTCTCCTTTCAGCAATCGGAACGACACATCCTGAAAAATGGCCCGGTCTCCGAAACCATGCGTCAAATGTTCTACGTTCAATATACTCATTGGTTTTCTTTCTACTCCTTTGTTTTCTGCAGCGGCGAAAACGGACATCTTTGCCCGATACACTGGTTGTTCCTGCCGCTGTAGGAACATATGATTTCCGACTGTTTCATCTGGATTCCCAGATGCTCTTTTACAAATTTTACTGCCTGGAGAATGGATAGATAAGAATCCCTCTTACAGCATCTGGGACCGCCGATCTCTCCGATTGCGTTTAAAGCGCTGGCCGTCATCTTATGAGAAAGCGCAAAATTTTCCACGCCCAAAGGTGTGGAACCAGTGACAATAGAGACAAACATGCCGGCGCTGAGTCCTGCCCCGCATGCGCCCCAGAATCCGCAGGCGCCTCCCGGTACCGATCTGCCTCTGCTGTTCATTTCAGCAAGCGCTTTCTTCAAATCCAGATCTCCGCCTGAATTCTTATAGGCAGTCAAAAGAGCCATGCCTACCATTACATGATGCTCCGGGCCATGCATATGGCAAAACGGCATCGCCATCATCCTGTTCAATATTTCAACCGGATCCCCGGACGTCTCTTCCAGACATATTCCCACCAGACGGTCAATTCCCTGCATATGGCATTCGCTGCATACATAATGTCCATTGACGCATCTGGTTTTACTGGCTTCTTTTTTATGACAGAGTTCGCACTCCATCTCCACATCTTCGCTCAGATATTCCAAAGGCGCCTTGCAGATCAGGCATTCTTCTTTCATATCATTTTTATTCCTCATAAACTAACCTTTTTCCTACAATGGATTTAGGCGGACCTGCTTTACCTGTCCCAACTGTACCGGATATGTTTCCATAACAGGACCCGAAAAAGAAACCGCTACTCTATCCCCTGTCTCCAGCTTATTTAGATCGATATTTGTAAATCGACAAACTATTCTGGTTTCTTTTTCGACGCAGAAAACAAATTCGCCTCTATAATTTCTTTTATTATTTTCCAGTCCTTTAACAGTAATGATATTTCCCTGAATATTGGTAATAACCGCTTTGAATGTAGTTGAGCCAACAGGCGCCCCATTAAACAGATGGGCAAATATTCCCAAAAACACAACTACGCAAACGATTGCAGCAGTCAGGTAAATTCTGTATCGTTTTTTCCTTTTCACCATCCATTTCATCCTCTTATAACATCACCAGCGCCGGCTGAAAATTGAGATAATCTCCCGACACCAGCATATAATTTACGCCATGAAACATTCCCTGTATACTGTCCCCAAACCGCCGTTCTCCATGGCAATGGGAATATACTACCGTATCAACCCCATATTCCTCCGCGATCTCTGTAAACGGAGAAGTCTCCTCCAGTATATTCGTGGGCGGGTAATGCAGAAACATGATAAATTTACGGTATCCTGCTTCCTCTGCCGCACGGAACGATTCCCGCAGGCGTTCCATTTCCCTGGCAACCAGCTTCTTTGCCTGTGTTTCCCGTTCTTCATCCCAGCCGATCACCCGTCCCCGGCGATCCAGATAAAACGGCCCCTCAAAGGTATATCCTTTGGTTCCAACCAGTGCATGATCTTTGTACACGGCAAAGTTATTCTGCAGAAAAAATAATCTTCCATTATATTCTTCATTCAAACGATTTGTCTTTTTCGCATCCCAGAACATGTCGTGATTCCCGCGAAGCAGGATCTTGCGCCCCGGCAGCCTTTCGATAAATGCCAGATCTTCGCGGCATTCTTCAAGCTTCCTTCCCCAGGAATGATCTCCAGTAAGCACCAGCGTATCCTCCGGTTTTACGATCTGATTCACATATTTTTCGATCTTCTGCTCATGGCGCTTCCATGCCTTTCCAAAAGCATCCATAGGCTTATTTGCCTGAAAACTGAGATGTAAATCTCCCAATGCGTACAATGCCATATATTCTGTTCCTCCGAGCAGTTTCCTCTCGCGTTCTTCATTTCCCCTCATCGAATGACTTTCAAAATTTCTTTCTCCCCGGCCTCTGGAAAAATCTCCTTCATCCGGTTCACAATCCTCTCTTTCGATACTTTCGGATCTTCCGAATAGCATCCTGCCGCCGCTTCATATCCCCAGACCGATTCCGGCTTCCGGTAAACCGCCACCGGCCATCCATATTCCTGTCCTTTTTTATTTTTTCTGAGACGAAAATCTGTCATCACCAGATAAGTCTGCATCTGCAGGTCAGTTATGACTCCGGAAAAGTTCTTCTCTCCGCCTTTTCCAAATCCCGCCAGTTTACGAATCTCATGTCCGGCCAGTTCCTCATGATCTTCAAAAAGATCCATAATCTTTTTCGCGCGGACATTCAGCAGACCGTCATCCCAGGCGGCATCATAATCGTAACCGTCGCGCCGGTAGTTTGCAAATACCGGCAGCCATTCCAGAGAAATAAATCCGGCCTTTTTATTGAAAAACTTCCCGTAAGCCACCTGCCCGCTGCGGGCGATGATCTCCCGCCAATACCAGGGATCCTGTTCCGGATCGCCCGACCACCAGAACAGATCGGAGGTATGCTCCTCAGCAGAGAACCCCTCTACCTCATTTTTGAACAACGGAAGAAATCCCACTTCGTTTATGTAATTGATTAATTCCTGCCATGTACGGATCCTGAGGGGATTGTCCCAGGGAAGGCCGTGCATGATCCATTCACCGTTTTCGTTTGCCATGTTATTGACTCCTCAACTCAAAAATAACAATCCTCTCCCTGGGATCTTTTCCCTCAAACAGATCGTCACAATCAATTTCGTCCGAAAACATCAATTCATCCACCGTCATCAGATAGGAGATATATTCATCCGATGGATAATAGAAGAACAGAAACATCTCCCTTGGTCTGGCATAATAAGATTCCTGAATCCGACGGATGGCCTTCTGCAGAATTTCCAGTGAAAAGGGATTGAAAAAATAGATCCGGTCCACCTCTTCCGGCACAGGGAACTGCTCCGCGTTCGCCTGCACAAAAGTCGTTCTTTCTGCAGCGGCAGCGGTTTTCCGGTTTTCTTCCGCCTTTTCATAAATCCGGTTATCATATTCAATCCCGATCGTCCGGCACTTTACCTGCCAGGACAGGTAAAATTCCACCCGCCCTTTCCCGCATCCATAATCCAGAAGTAAATTGCTTTTCCGTATGTATCCGCTGTTTGCCAGACGTTCCAGCACGGAATACGGCGTCGGTTCATATGGATAACGATACTGATCAGAATGCGAATCATCCCGCCCTGTGGTTTTGATCCGCAGAAGTTTGTCCCACTCATGTTCATTCCTATTCATATCAGATAAGAATCCCCTCCAGATGATCCATCTCATGCTGACAAATCTGAGCCGTCCAGCCACTGAGTTTTATCCTCTGTTTTTTCCAGTTCATATCATAATATTCCACTTCAATATTCTGAAAGCGGATTGTCTTCCGGACTCCCGGAAGTGACAGACAACCTTCCTCCGTCTCATAAGGCATATCCTTTCTTAACATCACCGGGTTAAACATGACCACATCCATAAATCCCATACTGACAATGATTACATTCTTTCGGATTCCAATCATATTTGCTGCCATTCCGACGCACGCCACACGATTCGCTTCCAATGTATCCTGAAGATCTCTTCCTACCTGTACGTCTGCCTTTGTGGCTGGTTCTGACTTTTGCCCAAGAAAGAATACGTCTTTCATAATTGGTCTGACCATTTTTATATCTCCTGCTTTTTCAACTCATTTTCATAAATATGAAACGTACTATCGCCAAACAGCACCCACTTTACCATGTCCAGTTTTTCCGGATATTCTGCAAGAAATCTGTTTTTTCATTACTTAAATACATTATCTCTTCCCTTCCACGCAGATCCAGTCCTCTCCCTCTTTCGTATGAATCCGGGTTTCCGCAAATCCTGCCTGTTCAAAGAGTCTCCGAAATTCTTCTTTTGTCGGATTAAACAGATGATACTGCTTAATATTTTCCAGGACAGATTCTCTCAGGCCTTCTTTCTGGTAGATATCCGCGATCAGTAAAAACACGCCTCCTTTTTTCAGTATTCGCAGGACTTCCTTCAGATTTTCCGCCGGATCGGGCCAGAAATAAAAGCTCTCCACCGTAATGATTTTATCAAAACTGCCGTCTTCAAAAGGCAGATGTTCCACGGAGGCCTCCAGTACCTCCATCTTTCCATTCTGAATATCCTGTGCATTCGTTTCTCTGGATAATTCCACAGATACCGGCGAATAATCGACGCCGGTCAGATGTCCTTTCGGTATTTTTTCTGACATCCGCTTCAATGCGGCGCCTCCGCCGCACCCAATGTCTAACGCCTGGTCTTCTTCCCCAAAATCCAGAAACCCAAGCGCCCACTGCGTCACCGCCGCATGACTCTCATTCATACGCTGGAGCATCTGTTCTCCCTCTTCGCCCTGAGGCTTTCTTGGATTTCCTTTTCTGGTTATCTCCTCCTGATTTTTATGCGCCATTTCCATTTTCTGATCCTTTCACACTTTTCACGTATTCTGCCTGCAGTCCGGGCTTTTATCCGGCAGTCCTTCCCCTCAGCGTCTTCCCATCAGGAAAACCACGATTCCGGCGATCACCAATACCGGCAATGCCACATACATCAAACCTGCCACCACCAGCATAATCAACACCAATGGAAAAATCACCACAGAGAATAAAATTTTTGTGATGCTCCATGCCGCCTTCAGAGCAAAGGACAGCAGTTTCCCAAAAATCACCAAAAGTAAAATCACAAACAATAATAACCACATATCTGATCTCTCCTGTTTTCTTCCTGTTTGTCAGCTGATCTGCCACCGTACATGGCTTCCGTTCTCGTCTTTGCTTACGATCAGCTGATCCTCAATCTCCTGTTTTAACTCTGTCACATGAGAAATGATTCCGATCAGTTTGGACCCATCCGCCATATCCTGCAGTACCCGGACGGCTTTATCCCTGGAATGATCATCCAGGGAGCCGAATCCTTCGTCAATAAACATTACATCCAGATGTACCGATGCGGCGCTCTCCTGGATCTGATCCGCCATCCCCAGCGCCAGAGACAACGCCGCCATAAAAGATTCCCCGCCGGACAACGTCCGTACTTCCCGTTCTTTCCCGGTCACCGCAGAATAAACCATCAGATCCAGCCCCCGGTTCTTTCCGGTTCCCGCCCGGTCAAGATCGCACATGCGCAGTTCAAACTGTCCTGCGGACATTTCCTGAAAGCGCCGGTTAGCGGCATGCAGGATCCGTTCCAGATAATAACGCTGGACATATGTCTCGATATCCATGCGCGAGCCGGAGACATTCCCTGCCAGCAGATTGTAGAGGTCATCCAGCCGTTTATATTCCAGCATCCGTTTCTTACGGTCCTCCATCACCGGATGAAGAGTATCGTATATATTCTGATCGGTCCGTCTGTCGGCTCCCGTCTGCTCCTGTTTTTCCCTGGCAGCCCTCATCTTCTGTTCCGCTTCATCCCGGACCATTCTCAGCTCTTCCAGTACAGGCCTCTCTTTTCCTTTCACCGCCGCGAAAGCCGCATCCCTTTTTCCGGCTGCCGCAGCTTTTTTCCGGTTGTGCTCCTCGATCTTCTTCTGTAAATGATCTGCATCTGATCCCGTGTAATGCTCCGTAAGCACTTTCCATTCTGACTCTGGAAGCTGTTTCTCTTCCATCAGCTTTTCATAAGCATGTTTTCGCAGCTCACATTCCTTTTCCTGATCCGGGAGGTCTCTTTCCCATTGCAGGATCAAGGTTTTCGCATGTTCTTCCGCATTTCTTGCCTCCTGGGCTCCTGCCTTTGCCTCCTGCAATGCATGCTCTGCCTGATCTTTTCTGTCCCGGGCTTTTTTCAGGGCAAGATTTGCCTCTTCCTCTGTCTCATAGTCCCGGGACCCTCCCAGGCTTTTCCATTCCGCTTCCGCGGCCGCAGAAGCGGTTTTCTTTTCTACCGCTTCTTTTTCTGCCTGCTCTTCGCCGGCTTTCAATCTTATTTTATCTGCCTCTATACCCTGCAGTTTTTCCTGAAGCTCTCTCAGCTGCCGCAGATTTTCCTTACAGCGCGCGCCTTCTTCCCGAAGTGTCGTTTTCCATGCGTTCAGACCCTCAGCCGCCTGTTTCAGCGTGGAGTTTTGGAGAAATTCCGGCAAATATGCGGATAGTTTCCTGCGCAGACTGTTCATTCCTTCATCGCGGCTTTTTTCTTTCTCCTCAAGCAGCGCGGATGCAGCCTGCGCCTTCGCAGCCGCATCTTCCTGTGCGTTTCTGAGCTGTTCTGTTTCCTTTCCCAGCATATCCAGGGTTTCGCGGCTCAGTTCCCGGTGTTCTTCTTTCAGCTCACAGGGATTTGGATGATCCAGCGAACCGCAGACCGGGCAGGGCATCCCCGGCTTCAGCTGCTCTCTGGCTATGAATCCCGCCTGCGTATTAAGGAAAATTCTTCTTATATCTTTATATTCTTTATCTTTCCGTTCATAGGCTTCGCTGGCGCCGGCGTACTCCTCCCTTGCCTTTTCTACAATCTTTTTCTGTGTGTCTGCTTCTTTCCAGAGCAGTTCCGCCGAAGAAAGCTCCGCGCTTAATTCGTCTGCTGTCCGGGACTTTCCCTGCCACCGTTCAAATTGTATCTGGGCCTCTCCCAGCTGTTCTGCCCGGCTTCTCCAGTCTCTCTCCTGTTCCTCGGCGTCTTTCCTTCTCTGACGTGCCGCAGACGCCGTCTCTTCCGCAGCCTCGTATGCAGCTTTACAGCTGTCGTAATTTGCCTTCGCTTCCCGGATCTTTTTCAGGATCTCCAGCGCGCGGTTCGCCCGTTCCGACACCTTCGTATAATCCTGGCTGGCCAGATTCCACTGTACATCCGCTTTTTCGGACGCTTCTAAAGCCTCTTTTGCTTTTTTCTCCAGCTGCGGCAGCGCCTCCTGCCCTGATGCAAGTCTGCGTCTGGTGTCATTTTCCATACGCACGGCGTCCATATACCGCTCCCAGGCCGGAAGGATCTCATACGCCGCCCGGATCTTCCGGATCCATTCTCCGGCTTTACGGACCTGCTCCTCCTGCGACCTGCACAGGGCCAGTTCTTTTTCTGCCTGATCCAATTCCTGAAAACGTTCCAGAAGCTGCTCCGCACTGGTATATCGATCTCTCTTTTCCAGATAGAAGCGGTGTGTCCGTTCATATTCCTCGTCTGCACGCCGGCTCTGCTCCTCCAGTTCCCCGCATAGTCCTGACATTTTTTCCAGAAAAACTTCCATATCCGTCACGGAAAGCTGGCTTGCGTTCAAGATTTTATCCCGTAATTCCAGCAATCCTTCTGATTCCGGATACTCTTCCGGCACCACCACATGAGACACTTCTGTCTGGCATACCGTACGAATCTTCCCGATCTCCTGCTGTTTCTCTTTCCTGCGGTTTCCCAGTTCTGCCACGATCTTTTCATACAGCTCTGTATGGAACAGTTTCCGGAAGATCACCTTTTTATCATCGGATCTGGCCCTCAAAAGTTCCATAAATTCCCCCTGGGCAATCATTGCCACCTGCATGAACTGATTCTTGGTAAGACCGATGATCTCCTCCAGCTTTTTGTCCGTCTCTTTCTGAGAATATTCCGAACCGTCCGGCATAAACAGTGTGACCGACCCGCTCTCTTCTTTCATACCGCTTCCCCGTTTCAAAGGCCTCATGTGCCGCGGTACGCGCCGGACGGTGTATATCTCCCTGCTTTCCCCGTTTCCTTCAGAAAAAACCAGCTCCACAAACGGCTGCACTCCAGGTTCCACAAACTGGCTCTGGAGTTCTGCCCCGCTCTTTTTATTGGTACCCGAGCTCGCCTCTCCGTAAAGAGCAAACACCATGGCGTCAAAAATCGTCGTCTTTCCGGCCCCCGTATCTCCGGTGATCAGAAACAGGTTCTGATTCGCCCGTTCAAAATCAATGGCCGTCTGTTTCCCATAGGATCCAAACGCCTGCATAATCAATTTCAGCGGTCTCATCCTTCCGGCACCTCCTGTACGGCATTGATCACCTGACGAAGAAGCTCCTTCCCTTCTTCATCCACATCCCTCCAGGCATCCACGCTCCGCAGGAAGGCACAGCACAGCTCATACGGATTCTGCGCCGTTTCCGGCAGGATTTCCCCACGGTAATCCGCTTTTCGCGATCCTTCCCGCCGGATCTCCAGAAGACAGGGGAACGCGTTCCTCAGGCGGTCCTGCATATCCGGGGCAGAAATTTCCGTCCGGTCTGTTAAAATCACCGTTACATAATCGCCGCAGGCCTGTCCCAACACCTCTTCCAGGCTCCCGCGGATTACACGCACCTGACGAAGAGGCCGGAGAGGAAGCACTTCCGTCTTCACAGTTCCTTTCTCTCCCAGTTCCACCAGGATCACCCCTTTTTCCTGCCCCGCCTCACTGACCGAACATGCCAGCGGCGTACCGCAGTAACGGCGGTAATCCCCTCTCACTTTCATGGGTTTATGAATATGCCCCAATGCCGCATAGTCAAACCAGTCCAGAATATCAGCTGAAACCTCGTCGATATTCCCTACCGTGCGGATCTCCGAATCCATCCGTTCCACATCTTCCGCTTTTTCTCCCACAGGAAGATAGAACTGATGGCTTACCAGCACGTTTCTCTGGAAAACATCGATCTCCTCCCTCTGAATCAACCGGTGGACGGTCTCATTGTAGGAAAGATTATTTCCGTTCCCGTCTGTTCCCACGATCTGCTTTACCATAGAAGGCCTCACAAAAGGAAGAAGATAGAAATTCACTTCTCCATACCTATCCTGCAGCACAATCTTCTCTATATATTCATCCTCTGCCTGAGGGGGCATGCCGATCATATGTACATTCTGCCGGGAAAGCACATTACGGAAACAGTTCAGCCGGGGCCCGCTGTCATGATTGCCGCTGATCAGCATCACGGATGCGCCCGGCAATGCCGCCGTCAGCCCATCGATAAAACGGTCGAAGACCTCTACCGCCTCTGCCGACGGCACTGCTTTATCATAGATATCCCCTGCAATCACGACCGCATCCGGATTCTTTTCCTCCGCCAGGCGGATAATCTGCCGGAAAATATATTCCTGGTCTTCTCTAAGATCCCGGTTCATGAGTTTCAGGCCAATGTGAAGATCCGAGAGATGGAAAAATCTCATAGCTGGCAATGTCCTTTCTTATATATAATTCAGCATGTCTTACTGCTTTGTCTAGTTTACCATGATATCATTTCGCTTTCAACGGATTCTGGTTCCTTGTCAAACATCCTGACCGGCAACACGCTGTTTCCACATTTTCTTTTTATTGACGCACCGCGCCTTCGCGCGCGCCTCATATCTTCCGCAGTGTTGACAGTAAGATTTATGACAGGCATCTCTGCCTTTTTTGCATTGTCCCAACGCAATGTAATATTTGCAGGGGATTTCTCTGTATTTCGCCATTGTCCTTCTCCCTTCATCATCTTCCCGCTTTATAATTATAGACAGGTTTTAAAATCTCCGTAATCTCCATAGTATCGGCGACTGCATTCATGATCTCCTCCATTCCCCGATCTAATTCGATGAAGTGATTGCCGCCTCCTAATGTCCCCAGACTTGCCTGAACACGTTCCTTCTGTATTTGCCTGAAACAACGAAGTTGTTCCAGAGGCAATTCTTCCGCGAACCGATGTATTTTTTTGCGAACCGCCGAGCCTGTCGGAATCCGTTCCCTGATTACGGCATCCAGTTTCTGAAACTCCGTTTTTTTCTGCTTTAGCAAAGCAAGGGTAACGCCGCATCCAATATCTATACCGACCACCTCCGGAAGAATCCGGTTTCTTACTGTGGCAGTAAATCCGATCGTCCCTGCTTTGCCCGGATGAACATCCGGCATAACACGAACTGTACTGCCTGCGAACGCTTCGTTATCGCAGAGCATCTGAATCTGCGACAATGCATAGTCTTCGATTGTATCTGTGAATATTTTTGCAGATGTATAGACTCCGTTTATTATTTTCATAAAAAGATCCTTTCTTTTCAGAGACACGGATCTTTTCATAAACGGATCAAAAGATGAAGGGCAGCATATGATAAAATGCAACCATCTTCGTAAGATTATTTTTGAACTGTTCTGAGGACAATCCGGTCTCTGTTAATGTAAATGTTTATACCATTGTAATGTAATCTGTTTTCTCTCATGATTGTCCTCCTTTCTGTGTATTGACCAGTCACTACATGTTTCGGATACAGTATAGTCAACCGGCATCGGTTTGTCAACCGCTCCATATACAAAACCGGACGCAGCCTGCGCCACGCCCGGTTAAATACGTCTTATCTATGAAATTAGATCTGCGGACCTGCTGCAACCAGTGCTTTTCCAGCCTCGTTGCTTTCATATTTCTTGAAGTTCTTGACGAATCTTCCAGCCAGGTCTTTTGCTTTGGTCTCCCACTCGGAAACGTCTGCATAGGTATCGCGCGGATCCAGGATACCGGTGTCCACACCCGGAAGCTCCGTCGGAACCTCGATGTTGAAGTACGGGATCTTCTTGGTCGGTGCTTTCAGAATGTCGCCATTCAGGATTGCATCGATGATACCACGGGTATCTTTGATGGAGATACGTTTTCCGGTGCCGTTCCATCCGGTATTTACCAGATAAGCCTTAGCGCCGCTCTGCTCCATTCTCTTCACCAGCTCTTCCGCATATTTCGTCGGATGCAGCTCCAGGAACGCCTGTCCGAAGCAAGCGGAGAAGGTCGGGGTCGGCTCAGTAATACCGCGCTCCGTACCAGCCAGTTTTGCCGTGAATCCGGACAGGAAGTAGTACTGCGTCTGCTCCGGAGTCAGGATAGATACCGGCGGAAGTACGCCGAATGCATCTGCAGACAGGAAAATTACTTCTTTTGCTGCCGGGCCTGCGGATACCGGACGTACGATCTTCTCGATGTGATCGATCGGATAAGATACACGGGTATTCTCGGTTACGCTCTTGTCAGCGAAATCGATCTTTCCGTTCTCATCCAGGGTAACGTTCTCCAGAAGAGCGTTGCGCTTGATGGCATTATAGATGTCCGGCTCGGACTCTTTGTCCAGATTGATAACTTTTGCATAGCATCCGCCCTCGAAGTTGAAGACGCCGTTGTCATCCCAGCCGTGCTCGTCATCACCGATCAGAAGACGTTTCGGGTCGGTGGACAGGGTGGTCTTTCCGGTTCCGGAAAGTCCGAAGAAGATAGCGGTGTTCTCGCCGTTCATATCGGTATTTGCGGAGCAGTGCATGGAAGCAATACCCTTCAGCGGCAGATAGTAGTTCATCATGGAGAACATACCTTTCTTCATCTCTCCGCCGTACCAGGTATTCACGATTACCTGCTCGCGGCTGGTAATATTGAATACAACTGCGGTCTCAGAATTCAGACCCAGCTCTTTGTAATTTTCAACTTTTGCTTTGGAAGCATTGTAAACTACGAAATCCGGCTCAAAGTTCTTCAGCTCTTCCTCGGTCGGCTGAATAAACATGTTGGTAACAAAGTGTGCCTGCCATGCCACTTCCATGATGAAACGGATTGCCATGCGGGTATCTTTGTTCGCGCCGCAGAATGCGTCTACCACGTAAAGCTTCTTGTTGGAGAGCTCTTTCAGGGCGATATCTTTTACCACTTTCCAGGTCTCTTCAGAAGCCGGATGGTTGTCGTTCTTATACTCATCGGAAGTCCACCATACGGTGTCTTTGGAATTCTCGTCCATCACGATGAATTTATCTTTCGGTGAACGGCCTGTATATTCACCCGTCATTACGTTTACTGCTCCAAGTTCACTCACCTGGCCCTTTTCATAACCTTCCAGACCCGGTTTCGTCTCTTCTTCAAACAGCAGTTCGTAAGAAGGATTGTGCACGATCTCGGTGGTTCCAGTGATGCCATACTTACTCAAATTGATCTCTGCCATCTTACATATACCTCTCTTCTTTATTATTTGATAGCCAGAAAAACCGCATTTACGCATCTTTCCGACTTCTCCACTCCTAATTATACATAATTAAGCAATTAAATCAACACGATTTTTCAAAAAATGTTAATTATTTAACATGTTATTTCTCAGAATGTTCTTTTTTGGGCAGCAAAAGGCTGAGAAGCAGCGATACTACAAACACGCCCGCCACCGCATTGCCGTTAAAGATATCTCCCACCTCCCGCGGAAACGCAGAAAAGAAGTTGCCGGAAGTCTGGGTCAGACCCACTCCGATACAGAATGCCAGCGATACGATCGTCATGGTGCGGTCGTCGAATTCGCACTCTTTCAGCATCTTGATTCCCTCATACATAATCGAGCCGAACATCATGACCGTACAACCGCCCAGCACCGACTGAGGCAGGGAATTGAAGAAAGCGCCCAGAGGCGGAAACAGCGACGCCAGGATCAGGATCAGGGCTCCCATCAGGATCGTAAAACGGTTGACGACTCTGGTCATGGTAACCAGTCCCACGTTCTGGCTGAAAGAAGTCAGGGGCAGACATCCGAAACAGCCGGAAATCGCACTGGAAAAGCCATCTACGGCAAGAGATCCCTGCAGTTCCTCTATCTTGATATCGCGGCCCAAAGCGCCGGTACAGACCGCCGTCGTAGCTCCTGTCGTCTCTGCCGCCGACACCAGAAATACAATCGCTATGGTAAAAAACGCACCCAGATCAAACACCGGCTTGTGGCTGGTAAAAAACACCAGTTTGGGAATACTGAAAATCCCCACTTCCTCGATCGTTCTGGAGATATTGGAGAAATCCACCATCTGCGCAACTCCGGTCACCGTGAAAAGGACGGACACAAGATAACCGGCGATCAGCCCCACCAGAATATTCAGATTCTTGTAAACGCCTTTCAGCAGATAGCGGGACACCAGACAGACGACCAGAGTGAATGCGCCGATCAGCAGGTGGTACCATGCGCCGAAATCTTCCACACCGCTGCCGCCTCCCCAGGAATCCATTCCCACTGACAGCAGGGACAGTCCGATCGCGATCACCACGCAGGCGGAAACCACCGGCGTCAGAAAACGTTTCCAGTATTTGGCGCTTAATCCTACCAGCCCTTCAAAGATACCGCCCAGGATCACCGCTCCAATCATTCCTTCATATCCCAGTTCCGGATTCGTGCAGATGATCAGCAGACTGCCCAGAAACGTAAAACTCACACCCATGACAATGGGCAGCCTGGAACCGATCTTCCAGATCGGATAAAGCTGCATGCAGGTTCCGATCCCTGCCGCAAACATGGCGCACTGAAGGAGCTGTGTAATTTCCGCAGACGTCAGATTCTCTCCGGTTCCCCTCACCAGCGCCGCGCTGCATACGATCAGCACCGGCGCCAGATTTGCCACAAACATGGCAAGCACATGCTGCATTCCAAACGGAATCGCTTTGGACAGCGGCACTCTGCCGTTCAGTTTATAAATGTTTTCTGTGCTGACTGTTGTCACCTTTTCTTCAATGTTACGGTAGTCCATCATTCATAGCCTCTCATTTTTCTTTTGTTTCTCCCTCTGATTCCCGGCCCCGGACATCTACGCCAGAAGCTCCCTCACTTTTTCCGCGTCAAAAACCGCTTCCGGGATATGGTTGACCTCGATCTGATACAGCGCGTTGGCCGCGATATGCTCCGCCGCCTGCTCCAGATCCCGGATGCCTGTAGTATCCGCATATTTTTCAATCACCGCGTCCACCGCTTCCGGCGTCACGATACACTCATGCGCCCGAAGGCTCATGCGCCGCAGCACTTTGGGAAGCGCGAACCGGGAAAAGATCACCTTCTTCTCCTCCGGTGTATAATCCGGAATATCGATCACCGCGAACCGGGACATGAGCGGCGCGCTGATCTTCTCTTTATCATTGGCAGTGGCGATAGGATAAACACCCACGGTAGGCACCATACATTCCATATAATTGTCCGTGAATCCCAGGTTATCCAGCAGGGTCAGCAGCACGTCCGCCGGATTTCCGCTGCCCTTCCCCGCGGAAGCCTTGTCCAGCTCATTGATGATGAAAACCAGATTCGATTCTCCGGCCGCGGAGAATGCTTCCATGATAATGCCCGGTTTGGCATTGGCATACACACGGGAGCTTCCTGTCAGCTGTTCCGGATCATTGATGGAGCTCATATCCAGCGTCGTCCACGGCAGCTTCAGAATACGCGCCACCGCGTAGGCAATCTGAGATTTTCCCGTTCCGGCCGGTCCCACCAGCAGCAGACCGTAAGCAGGAAGCGTATGCGTGCGGTTGATCTGAATGATCGTTTCAATGATCCGCTGTTTCACCCGCTCCATCCCGTAAAGTTCTTCATCCAGGATCCGTCTGGCCTCCTGCGGGTCGATAGCCTCAAAATAATTATGCTTCCACTGAATATTCATCATGATCGACAGCGCGCGCTGCGCATGGCGTCTCTCTTCCGGGGAAACCTCATTGGAACGCGCCACCGCCAGATTTCTTCTAGCCCAGAGCCGAATATTGTCCGGCAGCGTCCTGCCTGCACAGGTCATGAAATCCGTGATGCTCTGCAGGCTGGTGAGTTTCATTTCGTCACCGGTCTCTTCCTGGTCTTCATCTTCCTGTTCCTCAGACGGCGCGCTGCCGGCAAGGAGCCGTTCGATCATAAATTGAAGGAATCCATCCTCGGCCGAGAGCTTTGCGCCTCCGCCAAAAGCGGTCTCCCGGATCCGGTAGACCGCATAACCGTCCTCCCGGTTTTTTCCCGACAGGCGCACCGGAATCCGGTGCTCTCCCAGCCATCGGATCAGGCTGACAAACCGGGCGTCGATCTGCAGAATATCGGCGCTGAGCGTCTCGTCTCCCTCCCGAAACTCAAAAGCGGTCCGCTTGTTGGGACTGACAAACGTGCCGCAGGAATGGTGTTTCCATTCCTGATCCCGATTGTCCAGAAGCAGGATCGGCTTTTCAGCGGAAGCTTCCGGTTCACTGGACCGGTATGTGGTGTAAGTACATTCGGGTTCCTCTCTTCCGGATGTATCATTATTGAAATCAAATACAGGCATGCTCTGCGTACTCCTTCTGTATATTTTTCAGGTTTAAAAGACTGGTTCAGTGTATCATGGATCTTTCATACTGACAACCGGCTATATGCAGCCGTCTGCGTCTATGATTTCTCTGGATCATACAGCATCCCCAGCTTGAAATGTTTTCTGCACAACGCGATATAACTGTCATTCCCGCCCAGCATCACCTGTTCTCCATTCCGCACAATTCCATTTTCATTGTATCTTGCATTGCAGGTTGCCTTTTTTCCGCACCAGCAGGCAGTTTTGATCTCCTGAATCTTGTCAGCGACCGCAAGCAGCCTTGCACTCCCCGGAAACAAATGATTCTGGAAATCCGCACGAAGTCCGTAACAAATCACCGTGATATTCCAAAAATCCACCACATCGGCCAAAAAATCAATCTGCTCCTCTGTCGCAAACTGAGCTTCGTCCACTATAATGCAGTCGTACTGGCGCAGTCTTTCCTCCGGGTATTCCACTACTTCTTCCAAATACACACAAGGAGCGGACAAACCAATTCTGGAAGTTATGATCCGTTCTCCGTCCCTGGTATCTGTCCGCGGTTTGCACAAAAGGGGTATCTTTCCCACCTCATGATGATTAAAATTTGCCATCAGCGCATTCGCGGACTTGGAACTGCCCATGGCGCCGTAATAAAAGATTAAACTTGCCGTATATAACACCTTCTTACCTTTATTTTCACCGCAGCAGCTATGCGTCGGTATGCAATCCTGCCAAACAGTATAACGGAATACGGGTGTTCACGGCAACTATTATTTTACATTTATTAATTTGCCCTCCATGAATAACTGCATTTCAGCATAAAGGAAGCGCCGCAGCCTTTCGCTGCGACGCTTCCTGAGCTATCAGCTTATAAACAAATTGACACTCCTAGAACTTTCCAGCCTTAGCCGCTTCTTCAATCGAAACAGCCACAGCCACAGTCATACCAACCATCGGGTTGTTTCCTGCGCCGATCAGACCCATCATCTCTACGTGAGCCGGTACGGAGGAAGATCCTGCGAACTGAGCGTCGGAGTGCATACGGCCAAGGGTATCGGTCATACCATAGGAAGCCGGTCCTGCAGCCATGTTGTCCGGATGCAGCGTACGTCCGGTGCCGCCGCCGGATGCAACGGAGAAGTACTTCTTGCCTGCTTCCAGTCTCTCCTTCTTATATGTACCTGCTACCGGATGCTGGAAACGGGTCGGGTTCGTGGAGTTTCCGGTGATGGAAACATCTACGTTCTCTTTCCACATGATCGCTACGCCTTCCGGAACGCTGTTTGCACCGTAGCAGTTTACTTTCGCACGGAGTCCCTCAGAGTAGGATTTGCGGAATACCTCTTTTACTTCGTTGGTATACGGATCATACTCGGTCTCTACATAAGTGAAACCATTGATACGGGAGATGATCTGGGCAGCGTCCTTTCCAAGACCGTTCAGGAATACGCGGAGCGGTTTCTGACGGACTTTGTTTGCTTTCTCAGCGATACCGATTGCGCCTTCTGCTGCCGCGAAGGATTCATGTCCTGCCAGGAATGCGAAGCACTCGGTCTCTTCTTCCAGAAGCATCTTGCCCAGGTTGCCGTGTCCCAGACCTACTTTACGGGTATCTGCAACGGAGCCCGGGATACAGAATGCCTGAAGTCCCTCACCGATCGCTGCAGCCGCATCTGCCGCTTTTCTGCAGCCTTTCTTGATCGCAATAGCCGCACCTACAGTGTAAGCCCAGCATGCATTTTCAAAGCAGATCGGCTGGATGCCTTTAATCTGTGCATATACGTCCAGACCTGCGTCTTTGGTAATCTTCTCTGCCTCTTCGATGGAAGAGATGCCGTAACTGTTCAGAACAGCGTTGATTTTATCAATACGTCTTTCATATGATTCAAATAATGCCATTTTTATCTACCTCCTGGATAATTACTCTTTACGCGGATCAATGATCTTGACTGCATCTGCCACACGGCCGTACTGACCCTTTGCTTTTTCCCATGCAGTATTCGGATCATCACCATTTTTGATGAAATCGGTCATTTTTCCAAGAGATACGAACTGATATCCGATGATCTGATCGTCAGCATCCAGCGCGATACCGGTCACATAACCTTCTGCCATCTCCAGATAACGGGGGCCTTTTGCCAGAGTACCATACATGGTACCTACCTGGGAGCGGAGTCCTTTACCAAGGTCCTCAAGACCTGCGCCTACGGCAAGTCCGTCTTCAGAGAACGCAGACTGGGAACGACCATAAACGATCTGTAAAAACAGTTCTCTCATAGCAGTATTAATCGCGTCACAGACAAGGTCCGTGTTCAGAGCTTCCATCACAGTAAGTCCCGGAAGAATCTCAGATGCCATAGCTGCGGAATGTGTCATGCCGGAGCATCCGATGGTCTCAACCAATGCCTCCTGAATAATACCCTCTTTTACGTTCAGAGAGAGCTTACATGCGCCCTGCTGCGGAGCACACCAGCCGATTCCATGAGTGAAACCGGAGATATCCTTCACTTCTTTCGCCTGTACCCACTTTGCTTCTTCCGGAATCGGAGCAGCGCCATGGTGAACGCCCTGAGCTACCGGACACATTTCTTCTACTTCACGTGAATAAATCATTTGTTTGAAACTCCTTTCAAAATATCATATCAGACCTTTGGGGAGGCCTTATATGTTTTTATTCTCTCATAAATCACACATTTCGTCCAGCGATTTTTTATCATTTCCGGCAAATTGTCACGGAAGAGCATATCTTTCTCTTAAAGAGCGGTAAAGTTCCTGATAATCGGATCTTTCCTGCAAATGCTCATGGTCATGGATCTCCAGTTCTTTGCTCCCCATCTGAGACAGGTATCCCGCGATCTTGATACATTTGTCGGCAATTCTTTCATAGCTGCTGATAATATCTGTCAGGACAATCCCCATATCCACCGTACACTCGTTATGTCTCAGACGTTCTACATGGCGTTCCTGCATCTCCGCGGCCAGTTCGCTCACCACGCGGTAATACGCATATACATCCTGCGCCCTGCGTTCTTCAAACATATTGATCGTCGCTTCGATCATATTGTCCACAGCGTCCTGCTCCACCTGCAGTTCTTTCTTCGCCTTATTCGAAAATTCGCTGTCTTTGGCCGCCAGATTTTTACATGCCAGAGCGATATTGCACGCCATATCGCTGATCGTCTCAATATCTGTTGCAGAATAAAGAAGTACCGACAAAGTCTGGCTTTCCCTTTCATCCAGGTTCTTACGGGAAATGGTCAGAAGATATTTGCAGATCTGATCTTCATAGCCGTCTACCGTATCCTCGCTCTTTCTGACCTTGTTCATCACCTCCTGGCTGTATTCCGCCACCAGAGACGCCGCCATCTCCAGAGACTCTTTGGCTTCACGGAACATGGTGACGGATGCCACCTTGCTCTGCTCCAGCGCGTAATTCGGCATTTCCAGGAAACGCTCGTCCAGAATATCCAGCCGCTTCGGAGTCTCATTCTTTTCTTCGTCCGTTACCCGGATAATCACATACGCCAGTTTCTCAAGTACTTTATTAAACGGCAGCAGTATCAGCGTCACCGTCACATTAAATGTCGTATGAATAACTGCAATTCCGGCCGGAGTTGCGCTTTGATCCAGAAATGCAAAATCCACGAAAAGATTAACCGTATAAAATACGGACAGGAAAAGCACCGTTCCGATCAGATTAAACAGCAGATGGATGCAGGCCGCTCTTTTGGCGTTCCGGTTTGCTCCGATCGAAGACAGGATCGCCGTAATACAGGTGCCGATATTCTGTCCCATAATAATCGGCAGAGCAGTACCGTATTTCACAGATCCCGTCATGCACAGAGCCTGCAGAATACCCACGGACGCGCTGGAACTTTGAATGATTGCCGTTAAAGCAGCGCCGGCCAGCACACCTAACACCGGATTGGAGAACATGATCAAAATATTGGTAAATGCAGGCACATCTGCCAGGGGCTCCACCGCGCCGGACATAGTGTCCATGCCGAACATCAGAATCGTAAAGCCGATCAGAATATTTCCAATGTCTTTATGTTTTTCATTCTTGGAAAACATAATCAGGCAGATACCAATTACTGCCAGAATCGGGGAAAACGAATTGGGATTAAGCAGCTGGATAAACATGTTGCTGCTTTCGATCCCTGCCAGCGACAGTATCCAGGCAGTTACAGTCGTTCCTATATTAGCCCCCATAATGATGCCGACTGCTCTGGACAACGGCATGATTCCACTGTTTACAAAACCGACCACCATGACCGTTGTGGCAGATGAACTTTGTATCACTGCCGTGACTCCCATTCCGAGCAGTACCGCTTTAAAAATATTCGAAGTCAGATTTTCCAGTATCTTTTCCAGTTTTCCTCCTGACGCGCGTTCCAGGCCGGCACCCATCAGTTCCATTCCATACAGGAACAGCGCCAGGCCCCCGAATAATGTCAGGAAATTAAAAATACTCATTTTTCAGGTCCTCCATCCCTTCGTAAAATGCGGATATTTTTTCCCGCGCAAAAAGGCTCTTCATGTGTATCTCCTGTTCTCTACATAAAAAGCCTGTTCTTTAAAAAGTTTAACATTTCCTTTACACGCCTGTCAATTAAAGTTCACCTGTTTTTTACGTGTTTTTTACATATTACATTTATTTCATTTAGATTTTACATATTCTTTACATACATGGTTATGGTACAGCTTTATAAGTCGTGATAAAATAATTATATACTGACAGATATTCTGTCCGGGAAAGGGGAATACTTATGAAAAGTTATGAGAAAAAACTGATGATGCCCGCCATACTGGCGGCAGCCGTCTGCTTTGCGTGCACCGGCTGCGGAAAAATGACGGAAGAGAAACTGATGGAAAACATGGGCAAAGCGATGGAGGGACGCACATTTTTCGGCGGTGATATGGATCTTGTCCTGGGCATGACCTACTCTGTAGATATGATGGAGATCCCCATGGCCATCGATATGAATATGGACATGGGAGGCCGTATTCTTTGCAGTTACGAGCCTTTGGGACTGTACTACGATGTCAGCACCCAGACGGATATACAGGCGGATATCGGGGGCGAGACTCAGAATGAATCTGTCAGCGACCAGACGCAGATATACACTGCCCAGGAAGACGATAATTTTGCCATCTACAGCCACAGCGGCACTTCCGGCCAGTGGAGCAAAACCGATATAGATTCTTCTGTCATCGACAGCTTGTTCCGGCTGATTACCGAGGCTGCTGAGACCTCCGAGTCCGAAGAATCCACAGAAGGAATCACGCTGGATGAAGAAAGCGCCTCCCTGAACGGCAGAGACGTCTATGTGCTGCATGTGGACAGTTCTTCCCAGGCGGACAGCGAAGCCTTTCTCACTGCAATGGAATCTATACTGCCGCAGTTCGGCAGCTCCTTTAGCACCGAATCCCTGGACAGTATCAAAGGCTCTACTGTAATGTACATAGACCAGGAAACCTTTTTGCCTGTGCAGATGGAATGTACCATCGAGGGAATGGATGAGTTCTTCAGCCAGAATTCCGATTGGATGGAAGAGTTGATGGGACTCGCCATCGAAGACGCTCAAATAGATAATCTGAGTATTCACGTGCCGGTCTACCAGCTTACTATCTCCAATCTTACCTTTGAACAGGAAGAACTGCCTGTAGTACCGGAAGAAGCCTATGAAGCCATCGCCTTCCAGGAAGCCCTGGCAGAGCTGGACCCCGATCTGGGCGATGGAACTTATGCCATCCAGAGCACAGGGAACGCTGTCCGGATCGCTCCTCCGGAAAATATGACAGTTTCGGAAATCGCTGCAGAAACCGTTACTTTCATGGATGATGCCGGCCTTGATACAATCACTTATGCCATGATACCTGCGGCAAATCTGTCCGTTTATACAGACTCTATTTCATCTATGTACACCAGTATCCTGGAAATGCTGGGCGTAGAGGTACAGTCCGGGCAGGACAGCCAGAATGTGTCTACCCCCTTCGGTCCTGTAGACGGATACTGGCTCAGCGGAGGAGGCGCCAATATCTACTATGGTTTTGCTCCATTTGAAGGCGCTTATCTGGCAGTGATCCGCTCCGATTTCAGCGGCACGGAACCGGATTCTGCGGCAGCGCTGGGAGAAGCCTTCGGTTATGCCGCGGAACTGACTCCGGCAGATATTTTATAGATATGAAAATAAAACATTTGTTTCCGGCAGCCGCCGCGATCCTGGGACTCTTCGGTGCAGCGTTTATTTCCCATAATAATATTGGGAATACTCACCTCCGACCCACCGGCGGGACAAACCAGCTTTTATCCCAAATCAGGCAGGATCCTTTCGTCCTGGCCGTCCGGCAGGCACTGGAAACCTATCATTCTGAAAACCACACAGGCCATGTACCGGAAAACACCTCTGTTGACACAGATACCGACAATACCTCCTCAGATACCGGATGGACCGGATCAGCCGCACTTCTGGAAACCGTCCGCTCTGCAGACTGGACGGTCTCCATATCTTTTTCTGAGGACGTTCTGGAGATTTCCGCTTATACTGTCCCGGAAACCGTCGCCTCCTCCCCCGAGGCAACCTGTGAGTGGGCCGCCGATTTGATTACAGAAGAAGGAAAGAACGATTATTTCTGTGATTACTACACCGGCCGCCGGAGCAGCAGCCGCATTATTCTGCTCTGTTTTGCAGAAGAAAGCAACGATGAAAGGATTCCGTTTTCCGACGGCGGAGATCAGGTTCTCCTGTACCGTCAGGGACAGCAGGCGTACCTCGCCCGCCTTGTCTCCAGCTGTCCGCCGTCCGGTACCCCGCAGGTTTCACAGCAGGATCTGTGGAACCGCATCATGCGGGAAACCTGCGACACAGTAAAGGACGTTCGAAGGGATCTTCTTCACCGAACCTGTTTCCTCTATCAGGATATCAAAACGGATGAACTGGAAGAACACGGGTGCACGCGGCGCAGCACCCGCGATGAGATCCTGGACTGGACTTACACGGACATTCCTTTCGGCGGACAAACCGTTACCGGAACCGTCACGGCCGCTCCGGCCGACTCCATTCATTTTTATCAGATGAAACTGACGTCCGCAGACCGTACCATTCTACAGACCATTGAACTGGACGATTACCGGATTTCTCTTCAGGACCGGAACGACGACGGTTATACGGATCTGGTGGAAAAAGAAGGGCAGAATCCACACTGTCAGCCGCTGGAACTGCGTGCACATTTGTGGGACCCGGATGCCGGACAGTTTCTGCTGACGCCCTATGCCCTGCCTCTTTCGGATACGCCGCCGGACAACTCCAGCCGGTACACACTGGAAGAACTGAACGTCCAGCTTATGGAAAACGGTTACGAACCGGTGGTGGAATACCGGGAATGGTCCACCCCGGAATGGCCGCATCCCCTGATTCGTTTCACTCTATGCGGGAGAAACTCCGAAAACATGGATATCCCTGCGTGGTTTTATCTCATGGAAGTATTCTCCGACGAGAAAGAGGCAGAGCCGGCCGCAAAAATGTACCTTAATTTCTACAATCCCATAAGCGAAGTTTATATAAATACTGCAGATTTTAATTTCGACGACATCCCGGATCTGCGCATCAACCATCATACCCTCGCCCAAAATGAAGTATTTACGACCCTTGTCTGGCAGGAACGTCTGAAAACTTTCGCGGTGATCGGGATCGACTCCAGAGGCATTTCAGCCGACGCGGAACAAAATGCGATTCAGTGCTGGATTTATGGGGGCGCCAGTTACAGATCATGGGATCTCTACCAATGGTTTCCGGGGTCCCTGCGCAGAACCGGGGAAATCGTCCAGCATACAGACCGGCTCGGCAAAACTGTCAAATACGAATTTTTCGCGTGGGAATATCGGAATGGGAAAGCGCAAGAGAAGCAGCTCGTGTGGGAAGCGGTGTACAGTGAAGAGGAATTTTCCCAGGAACTGGAAGAGCAGGCCCTTGAAGACCAGGCCCTGATCCGGGACTGGATCATCGGGAAATATGCGGATGCCGCCGCAGAACTCCCCGCAGATGCGGGCACCGGGAAACCGGAGAATTCCGATGTGTTTTCTCTCAGTTATAACGAAGAAACCCATACGTATTCCTACCGGATATTCAGCCTCCAGGGCGGTGTCCTGGAAGAGAAAGCAGACCTTTCAGGCAATGTTTATCTGGAAGAGCTGCCCGGAAATCTGGTGCATCTGCAAATCAGCGCCGGACCGGAGGCAAAGATGGACTGGTATTTTGACCGGAAGACCGGCCGGAAATCAGAGATGTTCTGGAATGTAAACGCCGTCCGGGGACGCAGAATCGCTTACATGGATCAGAACGGCTCGGAACTCTCCCTGATTGTACAGGATATGTTTGAGCCGGAAAACGGTTTCTGGCGGCTGGAACGGGACTTCTCCCCAGTGGCTGCCGGAGTTTCGGTCCTGCCGTACGCCGCGTTTCTGACGGACGACGCGCTGCTGGTCCATTATCTGAGCGGGGAAACCTATGAATTGTGCCGGGAGATCATGCATCTCCCGGACTTTTGATCAGCGTTTCCTATTCCCCTTCCCATATTTTCCAAAAACAATTTTTATATAAAAGAAAGTTACAAAAATAATTCCGTATGCTCCCGCCCAGATTTTCCAATCAAAATAACGGTAGCGGATATCTATTCTGCCGTTCTCATAAAGATCCGTTTCTAAGCTTTCCTTTCCACCCTGTATAATGCTTCCCGCAGGAAGTTCATAACTTATCCTGAAATTTTCCGGCTTTTGATAACCATTCAGAAAATCCGCCGCCCTTATACTCTCCTGAATTGTGCTCTCATCAAAAAAATATCCATTATTTTCAATTTGCAGGGTTCCGACCGCTCCCAAAATCTGCTCTGTAAATTCAAGAATCTGACTGTCCATATAAGAAGAAAAGCATACCTCATAATTACGCTCTTCTCCCTCATCATATATATTCAGCACTGTTCCGCGTATCATACGCTCTTCCAATATGCTTTTTATGTCTTCATGAAAATTCTCAGCCAGATTTTTCTTTATTTTAAAGACAATGACACGTTCTTTTCTTCCAAGCAGGCCGCCTACCCTTGTGTGAATTGATACTTCCTGAAATTGGGGCAAATCCGGATAACTGTACTCTATCCATGCCGGTTCCATATTTTGATACGATATTCGGTCCTCTTCCACTTCTCCCGCTTCAGATAAAACCGTAATCTCCCCTTCCCTGTCCGACAGTTCGTAGACAATCTCCGCCACACAGTCTTCCGACATTAGTTTCTGAAAATCAATGATCTCCCTGATGTGCGTCTGCAGCCCCGATCCATCCCATTCTTGCTCCTGTTTTAACACATCGGGGACACCCAACAGGACAAATGTCTGATTTGCGATTTCCCTGTATGAATATGCGGACATTTCACAGGAAATATCTGTCTGTCCGTTCTGCGTATTTACGGCCAGAAGAAGCCCTGCATACTCTTCATTTTTTTCAAAATACTGTTTTCCCCTCGTTTCCCACACTTCCTCTGCCATAGAAAAATTGATAGATCTCTCCACTTTTCCGTCCGCCGCTTTCCTTGTGCGGATACTTAATTGTTCTACAATCGAAGGGAGCTCTTCCTGTCTCAGATCCATATTCTCAAATGAAACATGATCTTCACCAAATAAATACAGTCTGCTGTCTTCAATCACAAACAAATCTTCTGCAGAATATTCGCTCACCAATTCCTTTTCGGCCAATTCTTGAAACAGCCAATTCATCAATTCCACGGATGGAAAACTTTCTTCATAGACGATTCCATTCTCAGTAAAATATACGATCAGCGGTTCATATCCTAAAAGCTGCTCCGTCTTGTCCACATAGTCATTAAAACTGTCAAATTCATAAGAAATCTCCGCATAAGTGTCCCTGTCCGACGTATAAATTCGATAATTAAGCCAGTCAAATCCACAGGTCCGAAACAGCATTTCCAGAGAATACCGGCCTCCGGAAATATAATTTTCCAGATCTGACTGGGATATTACAACACATAATTTTCTGTTTCCTTCAAACTCTGCATCCTCTGTTTCTACGGCATAACTTACATTTTTATAAGAAATAAGACTTACAGCCAACATATATATCCAAATCCACTTTTTCATACCGCCTCCTGATAAATCGAGTATCTGTAAATCATCGATGAGCTCTCTCCATCCGGGATCGTATAAAAGTAGATAATATTATCTATAATGACAGTAGCGCAGTCGGTCAAATTATAATTAACCTCCGAGCGCGGAAAACTTTTCAGCAAAGTCTTATTGGAAAAATTTTCGTCCAGCCGGTAAAGAAAAAGCTCCGAATCATTTTGATCGAAATAGTACCAATATCCTCTTTCATCCTGCACCAAAGTAAAAAACGCTTGATCAGATTCCGTTTCCACAATATAGGATGGCTCCGTCTGATTTGTATAACATACAATTTTATACGGATAACTGCTTCCCTCCTGATCATTTTTCAGCGTCGTAAACATTCCTTTTCTGGTAGGCATCCAGCCGGTCAAGCAGTCCGTCTTGATTGCCTCTCCACCCTCAATCATCACATAATAGCTCGCGGAACTGTTTCTCAAATATCCACTGGAAACAGGCTCGTTCCGATATGTGTACTCGCCCTCTTTCCTCAGATTCATGTCCTGAATTTCCAGATTCCCTCCGAGCTCCGTAACCGTTCCATCTTGTGTCACAGAATAGTATTCACTCCCTCTGCCCAAAAACGCTGCAATGCCAGATTTGCTTCCGGTCACCAGGTAAGTATCTTTATCGGACTGATATTCCATCAATTCCACATTCTCCGAAAAATCCGCAAATTTTTGTTCATTCAGGCTTTGACGGTCTAGTTTCCTGATTTGTTTTCTATTATCTCCCGGAACATAAAAGAGGGTTTCTGAATCATTGTACAGCACCCAAGACACATTGCTTATAATCAAACGGCTCCCGGCGCCGTCTTTTGCCACTCTATATACATCATATATTCCTTGTTCCTCTGTACAGCGCAGTTGATAGATATAGGACTGATCAATTCCGCAAATCATATAAAATTCATCTTCAGAAACCGTATATTTTCCTGTTCCATTTTTTTCTGTTCTGATCAGACACCCATTCTGGTCTTTATAATAAACATACTGCTTGTCATACGCCGCCAATTGCCCCGCATTCATATTTCCCACGTCAAAATACGTCGAATTTTTCTCTCCCAATTCATACAGCGTGCCGTCCCACAAAGTATACGACAGTGAAAATTCAGGGCTAAAAGTAAAGTATAAGAGCTTTAAAGATGCTTTCAACTTCATGCGGATATCTAAGATTTTCAGATAGATTCGCAAATATCCGTCTGCCTCTGCATCGGCTCCTCCTTTTCCTATTTCCAGAGACAATTCTCCTTCCGCCTCCGCCCCTACTTTTGCCAGAGCAATATCCGCAACATTGATATTGGCCACAAAGATCAGCGCCGAAACTCCTAAGAAATTTACATCCACATCTCCTTGTACTTCAGCAAGAAATCCCCAGTCATATTCAGGATCTTTCTCTTCTGTCTTCCCTGTATCTTCTGTCTGCATAACTAACTGTCCGTCCCTGACAAACACAAAATCCCCCATATCAATCTCATCTCTGTATTTGAAAAACAGTTCTGTTTTCAATGAAATATTCCCACTAATATCTGAATACACCATAATTCCGCCTGCCACTGGAATATTGGTCAGCGCTTTATAAGTGCTGTTGTCATTTCCTCCCGACGCGACAAGCTGTATGGTCGTTCCTGTAAGGATATCTATGTACACCAGCGGAAAAAGTTTATTATCCAGACCCGATATTTTAACAGCATCTCCAAACTCTATTTTCCTTGCTTCCTTCGCATCCAACTTATCAAAATCGGTCTCCGCTTTCCATCCGACTGCCACATTCGTCACATAATCAGCCCTCGCCCCTGCCGATAATTCTTTTATAAAATTATCGTAGGAAACGCCGAAATCCGCATTTGCCCTCACCTGCACCCTGTCTAAGCCGACTTCCCCTTTAATCGCCAGATTCGTCTCTTCATCTTCATTCTCCCTTATCCTTTCATATCCTTCCATATCGTTGATATATTTTCCAAGATCAAAATCAATATTTAATAAAAAAGATGCTTCTTCAGACACAAAGGAATTTCCGCTGTCACTGGCTGCCGTTTGCCTGTATGCCATAGCGGAAGCCGCAGCTGTGTCGTCTGTTTCTGAGGTCACAAGAAATCCTTCCGGGTCCAGATAATCTTCGTTCAGATCCACATCGTCCAAAGATGCCCCCACTTCTACGCTCACACCGTCGAATGCTCGAATCTCCCGGATATTCTCTTCCAGAAGATATTCTTCTATTTCCAGCTGAAAATCGTCAAAGACCTCATCCATCGCAGGATTTTCGGCATAAATAACAATCTCATTCCCCTGATCCACAGATACAATCTTGCCAAAATAAGGTTCCCCGAAAGGGGAATCCGCCCCTCCATCCAAGAAAAAAATATCGCCGCTTCCCAGATTTTCAAAGTATGGAGCCGCTTCCTCCTGGAGAACGATTTCATATCCATCGTCCATAAGCTGTACCGTTTCAACCGCATCACAGATTGTTTCTGAGTCCAACTCTGTAAAACAAGTCACGTTAGGATTTATAATCCCTATTGCATCTGTACCCGATCCAATGCTGTCCAAAATTGCTTTTCTCTCTTCTTCCCGGTCAGTTTCTCCATCCGCTGTCTCTTCATTCTGAGCCCTGGTCATATCATAAGTAGCGGAAGGAGGCTGATAGGTTCTTCCCCACAATACTCCTGCCAATATAACCAAAATCAAAATCAGCGAAATAATAATTTTCGTTTTCTTTTTCATTATGTAACCTCAAAAATTCCTATTTTTCTGTAAAAAACGGCACAGGAAATCATCTGCATTCCTGTACCGTTCCATCCTATCCTTCCATTCTTATAAATAGCGCAAATTATAAAGCAAGATATCCAGAAGCGCTCTTCCAGGTCCTATCGTAAAGAAAAGCAGAATCAGAACAATCCACAATATCAATACACAAAAATAAGAACGGGCAAAATTTCTCACATTGATATTCTTCGTCCCTCCGAACGCAAAAACCAGAAGAAAAATAAATCCAATCAATGGAATCCCAAATAAAATCTGAAGTCCAAAATACCCCCACATACCAATAGGCTTATATATTGCATTTTGATTTTTTGAAGCCGAGGCATCATTATCGCCAACCGAAGACTGTGTATACGCATTCGCCTGTGATACCAACACATTATTCTGAGGTCCTGCGTATGTACTTGCTTTTTGTTCCAACGAAACCGGCTGCTGAGAATCAGGAATTTCTTTTTCCGTTTCCTTTACCAGCCCTTCTTCCAGAGAAAACCCACAATTCTTACAAAAAACAGCGCCGTCGCTGTTCTGTGTACCGCAATTACTGCAAAACATCCTTTTTCCTCCCTATTATTGCTTTTGTTCCTCAAATATCAAGTTCTGAATATGGAATTAGTCCTGCACTCGATAATGGAATTGCCAATAAACTTCCAAGATCTCCCCCTTGCTCCAAGTTATACCATTTATCTCCATCTTTGCAGCAGGTCATAGCGAGCAGCCAGTCCTCTCCGTTTATCTCTATACAAGCGGCGATATACTGATACTCATCGAATCCAAAATAGGCTGTGGATCTTTGAGAATTTGCCTCCATAAATGTTTCATATACTTCTGTCAAGGAACCGGGATCTACAAACTCCTTCAATTCCATCGTTGCCATAGAAGAAGTAAATCCTTCCCCCTGATATGCATCAAGAAATTCATCAACAGAATTTTCCTCAAACAACGGAATTACCGTATCATCATAGAAAAATCCACTATACGTTACATATTGTGTATACAAATTTTGCGTAATATCTGCCGCACGGCCTTGAATCAGGAGCTGATGTTCGTAACTGTCCCCAGTAATTTTAGTACCTCTTCCCCATCCTGTCTTCGCCGACCATGAGCCCAATCTTTCCAAAAAAGCCCTGGTTTCAAATTTGTCCACATAACTTTCTATAACAAATGTTGAGACTGCAGCATCTATGTCTCCATTTTTTAAAGCATTTATATACGCTTCTACGGATTCTTCCGGCGAAGAATATCCATCTCCTTCTAGTTTCCGCACTGAACTTTTCGCGCCATCTGCATCTTCAACTACAGAGGCCTCTAGATCATTATTTATTTCCGCGTCGTTTGTAATCGTATCATCCACACTTACTTCTTCCGTCGGCTCATTGTACAAAGTTCTTTCTTCATTGTCGTTTACAATTTCCAAAACACCATCTTTCAGATTGGTAATTGTATACGTTTTCGTCAAACCATAATATGTATAATCCAGTTTAAAAATATTATCATTCACAACTGCCCAGGTTCCGGATGTTTCTGCGATATCGCAGGTACCATCGCTATACAAAACAAATTCTGGTTCATTCTCTCCAGCACCATACCAAGCCCCAATCAAACGCTCTTCATATGATTTCCCGCAACCTGTAAGTATGGCAACGATCAGTACGGTAATCCAGAACATCTTTGCTATATCCTTTTTCATAAATATAATCTCCCCTCTATCAAAGATCAGTCATTTACTTCCAGTTTTTCATATTCGTACTCATAAGAATACAATAGTTCTCCCGATTTATTGAACCAGGAAGTTTTTACCACGTTTCCCGCATCATCATAAGTATCTTCCGAATAGCTGGAGAGTGTATCCCTAGGACTTCCTATTTTTACAAATCCGTTCCCTGCCGGCTCATATCCTTCTGCCGGCTGCATATCCACAGTTCCATCTTCGTTATAATTGATAGTTCCCAACCATTCATCATTTCCATAAAAATCAGCGCTCCAGGAATGCATGTCTTCATTACTTTCCCAACCAGATAAATTCCCATTATCATCATAAAAATATTCGTAGATATAAGTTCCAATTAATATTCCCTGTGAATCGTAAGCCTGTTCCGTTTCTGTTGTCACGTTTCCATCCGAATTTCTCTTATATTCCATGATCTGAAAACTTTGAGTACCCTCTGGATGATACGTCTGTCTCAAGATTCCTTTTCCATTTTCATATTCCACACTACTTTCTAAACGCCCATCTTCATAATATGAGTATTCTATCCAGTCGGGTTCACCATCTTCCACATTATAAAATTTTTCTAATTTTAATCTTCCATTCTCATCGTATTGGTTTTCCTTGACTAATGCGCCGTTTTCATCGTACTCATATTCATAATATATATTTTCCGTCGTACCGTCCGGATAAGACCTTACCGCATGCGAAATATTTCCTCCTTCATCATACGAAAAATCCATTCTTGAAACTTCTTTGCCGTTCATATTTCGATATATCTGACTGGTTTTTCTATACTCAAAATTTCCCTCCACTTTTTCTTCCTGCTTTTCCAGCTTCTCCAAAGACTGCACCGGTTCTTCCTCCGGCAAAGATTCCTCTTCTTCCGCAAGTTCATTTAATGCAGGTCCTGTGGGTATATTCCTTCCCATTCCTTCTTGAGGATTGTTTTTAAATCTCCATACCAGAAAGAATCCTGTTCCCAGAACCAAAATAACTGCTGCCGTTATCGCGGCAATCCGCCCTTTCTTTCCGAGAACAGCCTTTTCTTTGTTCTCTTCCAATAATGCAGGAGGCTCCGTACTTTCCACGGCTGCCTCTTCGATCTTCAGTCCATAAAGAGTTTTCGCACCGCAGTATTTGCAATATTTCGCATCGGGAACCAGTTGTCTCCCACATTTCATACAATACATAGTGTTTTCTCCATCTATAGATTCTTATCCACTATATTATCCAGGAATCGGATATTAACGTTCTGGAACCTCCACGCACTCCATCCCATCACGATCAGCAGCACGTCCTCCACCAAACTCAACGCAGTTGACAATAAAGAAGTGAGATTCAGCGGCACCGACATCTGCCACGGAACAGGAAACCATCTTAGTATGTAATTAATAATACTTACAATTTTGTCCACGCATCCCAGTCCCGTTTGCAAAATGGCAAACCCTAAAATCAGAGCAGTCATCTTCACCGCCTGTTTTTTCAGCCAGCCATTTTCTTCAAAAGCAAGTATGTACACTGCAAACAAAAATGCCAGTACCGAACTGTAAAGTCCCAGAAAGTACACTGCCGCTCCGGCTAAGCCTATGGTAATTCCAAGTTTTGTCTTATTCATGTGGTTAATCTCCTTTCGTTTTTCACGCTTCTAAAGCACTTTTATCAAAAAAAGCTCCCGCACTTGTGTATTGGCAGGGAATCATCATCTTTCCTTCGGAATCGATATAACCCCATTCATTCTCTACTGCCACAGCAAGCGGCGAACCTATAAAGCCCATTTCATTGGAAATATCATCGATTTCAGAAGCATGGATTTCACCGTTATAACTTGCATAAGTCCCTCTCTTTGCTTTCATAGAAACTTCCCACCGGGTATCCATGAGATTCCATTCGCCGTCCATCTTAATCGCACACATTTCCACTTCACCTGTCTCATTGTTATAGATTTTGCGAAACCATTCTTCATCATCGTACTCTTGCTGCCATTCTCCTTTTAACTCTCCGTCCTCTCCAAAAAGCTGTACTTTGGAATTGTCTTCTGAAAGTGCGATAAACCCTGCTTCCCCAAAATAAAATATATCATCGTAAACAATGTCATAAATAAAATCCATGATCACCTCATTATTATCATTAACAATCCCCCACTTTTCAGTTCCGTTATCTCGGGCAAGCCATGCAGTACCCGCCCTAGAACTTAAGAAAATTTGAGTGCTGTCAAACGGCCCGCCCGTTATTTCCCCTTGCTCATCTAACATCCACACTATATTTTCATCCCATGCCAATATGTAATCATCACCAATAGTTATTTGACTATATACAGGATCAATTACAATCTCGCCCTTGGTATTTATACACCCCCATTTCCCATCTATCTCTGCTCCGCATAATCCGCGTTCATCAAAACGGACATCCATATCCACGTATTGGTACATGTTAATCTTAATATCTCCATTTTCATCAATAAAATAGCGATCTCCAGCCTCCGTTTTCACCGCCGCCAGTTCTCCACTGCCAAATCCGACGGTATAGGCGTATACAGGTTCAATTACTATTTCTCCTTTCGTATTAACATATCCCCATTTTTCGCCGACCCGGACTTTCGCAAGTCCATTAGAGGCAAATCCGTACACTTCATCATAAACGGGATATACCACCGTGTTTCCTTCTGCATCTACAAACCCGTACTTCCCGTTCTCTTCAAAAGCTCCCAATCCTAGATACCAATTTGACTCCGGAATGGGTTCATACAAATTAAATAAATAATTAAAATAGTTTTCCTCACATGGTTTAAAACGTTTTGGCAATACATCGCCTTCGGTATTAATATAAGCAATGCTTTCATCATTTAGATATACATAGGCAATTCCATATCTATTAAAATCTCCGATCCGATTAACGTTATCCAATTGGATTTCTGCAAGCTTTTCATTCCTTCCATCAATGACATACCAGTCTCCGTATTCCTCGACTATCGCCACCCAGTTTTCTCTGGGATCATCTTTTACAATGACGCTTGCAATCTTAAATGCGCCAATAGATGCCCCTGCGGCCAATATCAGAGATGCTATAAAAAACAATACTTTCCGCCCTCTAAATGACGAGTTTTTAGACTTTGTATTTTCTGTTTTTGTACCGCATGCCGGACAAAATTGGGTCCCAGGCTTCAATTCATGGCCACAATTCTTACAGTACATTCATACACCCTCTCTGCTGTATTTTACTTGTCAGTTTTCCATGCCGCCTCTGTCATTCAGCCACTCTGGTCCCACATTTCACGCAGAATTTTGCTCCAGATTCCAACGGCGCCCCACAATTGGAGCAGATATCGTTTCTTTTTAACTGTTGTCCGCAGTTCGGGCAGAATAAGCTGGAATTAGGGATTTCCATATTACAGTTGGGGCACAGGAACACCCCTTTCAATTTCCTCAGATCTGTTTTTAATTCTTCCATCTCTCCCGACAGTGTGTCTATCTCCGAAACCAATGCCGAATAGTCCGGTTCCGTTTGTTCTTTCACGGAGATATAATGCATCTCTCCCATGATTGCAAAACACTCTTTTTTCCTCGCTTCCCTTTTTGCGATCTCTCCGTTTAAACGGGACTGCTCGCTGATTTCCTTCGCTTTCATGGAAAGGTTATTGCTCGCCTCTGTTACTCCGTTTCCGATCTTATCAAATATTGACATTCTTTTATCCTCCTGATAATTATTATTTATTCATTGGTTAAGTATATTTCTTACAGTTTTTAATAAGTCGCAATCTCCGTATTCAACGCCGGTTTTATGATTCCTTCTTCATAAAAATATCCTTCTGTCACTGGTGACACTTCCACGTTTTCATCTGTATAGGCAACTCTTACATTCTTATTCCATATTCCATCACAACAGTTGATATTGATAATTCCATTTTTTCTTTGATAAATGGACGTGACTTCATATCCATCCGCTGCTATCTGCGCCAGTATATCATCCGCTCCATTGTATTGCCGGAACTCATCCGTTGTAATCGCTGTCCCTCCATATTCCTTCAAACCATCATCCCAGTAAAAATAGTATACATTCCACGTATGCCCGCTCCCATCTACACTGGCGTCATATTGGGAGTCCGTCATACACATACGCCCCTGCTCATCCTGATATAAACCCTCTCCTATGCCTGACCCATCCACCTCACGGATCGTATCTTCGTCTATCTGATAGTAGAAAGTAATGCCTCCTGTGGTAAAATATTGTGTGACGGCAAATATTTTTTCCGTTCCAAAATCAAAGACTTTTCCGGTATCCCAATATCCGCCAAAATCCCTGATAGCTTGTACTCCGTTTCCCGTAACCAGATAAAAGATTCCTACATAACTTCCATCAACTTCATCCTCTCTTCCGCAAAACGCAATCGCCTCATGAGAATCATTATTGTCAAAATCATCATAGATAAAATTCAAAACTGGCTCTGAGGTATACTCGCTCAATATTTTCCGCAGGCTCTCTTCGTCCACTTTTTCATATTCGGCGATCCGATAGTTTTCTGCCTGTTCGCCTCCAAAAATAAGCACTTCTGCAATGCTGTCCTTTATACCATATCCTCTGTCGTCTTCACCGTACTGCTCTTTTGCCAGTTCCAGCGCTTCGCCCAGCGTATGATAGTTTTCCGTATCTTGGTTCAGAATCGTCATATTATTCATAACGGACTGAATCATCAATAAATCGTACACTGTAAATATCGTATCTGAATTTGCTGTGACTGCCGCTGCCCCTTTATTTAAAAACGAATTTGCCAACACATCATCCATTCCGCTCTTGCAGGTTCCCAGATAGAAAAAGCTTCTGGAAAGATCTCCGCAGTATTCGTCAATGTATTTGGAAGTGATACCGGCACGCCCATCCGACAACCACACAATCTGTCCACGTACAGCATCTCCAAAGTGATGTATCCAATCGAACATTTCTCCTGTCCCTAGTATGGAATGGTATTCGGCGCTGTAGCCTCCATGGCCATGCCACAAAATGATCTCATCTGAGGAAAATGACCGAATCAAAGACAGCGTAACTTCTTCTCCGTCATAATCAGTTTCTGAAGAAAATGAACAATTACCAAAAACGCCGTCCAGTTTTTCTGCCGTTTGATCCGGTAATTCCAGATATGGATCTAACCAGCCGGGATAAGTTCCCTCATATGGCTGACAGGTAATCACTGACAGAGAAAGTTCTTCTCCTTCCTCATCTGTTCCTTCCACTGAAGGACTATATAAATACGGTATGCCGCTGTGAAAACGGAACAAAACATTTCCATCGTTTATTTCATAATCAAGTATCTGTTTCCTTTCATATAATTCCCGTACATAGTCTGATATTTCACTCATCACATCCGGGAGCTTTTCATCCGGCACGTAACCATTCTCATCCGCATATCCGCTTTCTATCTCCGACAGTTCTCCCTCTATCGATTTCATCTCATTTATTATTTCCTCTGTCGGAACTGAAAAATAATAAACATCTACAGAATTTGAAGTTTCCCCGTCCGCTTTTGCATAATATCGGACAGTACCAGTTTCTTCTGATTCCAGTTCTATGTAACACGTATAAATATTATCTCCTGCCTGTTCGTCTCCATGAGTCCCGTCATCATACATTTCACTGACCACGGTGTTCTTATCTTCACAGAGATGAATCTCTCCCATATCGGTCAGTGCCCGTACCGTAAAACGGCTTTCTTCTTCCTCCTTCACTGGGAGATAGACCGTTTCTGATTCCAGATCCACCAATAACTCCGACTGTCTATAAAAAAAAGGAAAGATGCTGTATCTGTCATTGATAATCCCTAATATCCAGAAAAAACCAATTCCCGAAACTGAAAGCGCTATTAACATGCTCAGAATGATTCTCATCTTCCGCGCTTTTTTACAACGTTTTAAAATAGGTTTTTCTTCACTGTCTCTTCTAACTAGAGTGCCACAATAAGGACAGAAGCTTGTATTATGAGAAATTTCTTTTTTGCATTTCGGACATTTCATTTTCGTACGCTCCCCATACCACCAGATAAGGGAAATTTGATCCTCCCTTCCAAACCACGCAGTGTACCGTTCGGTACTGTGCGCTTCAATAGTTTACATGTACTTTTAGATAGCGGACAGCCATGGATGGTTATCCGAGTCTGTCCACTATTATTATACTGATAAGCACAGTGTTCAGCATTTCCGACACTCTCCATGTTTCCTTGCGATGGTTTGCCATCTTATGCACTTGCTCCTCCGGCAGATAAAGTACCCGAAATATTTTATACCTCATCCACACTCTCTTCCATTGTTTCTAATACACCGCACAGATTCTGTGACGGAGCTATTCGTCCATGTCCTCCATTAAGTTTTTCATGTCTGCATACCGGTAGTAGTTTATCCACCCAGTCGTATATCTCATGAGTTTCTCTTTCCGGATTACTCTACTTGTCAGAATTCCGCCTAATACTATGATTACGCGAAAACTTTCTTCATCTTCCATTCCTACAAACTATACTTTTGATATCTTTTATATTTTTTTCATATTCATAGTATATATTTTTGCTTTAGTACTGTCAACTATACCATTAAAATCGTTATTATCTCTACCATCTAATAAAATATATTTAGTATTTATAGTATACATTTTTCAAAATTTAATATTTATGATCTATTGTTTATATTTCTCAATATTTATAGTCTATATTCAAAAAGAAAGGGGGACGACATGTCTATTGCATTTGAGATTGGACAACGAATTCGCTTTTACCGAAAGAAAAAGCATCTGACACAGGAACAGCTTGCGGAACTCTGCAATTTTCACCCTACCTACATAGGGCAGTTGGAACGGGGCGAAAAAAACGCCACTCTTGAAAGCATTTACAAAGTAGCGCAAAGTCTCAACATTTCCCTAAGCCAATTATTTGAAAACATTGAACAGTACGAAAATAGTACGGACAACATACCATTTCGAATATATCAGCAACTCATAAAACTACCTCTAGAAAAACAAAAAAAGATGGAAAAAATTTTTCAAGAAATTTTTTCCATCTTGCAGTAAAATTAACAAAACCCATGGAGCGCAATCTGAACTTATCTTCACCAAATGGTTTTTCAAAACCTCACATACTTTCCATCCACCTCCGCGTAATACAGGCTCCTTTTTTCTTCCATAGATGCCTGTCCGCTGGTGGCTTCCGTTACAGCCTTGCGGATTTCCTGCACACGGGAAACCGGGACCAGCACAGTAAACTGCACCTGGTCCGTATACTCGGCGTCCAGAATCGGAATCTGCCGCTGCCCGAACAGGTACTGCAGTTTTCCGATTCCGTTGTAGTCCGTGCCCACCAGGAGTTCCGTACCCCAGTATTTCGTGATAATCCGGCTGTTCTTCAGCCCTTCCTGGACTGCCGCAGAATATGCGCGCACCAATCCGCCGGTCCCCAGAAGGGTCCCTCCAAAATAACGGGTGACAACCACTGCCGTATTGGTAAGGCCCGCTCCGTCCAGCACATCCATCATGGGTTTTCCCGCCGTCTGGGACGGCTCCCCGTCATCACTGCAGCGCATCTGTTCCTGGCGTTCTCCAAGGATATAGGCGGAACAATTGTGGCGGGCATCCCAGTATTTTTTCTTCATTTCTTCGATAAAAGCAAGCGCTTCTTCCTCTGTTTCCACCGGACGCACATTGGCAATAAATCGGGATTTTTTCTCCACGATCTCTCCGGTACCGCCTTCATATACGGTCTTATACTGCTCTACCATCATTTCCTCCTTATCCTTCCCATCTCATCTTCCAGGGGATTTTTTCGGGTTTTTCCAGACGCTGCAGCATCCGGCTCTTCGCCCCGCAGTTCTCTCAGGAATCGGGACGGCTTCAGCTCATGGCTGAACTGTTTCTTCGCATAACAGATGGTCAGTTCTTTCTTCGCCCTGGTCATGGCCACATAGAACATCCGCCGTTCCTCTTCCAGATCTGCATCCAGCACCGCCTTCTTATATGGCGTGATCCCTTCCGCAGCGTCCAGGATAAATACCCGTTCGTACTCCAGGCCCTTGCTGCTGTGCATGGTGGCAAGCTGAACGCCGTCCCGGACCTCCTTCTGCTGCCGGCGCATCTGTTCCATCTCTTCTTTATATTTCTCTATGTAATCAAACCATTCGTCGTAAGTCTTGAACGGCCGCGCGCTCTCCTGCAGCTCATTCGCCGTTTCCAGCAGATCTTCCTCGTTCATCCGGCGGAACTGGGCGTACTCTCTCAGATAATCGTCATAGCCGATTACATGGCGGATATAACTGACCGCCGCAAACGGCCCCATCCTGCCCAGCATTTTCAAGTCATAACAAAGTTTCTCGATCCGGTCGCACACGTAACCTTTATCCTCGTAATACATCAGCATATGTTCCCAGGAGATCACCTCGTCGTCCAGGCATTCCCGGTTCAGATACCGTTTGGGACGGTTCAGCACCGGCAGAAGATCCCTGCGCAGGTTGGATCCCATAGCCAGCCGGATATAGCAGAACAGATTTTTGGCGATCCAGTGTTCAAACAGATTCGGCATCTGGTCCCGCACCCGGAAAGGCACATTGTATTCCATCAATTTCTGAATCAGAAGCCGGGGCTGCGTATTGGTCCGGTACAAAACTGCGGTGTCTGACCACTTTCCGCCATTCTGCCTCGCCCGCTGCAGTTCCCGTAAAAGAAAGAGACACTCCTGCTGCTGATCCGGGAATTCCAGCGTCTTCACCGGAGGTCCGTCCCCTCCCCGGGCATGAATTTCTTTGGCAAATCTGGCTTTATTCCAGCGAATCACCTGTCCCGCCGACTCCACGATCTGTTTCGTAGAACGGAAATTATCGTTCAGGATCACCTGCCCCGCCGAAGGATAATCTTTCTGGAAATTCAGCATGATCTCCGGCTTCGCACCGCGGAAACGATAAATCGACTGGTCGTCGTCTCCCACAATAAACAGATTGTCCTCCGGTTTTGCCAGCAGTTTCAGAATATCATACTGGATCTGGTTAATATCCTGAAATTCGTCCACCAGAATGTATTGAAATTTTTTCTGCCATGCGGACAGGATATCCGGTCTTTGGGACAACAGTTCCCAGGTATAGACCAGCATATCGTCAAAATCGATCAGCCTGGCCCTGCGCTTCCGTTCTTCAAACTCATCGTAAATCTTTCGGAATATTTCCTCCGAGCAGTTTTTAGAGAAATAATGCTCCGGCGAGATTCGTTCATTCTTCAAAAGGCTGATCTCCGCCGAAATTCCCGACAGAAACTCATTTTCATCATCGATCTCCAGACGCAGCCGTTCCACCGTCTCCTTCAGATACTGATAACGGGTCTCCTCCCGGAGGATATTTCCCGCCGTAAATCCGTAGGAAAGCTTCAGGATGCTGAAAAAAACGGCGTGGAACGTGCCGAACGACACAGTCGTATGATCTTCTCCCATCAGGCGCAGAAAGCGCTCCTTCATCTCACCTGCAGCCGCTTTGGTAAACGTAATGACCAGGATGGAGGAAGGAGAAATGCCGCAGTCCTGTACAAGGTACTGCACTCTTCTTGTAACGACAGTGGTTTTGCCCGAACCCGGGCCTGCAAGGACGAGCAGCGGTCCATCCTTATGACGGACCGCCATGCTCTGTGATTTTGTAAAAGAACTCATAGACAATTCAGCTCAATTTCTCGATCGCTTTCTTGATGCGGGCAATGGATTCCTCCTTGCCGATAATTTCCAGGATCTCAGTTGCTCCGCAGGGCGTCATCTGCTTCCCGGATGCGGCGGTACGGATCGGCCACATCACATAACCATTCTTATAGCCTTTCTCCGCAACAAAAGCGCTCAACATGGAATACAGCGCGTCGTTGCTGTAATCTTCCTGCGCCTCCAAAAGCGGCAGCACCTCTTTCAGAACCGTCAGGGAAGTTTCCTGTGTGGTCTTCATCTTTTTATGTGTATACATGGACACGTCATACTCCGGCACTTCCTCGAAGAAATCGATCAGCTCCTTGATGTCCGGGAAGATCTCGATGCGTGTTTTCACCATCTGGGCGATCTTGCGGAAATCATAATCTTTCGTGATCACTTCTTTCATGATCGGGAGCGCCTGCTCATAAAACGCTTCAAAATCCATGGCTTTGATGTATTCGCCGTTCATCCATTTCAGCTTTCCGTAGTCGAACACCGCCGGAGATTTGCTCATATGGTGATAGTCAAATTTTTCAATCAGTTCCTGCAGGGACATGATCTCCTGGTTGTCCTCCGGCGACCACCCCAGAAGCGCCACAAAGTTCACCACTGCCTCTGTCAGGAATCCCTGTTCGATCAAATCTTCATAGGAAGAATGTCCGCAGCGTTTGCTTAATTTCTTATGATTCTCGTCTGTGATCAGCGGACAGTGTACATACACCGGCACTTCCCATCCGAACGCCTCATAGAGACGGTTGTATTTTGGCGAAGAGGACAGATATTCATTTCCTCTCACCACATGGGTGATGCCCATCAGATGGTCGTCTACCACATTGGCGAAATTGTAAGTAGGATATCCGTCGGATTTGATCAGGATCATATCGTCCAGCTCGGAATTATCCACCGTAATATCTCCGTAAATCTCGTCGTGGAACGTGGTCGTCCCGGTCTGCGGATTGTTCTGCCGGATCACATAGGGCACGCCCGCTGCCAGTTTCGCCTCTACCTCTTCTTTGCTCAAATGCAGGCAGTGCTTGTCATAGACCATGATCTCCTTGCCGGCCACTTCCTGCTTCAGCCCTTCCAGACGCTCTTTATCACAGAAGCAGTAATATGCTTCTCCTTTTTCGATCAGTTTCTTTGCATATTCCAGATAGATCCCCGCCGCCTGGCGTTCGCTCTGTACATAGGGACCTACACCGCCGTCCTTATCCGGACCTTCATCATGGATCAGGCCGGTTTTCTCCAGCGTGCGGTAAATGATATCCACCGCGCCTTCCACATAGCGCTCCTGGTCCGTATCCTCGATACGCAGCAGAAAATCTCCCCCTTCATGTTTCGCGATCAGATATGCATACAGCGCCGTACGCAGGTTTCCCACGTGCATACGTCCGGTAGGACTCGGCGCGAATCTTGTCCGTACTCTCTTCATCACTTGTATCTCCTTCTATCTAAAATACCGGCATACTGCCTATAATTGTACCTTTTCAAGGCTCTTCATCCGATTATAAACGATCACCGGATGATTTACAAGGCTAAAAACAGATATGCGTATTTTCGCATCTGCATACGAATCGTCTCCTGTACTCTTATCAAAATTCTGTCTTCATAAACACCCTGAAACTCCTGCAGAATTTTTTCTACATCCTCCATCTATGCGCCATTTATTCTGATTCCCTTTTGAGGAAGTCCAGCCATAATGCATCTCTTTCTGCATTTCGTCAATATTTACTTTCATCCAGCTTCCACTCCCTTTCTGTTTCCGCCATAAACGTCAGCAGCTTTTTCCTCCTGTCCGTCCCTTTCCTGGATCCTTTCCTCACCTGATCATATCGCAATATCCAGTCTTTCCCCATCCGAATCAGATATTGATGATCACCACAAACCCTTCCCGCCGTCTTTTCCAAAATCTGAAACGGATCATAACTGTCAATTCCCATCCTGTGCAATTCCGCTTTAATTCCATACCTTGTCCGGGGCATACAACGTGTCTCCAGAAATGTTTCATAATCTTCCCAGCTCGGATGTTCCTGGATACCAAATGCTCTGCTGAGCATATCATCTGTCAGATTCTCAATCTCTACTCTTTGTGTCAGAGCGCTGGCATCGATAATCGTTGTGGGAATCTCTTTATCCGCATAAACATATACGATGCGTGACTGTTCCGATGCTTCTTTTATGATTTTTTGCACCGTGCTCAACGCAATCCCTTCCTCTTTTGAGATTACACGCATGGTATCCCTTTTACGATATCGCGCCAGAATCCTTTCTTTTACTTCTCTCTTTACAGGAGGACGTCCCTTTTGCTTCTGTGGTTTTTGTTCTGTCTTTAACTGCTCCAACTCCAGAGAAACACGTTCATATGCGTCTAACAAGGAACGGATTTTATTTTGAAGACGCTCTATTTCCTTTTGCTGTTCCATTTCTTTCTGCGTCAAGGTGTCCTCTCCTTTTACCTTTTTTCCCATTATATCCCGTTTATGTTCATTTAATCAACAATTTTATGAACATTTTTGCGTAAAATCACCTTTGAAAAAACAGCTGAAAATGCTATTATTGAAAGCGACGTGTAGCATTTACTGCGTAAATCCAGTTAAATGCTACACGTTTTTATCTTGAATCGAGAATGCTGCCCGGCAGGCCATTTCCGCCTGCCGGGCAGCAATTTTCTCACCAACAATTCAGAATTCTATCTCTTTCGGATCCACTGGCGTTTCTTTACAAAACGGTATTCCGTCTTTAATTCCTTCATGTATCTTCAGAAAAAAATCTGTATAATAGCCAGTATAATCATAATCTGCAGGTGCTGCATTTTTAATTAATTCAATTAACTGCTCTGCCGCTTCCAGGCTGTCCCGGTCATTTAATCCGCCTATAGCTGGGCCACTTGGTCCGCTATACGCATAAATAAAAACCTCTTGTCCCTTTTCGTCTTGTCCCCGGAGACTATAAAGATACTGGTCCTCCATGTTTTTCGTCTCATATACTGGTTCTCCGAAAAGGCTTCTTAATTTTCCGTATGCCAATATAGAATCTTCCGGTATATTTGCAATCTTTGAAGAACCAGGAATGAGATCCCATTTATCTTCTGCGGAAAAATGGTAAACTCTTTTTCTCCTTTTTTCTATATCCACAATCATTCTTTCACCCGAATTTCGCTGTGCAGCTGCTGCAGGGATTTTACTTCTCCGTTGCCGTGCTGCTGTACGTAATGAATTCCTTTGAATGTGGCGCGTGCCGCCGCGATCGTGGTCATGTACGGGATCTTCGCTTTAATCGCCGCTTTCCGCAGATAGCTGTCGTCGTGGACGCTTTCTTTTCCGGACGGCGAGTTGACGATCAGGTCGATCTGACCGTTGGTAATCATATCCAGGATATTCGGACGTCCTTCATACAGCTTGTTTACCCGCTCCGCCGGGATTCCCGCCTCCTGGATCAGTCTGCAGGTCTCTCCCGTAGACACAATCCGGAACCCGCAGTCCGCAAATCCTCTGGCGATCTCCACCACTTCCGCTTTGTCTCTGCGGTTCACCGATATCAGCACAGTCCCGCCAAGCGGCAGTTTCGTCTGAGTCGCCTCCTGAGCCTTGAAAAACGCTTCCCCGTAGTACGGCGAAAGTCCCAGGACTTCTCCGGTGGAACGCATTTCCGGTCCCAGGATCGGATCCACCTCCGGGAACATATTAAATGGGAATACGGCTTCCTTTACGCCATAATATGGAATATCCTGCTCTTTCAGCCCCGGTACCGGCGATGGTCTTCCGGTCAGCTCCGATGTAATAATATCTACTGCCAGCGGCACCATGCGGATGTTGCAGACTTTGGAAACCAGCGGAACCGTACGGGACGCCCTGGGATTGGCTTCCAGCACGTACACTTTTCCGTTCTCAATCGCGTACTGCATGTTCATGAGGCCTCTGACATGCATTTCCTCAGCGATCTTCCTCGTGTATTCTTTGATCGTCTCCACATTTTCTGCGGAAATATGCACCGAAGGAATGATGCACGCGGAATCTCCCGAATGGATCCCTGCCAGCTCGATATGTTCCATCACGGCCGGGACGAACGCATGCGTGCCGTCGCTGATGGCATCCGCCTCGCACTCCAGCGCATGGTTCAGGAATCGGTCGATCAGGATCGGACGGTCCGGCGTCACGCCCACGGCCGCCTTCATGTATTCTGTCATGCTTTCATCATCATAGACCACTTCCATGCCGCGTCCGCCCAATACGTAAGAAGGACGCACCATCACCGGATATCCGATTCTTCTGGCGATCGCCAGCGCTTCGTCCACCGTCGTCGCCATGCCGGATTCGGGCATGGGGATCTCCAGCTTTTCCATCATCTCCCGGAACAGATCCCGGTCCTCCGCAAGATCAATGACGGCGGGCGGCGTTCCCAGAATCTTGACGCCATTTTTCTCCAGTTCCGAAGCCAGGTTCAGCGGGGTCTGCCCTCCGAACTGTGCGATCACACCCACAGGCTTCTCTTTCTTATAAATGCTCAGCACGTCTTCCAGTGTCAGCGGCTCAAAATACAGTTTGTCCGAAGTATCATAATCGGTGGATACCGTCTCCGGATTGCAGTTCACGATGATCGTCTCAAATCCCAGCTTTTTCAGGGACAGCGCTGCATGAACACAGCAGTAGTCGAACTCGATGCCCTGCCCGATCCGGTTGGGGCCTCCGCCCAGAATCATGACTTTCGGCTTGTCGGTGCGGATCGGATTTTTGTCCGTTCCGTTGTAAGTGGAATAATAATATGCACTGTCCGGCGTCCCGCTCACATGGACGCCTTCCCAGTTTTCTTCCACTCCGATGGCGATGCGGCGCTCCCGTACCCGGTCCTCCGGGATCTCCAGAATCCGGCTCAGATATTTATCCGAAAATCCGTCCTTTTTGGCTGCCGTAAGCATCTCGTCCGTGGGAAGTCCGCCTTTGTATTTAAGCAGCGCTTCCTCCTCTTCTACCAGTTCTTTCATCTGCTGGATGAACCAGACTTTTACCTTGGTCAGCTGATGGATCTCTTCCACCGACGCCCCCTTGCGCAGCGCCTCGTACATGATAAAATGACGGTCGCTGCACGGCGTGATCAGAAGACGCAGCAGATCCTCCTTCGTCATTTCATGATAATTCCTGGCATAGCCCAGACCGTAGCGTCCCGTTTCCAGACTTCGCACCGCTTTCTGGAATGCTTCCTTATATGTTTTTCCGATACTCATGACTTCGCCGACCGCGCGCATCTGTGTTCCCAGCTTGTCTTCCACGCCTTTAAATTTTTCAAATGCCCAGCGGGCAAATTTGATCACCACATAGTCGCCGTCCGGCACATATTTGTCCAGTGTGCCGTATTTTCCGCAGGGGATGTCTTTCAGCGTCAGCCCTGCCGCCAGCATCGCCGATACCAGCGCGATAGGGAATCCCGTTGCCTTTGAAGCCAGGGCGGAAGAACGTGAAGTACGCGGATTGATCTCGATCACCACAATCCGGTCGCTGACCGGGTCGTGAGCGAACTGTACGTTCGTTCCTCCGATCACCTGCACCGATTCCACAATCTTGTATGCCTGCTCCTGCAGACGCTTCTGGACTTCCTCTGAAATGGTCAGCATAGGTGCGGAGCAGAACGAATCTCCTGTATGGACGCCCATGGGATCAATGTTCTCAATAAAGCAGACCGTGATCATATTGTTGTCCGCATCACGGACGATCTCCAGTTCCAGTTCTTCCCAGCCAAGGATCGATTCTTCCACAAGCACCTGTCCCACCAGACTGGCCTGCAGGCCTCTGGCGCAGACCGTCTTCAGTTCTTCCCGGTTGTACACCAGTCCGCCGCCGGCGCCGCCCATGGTATAGGCCGGACGCAGCACCACCGGATAGCCCAGTTTCTCAGCGATGGCAAGCGCTTCGTCCACACTGTACGCCACTTCGCTTCTCGCCATCTCGACCCCCAGCGCATTCATGGAATTCTTAAACTCGATCCGGTCCTCGCCCCGCTCGATGGCGTCCACCTGGACCCCGATCACCTGTACCTGATATTTTTCCAGGATGCCTGCCTTCGCCAGTTCTGCGCACAGGTTCAGTCCGGACTGTCCTCCCAGATTCGGCAGCAGCGCGTCCGGGCGTTCTTTGGCAATGATCTGTTCCAGCCGTTCCACATTCAACGGCTCTATATAGGTCACATCCGCTGTCTCTGGATCCGTCATGATCGTGGCCGGATTGGAATTAACCAGTACAATTTCATATCCCAGTTTCCGCAGCGCCTTGCACGCCTGAGTGCCGGAATAGTCAAACTCACAGGCCTGTCCGATGATGATCGGTCCGGATCCTATGATCAGTACTTTGTGAATATCTGTTCTCTTTGGCATAGTTCCCTCCTGATATGGTATTAATCTCTCTATTGCCATTATAATAGAGAACGGATAAAAGGGAAAGAATATTTTCTTCCGGAAATCGCCCTTTTCGTATTTCTGTCAAACAGTTCCCATGCCGGTCTCTGTGTGGTAAAATAAATCACAAACAACCGTTCTGTTTTACCGCAGAACGCCGAAGAAGGGATATCAATATGAACTATATTACCACCTGTCCGTCTCCCGTCGGAATGCTGACTCTGGCCTCTGATGGCGAAGCGCTGACCGGGCTGTGGATCGAAGGCCAGAAATATTTTCTGTCCACACTCCGGGATGCAGCAGAAGAAAACGGAGATCTTGCGGTCTTCCAGTCTGCCCGCGGCTGGCTGAAACGGTATTTTTCCGGCAAAAAACCGGATATCGGAGAACTCCCGCTGCGTCCTTCCGGGAGTCCATTTCGTCAGGAGATCTGGAAGCTGCTCTGCCGGATTCCCTACGGAGAAATGACTACATACGGCACACTCGCCCGGGAAGCGGCGAAACAGTTGAATCGCAGTACCATGTCGGCCCAGGCGGTGGGCGGGGCAGTCGCCCACAATCCCATCAGCATCATCATTCCCTGCCACCGGGTTATAGGATCCGACGGCAGTCTGACCGGATATGCCGGCGGCATTGATCTCAAGATCCACCTTCTGAAACTGGAAGGGGCAGATCTTTCCGGACTCTACGTTCCGAAAAGCAGCTCTGCTCCCTGACCGCGGCGGCAAAGCAGAAAGGAGTTTTTACTATGGAATGGACAGACCAGAAAACCAGGTGCTTCTGGGCCAATCCGAAAAACGAACGGTACATCCGCTATCACGATGAAGAGTGGGGCGTTCCGGTACATGACGACCAGCATTTGTTTGAAATGCTGATCCTGGAGTCTTTCCAGGCCGGACTGTCCTGGGAATGCATTCTCAATAAAAGGGAACGTTTCCGGGCTGCATTCGATGATTTCGATCTGGAAAAAGTCTGCAGATACGGAGAAGAAAAGATAAATGCGCTCTGCCAGGACCCGGGTATCGTACGCAACCGCCGGAAAATTGAAGCGGCAGTAAACAATGCGCGTATCTTCCAGGATATTCAGAAAGAGTACCAGAGTTTTTCCAATTATCTCTGGAAATGGACCGACGGAAAGACCATTTATGAAACAGGGAAAACCCGTTCCGATCTGTCGGACGCGATCTCCGCAGATCTGAAAAAAAGAGGAATGAAATTCGTCGGAACTACGATCATCTATGCCTATCTGCAGGCGGTGGGCATAATATATTCCCACGAAAAGGGATGTTTCCTGGAGCATATGCCTCATTGACGCCTGATCCCCCATATTGACATTCACGTGTAGCCATGATATAAATATCTCATAGCATGAGATAAAGCGGGTGCGATATGGATTATCGGGAAAAAGCGAAAGATTTTCTCTATTATATGAAAAAACTGAATCAGATGCCTATGATCAGGAATCTAAGCGGTATGTCCTTCGGCGAGCAGGCAGTGCTGCATTATCTGAGTCTTCAGAACGACAGCGTCTCAGCCGGAGAACTGACGAGCGCCTTCGGCATCCGGAGTTCCCGGACCGCAGCGATCCTGAACGCACTGGAAAAGAAAGGCTACGCACTGCGCAGCGCGGATCCCTCCGACCGGCGGCGCGTACTCGTCTCCATCACAGAGGAAGGACGGACTGTCGTCGACGAAAAGAGCAGCGAAGGCATCGAGCATACGGCTGCGTTTCTGGAAATGCTCGGCCCCGAGGATGCGGAAGAATTTATCCGCATTGTCCGGGACGCGGTCACCCGAAGTCAAAAAAAGGAGAGTGAATATCATGACGAAATCATTGGCAATTGAAAGAGAATTTGGAAGCGGTGGACGTGAGATCGGGAAAATGGTCTCTGAGATGGCCGGAATTCCTTACTATGACGGAAATCTTATGGTCAAGGTGGCAAAAGAGAAAGGAATTTCTCTCGACCTGCTGAAAGAATACGATGAAAAAAATACAGGCAGTTTTCTCTATAATATCGCTCTTTTCGCCAGCTATAACCAGGGCGGGAACCAGTCTAAAATCTACGAGTTGTACTACGAAGTACAGAAAGCCATTAAAGATCTGGCAAAATCCGGCCCGGCTGTATTTGTGGGCAGGTGTTCCACCGAAATCCTGAAGGAGGATTCCAAGGCAGTCAGCGTATACATATATTCCTCCGATCAGGCCAAACGAATTGACCGGATCATGAGGACCGAATCGGTGACAGAGGCGGAAGCAAAGAAGATGCTGGAACGCAAAGACCGCCAGCGAAGTGATTATTTCAAATACTGGACAGAAAAAAACTGGAAAGACCGCAGCAACTATGATATGGAGCTGAACACATCCACCTTGTCCTCAGAAGAATGCGCCCGGATCCTGCTGCGCGCCATGGGCGTCGACTAACATATGCAGGATACACTGCGCGCCCGGAATAAACGGCTATAACCTGCAGGCATGAACCTTCATTTTTACTAGGCATTAGACAGGTATCCGGGAAAGCATTACAATAAGGAAAAAGGCCCGCTGGACCGGCGGGAAGAAAGGAGACTGCAACTATGTCATACTTAGGAGAGGACATCAAAAAACTGGGATTCGGCCTTATGCGTCTGCCGCAGAAAGACGGCCAGATCGACGTAGAACAGGTAAGGAAGATGGTCGATCTTTTCCTGGCTGCAGGATTTACTTATTTTGACACCGCATGGGCGTACGCAGGCAGTGAAGAAGCGATCCGTCAGGCTCTGGTGGAGCGCTATCCCAGAGACCGCTTCCAACTCGCCACAAAAAACGCCGCATGGATCAACTGCAAAACCAAAGAAGAGGCAATGGCACAGTTTGATACTTCCCTGAAAAAGACTGGCGCCGGATATTTCGACTTTTATCTGCTGCATAATCTGGGCGAGTCCAGGACCAAATACTTTGACGATTTTGACATGTGGAGCTGGATTCAGGAGAAAAAGCAGGAAGGACTGATCAAACACGCAGGATTTTCCTTCCATTCTACCCCGGAGGAACTGGATGCGATTCTGACTGCCCATCCGGAGATGGAGTTCGTTCAGCTCCAGATCAATTACGCGGACTGGGAAAATCCGGCCATCCAGTCCAGAGCATGCTATGAAGTGGCCAGAAAGCACGGCAAACCGGTTATCATCATGGAACCCGTCAAAGGGGGTATGCTGGCAACGCCTCCGAAACCGGTGGAGGATATTCTGAAAGCCGCTGAACCGGATTCTTCTCCCGCATCCTGGGGCATCCGTTTTGCCGCTGACCTGGAAGGAATCATCACCGTTCTGTCCGGCATGAGCAGCGTGGAGCAGATGGAGGACAATCTTTCCTACATGAAAGACTTTTCCGGTCTGAGCGACAAAGAAAAGGAGACGCTGAAACAGGCGCAGGAAGCCCTTGCAGCGATTCCCCTGATCCCGTGCACCACCTGTAATTACTGCGCGAAAGTCTGTCCGCAGAACATCGGTATCTCCGGTTCTTTCACCGCAAGGAACCTGCTGACCCTGTACGGGAACAAAGAGACCGCCAAAGGACAGGAGTCATGGCTGGTCGGCGGACACAGCAAAGCTTCCGCCACAGAATGTATCAAATGCGGTAAATGTGAGGAAGTCTGTCCGCAGCATATTAAGATCCGGGATCATCTGGAAGAGATCTGCAAGTCTCTGCTCAGTTAATTTCCGATCTGCATAATATCCGCTAAAAATCGGCATATGCCGTGAAAACGCCGCCGGATGCATCTGCATCCGGCGGCGTAACTTTTGCTCTGTCTATGATTTTTATACCATATCGTTTCTTCTGATATATCCCGGCGTCTTCGGATCGGCGATGATCTCTTTCATCTTCGTGACTCTCGCGTTCTTATCCACGACCTGTCCTTCGATATGTACGCCTTCTCCGATCACTACATTGGTGAGAAGAATACAGTTCTTCACCACTGCCCCCGGTTTGATCACGCACTCACGTCCAACCACGGAATTTTCCACGGTTCCCTCGATGGTGCAGCCGTTTGCCACAAACGATCTCTTCACATCAGCCGTCTCAAAATACTGGGTAGGACAAGAATCATTGGTCCTGGTATAAATCGGCCAGGAATCGTTAAACACCGCTTTTGCCGTCTTCAGATCCAACAGAGACATATTTCCGTCATAATAACTCTTGAAATCGGTGATCGGCGCGAAAAATCCTCTGTGCGCCACTCCGCGGATATCCATCTCGCTGCATTTATCATTGATAATCATACGGAGCGTGTACATGGAAGACGTCTTCTGCGCCTCTTTCAGGAGTTCAATGAACACCTCTTTTTTCATAACATAGGTATCCATGAAAATATTGCGGTTTTTCAGCTTTCCGTTGTTCCGCTCGAAGGACTCTACGCCTTTCTGGCGGTTCAGATTCACGCAGTAGCAGTTCTGATATGCCTCTTTTGCGTTGTCTACGGAATGGTACAGCACCGTGATGTCCGCCTCGGACTCAATGTGAGTCTTCAGCAGCGCATCAAAATCCTGCGTGTAAACCATGTACGCCGGAGCGATCACCACATGCGTATTGGAGGTATTCTCAATATGCTCCAGATTTGCCATATATGCTTTTACATCCGTATTGTAGTAATCATTTTCCTCCTGGGAATCCGTAAACATGATCTGCACGTATCCGCTCTTGGAATTAATATTAAAATGACGTCCGGTTCCGATATGCTGTACTAAAGACTGAGGTCTTCTTCTTACATATACCTGGATCCGGTCGATACCGCTGTTGGAAAAGTTGGAAATCGGAAAATCTATCACCCGATATCTTCCAAGGAAAGAAAACGCTCCTATTGAACGATAATTCTCCATCCCGTCTACCCAAATATGGTTTTCAGAAAAGCTTACAATTCCTAATGCTCTTGCCATAGTCAACCTACCCCTTTTACATTTTTCGCTATCAGTTCGATGTGTTCGCTGTTCGCGTCGCCCACCACTGCCTGACTGCCAATTTTTACTCCGTCCGCTACCAGGGCGCGCTGTACAACCGCTCCTGCCTCTACAATAGCTCCCGGCATCAGTACGCTGTCCAGAACCTGTGCGCCTTCGCCTACCTGAGCGCCGGTAAACAGCACAGAATTATGTACTTTCCCTTCTACCGCACATCCCTGAGTAATATACGCGTTCTTTACATCCGCTGTTTCAGAAATGTACTGCGGGAATGTGGGGGTATCTTCCGTATAAATCTTCCAGGTACGGTCGTCCAGATTCAGGCCGCTCTTCTTGTCCAGCAGATCCATATTGGCTTCCCAAAGGGAATCGATCGTTCCCACGTCTTTCCAGTATCCTTTGAATTTATACGCAAACAGTCTCTTTCCGTCATTCAGAAGCGTCGGAATGATGTCTTTTCCAAAGTCATGGTTCGAAGACTCATTCTTCATATCTGCCACCAGCATCTTACGCAGCAGCTTCCAGTTAAAAATATAGATGCCCATAGAAGCAAGATTGCTCTTCGGATGTTCCGGTTTTTCCTCAAATTCTACAATCTGGCCGGTCTCCGTATCTGTATTCATGATACCAAAACGGCTTGCCTCTTTCATAGGCACTTCGATTACGGCGATCGTCGCGTCCGCATTATTTTCTTTATGATACTTCAGCATCTTCGCATAATTCATTTTGTAAATATGGTCGCCGGACAGAATCAGAATATACTCCGGCTCATAACTGTCTACAAAATCAATATTCTGGGAGATCGCGTCCGCTGTTCCCCGGTATACATTCAGATTCACATCCGATTTTTCACGGGGCGGCAGCACGAATACGCCGCTGTCACGGGCATCCAGACCCCAACTGCTTCCTCCTGCCACATAACTGTTCAGGAGCACAGATTCATACTGCGTCAGAACACCGACAACATCAATGCCGCTGTTCGCACAGTTACTCAGCGGAAAATCGATAATCTTATACTTTCCGCCATACGCCACAGCCGGTTTTGCGACCTTATTGGTAAGATCGTGCAGACGGGAGCCTCGCCCACCGGCCAGAATCATTGCCAACATGCTATTCTGTTTCATAAGAAAGATCCTCACTTTCATTTAAATACTTTATTATTATACAATTTTATGAAAAAGAAAGCAATTTCTGCTTTAATTTTTTTCGTTTTTGCACAATTATCTCAACAAAACCCAGCTATTACAGAGCCAACTTTGTGCATTTTGACCATATGTCAATCGTGTATTCTTCCATTTTCCGCTTTTGTTCCCCTTTTTTGCCTTTTTTCTCCGTAACCATGGTTCCCGGCTTCACCCGTAAGTGATTTTGTCACAGAAGTATTTCCGTAAAACCGTTATTATCAGCTCATAAAACAAAACAAGAAAAGGAGGACAAAAAATGTCTGCTGTCAACATTAATAAAACCAATTTTCAGGAAGAAGTAACCCGCTCTGACAAACCTGTTCTGCTGGACTTCTGGGCTCCGTGGTGCGCTCCATGCCGTATGGTTGTTCCCATCATAGAAGAGATCGCCGACGAACGCCCCGACATCAAAGTCGGAAAAATCAATGTGGATGAGCAGCCGGAACTGGCCAGTCAATTTCATGTAATGAGTATCCCTACATTAGTGGTGATGAAAAACGGCAAAATTGTGAATCAGGTCATGGGGGCCAGACCTAAGGCAGCTATCCTCGCAATGATCTGAGACCGAAGAAAATCTTATTCTTGACAGATAATACAGATTCTCCCATTATATAAACAGACATTCATACCAGTGTCGGAAGGGAGATATTCAAGAATGAACAAAAGAATTGCCGGGAAATTACTGAACTGTTACCAACAGCTTGCCGAGGCTGCCGGATTGCGGCTGAACGAAGAAGAAGGCACAATGTACGGAACCTACGGCGGCTACCAGATGCTTGTCCATCCATTTGTTTCCGGTTCCAGAGCATATTTTTACATGCTGACCGTGGAGATTGCCGCTCAGGCGCGGGATTCTTCGCTCACAAAACAGGACTGCAAGATTTACAAAAAGGAACACCGCAATGTATCCTCTCTGGCGCAGAATCAAAATCTGATTACCATGACTTTGAAAAGTACATCGAACCAGGAAAAATTACGCGCTGTCTTTTTAGAGGAACTTCAGAATCTGACTTCTTATCTTCGCTTAAAGGGATACGAAAACTGCTGTCAGCTCTGCGGAAAAACCGGAGAGGATACTTCTCCCTGCACCATATCCGGCTTTTACGCGCAGCTTTGCTCTGACTGCTTTCAAAATGTAAGTCAAAGCGCCATACTTGCCCAGCAGGAATCCAGGGCTGCGGGCGAAAATGTCATCGGCGGCATTGTAGGCGCGCTTCTTGGCACGCTTATCGGGGTTGTCTGTATTATTATTCTGAGCCAGCTCGGATACGTGGCAGCCTTGTCCGGAGTTGTTATGGCAGTCTGCACTCTGAAAGGATATGAGATGCTCGGCAGGAAGCTCTCGAAGAAAGGCATCATAATCTCCTGCATCCTTATGATTGTCATGACTTACGCGGGGGACCGTCTTGACTGGGCTATCGTTGTTGCCAGAGAACTGGCATGGGATGTCTTTACTTCCTACCAGGCAATCCCATGGCTTCTTCAGGAATTTATCATTGAGCCGTCTGTCTACTGGGGCAATCTGGCAATGGTTTATGTATTTCTTCTTCTTGGAGCCGTGCCCACTATTATCAGCACTTTAAAAAACAAAAAAATCCAGGGGACAATCACCCGGATCGATTAAAAAATACCAGGCCGTCTGTTCTCTTTCCGAAACAGACGGCCTGCCTCATATCAGACTCATTCAATCTTTTAATATCAGTTCCACCGGGCAATGATCGCTGCCCATCTGCTGTGTCAGAATCCTGCTGTCTTCGATGTGATCTTCATATCCCTCTGACACCAGAAAATAATCGATACGCCACCCCGCATTCTTCTCTCTGGCCTTAAAGCGGTAAGACCACCAGCTGTAGACCCCTTCCAGATCCGGATACAGATAGCGGAAAGAATCCACAAATCCGGACGCCAGCAGGTCTCTCATTTTCTGACGCTCCTCATCCGAAAATCCGGCATTGCCGCGGTTGGTCTTTGGATTCTTCAGATCGATCTCTTCCTTCGCCACATTAAAATCCCCGGTGACGATCACCGGTTTTTTCTCCTTCAGGGCTCCCAGATACGCGCGGAAGTCGTCCTCCCACTCCATCCGGTAATCAATACGCGCCAGTCCCTGCTGTGCATTAGGCACATAGACATTGACCAGATAATATCCGGGATATTCCAGGGTGATCGTCCTGCCTTCCGTATTGTGACGGTCCAGTCCCAGATCATAGGACACATTCAGCGGCACTTCTTTCGTCAGGACCGCTGTTCCTGAATAGCCCTTTTTCTGAGCGCTGTTCCAATACACCGTATAATCTCCAAAATCAAAATCAGCCTGATCCGGCTGCATCTTGGTCTCCTGCAGGCACAGCACATCCGGCTGCTCCCGCTCTACAAAATCCATAAATCCTTTCGTCATGCAGGCCCGCAGACCGTTCACATTCCAGGAATAGAGTTTCTTCATGGTATTCTCCTTTATAAAAATGGCAAGCAGGACGATAAGCCGGGTTATGTCGTTGAGCAATCATCTATCTAGACGTGCTGTTGCCAGCACGCTCCAGCGACCTACCTGAAGCTGACGGGCCGCCATATGCTTCTGCTTGGTCTTGCTTCGGATGGGGTTTACATGTGCCCCGTCTGTTACCAGCCGGGCGGTAGTCTCTTACACTGCCTTTCCACCCTTACCAGGAATAATCCTGGCGGTTTATTTCTGTTGCACTGGCCTTGGAGTCACCTCCACCGGACGTTATCCGGCATCCTGCCCTGTGAAGCCCGGACTTTCCTCACCTGATATACATCAGCCGCGATTGCCTGTCCTACTTGCCGTTTCTATATTCTATCCTACTGAAATACCTCTGTCAAGCGCCGAAGTCCTGCCGCTTATTCTGTCTGTTCCCTCCGGATCTGTATTTTTTCCTCATGTTTCGCAAATACAGTCTCAAATACAGCCCACAATACGCCAAACAGCACCACCGCTCCGATCACATCCAACGCGGAATGTTGTTTGGTGAACATAGTGGAGAGAATGATCGCCGCAGCGAAAAATCTGCCGACCCAGATGCCTGCCTTTGGAAGCCGGTCTCTCTGAAGCTCCAGCGTATACTGCAGAGCCAGGGTCACATACGCGTGCATGCTTGGGAATACCGCTTTCGGCGTATCCACAGACTGTACAAACTTCATCAGCCAGCCGCTGAGCGTCGCCGTATCATAGGTAATACTCTCCCGGAAATCAAGGCCCGTCGGCCACAGATAAGTGATCAGCAGGAAAATGTTCATACCCATGGTCAGGATCAGAAGCGCTTTCGTATAGTCTTCCCCATCCAGGTTCCTGACCGCCAGCACCGCGCAGACAATGATATACGGGAACCAGCTCAGATACGGGAAAATAAACGCCGGCACATGCGGGATTACATCATCCAGCCGGCAGTGAATAATCGTCACCTGCTCCGGCGGAAAAATCTCCTGGTACACGAACAGCGACATATAAACCGCAAACCAGACCGCCAGCAAAACCAGATGCTTCTTTCTGATAAATTCTTTCATTTCTATAGCCCCATTTCACTTTGAAACATTTTCTGAATGCGCTTCTAGTCTAGCTGTCTTGTCCTGTTTTGTCAAGAAAACTTCATTTTCTCTTTACAACTTCTAAACATGCTCCTATACTGAGGGACGGAATATTTGTATGAGGAGGAATCATCGTGAATATGCAGACAGAAACCGTCAGCCAAAACGGGCTTATGACGGATGGAAATATATTGAAAAAAATTATCTTTTTCTCTGTTCCGCTGATTCTTGGAAATCTGCTGCAGCAGCTTTACAATACCGCAGATTCCATCATCGTTGGAAATTTTGTGGGAAGCAATGCGCTTGCCGCCGTAGGGTCCAGCACTTCGCTGATCAATCTGCTGATTGCTTTCAGTCAGGGCGCAGCCGTCGGAGCGGGCGTTGTTGTCTCTCAATATCTGGGCGCAGATGACCGCAAAGGAATCCGCGACGCTGTACACACTTCCATGGCTATCGCGCTGATTCTGGGAATCGCGCTGACTATCGGAGGCGTATTTTTAAGCCGGCCTCTGCTTTTATGGATGCATACGCCCCAGGATGTCCTGGCAGATTCCGTCGCCTATCTGCAGATCTATTTCGGCGGCGTCGTGTTTAATGTTCTCTACAATATGGCTTCCGGCATTCTGAACGCCGTCGGCAATTCCAAGCGTTCCCTGCTCTATCTGGGTTCTGCTTCCATCACGAATATTGTACTTGACCTTCTTCTGGTAAGAGGATTCCATATGGGTGTCGCAGGAGCCGCTATCGCCACCGATATCAGCCAGCTTGTCTCCAGTGTCCTCGCAATTGGATTTCTGATGCGCGTTCCGACTTCCTACCGGATCAGTCTCCGCCAGATCCGCATCCAGAAGAAAATGGCGTCCCGCATTATCCGGATCGGTCTTCCTACCGGCATCCAGAACATGGTCATCTCTTTCTCCAATGTTCTGGTTCAATCCAGCGTAAACAGGTTCGGCGCCGATGCCATGGCCGGCTTCGGCGCTTACATGAAAATCGACGGCTTTAATATTCTGCCGGTCACAAGCTTCAGTATGGCTGTCACGACATTTACCGGTCAGAATTACGGCGCAGGGAAGATTGACCGGGTCAAAAAAGGCATGTGGGCGACTCTTGCCATGGGATTTCTTTATACCGTCGCCACAGGAGCGCTGCTGCTTCTCTTTTCTGATCCTCTGATGCGTATGTTCACTGACAACACGGCCGCAATCGCCTACGGCGAACTCACGATGCGGTATTTCTGCCCGTTCTATTTTCTGCTGAGTATCCTGCACGGGCTTGCGGGAACGGTAAGAGGCACCGGAAAAAGCATCCCTCCGATGGTGATTCTTCTGGTTTCCCTGTGCCTGTTCCGCATCGTCTGGATTCAATGGATCCTTCCGTTTTTTCCGGCAATTGACGGCGTCTTCGTCCTCTACCCGGTCTCCTGGCTGCTGGGCGTGATCCTGATGGTTCTGTACGCGTGGAAAGGCCGCTGGCTTCCGCAGAATAAAGTAAAATAGAAATCCCCGGTGCAGCTTACAGATCTGTAACTCTGTATTCATCTGTGTGTAAGCTTCCTCTGCTATGTTTTTATTATAGGAGGAAGCTATATGAAACATTTTGTATGCCTGATAGGTGCCTCCTCCTCAGGATTTTTTATGAGGTTTGAAAAGGCATAAAAAATCCAGGAGCCATATCTCCCGGATTTTTCATACCTCTATATGCAATTAATTCCTACACATGAAAATAGCTTCCGCCGATAAATTCCCGAAGAATGGAATTATTCGGAACCCGCTCGCTGTCGATCCCCAGGAAGTAATCCAGGAATTTCAGAAGGCGTTTTGCCTCCGGATATTCCGGATCTTCCGGGCGGATACTGAACAGAAGCGGTTCCGCGTACTGTTTCAGCACCGCCAGCTCGTAGACCAGCGCGGAATTGAACACCACGTCGGCAGTCTCCTGATAGGGGAAGATATTTTCATCCTCTCCCCTGCGCACAGACGGCCACATGGCGATAGTCCGCCGGGCAGAGGATCCCCGTGTCCTGGCGTCCCGCACGATCCGGCGGAGCAGGCGTCCGTCCGTCGTCGGAATCCTGTTATGCTCATCCACGTTCAGCTGCGTAAGCGCGCTCAGATAAATTTTGAATTTATTCTCCTTCGGCAAAGAATAGGATAATGCGTCGTTCAGACAGTGGATTCCTTCGATCACCAGCACATCGTCGTGCCCCAGCTTAAGTTCGTTGCCCTTATACTCTTTCTTTCCGGTCAGAAAATTGAATGTGGGCAGGGCTACTTTCTCTCCCCGCAGAAGCGCCTGCATCTGGCTGTTGAACAGCTCAATGTCCATGGCTCCCAGACATTCAAAATTATAGTCGCCGTTTTCATCCCGCGGCGTGTCTTCCCGTTCCACAAAATAATTGTCCACAGCGATAGGATGCGGTTTCAGTCCGTGCGCCATCAGCTGGATAGACAGCCTGTGGGAAAAAGTTGTCTTGCCGGAAGAAGACGGACCGGCGATCATGATCAGTTTCTTATCCTCCCGGGATGCGATCTGCGCCGCGATGTTTCCCAGTTCTTTCTCCATCATGGCTTCCTGGGCGAGAATGATATTGCCGATCTCCCCGTCCACAATCTTCTCGTTCAGCGCCCCGACCGTACCTGCACCCAGTACCGTGCTCCATTTCCCGGAATTTTTCAGCGCGGTAAATACTTTATACTCCGGCGCGAAAAGAGCCAGTTTACCCGGATCTTTCATGGGCGGGAACTCCAACACAAATCCTTCGTCAAACGGAATCAGGTCAAAACATTTCAGGTATCCGGTATCGGGCACCATATATCCATAATAATAATCCTCGAATCCGTCCAGGCAGTATACATTGACTGTTGAACTTCTCCGGAAACGGAACAGACGCGCCTTATCCTTCATGCCGTGCCGTTCAAAATGTTCGATGGCTTTTTCCACCGGAAGGCTTTTCTTTTCAATAGGCACTGCCTGCGCGGCCAGCTCCTCCATCCGCTCTTTTACAGATGTCAGAAAACGCTCATCCACTTTCATGTCCTGTGCCGTACAGTAAAATCCTTCGCTGACTGTGAAATGAACACGGATGCTTCGCGCCGCTTCCATGCCTGCCACATCGGATACCGCTTTCAACATAAGGAGTACGGCGCTTCTCTTATACGTCTCATATCCCGCCTTATCGCTGATGGTCAGAAATTCCACACTGCAGCCGTCCTCTGCCGTGCGGAACAGTTCTCTCATTTTATGCCTCTCTTTTTCCAGAACCAGCACAATAGGATATTCATAATCTTTCTGATACGCATCGGCCAGTTCTCTGTATGTCATATCGTCCCTGACATCAACTTTCTGACCTGCAACGAATATGCGCTTCATCTCCTGCACCTTCCTTATAAGTCTGTTTTTAAATTACCGCAAAAGGATGGCGGACCGGCACGCAGGAGATACGGACTCCGCTTAAAGTCTTCTCCAGATATGCCTTAACGTCCTCCATAAAAATATGCTCGATCCCGTAATGTCCCGCATCGATGATACACAGCCCCTGATCCACCGCGTCAATCCCTGTATGGTGGTCAATATCCCCGGTAATATAGACGTCGCATCCGAAACGAAGAACCTCCTTCATCGTGCTCTTTCCTGCTCCCGGACAGATCGCCGCTGAATAAACTTCCTTATTCAAATCTCCGAAAATCTTCACGTTCGGTATCCCGTAAGCCTCCTTGACTTTCTCCGCGCATGCTCTCAGAGTCATCCTCTCCGGCAGCACGCCGACTCTGCCGATGCCTTCTCCGTCTTTGACTTCCTCCAGCACCGTGCATTCCTGCAGATCCATCATCCTGGCCGCCAGATCCGCCATCCCTCTGGTATCATAATTTGTATGCATGGCATAATAAGAAATGTCATGACGGATCAGGGCGAGAAGCCTGCGGCCATTCATATCTTCATCCGTCACTCTTTTGATTGCGGAGAAAAGCATGGGATGATGGGTAATCAGCATGTCGGCCTCCTGCTCCACAGCCGTCTGTACTGTCTCATCTGTGGCATCCAACGCCAGCAGGATCCTTTTCACTTCTTTATCGCGCCTTCCTGCCAGCAGCCCCACGTTATCCCACTCACAGGCGTATTCCGGTGAATACTCCCGCTCTATTGCACAGCAAATCTCACTGCATTTCATATTCTGTTTCCCCTCTCTTCTGCCGGGAGATTCCGTACAGCGCTTCTTCCAGCCGGCGCTTTTCTTTTTCCAGTTCTCCCATACGGACAGAATTTTCCTGTCCGTGCTCTTTCAGCCGCCTCCGGATATTTTCATTTTTCCTCAATTCGTTCCGTATATAGGCTTCAAAGACCGCCGGAGATTTCTGCCGATCCGTACTCCCATAATACAGTTCCACTTCTCCCGGTGTCTGCTGTTCTCCGTGAACCGCTTTCATTATAGGATAAAACTTTCCCGCGTCCTGTACCATGTCTTCCTCTGTGATCCGGTATCCATTTTCACAGAGCCATTTTCTCACCAGATGAATCTCTGACTGCGGCTGCAGGATCAGCTCCTTCACGTCGCACAGACAGTGCGCTCCGCCCTTCAGGATCCTTACAGTTAATGCTCCTCCCATACCTGCAATCAGCACCGTGTCTGCTTCTCCTGCCCGCAGCGCAGTCAATCCATCCGACAGCCTGGTTTCTATGTATGCAGAAAGCTTCTGCCCGCGGATATGCTCTTCTGCTCTCTTCAGAGGTCCCGGATTCACATCCATGGCCACTGCGAAGGAGATCCTTCCCCCGAGCACCAGAGCGATCGGTATATATCCATGATCCGTTCCCACATCTGCAAGCCGGCTCCCATACGGGACTTTGGAGGCCAGCCGCTCCATCCTTGCGGAAAGCTGCATGGCTTACTCCAGAAAGTCCTTTAATTTCCGGCTGCGGCTGGGATGACGGAGTTTGCGCAGAGCTTTCGCCTCGATCTGACGGATACGCTCGCGGGTGACGTTGAACTCCTTGCCCACTTCTTCCAGGGTCCGTGCCCGTCCGTCATCCAGTCCGAAACGCAGGCGGAGCACTTTCTGTTCCCTCTCAGTCAGCGTGCTCAAAACCTCCACCAGCTGTTCCTTCAGAAGCGTAAACGCCGCTGCCTCTGCCGGTACCGGAACATTGTCGTCCTGGATAAAATCGCCCAGATGGCTGTCCTCTTCTTCTCCGATCGGTGTTTCCAGAGACACCGGCTCCTGGGAGATCTTCAGGATTTCGCGCACCCGTTCCACCGGCATATTCATCTCTGCCGCGATCTCCTCCGGCTGCGGCTCTCTTCCCAGTTCCTGAAGAAGCTGGCGGGACACGCGGATCAGTTTATTGATGGTTTCCACCATGTGCACCGGGATACGGATCGTACGTGCCTGGTCTGCGATGGCCCTGGTGATTGCCTGACGGATCCACCAGGTCGCGTAAGTACTGAATTTATAGCCTTTGCGGTAATCGAATTTTTCCACCGCTTTGATCAGACCCAGATTGCCCTCCTGGATCAAATCCAGAAACAGCATGCCGCGGCCCACATAACGCTTCGCGATGCTGACTACAAGACGCAGATTCGCCTCCGCCAGACGTTTTTTGGCTTCCTCGTCTCCCTGCTCCATCCGTTTCGCCAGCTCGATCTCTTCTTCCGCGCTCAGAAGCGGCACTTTGCCGATCTCCTTCAGATACATACGAACCGGATCCTCGATGCTGACGCCATCCGGCACGGACAGATCGATCTGTTCCATATCCACTTCATCTTCATCCGTCAGGATGATATTGGCGTCGTCATCGTCATCCGTGATCCGAAGCACGTCAATATTGTTGTGTTCCAGAAAATCCAGAATCTTTTCAAACTGTTCTGCATCCAGATTCATATCGCTGAAAAAATCACTGATCTCCTGATACTCCAGCACATTCTTTTTCTTTTTTGCCAGTGCAAGTAATTCTTTCAGTTTATCGCTGAATTTGGTTACATTTTCTTCCATATTGGTTCTTCCTTCCATAATTGTTCATATTTTATCCTTAATCCAAAGAAATATGCAATTTCTCCATATCCCGGCGCTTCTGCACGATTTCCCGAAGCTTGTCCATATCGCCCGGATCCATATGCTCCGTCTGCCAGGAAATGCTGTTCTGCTTTACTCTCAGGATCGTTTCCTGTAATGCCTTCTCTTCTCCCCCTCTGCCGGACAGGGATGGGATCGACTGCTCCAAAAGCTCTGCCAGCTTCTGCTGGTCCTCTTCTTCTGTAAACTGCTGGAAAAGCGCCGCCGGATTCAGCTTTCCTTCCCCGGCCTGCACGGACAGCAGCTCGGCCACTCTCCGGCAGAAAGGATCGGTAAAATCCTCCGGTTCCACATAGCGGACAATGTTCCGGTACAGCTTCAGATCAGAACTCATCCAGCTGAGCAGTAATTTCTGCGGACGGAGGCTTCTGTCCTCCGTTTTTTTACGCCGCTGGCTAAGAGGAGCAAGCGGCTTGTCCTCCCTCCGGATCTCACCCAGATGCTCTCCCACCTGGCTGACCATCCGCGTCAGCTCCTGATAGGTCAGATGATAGCGTTCCGCCACCGCTTCAATATAATTATTCCGCTCAATCCCCGCTTCAAATTCCAGGAGTTTTTTTGAAACCTCCCTGAAGAATGCCGTCTTGCTCTCCGGTTCCCGGAAATTATATTGTCGCTCCAGGATGCGCAGCTCGAAAAAGAAGCTGCTCTCCGCCTGATCTATCCGCTTCTGGAACTCATCGGCGCCCAAGGCCTTGATGAATTCATCCGGATCCTTATATGGCTCCATATTAATGACCTTTGCGGTCAGTCCCGCGTCCTTCAGGATAGGGATAGCCCGCATGGCCGCCCGTACTCCCGCGTCATCGCTGTCATAGGTAAGCAGGACTTCATTGGTATAACGCTTCAGCAGTACTGACTGCTGCTGGGTGAAGGCAGTCCCCAGCGATGCCACAGCCTGATTGAATCCCGCCTGGTGCATGGCAATTACATCCATATATCCTTCGCACAGGATGAGATTGGATTTTCTGGAAACCCTCGCCAGATTCAACCCGTAAAGATTGCGGCTCTTGTCAAAAGCCCTCGTCTCCGGGGAGTTGAGATATTTAGGTTTTCCATCGCCCATCACACGGCCGCCAAACCCGATAACCCTGCTGCGGATATCCATAATAGGAAATATCACCCGGTTCCAGAACTTGTCATACATGCCATGCTTTTCATCCGCCTGAAACAGCCCGGACTCTTTCAACAGGTAATCCGAATAGCCTTTGCCCTTCAGATACCGGTACAGTTCACTGCCGCTTTTTCCGGCGTATCCAAGGCCGAATTGCTGCATGGTCTTTGCAGAAAGCCCTCTTCCGGTCAGATAATCCATTCCCAGTTTGCCTGCCGGTTTGCGCAGAAGGTAATAATAATAACTGGCTGCCAGTTTGTTCACTTCCAGAATCTGTGCCTTCAGATCGGCTTGTTTTCTTTCTTCGGGGGATACTTCCCGGTCTGGCAGCTCTACGCCCGCCCGGTCCGCCAATGTCTTCAGAGCTTCCGGGAATGTCAGATTCTCGTATTCCATAACGAATTTAAAGACGTCCCCTCCAGCCCCGCAGCTGAAACAATGATAGATCTGACGGGACTGATTGACTGACATGGATGGATTGCGGTCATTGTGAAACGGACAGATTCCCACATAATTGCTGCCTTTTCTCTGCAGCCTGATATACCCGGATATCACGTCCACGATATCGCTTCTCGACCGGATCTCCTCTACCAGATCCTGTGAATAGTAGTTCATGAAATCACCTGATTTCTCTTAGTATCTCCAGGAAGCCGGAATAAAGAATTCCTGGAATTTGGCTATGGCGTACTGATCCGTCATACCCGATATATAATCGCACACGCTTCGTTCCTGGGTCTCCCCGGACTGCCACATGCGCTCCACATATTCGTTGGGAAGCAGTTCCGGATGATCCATATAGTAGCGGAACAGCTCCTTCACTATATGAATCGCCTTTTTTTCTTCTCCTTTTGCCTTAGGGTTGGTATACACATGCTCAAACATAAATTTACGCAATCCATGAAAAGCGAATTCTACTTCTTCCGACATCCGGATATCCGGCACGCCGCTGCTCTGCCCCACAATATCGTGAATCAGCGTATTCAGTCTTTCCCGGGTACTGTGTCCCAGAATATCTGTATATGTACGGGGCAGTTCATCCTCCCGGATAATCCCTCCCCGGATCGCGTCGTCCGCGTCATGGTTAATATAAGCGATCTTGTCTGAATAACGGACAATCTTCCCTTCCAGCGTGGATGGATGACCGGCCGTCTGATGATTGAGGATCCCGTCTCTCACTTCCCAGGTCAGATTCAGTCCTCTTCCTTCTTTTTCCAGCCGCTCCACGATCCGCACGCTCTGCCGGTTGTGGGCAAACCCTTCGCTGCAGACCTCATTCAGCGCCCGCTCGCCGGCATGTCCAAACGGCGTATGCCCCAGATCGTGTCCCAGCGCGATGGCCTCCGTCAGATCCTCGTTCAGCCGAAGCGCTCTGGCGATTGTCCTGGCATTCTGCGACACTTCCAGAGTATGGGTCAGTCTGGTCCGGTAATGATCTCCTTTGGGCGTCAGAAACACCTGTGTCTTGTGCTTCAGCCTGCGGAACGATTTACAGTGCAGGATCCGATCCCTGTCTCTTTGGTAAACCGGACGGATATCACAAGGCGGCTCGTCCATGTCTCTTCCTCTGGAATTGCAGCTCAGGGACGCATAAGGACTCAGAAATTCTTTTTCCCAGTTTTCCACGTTTTCACGAATCGTCAACTTTCATCCCTCCTCGCAAAAATTCCTTTTATTATATATCTATTCCATATAAAATGCAAAAATCCTTCTTTTTTCAAATTTTTTTAATCCGGGGATATTCTTTCTTTCCTACCATATATTTTTTCATATAGGCAAATGTATAATCTTCTCCCTTCGCGTCCAGCATACGCAGGATATATTCCAGAAGAGCCCTGGTTTCCTCATGGATCATATAGCCGTCCTTCCCTTTTTCATAATACATCAGCGGGGAATGCTGTGTATATTTCTTTCCTTCATACACTTTGGAAGCGGCAATCCGGTCCATGATCATCTCATTGACATACCGAAGCGGCATCTTCATGCCTGCCATGCCTTTCACCGGACCTGTACTGTAATCGATCCAGTATTCATAATGATGTTTATTGCGGCCTTTGTGATGCAGCCAGGCAGAAGAATACCCTTTCTGCTCCCTTTCTGCATTGTTTGGGCTGCGGTAGCCCTGATAATATTTACATCCCGGCCAGAATTCTGCCGGAGAATATTTTGACAGATCATGGGTCAGCCCCTGCCAATACATCCCCACCTGGAAACAATGCCGCGCCACCACGATCTTGTGCTCTGTGATCGTATGGAAATGTCTCCAGATATTAATCATTTTCATGTGTCTCACCTGTCAGTATCCATATAGTTCTGGGAGGAACCGCCGCCATCTTCTGGTCTTCCAGCAGTATCTTTTCCTCTTCCTTCAAAAAGGTCGATGCCCCTTCCCTGCCGGTGTCTGCCAGCAGATACCAGCTCTGACCTGCGGGGAGCGTAGGAAGCGCGATCTCATGTTCAATCATATGCATATTGTAGAGAACATACAAAGTGCGGTCTCCCGTATATTCGCCGGCATACAGGATACCCATCTGCCGGTTGTAGCTTTCAAACTCCCCGTACCAGGCCCGGGTTCCGTGATAGGACAGATCCGGCATGCCTTTTGACAGATAGTCGCTCATCACATATGGCTTTCTTCGTCCGAACGCTGCATGACGGCCGCGGAAAGCGATCGCCTCCCGGACAAATTCCTGCATCTGGCGGTCATATTTCTTTCTGCTCCACTGTATCCAGGAGATTTCGTTGTCCTGGCAGTAGGCATTATTATTGCCTCTCTGGGAATTTCCCATCTCATCTCCGCCATAGACAGCCGGAACTCCCTGGGACAGCAGCAGGATCAGGAACGCATTGCGCATCTGACGTCTTCGGAGAGACTGCAGCGCTTTTTTGGACGTAGGTCCCTCTTCACCGTAATTGCAGCTGTGATTGCAGTCTGTCCCGTCCCGGTTGTCTTCCCCGTTGTCTTCATTGTGCTTCACATCGTAAGAAACCGCGTCCGCCAGGGTAAATCCATTGTGGCAGGCTATGTAATTGATCACCGCCTGCTGCGCCGGATTTCGTCTCATACTCTCGGAGATCTGCCACAGTGTATCCTCATCTCCTTTCAGGAAGCGGCGCGCTTTGATCATAAAATCATCGTTATACTCCGCCAGCCGCCGGAATGTCGGCTGATAATCTGATTCATAGATCCTTTCCAGGGGAAAATATTCACTCATAATCTTCGTTCTGGACAGCAGAGGCTCCCATGACAGACAGATCAGCGGCGTGTCCTGCGCATTTACGTGAACGCCGTCAATATGGTACTCCGATACCCAGTGTTTTACACAGTCCCGAACCAGCGCCGGGCTGGTCATATACGGAAAATAAAATTCCAGGATCAATTCAATCCCGTTTTTATGAAGTTCTCTCACCAGCTCTTTCATCTCACGCACCGGATTCCCAGACGCGCTGTAAGACGCTTTGGGCGCAAAGAAACACGCTTTCCCATACCCCCAGTAATTCAGCATTTCCATCTTGCGCTTCTTCACCGGCATATGCTTCTTCGGCGTCTCCTCCGCCTCTGCTTCTGCAAATTCATAGACCGGCATCAGCTCCAGCTGCGTGATCCCCAGGTTCTTCAGATACGGGATCTTTTCCTTTATCCCGGCGAACGTTCCCGGATGACGTACCCGGGATGACGGATCCATCGTAAATCCCCTGGGATGCGTCATGTACAGAACACACTTTTCATAAGGCAGCTCCAGCGGCTGGTCTCCCTGCCAGGGAAACGGCGCGAAATCCGCCCTGCAGCGAACCTCATGAGGACTGTCCGGACAGTTCCCCCATACCTCCCGGCCTGCAACCGCATCCGCATAGGGATCCTGGACAACCGTTCCGTTGATCCGGTAATTGTATTCATACCGGTCCATGGGAAATTGGCGGATCTTCATGGCATACAGATCCCCGTACTGCATGTCCTCTGAAAACTCCAGTTCCGCTTCCGGCTCCTTCTCTCCTCTGGGATAAAGAAGCAGGCTGCATGCCCCGCCGTCTCTCACCGTCACCGCAAAATTGATGTCTTTTCCCTCTTTTGTCACGCCCAGCCGCTCCGGTCTTCCGGCCTCCACCTGATATTCAAACATACACGATACCTTTTCCCTTCAACAGTCTATAGTTAACCCAATTATAAGTATTATAGCATTCAGAAATGCCGATGACAACAAAATTTGATAAACTAGAATAACATTAAAAATTTCAACCTTTTTTTCGACAAAAAATCAGTTTCAGCATTTTGTATAATTTCATTCTGCTGTTTTTATATATAATGCACATCATACTAAGAAAGCGCTGTGTTTCCGTCTCTTTATTCCGGCTCGCCTTTAAAGCTGCCGTTTCCGCCAGCCTTTGCGCCTTGTATCTGCCTCCTGCTGCCATTATGCCAGTTTCTCTACCTCCTCTGTAAACCGTTCTGCCGCCGTATGGTATCCATGAATACGGCGCGGGTAATTGTTTATCCAGTCCTCAATGCTCTGCACCTCCTCCTCCGTCTTTTCGTCAAAATCCGTCCCCTTTGGTACTTTCCGGCGCACCATTTTATTTGTTACTTCGTTCGTCCCTCTCTCCCAGCTACTATACGGGTGGCAGTAATATAGCTTTGTTCTGTTGCCCTCCCCCAATACAGACTTTTCCAGCGCCTCACAATATGCAAACTCGCTGCCGTTATCTACGGTAATGGTCTTGAATACCTGTTTAAAAAGTTCTCCCCATTTCCTTTCTAACCTATCCACTGCGGCTACTACCGCCTCTGCTGTGTGGTCTGGTAGTTTAAATATTATCTCGTCCCGCGTCTTTCGCTCCGTCAGCACCAGCAGAGTATTTTTAGACTTTCCGCGCTTTCCTATGACACTATCCATTTCCCAGTGCCCAAATTCTTCCCTTTTGTCTATCTCCTCCGGGCGCTTCTCTATACTCTCTCCGGCGTTGGCTCTGGCCTGCTGTTTCTTTACTTTATGATAGCCCCGCTTTTTATTCTTCTTTACTGGCAAATCCTTATTTGTCAGCTTAAGGAAAATCCCTTTATCAATGTAACTGTAAAGCGTAGTGACGCATATTGTAGTTGAAAACTCCCCCTCTTTCCCCTGCGCTTTCAATTCTCCCAGAACGGCAGCCGGGCTGTAATCCTCGTTTACTATCTTATCCTCTATGTAATTTGCATAGGCTATATCGTTGCCTATTTTAAGCTGTGTGCCACGCACTTTTAAATTTTCCTCGCAGCGTTTCTGGGCTATATCCGGGCTATACCGTTCTTCCTCCGTCCAGTCACTATTGCGGTGTATGTATCTGCCCCTCTTAAGCTCGTTGTAAATCGTACTGCGGTGTACGTGCAGCTGCGCGGCAATTTCCCTTTTGCTATGCCCCGCTTTTAATAATGCCTCTATTTTTATCCTGTCAGCTTTTGTAAGCTGCCTGCTCCCTTTCTTATTTGCCATTCTGGTATCCCTCTCTTTGGTAAATTTTGCACGACAAAAGCCGCAGGCTCTTTTACAAGTCTGCGGCTCCCGTGGTCTTACTTACTTGCAGCATTTCCTACAAGGCGCGTATTTCTTTTTTGCTTGGCTTAATGGTATTGCTTTCGGGTTCTTCATCCCTGAACAATCAGGCTTAATATGGTACTTTTTACTGCTGCGGTCTACGTATACGACTGTTTCCCCGGCTGGCTCCTGTGCGCTGCCTCTCTGTTCGTCTACGATAATATCAAGCTCTATATTGCACCCAAACGTATGTACCTCCTCCCCAGAAATTTCTAACAATTTCGCTTCATATCTGGCGTTTGGGTATCTATTTGCTAAATCTTTAGACAATTCCGCAGACAGATAGCCTAAAACCTTATCGCCCCATTTTACATACGCAGCAGGCTCTCCATTGTATACGGTTTTTTCTATCTGTATTTCCTCGTCCCCTGTCATTCTGCTTAAAATATCCTGTCTGCTTTCTCCGTCGTCGTTGCAGTACGTAACTCCTACTACTTTTGTCCTTATTGTCTCCGCAATCCTGCTGCCGGATACCGGGCGCGTAGCCTCTCTTGCTGGCTTTCCCGTCTCCGTTTCTTTATCTGCGCTCTTTTTTCCTAAAAAAGCGCATACTGCTGCAATCACAATGCAGCCCACGCCTCCGGCTATATTCCCAGACGGCAGCGCCACAATACCGCTTACGGCAAACAGCGCCGCAACTCCATAAAGTACAATTTTTTTCTTTGCCATAATAAGCCCTCTCTTTCGCCTTTATTTCAATTCTAAAATTTCATCAGCAGAAGCGTTAAGCTCCCTGCATATCTTTGTAAATATTTCCAGTGTAGGGACGTGCGCCCCATTCTCCCATCGACTTATATCCTTTTGGTGGACTTGCAGGCGTTCCGCAAGTTCTTTTTGAGAAACGCCCGCCGCTTTTCTTGCCTTTCTGATATTCTCGCCTATCATGTTTTCCCTCTTTTCTCTCGCGCTCTGATTATAAGCGCTACGCATAGCTTTATGGCTCCCGCAGTCACCAAAAAGATACCCAACTTTAAAATCATGCTCTTTACTCGGCTTTCCGTTTGTGGTATATTTTCTATAGGCGGCGGGCTTTCGCCCGCCTTGGTGCTTATTCTAACAGCTTTCCTATTATGATAAGTACCGTTCCTACGATTAAGTCTATCAGTGCATTGACCGCTAAATCTTGCCACTTGATAGGCTTTTTCTTATGTTTCTTTTTCTTACCCAACGTGCCGTTTCTCCTTTCCAGTGCTTTGCACTTATTTGTTTTGTCCTCCTCTCTATGTTCTTTATTATATACCAACTTTGGTATATTGTCAACGTGTTTTTGCACTTTCAGACAAAAAATAAGGGCGTGCCGCCCTCTTATGAACGACACGCCCGCGCTTATGCCAGCTTAGTACAGTAATCCAGAGATACCCAGCCTGCGCCGCTTTTCAGCCTGCCCCAGCCTGCGGTACTTCCCTGTCCGGCTTTCTCCTCTACAATCGTAAATACGCCTTTCCCGGTATATTCCCCGGTCTTTGCATAGTTTGTGCCCGCTCCTGTTCTGATATTCAAATCTGAAATATCTATTTTCACAGTATAAGGCACTGCTGCCGCCGGTTTCTGCGGCTCTGGTTCTGCCTCCTCGTTTTTCTTTCCTGCATATATATTGTAAAAGTTCTGGCCGTACTCTGCCCGCTTTTTCTGGACTGCTTCGCTCTGGTCTGCTGGTTTTTCGTATCCTAAAAGCACAGCGTCAGAAGCCGCCCGCACAGACGTTGCCGCCGTCAGCTTTTCCATAACAGACTTGTACCCCTGCAATTCCTGCCATAGAAAATCAAGCTGCATATCCAGATTTCCGATAGACGTGCCCGCCGCCTTTGCATAGTCATATAAAGCCTGTTTCCGGCTGTAGTACGTCCACTGCGCCAGCCCGTAGCCTGCGCTGTCATGCGCAAAATTAGTATAGCTGCCATTATCTACCGCAGCTGTATACTCCTCGTCACTCATTCCCAGCTTTGTACTGTAGGAATTTTGCAGGTTATTTGCTGCAAGCCCGCTTTCTGCGTACAGGTTCCCCATAAGCCCGGCAGCGGCATAAGCATTTAGCCCTTTTCCAGTCAGAAACTCCCAGATTGTGCTTTCTGTGTCTCCTCCGTCTGCCGTTCCGGTTTCGGCCGTTCCCGTCTCGCTCCCTTCAATCTTTATGCAGTAATCCAGAGATACCCAGCCTGCGCCGCTTTTCAGCCTGCCCCAGCCTGCGGTGCTGCCCTGCCCGGCTTTCTCCTCTACAATCGTGAATACACCTTTCCCGGTATATCCCCCAGTCTTGGCATAATTAGTGCCTGCTCCTACTCTTATGTTAAGGTCGTCAATTTCAACCTTTACTTTATATGAGCCTGCGCCCTGCTGGTTCTGCTGCGGCTCGGTAACTTCCGCTCCGCTAATCAGCCCTCTAAACTCGTCCCATTTGTGCGCCGTGGCGTTATAGACATACGGATTAGGGCAAATCTTCCCGGTAACATCATAATGCCGGATAACATGGGACGCAGGAACGCCGTACTTATCCATTAAGTACCTCGTAAGCTCCGCTGCCGCCCTTACGGTCGCGTCCTCAAAATACCAGTCTTTATCTTCCGCCCCCAGATGTGCCGTATTTTTCTTTCTTACGCACAGCTCAATACCTATGCTGTTTGTATTCCGGCACTCCGCATGTTTGTAGCTCTTTGCTCCACAATGCCATGCTATATCTTCGTCCGGCACGCTCTGCCATATTTCCCCGGAAAATCCAACGTAGTAATGCGCAGAAGCTCCTATATACTGCCCCGCGTAATACTGGCAGTTTGCCTTTGCTCCTCCCAACGCTCCGACATAGTGGATAACAATATATTTTATCCTGCCTGTATCGTTTGCGTCTGTAAAATTGTATGGTGTAAGCAGTTTATTTATCTGCATATTATACGCTCTCCTCTCCCCAAAAGCCCATTTCGTCTGCATTATGAGAATTTCTAAACTCCCGCAGCTCCTCTGGTGTCATTTTCGCCACCTTTTCCCGCAGGCTCTTAATTTCTTCCTGCGTCATTTCCTTAGTGCTTTCGCTTTTGATTTCCGCCATGCTATTACCTCGCTTTTCTTCATTCAAAAAAGCGCCTGCGGTTTCCCGCAAGCGCCCGGTTCTTTGTCTTACTCCTCTGTGTCGTCCATTTCTACCTCTGTTTCCACCTCAACGCCGATATTGGCGCTGTCTGTCAGCCCCTCTCCGATTATGTAGGCCACCACAGAAGCCCCGGCCATAATCAGCGCCGTTACCTGTGTCGCGGTGTTTTCCGCTCCTCCCATGGCTACAATCATCATGGATACAAAGGACGCTACCGCCGTCCACAGTTTTCTACTTGTCAGCTTTCTTACCCAGTTAATACCTTTCATGTTCTTTCAATCCTTTCTTAAATATTCTGGGCTATCATATAGATAAGCCCCGTTGCCAGCGCGCCTACTACGATACCCACAACGGTATCCAGCGCCTTTTTCTTTAATTCTCTCCATGCGTCGCCCGGCTCCTCCTCTAACCGCTGGATACGCTTACTTTGCTCTTTCTGCTCTGCTAACATATCCTGCATTTGAATTACCAGCTTTTCAATAGAGGTCGTCAGCCTGTGGATTGCCTTTGTATCCTCCTCGATTAAGGCAATACGCTTGTTCTGCCTGTCGTCCTCGTCTCTAATCCGCTCCAATTCCACTACGAAAGCCTCGTTGCTACGCAAATTCAGTAAATCTCTGTTTCTATGCCACTTTCGCACAACGCTCTTGCCCTTTCTTTCAGTTCTTCTCCGTCATAGCCTGCCGTCTGCTCCCAGCTCTCGATTGTATCCACCAGTTCCACAATCAGCCTGCTTTGCTGCTGTATAATTTCCTGCTGTTCTTCCAGTACCTTAAGCAGCGCTTTCCTTGCCATTTACAAGCCGCCGCCCCCTTTCTTTTCCGCCGCTGCCGCAAGCGTTACTATTTTCTTTCGTAAATTGTAGCTGTCGGCGTGGCCTGCGTGTCCCGTCCAGCTTGCAATACTCTTTTGTAACCGCTCTTTTGTAATGTCCCCTCTTTGGTGCTTTCGGATTGTTTTCTTTATACGCTTTATGCTGTCGCGCCTTACTTTCTTGTGTGTCGCCCTATGCTTATATCCCACAAAATCTATTCCGTTCTTCGCTGATAAAATCGCTGTTTTCGGGTTAAGCTCCAGTTTCAGCCGTTCCCTTAAAAATCTCTCAATCTCTGCCAGCCATTCCCGCAGTTGGTTCTTGTCCGGGCTAAGTATTATAAAATCGTCCATATACCGGACGTAATACTTTGCTCCCAGCGTGTGCTTTATGTACTGGTCTAAGATGTTCAGATATGTATTGGCAAATAGTTGACTGGTAAGGTTTCCTACAGGTATCCCCACCCCGTCCGGCATTGTGCCGTTATGGTCTATAATCCTTTCAATAAGTGCAATCGCTCCCTCGTCTTTTATCAGGCTCCTTATTTCCGCCTTAAGCGTTTCGTGGTCGATACTTTGAAAATAATGGTGTATGTCTGCCTTAATTGCATAAAGCGGTTTATCCGGGTTATGCTTTTCCCAGCTGTAAAGCCAGCTTTTCAGCGTGGCAGAAGCCCTGTGCATACCCTTTTCTTTCCGGCAGGCGTAAGAGTGGTAAAGAAAGCGCCTACTGAAAATCGGCTCTATCACGTTGTTTATGGCGTGCTGTACCACCCTGTCATAAAACGGCAACGCCATTATCTGCCTTTCCTTTGGCTCATATACCTTAAAATATCGGTACTCTCCCGGCTCATAGGACAGTTCCAGCAGTTCCCGCCTTACACGCTCTAAATTCTCCTCTTTCTCTTTCGTAAATATCAAAACGTCCTTGCGGTATCGCTTGCACTTTCTGGCCTTATTGTAGGCAATCTGGATATTTCCGTAATCGGCCATAGCCTCTATAAGCGTTACCAGCTGGCCGTTTCGGTTCTTAACGTGTGAAATACGCTTCAATTAAAAAGCTCCTGCCTTTCGCCGCAGCTACTAACCAGCAGCCCTGCTTTTTCTCTTTGCCTTACGGCGGGACAGCCGCTCTGACTATAGGATATTAAGCATTTGCTTAATTAAAAGTCCTTGCCAGCATTTCGTAAAACACTGCGCCTGTAATGCTCTCACTAAGTCACACGCCCCGCGCGCCCCGGTGTTCGTGTTGACATTCCACGGGTAATTGTTGCAATTCACCGCACGCGCGCCGCACTGCGCGCCATTGTTCCAGTTGCCGCCCGCTATCAGCGCCGCCAGAGGGCTGTAAGTAAGCAGCTGCCCCATATTCCGGCTATCTCGTAGCCTTTACTTCGTCTATGATTTCTCCCAGCATAACGCCCAACTCGGCAAGCCGTTTGCAGCACTGGCCGTAGTGCTGGGCGTTCATAGCGCTATACTTCAAATCATTTGCCAGCCGCAGAAGCTCCTTACTCTGCTGTAATGCCGTATCCGCTGCGTATAAATGGCTTTTCGTGGCTGTTTTCTGCCACTTTATTACCTCTTGCAGCATTTCCAGTATGGCGTTTCTGGTCGCTGTCTGTAAGCTGAATTTCTCATATTTCGGATACTTGCTAAGCAGCGGATAGATATAAAGCAGAAAATCATATATTTTCTGGTGTAGCCTATCGCTTTTGTCTCTCGTCGTCATGCTTTTTTATCCTCCCACTACTTGCGGCTGGGCTTTCGCCCGCCGTCTACAGACTGTCACACGCCCCGCGCGCCCCGGTGTACGCGCTGACATCCCACGGGTAATCGTTGCAACTCACCGCACGCGCGCCGCACCGCGCGCCACTGCCCCAGCCGCCGCCCGCCATCAGCGCCGCCAGAGAATTATAGTAATACTGATAGATATTACCAACGTCGTAGTTCTTTTCTCCTGTTTTCAGCGGTGTATTGGTATCCCAGCCCCACGCCTCGTTAGGGTGGTTTTCCGTATTCTTGGCGTGTTCGGCTCTGGTAATCAAATCATTCAGCCATTCCCATACACGGCCTACAGCGTCCACGCAGCCTACAGCAGATACAGCATTAACTACGCTGCCCGTTACGTCTCTGCCGCTATTTGTCGTTGCACTCCATGCGTTTGTGTTCGCGTCGTCCAGTCCCGCAGGGCTGCCAAAAGCATAAGCGCAAAACTCCGCGTAATCCGGCAGGCGCTTACCGCTCTTTGCCAGCCGCTCCACAAAATTATACCAGTTCATGCCCTCCGTTCCTGTCATGGGCGCACAGTTGTACTCCGATTTCAGCCCCATTTCTCCGTCGTCAGAATTAAGGTAAATGTCTACCCATGTGCCGCCTCCGATATATACCATGCCCTCCGGGTTACATTTCGGGCGGTGTCCCAGCGTCCATACGCTGCGCGGCACAATGCCGTTGCTTACGGCGCTCTCCCAGCCTGTGCCAAAAATCACGCCGCTGCTGTTTGTGGGCTGTAAATTCCCGTCCACCTTACGGCAGCGCCCGTAATGAAAGCCTCCAATCTTCCTGCTGTTGCTGGCGTTCCAGCCTGTAGGATATGTGGAATTAAGAGAAATGACATACTGCTCGTCCTGCGCGTCTACCCTGCTGTCACAGATATAAACGTAGTAATCACAGCCCACGGTAAAAGCACTGCCTACGTCCAAATTCGCGGCATTTAAAACGGTATTTCCTGTTTTGAATACTCCCGCTGCCCCTACGGAAATTACGCAGTTTTCCACTAAGGTAAGCTCATTGGCTCCGCTGGCATATAAATACTGGTTCGTCGGTGTCACAATGTCGCTGATAGTCGCCATTTTGCTTACATTCAGAAGCGCCCGGCTGTCTGTTTTCGTTACGTCGTCAACCAATAATCTACTCATACTTCTTTAAAACTCCTTTCAGCGCTGCAATATCGTTTGTATCCATTCCCGCTACCTTTTCCGCGTGTTCCAGCGCAATAACGGTACTTCCTGCGGCAATTCCTTTAGACAGGGTTAAAACGGTTCTGTCGTTCATCTCCTCGCCTGCCACCTCTGCCTCCTCGCTCTTTGTGTGGGTAACTGCCGTTACTGTGCCGCTTACGTCTCCGGACACAAAAGCCATGCCCTCTGCTGCCTCGTCGCAGTAATAAATTGTTACGGCTTTCTTTGCCTCCTCTGCCTTTACAACGGCGCACTGTATGTAGCGCTGCTTTTCCAGCCCCTCAATCTTTGCCAGCAGGTCTGCTGCTTTCAGCTCTCCTGCCGCCACCATAGCAAGGCAGTTGTAATAATCATCTTTTGTCTTAAGCGTTTTTGGAAACCCTTTCATGGTATGCCCCTTTCTTAAAATGTATTTGCAAGGTAAGAATTGCCGATATAGCCAACTCCTAACACTGCCGTTTCTACTGTTCTTTCGTAATACTGGGACATCCACGCTGCGCCCATATAGCACAGCCCTAATACTGCGTCATGGTTATAGTTAATGCCCCAGCCGTTTTCTACTGCTGTAAGCCTCGCGTCCAGCCCGTCAAGCGCCTCCTGCATGGCCGCATTTCCCGTCTGTACCTGCTGCCGCAGTTCTTCTACGCTTTCTGTCAGCTCCTCAATTTCTAAAGCCAGCTGCCCGGCTGCGTCCTCTCCCAGCTTATCCTTTATGCTCTCAAACCATGTATTAAACTGGCTCTCTGCCTCGGTCTGGAAAGTCGCCATATTTGCCATAAACTGCGTATAAGCTGCTAAAAGCTCGTCGTCCCACTGGCTTAATGTACTTTCAAATTCTGTATACCGCTCCTCAAAATGGGACTTATACTGATTAAACAGGCTCTCTGTTTTGCTTACATAACTGTCGTAAATCCCGCCGATTTCCGTTAAATAAGCCTCCATGCTCTGCTTATAAACGCTAAACTCGTCAAGTACCGCTTGGCTGTATGTACTGAAAAAATCATCAAACTGCTTCGTCAGTACGCTTGCGTCGATTTCTTCCACTGTCCCCGTTACAATCCCGCACAGGGCAGAATTAAAGCGCCTGTCCGTGATATTCTGGGTTTTAATGCTGGTAACGCCTTTTCCTACGTAAATATCCGCAAGCGCCAGCTCCCATATTTCTGTATTTCTGGTTAAGCTAACTGCTGCTGGCTGTGCAGACGGTGTACCCTTTAAAACAGCTAAGTACATATCCCTTTGCGTTAAATCCCAGCGTACTATTACCCGGTCGATACGGTTTAAGGCTCCCTCTGCCGTATCAAGAGTAATGCTGGCGCTGGCCGGGTTTCGGAACGCATAGCCATTGATAAAGGCGTATCCCGCATTTACCTTTATTTCCATTCCGCTGTAGGCTATCACTTGCAGTCCGTCGCTGGGCTTTGGAAATACCCCGTTTGCTATGAACGTGGCAAAATACCACGCCCAATCCTCGGCTTTATATACCCTGTCATGCTCTATCGCATTGAATGGTAAGCAATTTGCCATTCCCCTTACCTCACTTTCCTTATTTGGTCTACCAGAGTGGGTAAGCTGTCCCCAAACGTCGCCTCGATTTCCTCCGCGCCTTTCTGGTATGTCTCTGTTACTTCTGTTATCCTTGCGTCAATCTGTATCCCCCATTTATTTTCTTTGCAGGTTATACGGTCGCCTAAATTAAAATCCTCCTTAAAACGCAGGTTTGAATTTGTGTTTATGGTACTCACAAAGTTTATGGTTTCCCCGTAGTTTTCCAGCTCCGCCGCTCCCCGCGTCTTAAGCATTTCTATGTAGGTATCAAGCGGTATCGTTACCTCTGTCTCCCCGCTCTGGTATTTCCTTGCAATATCCGTAGCCTCACAGAAAACCTCTACCAGTTCCAGCCCCTCTGCGCCCTCTCCGTCTACGGTCGTTACTGGCTGATTTCCGTTTTCATCAGCTGCCCCCTGCACATAGATAAAATTCCCGCAGTTTTCAATGCTGGCCGTATATTCCTGCTCATTGACGTTATCAAAATCACGGGAAAATATGCAGGGCGTATTTCCGTCATTATTCTTTGCTGTAAGGTCGTTTCCCTTATAGAGATAAAACCCGTATTTCTTTTCTCTTTCGTTAATCAGAATGTCATAGCCCAGTTTCCCGGCCTGTGCCCGCGCCTTTACCTCGTCGCCCAGCTTCGCGTATACCTCGTTTGCATACTCAACGCTGCTGCCTCCCATATCCGCCTGCTCCAATATGGTAAACTGCGGAAACTGGCGCTTTGCTGTCGCCGCGCTCCCGCAGTTCTTCTGTATCATGGAATTTATAAGGTTCTGGTTTGTATCTGTCTCCACAATCTGCGGGCTGATACAGCGCTTATTGAGCCACCAGCTAAGCATTTTCCCCTGTGCCTCTATCTGCTCTAAGCCGTTTTCGTCTTTTGTGATATGCACGTAGGTAATCTGTGCCGCCCGCCGCCAGATACCGCCCGCTGCGTCCGTCACTTCCTTTTTCCCGTCGTGCTTCACAATAATATTGCCCTCAATCAGCAATTTACTGTTATTGTCCGTAATGGGGGCAAGCAGGCTGAATGTTCCCACATCAAAGTATTTCATGCGCCATATCAGGCTTGCCAGCTCGTCGATTGCCCCCAGCGGCTCTATGGCCTTGTCAAATACTCTAAGCTCCATACTCATACCCCCAGATACTCCTTGTTGTAGAATATAGAGACTTCCATAGAGTTTACGCCGCTCTCCGCGTCATAACGGAAATTGTTGTCCCCTATTTCCAGCTGCATAAAGGTACTGTCAACGTCCACATAGCGGAAATAATCGGTTTTCTCCCCGTCCCGCGTCAGCGTTGCTCCCTTGCTCCCGTACTGGGTGTTTATCTCTATTACGTCGCCTGTCTGCATGGTAACATTGAGCTTTAAAAACTCTCCTGTATCCACATTCAAAAGTATAGGGTTCGTCACTGTCCCCAACGCGGTAAATCTTACCCTCATTCCTGTTGATACGTCGCCCTCGTTATAGCAGTCCACAATAACGCTTTCTGCCCGGTATCCAAAAATCATGCTTTCCGGGTTATCCTTTTCTATCTCACAGGGAAACTCCCACGCCGCTACCCAGCTCGCAATATCCTCTTTCTGTTCGTCCTCCTCCCGCCAGAACGGGTTAAGGCAGTCAAGCGGTATTGTAAACTCTATCAAAACGCTTTTGCGCTCTAATTTCGGCTCTCCATGCAGGCGGCAGTTAATGACGCGCTTAAAGCCTCCAAACTCGTAGGCCAACGTGCCGGAAAGCTCCGGGTTAAGGACTTTTAAGAGGCTCCGTCGCAGTTCGTATGCCTGCGCCTTGTCCTTGGCGTTGATATGTCCCGTTATATCAATATCCCTTGCCTCTATCCTCTGCCCTACGTAAGTATCGCCATGCTGCCCCATACTGTTTGTGCTGTAAAGCACATTCGTAACGCCCGCTATGCCGTCAACGTCCTTGCTCACGTTACAATGGTAGATACTGGCTGTGCTAAACTCTACGCTTTCGCCTCTCTCATTGGTGTAAATCAACTTTTCGTATTCCATAGGCTTACCCCACCGTCCTTGCTATCATTCGGAATTGCCGCGCAGCTTCTTTCTGCTGCTTTGCGTAGTCCGTAGTGTTGGCGTAAATGTTCTGGATAACGGTAAAGCCTCCCGCAAGCGCTCCGCTACCGTATGCCCTGCGGTTCCCTCTGGTGTCATATACAGCGTTGCTGCCTACGTTTACCTTTGTTCCAATGTCAAACTCTGTCGGTATGGCTTTTTCTATCCTCTTGGCTATGGCAGGCATTTCTTTTTCAAATCCTACGCCGATACCCTGCGCCATATATACGCCTACCTCGTCCCGGAAACGCTTCGATGGGCTTTCAATCCCCAGCGCGTCCTTTGCCGCGTCAAGCAGGCTGTTTGCAAGGTTTGATACCTTATTTTTCAGCCAGTCCCAGCCGCCACTTATTCCGTTCCAGATACCGCTTACAATGTTGCTGCCAATGTCTGCAAACGTGCTGCCGATATTGGAAAATACGCCCGTGATACCGTTAAGTACCATGTTCATACCCTCCACGGCCTTATTTTTAACCTCTGTGCCCCACTGCGCTACTTTGGAAATAGCCCCGGAAATACTGTTGTAAATCTTCTGCGGCACCTGTGTAACGATACTTACGATATTCGTAAGCATGGTGTTCATTACCTCGCGGGCTTTCGCCTGCATATTCGCGCCCCATGTGGCTACCTGCGTCACGGCTCCTACAATGCAGTTCCATATCTTCTGCGGTGTCTGCGTTACGATATTCACAATGCCCGTAATCATTGTGTTCATTACTTCGCTGGCTTTCGCCTGCATATTCGCGCCCCATGTGGCTACCTGCGTCACGGCTCCTACAATGCAGTTCCAGATTTTCTGCGGTGTCT
>NZ_NFJZ01000011.1 GCF_002160135.1 Lachnoclostridium sp. An196 | reverse complement strand
CGTAATGCACTCCATCCAGAGGCTATAGTGGCATAAATCGCTATTTTTGTTAGCTGAAGTATTGAATTTTCAAGGTGCGAAGCCCATTTTGGGTATGGGAAGTCTTAGTCAGATTATAATTCGCTGTAAAAGTTTTCATTATAAAAATTTTCTGTCCATTCCTCTGCATAGGCATCATCCACTTCAGGAAATGCACGCATCAGGCGTTCCCGGACCATTTCTGATATAAGAAAATATTTCATTTCTTCCGTAGTATTGGTGTCCAGATCTACCATCAGCTCCTCTGGTCTTAGATTATCCGCTGCCCATTGGCGAATGCGTTCCTCCAGATCGGTTTCATCAGTTATTTCTCCGGTAAGCCGGACCGCATGGCGGAAAGACAGAATCGCAATTCCAATAAAAATAATAAAAACTGCATCCAGAACGATCAGAGAAAATTGACTGAGGGGAATATGTATAATGCCGGTTAAAGCTGCGGTGATTATCAGGAAACCTGCACAGCCTATGACAAGGAAAGCCCATGCAGAAGATTTTGCTTCCGCAAAACGTTCCTTGGCCGATTTGTATTCTGACATAAACGGTTGCTCCTTTTTCTGATTGTAATTTAAATATTTTTTATTATAGAAGAAATTCGTGTTATAATCAATGCCAAAGGAGAGGAAAATATGAAAATAACAGTGATCGCAGTGGGAAAGATCAAGGAAAAATACTTTAACGCGGCTATAGAGGAATACGTCAAAAGGCTGGGGCGCTATTGCAGACCGGAGATTATGGAAGTGGCTGATGAAAAGACGCCGGATGGGGCAGGGGAATCGCTGGAACTTCAGATCAAGAGGAAAGAAGGGGAGCGCATTCTTCAGAAGCTTCCGGAAAACGCGTTTGTGGTTGCGCTGGACATAGATGGGAAGGCTCTGGATTCCGAGGAACTTGCCGCGCAGATGGAGCGTTGGAATGTAAATGGCATAAGTCATCTGGTTTTCCTGATCGGCGGGTCCCTGGGACTTGCGCCGGAAGTGCTCGCCCGGGCAGACTACAGGCTTAGTTTTTCCAGAATGACGTTTCCGCATCAGCTAATGCGGGTTATTCTGTTGGAACAGATCTACCGGAGTTTCCGAATACGGAATCATGAGCCGTATCATAAATAATTTTTTATAATTATGTCTGTGAACTTGACTTTATACCTGGTATATCCTTTATAAAGGAAGCAGGAAGATAGAGGGGAGGTACATTCTATATGGAAGAAAAAGAAAAAAGGGGCTCCGTGTTTGCCCAGTTTACAAAAGATTATATGGCATTTTCGCGGTTTGAAAGAAAAAGAGAGTTCTCTTTTATGCCGGACACAAGATGCAGTAAACCGGAAGAATTTACAGATGAATTGCTGAAATTCGCGAAAGAAGAGAAACTGGATATGGTGATCACGAAAGAAGGAATGTCCCCCAGATTTGAGATCGATGGGATTGAATACCGCGCATACCGCACATCGAGCAGGTTCGGCATCGTAGTTCACTGTGAGATGACTCACCCGGAGAATTATATGCCGGAAGGTATGTCGGAGAAAACATATCGCAGATATCGTTTCTGGTCGATTGTCTTGTTTCCGTTTTTGATTTTTATTACAACAAATCTCTGGCTGATCCGAAGCGCCTTTAATCAGTGGGAAACGATACTGGTGTTTGGCGTGGCTGCGGTTGTCTGGGCGGCGTACATATTTTTCGTCCATTATTGTTATGGAATGAATTTTCGGGGATAAAAAATCGGGGATTGACAGTAACAGTGTTTTTTGCTATCATAAATTCAGCTGAAACAAATAGGAAATGCGATGAAGAGGAATAGTACATTCGGACTTGACTGCAGAGAACTGTCGGGTGGTGCGAGACAGTGGAGAGGATGTTTGGAACTCGCCTCCGAGCGGCTGTCCGAAATCTTTCGCCATGCGGGAGAGAGTAGACACAGACGGGGCCCTGCCGTTATAGAGGGAAGGATATAAGAAGTAATTCCGTATCCGTTGAGTGTGTGAGTTTTTCGCAAAATAGAGTGGTACCGCGTGGGACAGTTGTCCTTCGTCTCTGGGAGTAAGATCCGGGAGACGGAGGATTTTTTTGTATCAAAATTTATTTTCCTGTATTGTTTCTATATCAAGTGGAAAAAGGAGAAAGAGAAAAATGATGGATTACAGAAAGTACACCAGACAGTATTTTATGCCGCCTGAAAGATGTATGGACTGGGCAGAGAAGGATTATATTGACCATGCGCCCGTATGGTGCAGCGTGGACCTGCGGGATGGCAATCAGGCGCTGGTGGTGCCGATGACGCTGCAGCAGAAGCTGGATTTTTTCAAACTTCTTGTGAAGATCGGGTTTAAAGAGATAGAAGTGGGATTTCCGGCAGCTTCCGAGACGGAATATGAGTTTTTGCGCGCCCTGATCGAGCAGGATCTGATCCCGGATGATGTGACCGTACAGGTATTGACGCAGGCCAGAGAGCATATTATCCGGAAAACTTTTGAAGCACTGAAAGGCGTGAAAAATGCGATTGTTCATGTCTATAACTCTACTTCTCTGGCGCAGAGGGAGCAGGTGTTCCGCAAATCAAAGGAGGAAATCAAGCAGATTGCCGTCGAAGGAGCGAAGCTTCTGAAAGAACTGACAGAAGAGGCCGGAGCGGAATATCGGTTTGAGTACAGCCCGGAGAGTTTCACCGGAACAGAGCCGGAATACGCATTGGAAGTATGCAATGCTGTGCTGGATGTATGGCAGCCCACGGCGGAGCGGAAAGCGATTATCAATCTCCCGGTGACGGTACAGCATTCCATGCCGCATGTTTATGCACAGCAGATTGAGTATGTCAGCAAACACTTAAACTATAGAGAAAACGTATTGGTATCCCTCCATCCGCATAATGACCGCGGATGCGGGGTGGCCGATACGGAGATGGGACTCCTGGCCGGAGCGGATCGTGTGGAAGGGACCCTTTTCGGCAATGGAGAGAGAACCGGAAACGTGGATATTGTTACAGTAGCCATGAATATGTATTCGCAGGGTGTCGATCCGGAACTGGATTTCTCGGATATGACGGAAATTTGCGACAAATATGAAGAATACACAGGCATGAAAGTGAACGAAAGAAATCCGTACAGCGGAGCTCTGGTGTTCGCGGCATTCTCCGGTTCCCACCAGGATGCGATTGCGAAGGGTATGAAATGGATCGAAGAGAAGCAACCGGAACATTGGACCGTGCCATACCTGCCCATTGATCCCACCGATGTGGGCCGAAGCTACGATGCGGATGTGATCCGTATCAACAGCCAGTCCGGCAAGGGCGGAGTCGGATATATTCTGGAACGCAACTATGGTATCGTGATGCCGGCCGGTATGCGGGAGGTCATGGGATATGCGGCGAAGGCAGTCTCAGATGTACAGAATAAGGAACTGCAGCCTGATGAAATCTATGATGTATTCATGGAGAAATTTGTAGGTATTCAGGAGCCGTATCATATTACGGAAGTTCATTTTAAGCAGACAGACGGCATTACTACAGAAGTGACGACAGAATACCAGGGAGAAAGAAAGGTGACGTCGGCATCCGGAAACGGACGTCTCAATGCTGTGAGCAACGCGCTGAAAAAAGCCTATGGTTTCGAGTATAATCTGGTTACCTATCAGGAGCATGCGCTGACAAAGAGCTCCAGTTCCAGCGCCATCGCATATGTGGGAATCCAGACTCCGGACGGAAAAGTGCATTGGGGCGCGGCCATTGATCCGGATATTATTCGTGCTTCCATTGATGCATTATTGACGGCTATCAATCATTCTATCAAATAACATACGACAAAAACAGAGAACGTTTTTCACATTTTTTTGTGAAAAGCGTTCTTTTTTTGCTTTGCTGTCATAAAAATGAAAAAAACTGTTCATAATACTTAACAAAATTGTAATATTTATCTTGACTTACATGCCTGATCGGGTCTATAATGCCAATTCGAAGGCCGAAAGCTACAGGCTATGGTCAAACAACTAAATAAAAGTAAAGGAGTGTATGTATGCGTAGATGCTATCTGGGTGCGGCGCTTGTGTTAGGAACTCTGATATCAGGCTTTGCATCCTTTAACTCCTGTGGAGCCGGCACATTGACTGTGTATGCCGCGGAGAACGCCCTTACTGAAGAAATGGAAATTGTTTTTCAGGAAGAAGTTCAAACAGGAGAAGAGAACGTCGAAACAGAAACACCGGAAGAAGAAGCAGCAGAAGTGACAGCAGAACAGCCAGCCGCTGAGGAAGCCGTGCCGGCAGAGCCGGTACCGCAGCCTGCACAGGTGGCAGGGAGCAGTTTTAGTTTAGAGGAGCAGGAGTATCAGGTTCTCCTCAAGATTGTGGAAGCAGAAGCCGGAGGAGAAGATACGACCGGTAAGATGCTGGTAGCAAATGTGATTATGAACCGTGTAAGGAGCGGGATCTTCCCGGGTACGGTGACGGAAGTGGTCTATCAGACTCAGGATGGAAAAGCCCAGTTTTCTCCGACAGCGGACGGACGAATCGATCAGGTAAGCATATCTCAGGACACTGTGGATGCGGTAGCCCGGGTAATGAATGGAGAAGATTGTTCCGGCGGAGCGTTATTTTTCCGGTCGGTCAACAGCAGCAGCGGATGGTTTGACCAGTCGCTGAACCGGGTGCTGGAACATGGAAATCATATTTTTTATACCTTGTAAATACCTGATACATGAGAAAGAGGCGGAAAGCCTCTTTCTTTTTTTGGGGCGGTATGCTAGAATACAAATAACTGTTCAGGGCGGCGGGAAAAGAAGATGCGCCGTCCTGAACAGTTACGAATATAATAGATTTTGACGGAAAAGGAATGGAGAGAGATGGAGTTGTTATATAAGAGCACACGCGGAGGAGAGAACAAAGTCCCGGCGTCCAGAGCGATTCTGGAAGGCCTGGCAAAAGACGGCGGCCTTTTTGTGCCGGAAAGGATTCCCGCGCTGGATGTTTCCATGGACGAGCTGGCAGGCATGACATATCAGGAAACAGCTTATCAGGTGATGAAACTTTTCCTGACAGACTTTACGGAAGAAGAGCTGAAAAAGTGTATTGCCGACGCATATGATGAGAAGTTTGATACAGAGGTGATCGCTCCGCTGGCCAAAGTGGAGAACGCGTATTATCTGGAATTGTTCCATGGAGCAACGATCGCTTTTAAGGACATGGCGCTGTCGATTCTGCCGCATCTTATGACTATGGCAGCCAGGAAAAACCGGATAAAAAATGATATTGTAATTCTGACAGCTACATCTGGAGATACAGGCAAGGCGGCTCTGGCCGGGTTTGCCGATGTACCGGGAACAAGAATCATTGTATTCTATCCGAAGAATGGTGTGAGTCCTATCCAGGAAAAGCAGATGGTGACCCAGAAAGGGGATAATACTCTGGTGGTTGGCATCCATGGTAATTTCGACGACGCGCAGAGTGGCGTGAAGAAAATTTTTGGGGATCAGGAACTGGCTGAGGAACTGAATCAGGCGGGATTTCAGTTTTCCAGCGCCAATTCCATCAATATCGGACGCCTGGTTCCTCAGGTGGTATATTATGTATATGCATATGCCAAACTTCTGGAGAGCGGGGAACTGGAAGAAGGCGAAGCCATGAATGTGGTAGTGCCTACGGGGAATTTTGGCAATATCCTGGCGGCATATTATGCGAAGCTCATGGGAGTGCCGATCGCGAAACTGATCTGCGCATCCAATGAAAATAAAGTCTTGTATGATTTTTTCCGAACAGGAGAATATGACAGGAACCGTCCGTTTATCCTGACTACTTCACCGTCCATGGATATCCTGATTTCCAGCAATCTGGAAAGGCTGATCTACCGGATCGCGGGCAGCGACGCAGCGGAAGACGTAAAGCTTATGACTTCCCTGAACCAGGAAGGAAAATACCGGATTACCGATGCCATGAGGGAGCAACTGAAAGATTTCCGGGGATATTACGCTACGGAAGAGGAATGTGCCGGTCGGATAGCGGAAGTTTACGGGGATACCGGATATGTGCTGGATCCTCATACGGCGGTTGCCTCCTGCGCATATGAAAAATACTGTGTCGAAACAGGCGACCGGACAAAGACCGTGATCGCATCTACGGCCAGCCCGTATAAGTTTACCAGAAGCGTCATGGAGGCCATCGACGCGGAGAAGTACGGCCAAATGTCAGATTTTGAACTTGTGGATTGCCTGGAAGAGATTTCCAAGGTGCCGGTCCCGGCTGCGATTGAAGAGATCCGTACGGCTCCGGTACGTCATTGCACGGTATGCGAAGCTTCTGAGATGAAACAGACAGTCAAAGAATTCCTTGGGATAAAGTAAGGAGAGGCAGACATGAATTTTGACGGAATATTTAATCTGATAGATATTGTGATACTGGGGTTTGGCTTTTATGCCCTGTACAGCGCGTATGTCCTGAAAAAAGAAGGAAAGATCATAGAGACATTTCTGGTGTTCAAGGATACTGATGTAAGAACCTGTAAGGACCTGCAGGGATATGCGAATTATATGAGTCCTAAACTTGGTCTTTTAGGCGGATTCATGGTTGCGTACGGAGCAGTATCTGTTTTGAATACTTATGTGGTTCCCATCGAAACGTTGTTCTGGGTAATGTTTGTCGGATTTCTTGTGGTTCTGATCTGGTATTCATTCGCAGTGAAAAAGGCCATGAAAATATATTTTTAAGAGTATTTTTCGGAAAGCAGGGACATAGAATGGAGCATGGAAATTACATTCTGGAGGTCTGTACAGACAGTCTGGAGTCGGCGGTAGCCGCACAGAAAGGTGGAGCGGATCGTCTGGAACTGTGCGGGCATCTGGTTATCGGCGGAGTGACGCCGGAGGAAGAACTGTTTCTTCAGGTACGCCGTGCCTGTCAGATTCCGATCCGCGTGCTGATCCGGCCCAGATTTGGCGACTTCTGTTATACGGAGCCGGAATTTGAAAGAATGTTGGATCAGGTCAGCCGTTTCCAGAAGTTGGGAGCGGATGCGGTAGTATGCGGCTGCCTGCTGCCGGACGGGAATCTGGATCGGGAGCGGATGAAACTGCTTCTTGACCGGGCCGGGCATATGGAGATGACTCTTCATCGGGCATTCGATGTCTGTCAGGATGCGGAAAGAACTCTGGAAGAAGCCATAAGTCTGGGGATAGGAACCATCCTGACTTCCGGACAGGCTGACAGTGCCTTGAACGGTGCGGAACTTCTCCGGAGTCTGAACCAAAAATCACGGGGCAGAATCGCATTGATGGCAGGAGCAGGCGTGAAACCGTCTAATCTCAGGCAGTTATATGAAAAGACGGGATTGCAATTTTATCATATGTCGGCAAAATGTACGAAAGAGTCGCAGATGAAGTTCCGGCGGCAAGGCATTCCTATGGGACTTCCGGGTATCAGCGAATATGAGATATGGAGAACGGACGAGGAACAAGTTCGGGAAGCTGTTGAAATACTGGCGGATCTTCCATAACCGGAAGTATCTGGAAGCTCTGGCGGATGTTTTTTATAGGGGCTGTTGTCAAAACAAAGAAAATGGGTTATACTAAAGTTACAGATTTCCTGGGGTGTTCGAGAACCCTGTTATTTTGAACCTACATTTACGTTTATGGGATTCCAAAATCGCAAATCGGATGTCATGCCTCCGTCCGCAAGGATGCCAGTGGAAGGCTGAACATTTGTTGAGGTTACCCACCTAGCTTGTGGCTAGGCGTCAAAATATAGGGAACGGCACTTTGGGAAACGAAAAATACCGGGTATTGCGCAGAGCAATACCCGTTTTTTATAGCACAGGATTTAATCCTGGAAACCAGGAGGATGGGAATGGAATGGAAAAAAATCCGGCAGAAGACATTTCTTCTGCTCTGTATGACCGTTGTCCTATTTTTCCTTCTTATCAGAGCCCGGGAAGGAGAGCCGGGGAAGAAAGGGGAACGGGCGGAAATTCTGGAGATTCCGGAAGGGGAATACGTGGAAGAGCCGGAAGAAATATGGAGTCTTCCAGGAGCAGACGCCACGATCCGGGTGCTTCTGCTGGCGGAGGACGGCGGTCTTTTCCATGAAAAACAGGAACTGGATAAAGAATATGCAGGAGAACTGGAATATTATGAGGAAGAAAACGGCTGGGTTATCGTTAATGAACTGCCGCTGGAAGAATACCTGCGGTGGGTGGTGCCCAGCGAGATGCCTTCATATTATTCCATGGAGGCTCTGAAAGCGCAGGCTGTGTGCGCGCGGACCTATGCGGTGTGGCATATGCAGGAATATGCATATCCGGAATATGAAGCGCATGTGGATGACAGTGTTTCTTTTCAGGTGTATCACAATCTGGAAAATCAGGAAACTACGGATCAGGCGGTTAGGGAGACAGAAGGGCAGATTATGCTGTATGAGGATACGCCTGTGAAGGCATATTATTTTGCCACTTCCTGCGGAAGTACGACAGATGAGATGATCTGGGAGAAAGGCGACCGGAATCTGACACCGTACATAACCGGACATATTATAGGTGATATGGGAACCGACAAAGATCTGACAGATGAAGAAGATTTTTATAGTTTTATTACAACAAAACATGCAGGAGATCTGGAAATCGCGGAACCATGGTACCGATGGAACTGCTATGTGCCGCTGGAGCAGATTACGGCGAATGTGGAAACATGGGCTGACGCAAGAGCCGCCCGCAGCGCAGACGGAATCCTGCTGCAGAAAGGAAAACAGTATGTTCTTCCGGGCAACGAAGAGATCGGTATGGTGGAAAGCGCGGAAATAACAGCGCGTAATACGGGAGGCGTGGTGCAGCAAATGCTGCTCAGAGGACAGAACGGGACTCTGAAGATCCAATATGAATATAATATACGCCTGTTGCTGGGAGTTCCGGGCGGTGAGATTCATAAAAATGACGGAAGCACAGGAGATGGAGGGAATCTGCTGCCCAGCGGCTATTTTGTTCTGGAACCTGCGGAAGCGGATGGCGAACTTACCGGTTACCAAGTCTATGGCGGCGGTCTGGGGCACGGAGCCGGTATGAGCCAGAATGGAGCGCGGATCATGGCAGAACAGGGCAACGGATATGAAGAAATCCTGCAGTATTTTTACAACGGGATCCGGCTTGCAAGGCTGGGAGAAACATAGTAAGATGGCAGGAGAAAGGAAGTGGACAGTGTGATACGGCTGATCAGGGCTGCATTGGAAATGAAAAGAGATATGGAAAGGAGCCATGTGGGAGCATATGCGGCCCAGTCGGCTTATTTTATCATGCTTTCCTTTCTGCCGCTGATGATTATGCTTCTTTCCATGATTCAGTATACGCATATCGGGAAAGCGGACATTTATGAACTGATCCAGGAAATTGTGCCGGTAGGGTTCCAGAGCTGGATATTAGGAATTGTAGATGAAATGTACAGTCATACCATGGCTGCCGTATCTTTGTCCGCAATCGTGACCGCGTGGTCGGCAGGCAAGAGCTTTATGGCGCTGAATCGGGGAATGAACGCCATCTGTAAGGTGGAGCGGAATCCTAATTATATTTTGATGCGCTTAAGAGGCGCCGTCTATGCCTTGTTTTTTGTGGCGCTGCTTCTGGTGTCGCTGCTTCTGATCGTATTCGGTCATTCTATTCATTTGCTTGCGGAAAAACATTTTCCGCTGCTTGCAATTTTTACCAGAATTTTATTGTCTTTCCGACTGGTGATCATGCTTGCGCTTTTTATTCTGTTTTTCGCGCTTCTGTATAAAATACTTCCCAATCGGAAGGCCGGCTTTTTTGAGCAGCTTCCGGGGGCGGTGTTTGCGTCTATAGGATGGTATCTGTTTTCTTTTGGATTTTCCATGTATATTGAATGGAGGAACGGACGGTTTGACATGTACGGAAGCCTGACCACGCTGGTGCTCTTTATGTTCTGGCTCTATTTTGTCATGTATATTGTCCTGATAGGAATGGAGATTAACCAGTGGCTGAAAGATCGTTACGTGCAAATTGACGTATAGAGCTGTATATCTGGGTACGGCTTTTGTATGGTTTGATGACAAAAGTTGAACCAAATCAGAATTGAAATTATCAGGGCTATGGATTATGATGAATATAGCTTGGAAGATGTGGCATGATAACAGAAAGGAAGGAGAGGTGAGAAGGAATGCTGAAGGACATGGTCAGTGAGAAACTGATTAGACTGCAGATCGAGGCGGATAACTGGGAGGACGCGGTGCGTCAGGCTGCTCAGCCGCTGGTGGATGAGAATAAGGCCAAGATGTCTTATGTGGACGACATTATCAAGGGTGTCAAGGAGATGGGGCCTTATATTGTGCTGACGAAGCACGTGGCTTTGCCTCATGCAAGACCGGAATCGGGTGCTCTGGAAAATGCGATCGGCGTCGCTACTTTGAAGACGCCGGTGGAATTCGGGAATGAAGAGAACGATCCGGTGAAGTACATGTTTTGTCTGTGCGCTACGGGAAATTCCGAACATCTGAACGCGCTTGCCGAACTGGCAGGTTTGTTTGAGGACAAGGACTTTTTCGAATTATTGGACAAAACAACAGATCCGGCTGAGGTAATGGCCTATATTAATAAAATAAGTGCTGAGTAAAAGAAAGGAGAATTGAATTATGTACAAAGCGTTAGTTTGCTGCCGTGCGGGTATGGGTTCCAGTATGCTGCTGAAAATCAAAGCAGATCAGGTGATCAGTGAAAACAATTTCCCGATCCAGACGGAGCATGGAAATCTGGATTCCCTGATGGGATTCAACGGTGACCTGGTAATCACCATGGATGACCTTTCCAACGAGCTGAAGGACAAGGTTCCGTATGCGCTCGGTATCCGCAACATTATGGACAAAGCGGAAATGAAAGCAAAAATGGAAGAGTTCCTGGCATCCAAAGAAGGTAAATAATCAAAAAGCATCGAACACTATAAAATGAATTAAGGAGGGAGTACATAATGTTAGATGCAATTATGGCCCAGTGTCGGAATACGTCACTGATTATGGGAGTGATCGCTCTGGTCGGCCTTCTGCTTCAGAAGAAACCGGCTACGGATGTGATCAGCGGCACCATGAAAACGGTGATCGGTTTCATGGTATTCAACATCGGTTCCAACGCGATGTCCGCGTGTGTAACCACATTTACGACTCTGTTTAACACTGCTTTCGGTATCGAAGGCGTTACCACCCAGGTGGAGGTGGCTACCGGTCTTGCACTGGACACCTACGGTACGGAAGTGGCACTGGTTATGGTGCTTGGTTTCGTGGTGAACCTGATCGTTGCAAAATTCACACCGTTTAAAGCAATCTTCCTTACCGGTCAGCATTTCCTGTATTTTGCATGTGTAATCGCGCTGATCTTCATTGCGAACGATATGCCGTTAGTTGTGACAGTTATTCTCGGCGGTATCCTGCTTGGCTTCTTCGGAGCTGCGCTTCCGACACTCTGCCAGCCGTTCATGAACAAGATCGTGGGTGCGGACAACCTGGCTATGGGTCATTTTAACTGTATCGGTTATGCGTTTTCTGGATATGTCGGACTTCTGTTCTCCAAAATGGGAATTGGAAAGAGCGAGTCAGAGGATTCCAGCAACCTGCATCTTCCGAAATTCTTCGAGCTGTTCAGAGACTTTATCTTCTCTGTAGCTCTGTTCATGGTTGTACTGTTCTACATTGCAGTAGTTGCGTGTGTAGTAAACGGCAACATGGATGTAGTGCTTGAGTATGCAGGAAACGATATCTGGTTCATTTATCCGATTCTGCAGGGTCTGCAGTTTGCAGCAGGTATGAGCGTTCTGATCTATGGTGTTCGTCAGTTCATCGCAGAGATCACCGCAGCATTCGTTGCTATCTCTGAGAAGTACATTCCGAACTCCAAACCGGCCGTGGACTGCCCGGCTATCTTCCCGTTCGCGCCGACCGCAGTGCTGGTTGGATTTATCGGATCCTTCCTGGGCGGCCTGGCAGCAATGGCACTGATGGTAGCATTCCACAGCAGCACGATCATGATTCCGGCAGCAGGCATCTGCTTCTTCTCCGGCGGTACCTGCGGTGTGTTCGGCAACGCGTACGGCGGCTGGAAAGGCGCTCTGGTTGGTTCCTTCATCGTAGGTATGGCTCTGACCGGTCTGCCGCTGATCCTGTATCCGGCATTCTCTGCCCTGGGTATTGCAGGCGCATCCTTCCCGAATGTGGACTACAATATCATCGGCGCAATCATGCACTGGATTCTTGGAATCTTCCACTAATTAAGTTGAATGATACCGGCAATGACAAGGGAAGTGATTCCCTTGTCATTGTCATATGATGGAATACGGCAGGTACAGAATGGACATGAAAGAGACAATAAAAGACAGAAAAGCATGCGGTATTTTAGTAAAGGCTCTGGGACATCCGTCCCTTGTGCTGATGGCGAAAAGTGCGGGCATGGATTTCCTTTTTTATGACTGTGAACATGGAACTCTTTCTTATGAGCAGCTCCATGATCTGATGGTACTGGGAAATGCTTCAGGCATTCCGTCTGTAGTGCGGGCACCGCAGCTTTCCAGAAAGGATGTGTCGAAAATCCTGGATTATGGAGCTTCCGGAGTCATGGTCCCTATGATTGAGAGTGAAGAGGATGCAAGAAAGTTGGTTTCCTGGAGTAAGTACCCTCCGGTGGGGAAGCGGAGTTATTCCGGAGGGGCCAATACCCATTATGGGCCCAGCGGAAATCATGAGGCAAATATGAAGGAGATCAATGCGCGCACTCTGACGATTGTCCAGATAGAGACTATAAAGGGCGCGGAACACGCGGACGAAATATTGTCTGTGGAAGGTGTGGACGCAGCGATTGTGGGTCCATGCGACCTGGGGATTTCCATGGGGATTCCGGATAACGTCATGGATGAAAGAGAACTGGCGGTGATCCGCCGGATTGCCGACGTCTGCCGCCGGCATGGAAAGGCCTTTGGAATCATCGGTTCCATGGAACTGATCAGACACTTCTGGGATGAAGTAGATCTGGTTGTTTCAGCTATTGACACCAACCTTTTGCGGGACGGCATGAAGCATGCGGTAGCCGCATGTAAAGAATAGACAGAAAGAAGGAGGTTATTATGAAAACAGCAAAAGAACAGGTCAAAGAATTTCTGGATATCGAACTGGGCGAAGTAAAAAAATTCGCTGACAACATCGATACCGATGCATTGACCGCAGCAAAAGAACTGATCCTGGATGCGGAGAAAAATCATAACCGCGTTCATGTGACAGGGATCGGGAAACCGGGGCATGTGGCAGGTTATGTGGCATCCCTGCTTTCTTCTACCGGGACGCCGACGTATGAGCTTCATGGAACGGAGTGCGTACATGGAAGCGCGGGTCAGGTGATGCCGGGGGATGTTGTGATCGCTATTTCCAACAGCGGAGAGACGATGGAACTGAAAGCGACTGTGGAAACTCTGAAAAATAACGGCGCAAAGTTGATTTCCGTAACAGGAAAACCGGAATCCTGGCTGGCAAAAATGGGAGATGTGGCACTGATCGCAGGCGTGGAACAGGAAGGCGATACTATGAATAAGCCTCCTCGCGCATCGATCCTGGTTGAGATCATTATGCTGCAGAGTCTGAGCATCCTGCTGCAGAACGAAAGAAATCTGACACCGCAGCAGTATGTGAAGTGGCATCCGGGCGGAAGCCTTGGCAAAAGCATCAGAGATACGGAGGGAAAATAAGATGAAAATCGAAGGAATCATTACACCAATCGTTACCCCGTTTTATGACGACGAGGAGCAGAATATCAATTATGAAGCGACTGAAAAACTGATCAATCATCTGATCGCTCATGGCGTAAAAGGAATTTTTATCCTGGGCAGCAACGGCGAGTTCCATGTAATCGACGAGCAGGAGAAGGTGGAATTCACGAAAAAGGTCGTGGAGATCGTAAATCACCGTGTACCGGTGTATGCAGGAGCTGGCTGCTGCTCTACCAGAGAGACGGTACGCCTGGCTCAGAAGATGGAAGAAGCAGGGGTAGACGCACTGTCTGTGATTACCCCGTATTTCCTGAAACCGACCAATGAAAACTTGTATGCACACTATCAGAAGGTTGCATCCAGCGTGAAGATTCCGATCATTCTCTATAACATTCCGAAAGCGACCGGCTGCCCGCTGGATCCGGAACTGGTGGACCGTCTGGCAGACATTCCCAACATCGTGGGTATTAAGGACAGCAGCGGAAATCTGGATACACTGAACGCTTATGCAGAGATCGCAAAGAAAAAAGATTTCAGCCTTCTGGTGGGTTCGGATTCCAAGATTTCTTATGCATATGGCATCGGTGCGGTAGCGGCAGTGGCAGGAACCAGCAACGTGATCGTGGACACGCTGGTAGGACTGGACAAAGCGCTTCGAGAGGGTAACACTGCAGAGGCAGAGAAGCTGCAGAAAGATATCGATGTATTGCGCGGCGTCCTCGGTCTGGGAACGGTACCGAGCGTAATGAAGCGTGCAACCGAACTGGCAGGCATCGCCGAGATCGGACCTGCAAGAATGCCGGTACAGAAACTGTCTGCAGAAGACGACGAGAAGATCAAAGAGATGCTGAAATACTACAATCTTTACAGATAGAAAGGAACGGACACGATGAAGGAATATGTCATTCAGGAAGACCGGGGAAGACTGGCGCTTTATACAGGTCTGTTTCTTCTTTTGATGGTCCTGCTGATGATTGCTTCTATTGCCTTCTTCGCCGTAGGCTGGTATCTGTTTTCCTTTCTCGGAATCACCGGACTCTGGTTCGATGTGAAAGCGATGTTCCGGTACGGGAATAAGTTAGTCCGGAAAAAGCCGGTCTGCGAATTCGGAAGGGACGGTCTTACGATCTATTATCTGCCTGGAAAACCCAGAGAGATGAAATACAGACAGGTGAAAGAGGCAAGAAGCATCCGTACCCGTTTTACTTTGAAGCTTTTTTTTAGGGGCGATAATGTGGAACATCCGTCGGGATGGTACTATGCCGGCGTTATCTATCCGTTTCAGAGCAAAAAACTGGACGAGGTGGAAGAAAACACGGTGAACTGCCTGAAAAAGCATGGAATTGATCTGGTGAAGACGGAAAAAGTAAAATAAAGCTGTATATGGCTGCCGCAGGTTCTGCGGCAGCTTTTTTGAATACAGAATAATCTGATCACAAATGCGAGCGGATATAAGCCATTACCTCATCCGGATCGTCTGCCGTATCCAGCAGAGTGAAGAAATCCTGGTCGTTGAAAAGGCGGATCAGCTCGGCCATGGCGGTCAGGTGAGTGGAGTTGTCCACGGCGCTGAGAGCAAAGATATATTTGACCGGGTCGTTTTCCTGATTGCCGAAACGTATGGGCTCGTCCAGTACACAGATTCCCAGGGCACAGGAGATGGCGCCTGCTTCCGGCTTTGTGTGGGGAAGGGCAATATGCTTGGCGATAACCATGTAGCCGCTTTCCGTCCGGGCGGCTTCGTCCACATATTTGTCAAGTATACAGTGCTGCTGCAGCATGGGCGCATATGCCATACGGATGGCTTCTTCCCGATTGGAGGCGTGAAGATGGAGACTGATGATCTCCGGCCAGACCATATCGGTCAGATGGAGGCGGATTTCAGAAGGGGTGTCCGGGAGCTCCGCTTCACTGAAGTAGGAGAGCAGTTCGTGATACAGATGATCATAGTTGCGGATTTCCGCATATTTGGAGATAATACTCATCACTGCATCCACATCCGGCTGGCTGGGAACTCGGGTACCCAGCCATTGGTGCACTTTCCTGTTAATACCTGCTTTTTCGCTGACTGACATAACAGGATTGACCCGTATGACAGGGATTGTAAGATCTGCCGTATGAAGCGGCGTCTGATTGGTGGTGAAAATGATGTCTGCTTCCGTACGGAGATCCTCCCAGTGGGAGGTGTCGCAGGGAGGAAGAAACTTAAGTTCCGGAAACATCTGGGTCAGTTCATTATAAAGGATCGTGGAACTTCCTACCCCGTTGATGCAGATGACCAGCGCTTTCTTTCGGCGTACCGGTGCCTCCGCGCGCGCTTTGGAAAATGCCGCGGCAAAATGAATGGTCAGATACGCGACTTCATCGTCCGGTATTTCACCATGAAACATAACAGAGAAAGGCTTCAATGTTTCTGTCATCAGCTGATATAATTCGCCATATTCATTTTTGATGGTTTCACAGATCGGATTATAGATAGGGAGCCGGAACAGCAGCCGGTAATATGCAGGCCGAAGATGCGCGTACAGCTGTACGAAAATCTTATTGTTGCCGGTCAGATGCACGCCGCTCAGTGCTTCAAAGCGCAGCATGATGTTTTTGGCCATTCGTCCGATCAGCAGACGGTCCTTGGTATTTTCGTTAAATCTGCCGTAAGAAATCCCGATTACCCAGGAAGTTAGATAGCGGATGTCCGATTCATCGAATACTCCTGTTTCGGAATACTGTTTCAGCAGATCTGTAGTAAAATCGTATTCTTTCAGGGACGGGATTGTCTCGGTTTCTACTTGGTCGGGAAATGGCAGAGTATTCTGGACCCCGTTCTGCAGGCGAGTCTTCAGAAATATAAAAATGTAAATGAATTCCACCAGCCGCGCTTCGATCATGCGGATATTCCATTTCTGGGCCAGTTCCGCGATAATCTGCCGGGCATAACCAAAAAGATCCAGTTTCCAGTCGTGAATAAAAGTGTCAAAAAGCTGGCTTCCGTGCCGGTCAGCGAGTGTCCGGATTACGTTCTGGATCATAAAACGGCGGATCTCTACCTCCGGGCCCTGCAGATAGTATCCCAGTTTCCGGTTGTTGCAAATTTCAATGCCGCTTTCCTCCAAATGGGCTTTCAGTTCCCTGAAATCGGCCAGAACTGTGGAACGGCTGCATTTGAGCGCGTCGATAAAATGATTGAGCGACAGGTAATCGATGTGTATGAAGAGCAGAAGATACATATAAATCAGCCGTTCTTCTTTGCTGAAGAAATATGCCTCTTTGCCGCCGGACCGCTGCAGCAGATCCTGCAGGGCAGTCTGCGTTTCCGGAGCCAGAAGGATTTTTTTGTCGGGCGTGGAGCTGAAAGTGACTGCCGGGACATGTTCTCCTTTCAGGATACGGTTCAGCTTTTCAAAACGGTAAAGAGACTGGCGCCTGGTAACTCCGGAAGATTTTTCCATGTCTTCCAGAGACGAAAACGGAGTGGCCAGCAAATACTGTATCAGTGAGAGTATATCGTTGTCCATTCAGAGATCCCCCTTATCTGCATGTAATCACACTTATTTCTATTTTAAACGATTTCCGGGGTGTGTCAATCGAAAAGTGCTTGACTTTAAAGGATTCTGTGTTATCATGAATAAAGTGATATGCAAATGCGAAGAAGGTGTCAGTAGCATTCTGTTTTCCGTCAGAGAGGAAGGGCCGTCGGCTGGAAGCCCGTCCGGGTTCAGACAGAAATGTGAATTTCCCACCGGAGCAGCATTCCTGAACGGGGAGTAGGGAATGACGTTTTCTGCACGTTACGCAGCTTGAGTGTCCGGTGTAAGCCGGGAATCAGGGTGGTACCACGGAATATGAACTTCGTCCCTTTTTATTGGAGACGGAGTTTTTTTATTTCCGTAAAATATTGACATTTATCTGCATGAAAGCTCAGAAGGAAGGAGAATTATAATGAAAGATAAAATCGAAGGCATTTTATCAGAAGTAAAAACGAAGATTTCTGAAGCGGCCAATGAGAATGAACTTCAGAACGTGAAAAGCGCATATATCGGAAAGCAGGGGGCCTTAAGCCTTTTGATGAAGGAACTTCCGAATCTGGACGCCGCCCTGCGCCCGGAGATGGGAAAACTGTTAAACCAGGCGAAGAATCAGGTCACAGAGCTGATCGATGCAAAGCGGATGGAACTGAAGCTGAAAGCCTCAGAGGTATCTCCGGACTTTGACTGCTCGGTTCCGGGGATTCTGCCGTCCGGAGGGGGGCTTCACCCGATCACGCAGATGTGCTACGATCTGAACGATGCGTTCCGCTCCATGGGATTCGAGATCTTTGAGGAAGATGAGATCACCAGCGAACTGTATGCGTTTGATAAACTGAATTTCCCGCAGAACCATCCGGCGCGGGAGAGTATGGATACCTACTGGATTGAAGGACATGACAGCGGCAGTACAAACGAGAAGCTTTGCCTCCGCCCGCATCTGACCGGAGGAAGCGTCCGTTATATGCAGACTCATAAGCCGCCTTACCGTTTTGTATATCCGGGCCGTGTGTACCGGAATGAGACGACGGATTCCCATCATGAGAGGGCATTCTTCCAGTATGAAGCGCTGATCGTGGACAAGGATATTACTTTTACGTCCGGCAAGGTAATGATAAAGAGTATCTTGAGCAAAGTATTCGGTACGGATGTACCGGTCAGAATGCGTTCCGGTTTCTTCCCGTTTGTGGAACCGGGATTTGAGATCGATATGGAATGTCAGGTCTGCGGAGGAAAGGGCTGCAGCGTCTGCAAACATGTGGGTTGGATCGAGGTTATGCCGGGAGGTTCACCGCATCCCAACGTGCTGCGCGCGGCGGGACTGGATCCGGATGAGTACACAGGTTTCTATGTAAATATCGGTCTGGACAGACTGGTTATGATGCGTTATGGTGTTGACGATGTGAGACTGTTTCACAGTGCGGACTTAAGATTCTTGAAGCAGTTCAGATAAGCGAGGAGAGAAAAGATGAAATTATCATTATCTTGGATTAAGGATTTTGTAAATATTCCGGAAGACATGGATCTGAAAAAACTTGCGTACGACTTGACCATGTCTACCGTAGAAGTGGAGGATGTGGAGTATCTTGCCCGCCGTTTTGATCATATGGTGGTGGGAGTGATCGAGAAGATTGAGGCGCATCCCAATGCGGATAAACTGAGAGTCTGCAAAGTGGACATTGGAAACGGAGAGATCAAGGATATCGTCTGCGGAGGCATTAACCTGGAAGAAGGGATGCGCGTGGCTGTTTCCTGCCCGGGAGCGGTGGTCCGCTGGCATGGAGAGGGAGAGCCGGTCGTGATAAAGAATTCCAAACTTCGCGGAGTGGAATCCTTCGGCATGATCTGTGCATCCGATGAGATCGGACTGGGAGACCTTTTCCCGGCAGCCCAGGAGGGAGAGATCCTCGATTTGTCGGATTTTGCTGTCCCGGCAGGCACTTCTCTGGCAGAAGCACTGGACATGGATGACGTCCTGCTTGAAATTGACAATAAATCTATGACCAACCGTCCGGATCTCTGGGGGCATTATGGAATCGCCCGCGAGATTGCCGCCCTTTACAATCTGGAACTGGCAGAAATCAAACCGTTTGAAACCGACGTACAGTCTGACTTTAAAGTGGAGATTCTGGATCCGGACAGATGTACCAGATATATTGGCGTGGAGATGACCGGCGTGGCGGTAAAACCGTCCCCGTACCGGATGCAGAACCGGATCTGGAAAGCCGGTATGCGTCCGATCAATGCGCTGGTGGATATCACGAACTATGTGATGCTTGCTACCGGAAACCCGACTCATGCGTTTGACGCAGACAATATCACGGATCATATCGTGGTAAGACATGCGTCCGAAGGAGAGAAACTCGTTCTTCTGAACGATAAAGAAATCGATCTTTGTTCCGATGATCTGGTGATCACGGATTCCGAGGGACCGGTCGCTCTGGCAGGCGTTATGGGCGGCGCAAAGGATTCCATTCTGCCGAAGACCGAGCGCGTGATCCTGGAGGTGGCCAACTTTGATGCGGCAGGCATCCGAAGAACGGCGCTTCGCTATGATACCCGTACAGAGGCTTCTTCAAGATATGAAAAGGCCGTTGATCCGGAAAGATGCGATCAGGCACTGGCGCTTTCCATGCATTATTTTCAGGAATTGTATCCGGAGCTGAAAGTAACCGGGTACTGCGACCGGTATGTGAAAAAGCTGGAAAGGGCAGAGATTGACGTCAATCTTACATGGCTGGAGAAAAGACTTGGAAAGCATCTGACGGACGATGAAATCCAGGGCTGCCTGGAGCGTCTTGGTTTCGAGGTCCAGATCGCCGGTGACCAGATGCATGTTGTCGCTCCCACCTGGCGTTCGACCGGGGACATTTCCATCAAAGACGATGTGATGGAAGAGGTTGCCAGAATGTACGGATACGACAATTTTGAAGCGACGGCATTCACCACGTCGTTTACGGGCGCGATCAATCAGAAAGACAAGAGCCTGGTAAGAAATATCAAGGAATACCTGGCGGTCCGCTGCGGAATGCAGGAGGTCTATACGTATCCCTGGATGAACGACGTATATGTGAATGCGGTTCTCCAGAATACGGATGGGATTCTGAAGCTCTCCACGCCTCCTGCGCCGGACCTGAGCTGCATCCGTTCTTCCCTGCTGCCGAATCTCTGCGAGGCGGTGGTCAAAAACGAGCGTTACTTTAACGACTTTTCCATTTTTGAAGAGGCGCAGGTGTTTTTTGACCGGAATTACAGTTCTCCGTATGACGAGACAGAAGCCCTGCCGGAACAGCGCAGACACATCGGGGCGGCATTTGCCAGCAGCGTAAAGAATATCAATGAGCTTTTCAGAGAGGCAAAGGGAGTTCTTGAGTACATGCCCCGTTATACGCATATGGAAGCGTTTGAGTTCAGAAAAGAAGAAAAACCGGTCTGGGCGGACAATGTGGTTTGGCTGAATATATATCTTGGCGATGAAAAGATCGGCGATATGGGTCTGGTGGCCAAGAAAGTCTCTATGGAATGCGGCATTAAGAATCTTTCTGTTATGCTTTTTGAACTGGATGCAACGAAGCTGAAGCCGCTGAAATCCAGAACAAATAAGTTTGCGCATCTTGCCGAATATCCGGAAACCGATTATGATATCTCCATGCTGTTTGATTCCAATGCTGCATGGAACGATATTTATGATGCGATTATGGGTCAGAAGAAAGCGAGCGCGCTTGTGAAAGGAGCGTCTTTCGTAGAGGAGTACAGAGGAAAACAGATCCCGCAGGGGAAGAAATCTGTAACGATCCGGCTGACGATCGGATCCGAGGAAAAGACACTGACTTCCCAGGAGATCGAGAGCGCAGCGAACCAGGTTATGAAGAAACTTGGGAAGAAGATGGGCGCGGAACTCAGAACACAGTAATGAGGGGACGACGCGCAGAGCTGAGGCAATAAGATGAATTATTGGAAAAGTATCAGGGTGCTGCTGATTCTGGCAGCATCCTGGGTGCTCATGATGCTGGCTGTAAAGAGTTCTGAGGAAGCGGAAGCCGTGGAGACTATGTCAGAGGTTGCCGCGTCAGAGAAGAATTCTTTTGTGGAAGGGAATCTGCTTGTGGAGCTGTCGAATCAGGGCGGCTTCCCCATTTATTATACACTGGATGGAAGTATTCCGACGCTGGACAGCCTGCTGTACGAAGGAGCAATAACCATGCAGGCCTCGGAAGAGGTACAAAGCTGCGTGATAAGAGCAAGTACTTATGATGAGGAAAGCGGAGTGTGGGGAGAAGTATTTACCCGCACTTATTTCTATGCAGAAAAACTGGAGACTATAGAAGACCGTTTCAGTACCTATGTGGTATGCCTGACCAGTGATCCGTATAATCTGTATGATTATGAGTACGGGATCATGGTGGAGGGAAAGATAAGGGACGATTATCGGAACAGTACGGAATACATATCGGATAAACTGACTCAGCCGGCCAATTTTACCCAGAAGGGAAGAGACTGGGAGAGAGATGTGTATGTGGAGATCCTGTCGCCGGACGGGGATGTCCTGATTTCTCAGAATGCGGGAATACGGATTTTTGGAAATGCCAGCCGGCAGGATTATTATAAATCATTCAAATTGTATGCGAGAGAAGAGTATGGCAGTGCTTCTTTTGACTATCCGTTGTTTTCCGATAACTATCCGGGCGGAGGAACAGAACTGCAGGACAGCTATGAGCGCCTGGTGCTGCGGGCGCATGGCTTTGACAAAAGCGTGACTCTTCTTCGTGAAGAACTGTTTCAGCGGCTGTGCGGCCAGATCGATGGGATTGACAGCAAATCGGTAACGCCGGCATCTGTATGGCTGAATGGAGCTTTCTACAATTTTGAATGGATGCAGGAGGTCTACGATGATCTTTATATGGAAGAGAATTACGGACTTCTTCAGTACGGGGATCATTATGAAATTGTAACGCTGCGTGCGGACAGTCCTACCGCCAGCGTAGCGTCTGCCAGGGAAAGGAGAGCTGAAGGAGAGGAGCTTTCCCAGGCTGCCGGGGCAGTAGAAGAGCCCGAGACGGATCCGGACGCGCTGGAGGCGGCCATGGACTACCGGGAGGTCGCCGCATACGCGGAAAAAGATCTGACGGATGAAGCTGCGTTTGCGGAACTCTGTGAGCTGATCGATGTAGATAATCTGATCCAGTATCATGCGATTGAAACATATATCGCAAACTGGGACTGGCCATTGAACAATGTGAAGCTTTACCGGTATTACAGTTCCAACGGGAACTACGGGGAGGGACGGATGGATGGGAAATGGCGTTATCTCTATTATGATATGGAAGCCGGGTTCAATATTTATAATGAACCGGAGGAGGACTGGCTGACGATCGAGCAGGTGATGGAGGAAGCGAGCCTGTTCGGAGCCGTGATGCAAAGAGAAGATATGCAGGAACTGTTTGCCGGATATATTGGACAATGTATTCAGGAATATTTTACAGAAGAAAAAGTCCGTGACGCTATGGATCAGCTCTGCGCGGAGAGAGACGGGGAACTGGAAGAAAGTCTTGCGTACAAACAGAGCATAGATGAGACCTATACGCTGAATATGAACGAAGTGGAAAAAAATAAAGAAGTGATATATGATTTTGTGGAGAGGCGTCCTGCCATAATGGCGGAAGAAATATGGAACCTTTTCGGGATTCGTATATCATATGAGTAATGAATAGAGGACAGATATGAATTTACATGATTTTTATTATGATCTCCCTCAGGAACTGATCGCACAGGATCCTCTGGAGGACCGCTCTTCTTCCCGGCTGCTGGTACTGCACCGGGAAACGGGGGAGAGAGAACACCGGATCTTCCGGGATATTGTGGAGTATCTGAAACCGGGAGACTGTCTGGTGATCAACGATACAAAAGTGATCCCTGCGCGTCTCATGGGAGTGAAAGAGGGAACAGGAGCCGGGATCGAAGTCCTGCTGCTGAAAAGAAAAGAGGGAAATGTCTGGGAAACGCTGGTGAAGCCGGGAAAGAAGGCCCGGCCCGGCGCGAGGATCCTTTTTGGAGACGGACTTCTGAAAGGAGAAGTGATCGATGTCGTAGAGGACGGAAACCGCCTGATCCGGTTTGAATACGAGGGGATTTTTGAAGAAATCCTGGACCAGCTGGGTCAGATGCCTCTGCCTCCGTATATTACGCATCAGCTCAAGGATAAAAACCGCTATCAGACGGTCTATGCAAAACATGACGGTTCCGCGGCGGCGCCTACGGCAGGACTTCACTTTACGCCGGAGCTGCTCCGCCAGATCGAGGAAATGGGCGTGAGCATCGCGCATGTGACACTTCATGTGGGACTGGGCACGTTCCGGCCGGTGAAGGTGGAGAATATACAGGAACACCATATGCACTCGGAATTTTATGTGGTGGAGGAGGACCAGGCGGAGCTGATCAACCGGACGAAAAAAGAAGGCGGACGGGTGATCGCCGTCGGAACCACAAGCTGCCGTACGCTGGAGTCTGCCACCGGGGAGGACGGTATACTGAAAGCAGGAGGCGGATGGACAGATATCTTCATCTATCCGGGCTATCAGTTCCGGATGATTGATGCTCTGATCACGAATTTCCATCTTCCGGAATCCACGTTGATGATGCTGGTGTCGGCATTCGCGGGAAGGGAACTGATTATGGAGACCTATGCGGAAGCGGTGAAAGAACGGTACCGGTTTTTCAGTTTCGGGGATGCGATGTTTATCGTTTAATATCAAAATCGTACTCAAGGCTTTGTGGACAGCAACAGGCAATGCTGCAATTAAAACTGAATAAGTTTACAGAGCAGGGATACCGTTTTTATCAATGCTTCCCAAAACAGGCTATTTCTAAGTTCTTGCCCTGTGGTAAGTTTGGGCATAATTGTCTATGCAGGATATAAAGTTAAGAATAAATTGCTTCTTACCCTTGCATATGTTATAATGCCAGTAGGCAAAAGGTAAGCAGAATATCTATGGCTAAAGAACGAAGCCCCGAACCGTGTTGCAGCACAGTCCGGGGCTTCTTCTTTTCTTTTATAGTGGCAAAGCACCCACTAGGCTATTCCTCCCGTTGCCGGGTGTCGGTTGGACAACGCCAAAATTATATCATGGCATTTTGTGTTCCGCTATATCTTTTTAACAACGGTTGTCATTATTATGTTGAAAAGTTATAATACAGATAATATGGGGACTTTCTAAAAAGCCTCCGTCCAAAGGAGACAGGATCATGAACAATATAACAGAGTTGAAACCTCCGGTAGAAGTGCGGTACAAGGAGGAACTGGAGGCTTTGCGAGCGCTGGATACCGGGCGCAGGCCCCTGAACTGGAAACTTTCCCCGAACGCGGTGCGGACTTTTATCCTGGGGAGCAGGGAACCGCTGGAGTGGAACGGGAAAAAGATCCAGGTGAAGAAAAAATATCTGGGAAATGACGCTCTGGTGGAGCGGTGCATCATCACGCTGGCGGGCAGCAGGGGACTGATGCTGGTGGGAGAACCGGGGACAGCCAAGACCATGCTTTCAGAGCTCCTGTCGGCGGCGATCAGCGGCACCAGCCTGAACACGATCCAGGGTACAGCCGGCACGACGGAGGATATGATCAAATACAGCTGGAACTATGCGCTGCTTCTGGCAAAAGGGCCGTCAAGGGAAGCGCTGGTTCCATCTCCCCTGTATACGGGAATGGAGAAAGGGATACTGACCCGGTTTGAAGAGATTACCAGGACTCCGGCGGAGATCCAGGACAGTCTGATCAGCGTGCTCAGCGACAAGGTGCTGAATGTGCCGGAGCTTGGAGACGATGGAATCCTTTTCGCGAAGGCCGGCTTTAATGTGATCGGAACCGCCAATACCAGGGACAAAGGCGTCAACGAGATGAGCAGCGCCTTGAAGCGCAGGTTTAACTTCGAGACGGTGATGCCGGTGAGAGATGTATCCATGGAAAAAGAGATCATCCTCAATGAAGTGAAAGAATTGTCCAGGGAGAATCGGATCGATATGGAACCGGACGAAGATGTGGCGGAGATCCTAGCGTCCACATTCCATGAACTGCGGGAAGGGGTGTCTTCCATGGGACACCGGATTGACCGTCCTTCCGCGGTGATGAGTACGGCGGAAGCGGTATCTGTCTATTATCAGACCATGCTTTCGGCGTATTATTATGGAGACTCTCATATGGACATGGGATGTCTGGTCCAGAATCTGGTGGGCGCGGTTCAGAAGGAAAACAGCGATGACCTGGAGAAACTGCGGGGATATTTTCAGACAGTAGTCCGCGACAGGGGAGGAAAAGAGGGCGGTTTATGGAGCAGCTATTACGAAGCGAGGAAATATCTGAGATAGGAGAGCATTACGACCTGAATGCGCCGGTTCTCTTTTTTCCGGTCCGCCATCACAGCCCGGTCTGTTCGTTCCATCTGAAAAAAGCCATCGAGGACTATTCTCCCGACTGTATCCTGATCGAAGGACCGAAGAACGCGGAAGCGCTGATCCCAACGCTGATCCACAGGGACACAAAGCCGCCGCTGGCATTGTACTATTCCTACAAGGACAGAGAGGGGTTTATCAGTCCCGCAAAGGAGGAATATAAATGTTATTATCCGTTTCTGGACTGTTCTCCGGAGCTTACAGCGCTCCGGCAGGCAGATCAGAGAGGGATACATGCAGAATTCATAGACCTTCCCTATATGGAGATCCTTGCGGGGACCGCCGAAAACCGCGGGATCCGGAGCGAGGGAGAGAAGCAGACTTATAATGACGATTATCTGCTGAGCAGGAGCCGTTATCTTAAGCTGCTCTGCGAGAAGACCGGGCTTCGGGATTTTGAAGAATTCTGGGAGAAATATTTTGAAATCCGCGGACTTTCCATGAAGACGTCTGAGTTTGTCCGTCAGATGCGCGTCTACTGCGGACTGTCACGCAGTCATACGCCGGCAGAAGAGCTGGAAGCGGATGGATGTCTCCTCCGGGAGAGGTATATGGCGCAGAAGATCGCCGGGGCTTCTGAAAAATACCGGAAAATTCTGGCGGTTACAGGAGGATTTCATACGGACGGGTTGAGAACGCTTCTGGAATATCAGGAGGGAAGAGGGGTTCGTTTTCTGGGAAAACCGGTACGGCTCCACAAAGCGGATGAGAAGGACCAGTCGGTGTATCCCATGGCCTATTCTATGGAAGCGGCGGATGCATTGAACGGTTATGCCAGCGGCATGCAGTCTCCGGGATTCTATGATCAGGTCTGGAAATGGCTGGAGGCGGAAGAATCCCCGGACAGAGCTTATCCGGATACAGTGCTCCATTTCCTGGCAGCCACAGGCAGGAGAGCGCGCAGAAAAGACGAAAGCATTTCCGTCTACGACGAAGCATGCGCTTTTTCCATGGCGGAAGGCCTGGCGTCTCTTCGCGGAAAGAGAAGTCCCGGCCTCTATGAACTGAGGGACAGCGCGCTGTCGTCTTTTGTGAAAGGAGAATACAGTGTGTCTACGGACGGACCGCTGAGGATTCTTTCACAGATCACGACCGGCGAGCAGACAGGAACGCTGTGCGCGGAAGCCGCAAGACCGCCGCTTCTGGATGATTTTGAAAGACAGTGCGCGCTGTTCGGACTGAAGATTCATTCTACGACAGAGCAGGAGTGTACGCTGGAAATTTTCGCGAAAAAAAAGCATCTTCAGATGAGCCGTTTCTTCTATCAGACAGAATTTCTGGGGTGCGGGTTTGCCAGGAGAAAAAAGGGATCGGATCTGGTGAAGCGCAGGGATCGGAACCGGGTCCGGGAGATCTGGTATTACCGGTGGTCAGCGCAGGTGACCGCGGCGCTCATCGACGCAAGTGTTTCCGGCGGCACGACAGAAGAAGCAGTCCGCACCCGGTTCCGGATGCGCTTCGCCGGATGCGGAGGCTGTCAGGAAGCGGCGGAATTGCTGGTATCCGGTTTCCTCATGGGACTTTATGATGAGCAGGAAAAATCGGCGGGACGGTTTGCGCGGATCCTTGCGGAAGACGGCGATTTCTTTTCCCTGAGCAGGGGATTTTCCCATCTGGTTATGCTGAGCGAGCTTCAGGATCTGTATCAGGTTCGTGACAGGATGGATCTGGACCGGCTGATCGAGATCTGTTTTCAGAAGATTCTGCAGCTTCTGCCGTTTATGGGACAGACCGGAGAGGAAGAACAGCAGGCATGTATGGAATGTCTGCGTTCTCTTTATCAGATCACGGAGAAAGAAACTTATGCTTTGTACCGGCCGGTATTTGCAGATGCGATGGAACGGATGCTGGAGCGCAGACCCCTGAACCCGGGTATTGAAGGCGCGGCGCTTGGACTCTTTTATGGCATTGACGGCAATTCCGGTGAAAGGATCAAAACTGCCGCGGAAGGATATATGCAGGGGACCGAAGAAGCGCGAAGGGGGAGCGCGGCATTTTTGCGGGGATTGTTTTTCACGGCCCGTGACTATGTGTTTGCCAGCGGGGACTTCCTGGAACTGATCGACGGACTGCTGGGGCGTCTCTCCACGGAAGAATTCCTGAAACTGCTGCCGGAGCTTCGACTGGCTTTCAGCTACTTTACTCCCATGGAGACAGACCGGATCGCGGCCCGCGCGGCAGCGTTCCATGGAAAGAAAGGGCAGGATATCCTGCGGGGGAGGGCGGCTTCACCGGAGGAGTATGCCTACGGAGAAACTCTGGACCATTATATTCGGGAGCAGATGAAAGGAGCGGATTCATGAACGGTACAGAACGGATGAACCGCTGGCGGCTGATTCTGGGAAAACAGGCAAAAGACCAGATCTCTTTCGGGGATGGAGGATGGCTGGAAGGGGGCATCTCCTGTTACGACCTGGAAGACGCGCTGGATTTCCTTTATTCACGGGAATACGGAGAAGATGTGCGGCGGGAAGGCGGCACGGAAGGAAGCCGGCTGACCGCTGCTGCCTGGATCACAAAGATCCGCCGGCTTTTTCCCAAAGAGACCGTGGAGATCCTGGAGAGACATGCGCTGGACCGCTATCAGCTCACCGAACTTTTGACGGACAAAGAAGTGTTGGAAAAGCTGGAGCCCAATCAGGAACTCCTGAAAACGATTTTGCAGCTGAAGCATCTGATGAAAGGCGAAGTGCTGGAGACGGCGCGCCGGATTGTGAAGAAGGTGGCGGAGGAGATCGCGGAAAAGCTGAATCAGGATATCCGCCGCTCCCTTCTGGGAAGCCTTGACAGGAACAGTCCCAGCCCGGTAAGATCCATCCGCAATCTGGATATAAAAAAGACCATACGGAAAAATCTCAGGCACTATGATACGGAAAATGAAAGACTCTGGCTGGAACAGGTCTATTTCAGCAGCAGGACCCGGAAATACAGCCAGTGGAGGGTGATCATCGCGGTGGATGAGAGCGGATCCATGCTGGACTCGGTGATCCACAGCGCAGTGATGGCGGGAATCTTTGTCAAACTGCCTATGCTGGATACCAGGCTGGTGATTTTTGACACCCAGGTGGTGGATCTGAGCGCTCACCTGGACGATCCGGTGGAGACGCTTATGAGCATCCAGCTGGGAGGAGGAACTAATATCGGCGGCGCGCTGCAGTACTGCGGGACGCTGATGGAGAATCCGCATAAGACCATAGTCGTGCTGGTGTCCGATCTGTGCGAGGGCGGAAGCCTTGCAGGGCTTCTTACAGTGAGCCGGGGGATCATCGAGAGCGGGGCGAAGCTGGTCTGCCTGACTGCTCTGGATATGGAGGCCAATCCGGTCTATGACCGCAGAACCGCGCAGCATCTGGCGGATCTGGGAGCGTATGTAGGAGCCATGACGCCGGAAGCACTGGGAGATTTCTGCGGAAAAGTAATGCGGTAAATATATGAGGACTGTAAGATGGAAGAGCTAAAAAGACTGCTGATCCAGGCAGGGGACGAATATCTGACCGGACTTTCCAACCGGGGGATGGTGAAGAGAGCATATAAGGATTTGGAGCAGGAGACACCGGAGGTATCCTGGAACGGGAATGAGGCGGAAGTCAGGCTGAAAGACGCAGTCTGCCGGATCAAGGTCCCTCTGGGGGACAGCGCCTGCAGCTGCCCGTCCAGAAGTATGTGCCGTCACCGGATTGCCGCCATGATCTTTCTGAGAAAAGGACTGGAAGGGGAAAGCGGAGAAAAGACCTCCGATGAAAAGATAAATCCTGAAAAGGAACTGCTTTCTGTCCCGCTTCGCCGGCTGCAGCAGGCGTGCAGAATCAAAGCGTACAGGGAATTTCTGTCCCATATAGAGAGAGGGGAATATCCCCGGATTGAGGAAGGAAGCACAGTCACCGTACAGATTCCATGGGAGAATGTGACCGTGAAACTTTTGAGTCCGCTGGAATATTCCACCTGCACCTGCCACAGCAGAGAGCTGTGCGCGCATAAAGCGCAGGCGATCCTGGCATATCAGCTCCTGAAAAAGACGATTACGCCGGGGCAGCTTAAAACACTGGAGGACAACCGGGAGAATCCGGACAGGGAAACGGTCCTTCAGGCAGTCCGTTCCATAAAAGAAGGGATCCGGCTGCAGCTTATGACCGGATTATCCAGGCTGTCGCCGGAAGCAGAGGAAAGTATGGAGCGGCTGGCGGTGATCTGCCATGGAGCCGGTCTTCCTGCCTTTGAGTCAAGGTTCCGGGGAGCGGCTGTGGAATTCCGGCAGTATTTCACCCGTTCTGCCGCTTTCCGGGAAGCAGATCTGATGGGACGTCTCCTCTTCTTGTATCGGGATGCCGTCCGCCTGGAACAGGCAGGACCGGAGGAAATGCGCAGCCTGGCAGGAACTTTCCGCGACACCTATGAACGGGTGCCGCCCCTGCATCTTATGGGAGTGGGGAGCAGTTATTTCAAAAACAAGACAGGTTATGAGGGAGAGAGATATTATTTTCTGGAATTGGAGCAGAAGAAGTGGTACACCTGGACGGACGCGCGCCCTTCCTTTTATGAAGGAATAAGACGGCGTCCGCCCGGGAATGAGAAACACGCGCAGGCGCCCTGGGGCCTGAACTGCAGCCGGGGAAAGATGATGGAACTGGAGTTTTATCTGACCGATGCGAAGGCCGCGAAAGGCGGCAGGCTGTCTGTGAGCCGGGAGACAAAAAGCGAGATTGTGGGAAACCGTGATCTGTCCGGTAAGGAGATCCGGGAGATGGTGATCTGGGATTACCGCCGGCTCTTCCAGCGGCAGATGATCCAGAACCGGGAACCGGTCCTGGCAGGAGCGGTTCATTGTAAAAAAGGCAGATTCGACACCGTGAAGCAGCGTTTCGATATGGAAATCTATGATGTACAGGGAAACTGCCTGCACGTGGCGGTGACTTATTCAAAAGAGGAAAGGCTTACGATCCGCGTGCTGGAGCGTCTGAGCGGGCGGCTGGACAGACAGGAAGACAGCCCGCTGGTATTTTTCGGGATACCATATCTGGAAGAAGGAAAAATCTGCCTTTATCCTGTGGAATATTTTGACGGCGCGGGACTTTGTCCATCTGTAAACGGTTCGGAAAGCGGGCAGGAAAACAGGAGAGATGTCGGCGCGCTGTCTGCCGGAGTTATCCGTGCCGCGGAACAATGTCTGCAGGAGATCAGAGTGACGCTGTCAGATCTTTTCCAAAGCGGACTCCGCTCAGTGCAGCCGGAAACATTATCCCAGATGTACAGTATGGAAAGAGAGGCAGCCGGTCTGGGCCTCCATCTGGCCGGAGAAGAACTGTCGCGTTTAAGAGGACAGCTGGAAAGTCAGAGACACCAGATAAAATCCGATCCGGAGCCGGTGATCGGGATCTGGGTCCGGCTAATGGAATACATTACATTGGGACTGCAGAGAACGCAGATGGATCTGGCGATGGCCGGAATGCGGGAAAACAGTTTGGAAGGGGAAGAAACGTATGAATCTGAATGAAGAAAGAAATTATCAAAAACTCATGGATGCTCTGGACGCATTGAGGCTTTCGGAAGAAAACCGGAAAACTGCGGATATATATTTCTCGCAGAGCGAAGGAAAAGAGGCAGAGATTCTGAAGCAGGTAAAGCCGCAGGATCTGTCGGAGCTTCCGGAGGAGGATCAGAACAAAAGCATATCCTATATAGAGCATCTGAAAAAGAGAGGAAAGAAGGAAGAACTGTCCCGGTATGTGCGGTTTGTGGCTGCGGCAGGCGGTTCCACGGCGAGATACGCGCTGTTCCATCATGTTTATATGCTGAAAGATTTACAAGAATATCTGCCGTCGGATCAGTCTCTGGCAATTCGGGCGGAGGCGCTGGTCTGGAACATGTGGACACTTTCCTGGATGAATATTAAAGAACTGGTCCGTCCCGTTCCAGACAACCTGAAGCTGCTACGCCAGGCCATGAGTCTGTGCTGCCATAAATATGACAATGCAAAAGTGCTTCTCTCTGCGCTCTATCTGAATGAGAAAAAGAAAAAGGAAGAGAATCAAAGAGCGATTCAGCAGATACTGGGCAGACATTTTTCTTCAGAAGGATCTGAGGAACGGGAAATAATCGGGTTTTTGATAAAAAATCTAGTCTCCAGTCTGCCGGCGGTATTCCAGTCTCCCGGTCTGAACGAGGAAGAAAAAAAGATGCTGCAGGATTATGTCGTGACAGGAAATCCGCAGGGTTCCTTTCCGCAGGATCTTGCAAAGGTCCTGACAGGGAAGCAGACGCATCAATATCTTCTTACACTTCTGTCAGGATGCGCGTTCCTGGCGCTGCCGTACTCCAAAAGTTTTCCGGCGTTTCTGCAGATTATGGCGGCGGCAAATCCGGCGGATACGATGAACGCCTGCAGACAGATGTCGGAGGATGCCTGGTTCCAGGAACATGCATCCAGGCTGGAGTGGATTCTTCCGGTAAGTACCGGATTTTTTGTTCAATGGTATATGAAGAACCGGGTTGACGGAAGATTCCGCCATATGATTTCCTGCGCCCAGGATCTGGTACTGGAAGAGATGGAGAAAGGCACCACGACTACAGAGGATTATCAGTATATCATGGAACAGATCCGGAAGACAGATCCGGTGCTGTACCGGAAAGCAGATACTGCCGTTTCCGGAACCTTTTACCAGAAACTGGCGGATGAACTGACGGGAGGGCTTACTGCCGGACGGGAGGAAGCAAAGAGGTATCTGCTGGGAGAAGGTTCTGTTGACGATCTTTGTCCTTATGTGAATTCCTGGAGAGGCGGATACGGATATTTTTATCAGGGAATGAAGCAGCTGGATTCTATGGAAAAAGGCGGAGGGCTGTTTTACAGGAGAGCAGTAGTCCTGGAAGCGCTGAAAATGCGGGGAGGTTATTTTGTCTATCATTATCTGCCCAGAGGAAAGGATTCCGGAAAGCTGAATGAAAAAGTGGAAGAACTGGTAAAAATGCTGGAGGAAGAGGACGTTCCGATCCAGTACCAGGCAGACGCCATGGAGGGAATCTATTCCGGATATTACTCGGAGACAGATAAAAATCATTTTATGGAAGCGGCGGTGGAGGCTCTTTCCAGGAGATTCCAGGCCCGTCGGCAAGAGTTCTGCACAGCGCTTAAAAACAGTACTGCGGTGGGCAGGGATATTTGTCTCAGGGTGCTGGATACATACTGGCAGCAGGAGAAAGAGACCATTCTTGCCTGTGCCCTGGACGGTTCCCGCCAGGTGCGCGCTGCCCTGGTTCTGATCTGCACAGGGCATCCTCAGTGGGAACCAGAGATCCGGGCATTCCTTTCTTCCGGGAAATCCCAGGAGAGGGAGATCGCGGTTCAGGTTATGAGAAACTGGGGCGTGGAAAATTACCGGGAAGAACTGGCAGAGGCGCTGGAAAAGGAAAAGAGCAAAAAACTGAAAGAACTGCTGCGGGAATGCCTGGGAGCGGAGCCGGAAGGAGAAGAGGCTGTTCCTGCGAAAGAACAGTCTGCGGAAAAAATGGTTTCGGAGATCCTGAAGGGCGGCAAAAAGAGAAAGGTGGCCTGGGCGTATGAGACGCCTTTTGGTCAGGTGCATAAAAGGGATGGAAGCGCTGTCCCGGAAGAATATCTGCAGGCGCTTCTGGTGTGCTATGCGGATATGTCCGTACCGGGAGTCAGCCCGGAGGCGGCTCTTCTGGCGGCGGAACTGGATGAAAAAGAGCTGGGACAGTATGTGAAGGAACTTTTTGACAAATGGATGGATACCGGGGCAGAGGCAAAGAAAAAATGGGTACTCTACGCGGCGGCGATCCACGGGGGAGAGGCGGTAGTCCCTCTTTTTCACCGGCAGATCCAGGAATGGCCCCAGCATTCCAGAGGCGCTCTTGCCGCGGAGGCAGTAAAGGCACTGGCACTGAACGGAAGTTCGGAAGCGCTTCTTCTGGTGGACCAGATCTCCAGGAAATTCAAATTCCGTCAGGTAAAGACGGCCGCCGCCCAGGCGCTGGATTATGCGGCCGCTGCCCTGGGGATCAGCCGCGCGGAGCTGGAGGACCGTATCGTGCCCACGCTGGGATTTGACGAGAATCTGGAGCGCACTTTTGACTATGGCTCCCGGTCATTCCGGGTCTATCTGACTCCGGCTCTGGAACTGGAGATCTTTGACGGAGAAGACAAACGGCTGAAAAACATGCCGTCGCCCGGAAAGAAAGACGATCCTGAAAAAGCGGCGGAGGCTTACGCGGACTTTAAGCAGCTGAAGAAACAGCTGAAAACGGTGGCCGCTAATCAGAAACTCCGTATGGAGCAGGCCATGTCCGCGGAACGGCTCTGGAATGTAGCACAGTGGAAAGCGTTGTTTATAAAGAACCCCGTCATGCACCAGTTCGCCATCGGACTGATCTGGGGGATCTATGAAAATGGTTCCTTAAAAGAAACCTTCCGTTATATGGAGGATGGAAGTTTTAACACCGTGGATGAAGAGGAATACGATTTCCCGGAGGAGGGGATGGCAGGGCTGGTGCATCCCATCGAACTGTCCGAAGAGGAACGGAATGCCTGGAAGGAACAGCTGGCTGATTATGAGGTGACGCAGCCCATCGAGCAGCTGGACCGTCCTGTGTACCGGATCCGGGAGGAAGAAAAGGGTAAGAATGAGCTGACCCGTTTTGGAGGCAAATTGTTGAATGGCTTATCCTTGTCCGGAAAACTGCAGAGTATGGGATGGTACCGCGGCTCTGTCCAGGATGCGGGCGTCTATACGGACTTTTACCGGGAAGATGGAAATCTTGGCGTGGAGCTGGAATTTTCCGGAAGCTATGTGGGAGATGAGAATGAGGAAGTGACGGTCTACGGAGCGGTCTTTTACAAAGCAGGAACCGTTGCACGGGGAAGTTATGTGTATGACACGGTGAAAGATGAGAACCGGTATACGCTGGATCAGGTGCCGCCCAGATATTTCAGCGAGATCATACTGCAGCTCGCGCGGGCTACGGCTTCCAGCCAGGAGCAGCTGGCTTATCCGGAGTGCAGACAGTGACATTTTTTAGATTGACATATTTCACTTCAAGTTTATAATTGACATATTGATAAATGACGAGGCAGTCTGAAAGAGGGAGATTACAATGCAGGATATGAAGCGACTTTTAAAACTTATGGGACCGTACCGGAAGGATGTGTGTGTCGGCGTGGTCCTGATATTGATTGAAAGCTGTTTTGAACTTTTTATCCCGGTTCTGACTGCGGATCTGATCGATGTGGGCGTGGTGAATCAGGATATTCCCTATATTTTTCATAAAGGTGTGCAGATGGGGATCTGCGCTCTTCTGGCACTGATTACGGGACTTCTATATGCCCGCTTTGCGGCAAGAGCTTCTTATGGCTGGGGAGCCCGGATCCGGGAAGCGGAATATACGCATGTACAGAATTATTCTTTTTCCAACCTGGATCATTTTTCTTCGTCTTCTTTAATCACAAGGATGACGACGGATGTGACCGTTCTGCAGAATGCGATCAACGGAGGCTTCCGCCCCATGGTCCGCGGGCCGTTTATGCTGATCATGGGGATCGGCCTCTCTTTCTGGATGAACGCGGAACTGGCGCTGATCTTTGTGGTATGCGCTCCGGCCCTGGGCATTGCCCTGTATTTTATCACCCGGAAAGTCGGCCCCATGTATACCCTGCTGCAAAAACAGGTAGACCAGCTGAACAGTGTGGTGCAGGAGTGTCTGACCGCGATCCGTGCGGTGAAGGCGTTTGTCCGGGGAGAATATGAAGAGGCCAGGTTCCGGGAGGTCAATACAGAGCTTTCCGACGCCAGCAGAAAGACCTTTCATATAGCGGTGCTGAATCTGCCGGTCTTCCAGGCGGCCATGTATCTGGTGGTCATACTCATGCTCTGGTTTGGCGGCAATATGATCCTGCGGGGCACGCTTCAGGTAGGAGATCTGACCGGATTTCTGAGCTATGTGATGCAGGTTATGAATTCCCTCATGATGATCGCCAACGTGTTCCTGCTGCTCAGCCGTTCTCTGGCCAGTGTTGTCCGGATCAATGAAGTCCTGGATGAGAAAATCGTTCTGGATTCTCCGGAAAACGCGGTCTGTGAGGTGCCGGACGGCCGTGTGGATTTTGAAAATGTGTCCTTTAAATATCGTTCAGACGCGAAGGAATATGCTCTGTCAGGGGTAGATCTGCATATCAGGGAAGGCCAGAGCGTGGGAATCCTGGGAGGTACCGGTTCTTCCAAGACCACGCTGGTACAGCTGATTCCCAGACTGTATGACGCCACGCAGGGCGTGGTGCGCGTGGGCGGCCGGGATGTGCGGGAGTATGACCTGAAGACGCTCAGAGATGCGGTGGCGATCGTTCTTCAGAAGAATGTACTTTTTTCGGGTACTGTCCGTGAAAACCTGAAATGGGGCAATCCGGATGCGGATGACGAGACGCTGTGGGAAGCATGCCGCGCCGCCTGCGCGGACGAATTCCTGGAACGGATGCCGGACGGACTGGATACGGATCTGGGGCAGGGCGCCGCTAATATTTCAGGAGGACAGAAGCAGAGACTCTGCATCGCGAGGGCATTGCTGAAGCATCCGAAGATCCTGATTCTGGACGATTCTACCAGCGCCGTCGATACGGCTACAGAAGGGAAGATCCGCTCCGGGCTTGCCTCCTGGACTGATGTGACGAAGATCGTCATTGCCCAGAGGGTGACTTCCGTGATGAATACGGACCAGATCGTGATCCTGGACGACGGAAAAGTACACGCCATAGGCACGCATCAGGAGCTTCTGGCCCATGATCCGATCTATCAGGAGATATACCATACACAGATGAAAGGAGGCGAGGAATAATGGCAGCGCGTCAGTTCAGCGGAAAGAGACCGGAAAATCTGGGATATACGATAAAAATGCTGCTGGCTTACATGGGACGGCATAAGTTTATGCTTTTGATTGTGGCGCTGCTGGTGACAGTAAGCGCTGCGGCAAATCTGCTGGGTACTTATATGATCCGTCCGATTATAAACAATCTGGCGGACGGGCAGATCTCCTCGCTCATCCGGGGCGTGGCAGTCACTGCCCTGATCTATGTGGTGGGCGCTCTTTCGGCATATGGATATACACAGACCATGGTAAAAGCCGCGCAGCAGGTACTGTTCGATATTCGCCGGGATCTTTTCGCCCATCTGCAGACTTTGCCTCTTAAATTTTTTGATACGAACCGTCATGGAGACGTCATGAGTTATTTTACCAATGACGTGGATACCATCTCGGACGCGCTGAATAACAGTTTTACCATGATGATCCAGAGTTTTATCCAGATCGTGGGAACCCTGACGCTTCTGTTTATCCTGAACTGGAAGCTGTCTTTTCTGGTAGTCATCGGATATGCCGCCATGTTCCTGTATATCCGGTTCAGCGCGGCCAGGAGCAAAAAATATTATTCCCGCCAACAGGAAAGTCTTGGAGACCTGGACGGTTATATCGAGGAAATGGTCAGCGGGCAGAAGGTGGTTAAAGTATTTAATCATGAAGAAGCGAATCTGGAGACATTCCGGAAGAAGAACCGCGCGCTTCAAAAGGCTGGTACGGGCGCGCAGGGATATGCTGCCACGATGGTCCCGGCGGTGGTCAGCATCTCTTATATGAATTATGCCATTGTGGCGGTGCTGGGAGGAATCATGGCCCTGAGGGGAATGACCGATGTAGGCGGCCTGGCAAGTTATCTGGTCTTTGTACGCCAGGCGGCTCTTCCTATCAATCAGTTTACCCAGCAGAGCAATTTTCTTTTGTCCGCGCTGGCAGGCGCCGAAAGGGTATTCCGTGTCATGCAGATGGAGCCGGAAGTAGATGAAGGAAAGACCGATCTGGTGCGTGTCAGAGAGCAGAATGGAGAATGGGTGCCCTGTGAGGAACGGACCGGACACTGGGCCTGGAAGAAACCGGACGGTACACTGGTGCCGCTGCGGGGGGACGTCCGTTTCGTGGACGTGGATTTTGGCTACGAAGAAAATTATCCGGTATTGAAAAATATCAGCCTGTACGCCCATCCGGGTCAGAAGATCGCGTTTGTAGGTTCTACGGGAGCCGGGAAGACGACGATCACCAATCTGATCAACCGGTTCTACGATGTGCAGGGAGGGCAGGTGCTGTACGACGGCATCGATGTTAAGGAGATCAAAAAGGACGCTCTTCGCCGTTCTCTGGGCATTGTGCTGCAGGATACTCATCTTTTCACAGGAACGATCGCCGACAATATCCGGTTTGGAAAGCTGGACGCCACACAGGAGGAGATCGAGAAGGCGGCGCGGATCGCCAATGCAGATTCCTTTATACGGCGTCTGCCGAAGGGATATGATACGATGGTGACTTCCGACGGGGCAAACCTGTCCCAGGGACAGCGTCAGCTCCTGGCCATCGCCAGGGCGGCCGTGGCAGACCCTCCGGTATTGATACTGGACGAAGCTACTTCTTCTGTGGATACCAGAACGGAAGCCCTGATCGAGAAGGGAATGGATCAGCTCATGGAAGGAAGAACGGTTTTCGTGATCGCCCACCGGCTGAGTACCGTGCGCAATGCGAACGCGATCATGGTGCTTGAGCACGGACAGATCATGGAGAGAGGCGATCATGAGGATCTGCTGGCTCAGAAAGGCAGATACTATCAGCTCTATCATGGTATGTTCGAGCTGAGCTGACATGAAAGGAATTCAGAATATATGACGGAAAAACAGAAAAAACAGGCGGCCGCAGGAATCCTGCTGGCAGTGATTCTGGCGGCAGTCCTGGGGTGCCTGTGGCTTCTGCCAGGGCCGGGGGGATCCGCCGTGCAGATCGTACAGGACGGGGAGGTCCTGTACACCTTTGACCTGGCAGATATGGGGGATCAGACCTTTGACGTGGAGTATGAAGGCAGGACCAATACGATCCAGATAGAAGGAGGACGGATCCGGGTGCTGGAAGCGGAGTGCCCGGATCAGACCTGCGTGCATATGGGATGGCTGGCGTCGGCAGCGCCCATTGTCTGCCTGCCAAACCATCTGGTGATCGAATATGTGCAGGACCAGGAATTAGACGCGGTAGTCCGGTGACGGCGGAACGGTAAGCCTTATGGCTTGTCTTTGAAAAGAAGTGAACAGCAGCATGGTATCATATCGGTTCAAACGTTCCCTGCATTCCTCCAGCGTGCCGACCGCGGGCGGACAGGCCCAGGTGGTTCCGTAATTGCGGCAGGTATTTTCTTCACAGATTTTCCGTATTTCCGGGTACAATACCAGCTCTTTGACAGAGATAAACTCTGCCTGTCCCATACCGCTCTGCATGGCGGCGTCTTTCACTTTTTCACGGGTATTCATCGAGTATTTCCTCCGATTGATTTTATATTATCATAAACCTGCCCGGATCGTTTGCCAAGATCTGCCGGCGCGTTCTGTCTGAATTATTTTGTGACAATCACAAAACTTTCATAAAAAATATCAGAAAATCACTTGTATTTTCTCTGAAAAACTTTCATAATATAGGTAACATAAACAGAAAGTGAGTGATGCCGATGGAGATTCATTGTTCGCCGGAGGTTTCTTCCGAGTACCTGGACGAGGTGTGGGAGATCCTCCGGGATAAGGAATTCCTGTCGCTGTGCCAGTACTGCCATCATCAGCGGAGCAACCGGCTTCTGCACAGTCTGAATGTTTCTTACATCTCATGGAAGATTGCGAAACGGCTTGGATGCGATGAGGGAGCGGCGGCAAGGGCGGGGCTGCTGCACGATTTTTGCCCATATGATTTCAGTGAGGAGACGCCTACCGGAGAGCGGCAGGTATTCTATCATCCGAAAGCTGCGGCGGAGAACAGCAGCCAGCATTTTGAGATCAGCCGGAAGGAACGCGAAGCCATATTGACGCACATGTTTCCGCTGGGACCTGTTCCCACGAACAGAGAAGGCTGGATCATCTCATTTGCCGATAAGATCTGCGCTGTCATGGAGGTCTGCAATGTGGCGATCGCCCTTGCCAGACACAACCGCGTAGTGGTGGTATCCGCAGCGATTTGAATGACTGGAAAAAAAGGGGACCGGCTCAGGGAATGGAGTCGGTCTCTTTTGGATGCAGCAAATCCATGATTTCTTTCAATGTATCCAGCACCTGTCTGTCCCCGAACCGTCTGCGGTTTTCCGAATAGGCATAATAACCGCCCTGGATCTGGTAAGTCAGGAAAATATTGAAACGGGCGTCGTCTCTGGTGTCCGGAAGGATCCGGAAGATGTGTTCTTTCAGGGCGGATTCGATCCGGATGGGCAGGACGGACGCCTGGGTTCCGGAGAAAAGGATATCGATCAGATGCTGCTGGGCATTAAAAGCGGAAAACAGCTGCATCGTGAAAAGCGTAGGATCTTCCATGAAAAGATCCGCCCGTTCGATGCTTTCCAGGACTCTTCGGATTACATCGTCCTGCATGCGCGTGGAGAGATCGTAGATATCCTGATAATGAAGGTAAAAGGTCGCCTTGCTGATCTGCGCCAGTTCCGCCAGTTCTTTTACCGTGATCCGTTCCAGAGGTTTGTGCGCCCGCAGTTCTAAAAAGGCATTGCGAATGCTTTTCTTTGTTTTCTGTTCTCTCAAATCCATATCATTCTCCTGTACGATTTTAAAAATATGTCCATTAGTTTACAATCGGGCAAGATTGTAAATAGTTTCCCGAAGCATAAACTGTTATGATGATTATAAGAAAATATTAGACGGCAGTCAATTAATTGATGGAGGTATTTTTATGGACATGTATGGATTTTATACGGGGACGATTTTTGACGCTTATGAATATCTGGGCGCGCATGTCACTCCGGAAGGGACCGTATTCCGTACGTTTGCGCCGGGCGCGGACCGGATCGATTTTCTGTGTGACGGACGGGTAATCCCCATGCAGCGGGTCCATGACGGAAATTTTTACGAAGCAGCCGTTCCAGATATAGAAGACGGGTGCGCGTATGAATACCGGATCTGGCAGAGAAATGGAAGTTATGTGGATCATTGCGATCCTTACGGATTCGGCATGGAGCTGCGTCCGGATCACCGGTCAGTGGTCCGGGATCTGGGACGCTATACATTTCATGACCAGCGATGGATGAAGCGCCGGACATCACGTCAGAATGAACCGCTGAATATTTATGAAATGCATATGGGATCCTGGAGACGAAAAGAGGACGGTTCCTGGTACCGGTATTCGGAATTAGGAGAGTTGTTGATTCCGTACCTGAAAAAAAGCGGATATAATTATGTGGAATTTCTCCCGCTGGGAGAACACCCCTGCGATGAGAGCTGGGGATATCAGATGACAGGTTTCTATGCGCCCACCAGCCGGTACGGCACGGCGGCGGAACTGATGGAACTGATCGATCAGCTGCATCAGAACGGTATCGGCGCGATCCTGGATTTTGTACCGGCGCATTTCGCACTGGACGCCTATGGAATCTCCCGGTACGACGGGACCGCATTGTACGAATATCCGCATCAGGACGTGGGAGTCAGCGAGTGGGGAAGCTGCAATTTCATGCATTCCCGGGGCGAAGTGAGGAGTTTCCTGCAGTCTGCGGCAAATTACTGGCTGAAAGAGTACCACTTTGACGGGCTTCGGATGGACGCGATCAGCCGTATGATTTACTGGCAGGGAGATGAACGGAGAGGCGTCAACGGAAACGCGGTGTCATTTTTGAAATATATGAATCGCGGTTTGAAAAGTCTGCATCCCGGCTGCATCCTGGCGGCGGAGGATTCTACCAATTTTCCGAACGTCACTCTGGAAACAGAAAAAGGGGGGCTGGGTTTTGATTACAAGTGGGATCTGGGATGGATGCATGACACGCTGGAATATTTTCAGAGCAATCCGGAAGACCGGACAGAGAAGTATCACAAACTGACTTTCTCCATGATGTATTTCCGGAATGAAAGATACCTGCTGCCGTATTCCCACGACGAGGTGGTGCATGGCAAAGCGACGGTCCTGCAGAAAATGAACGGACAGTACGAACAGAAATTCCCGCAGGCCAGAGCCATGTACCTGTATATGATGATCCATCCGGGAAAAAAACTGAACTTCATGGGAAATGAGATCGGCCATTTCCGGGAGTGGGATGAAAAAAGAGAGCAGGATTGGGAACTGTTGAAGTATCCCATCCATGACGCGTTCTATCATTACATCGCCGAACTGAACCGGCTCTATCTGACCCATCCGGCCTTTTCTGAGGGGGACTATCAGGAGCAGGGATTTACCTGGCTGGACTGCCATCAGGAAGAACGCCGTATCTATGCGTTGCAGAGAATGAGCGGGGGAGAACAGCTGGCGGCAGTCTTTAACTTCAGTGAATGTGAGCAGGAAAACTACAGAGTGCCGATCCCCGGAGTCACATCTGTGCGCGTGCTTTTGTACAGCGACTGGGAACGATTTGGAGGGACTACTGCTGAGCACACGGAAGTGGCCCGGATGGAGGATGATGAGCTGGTCTGTACGCTGCAGCCATTTTCGGGCATATTGTTAGAGGTGTGTTGATTTAATCAGCATTTCCGTAGATTGCGGCATTTCTGACGGTGTGGTATGATTATGAAATGAGATATCGTAAGAAACATCATTGGTTAACGATTGGAAAAATATTTTGTATGGCGGTTGTGCTGTGCCTGTCTGCCCTTATTGCGCTGGATAAAAGGCTGACAGTGCGGACTTACCGGGAAAGGACATCTCTTCTGCAGGAGCCGGTGTGTCTGGCGGTGATTACGGATCTGCATGCCGGGATCTATGGGGAAGCCCAGCAGAATCTGCTGCGCGCGGTTCGCAGGCAGGAACCGGATGCGGTCCTGTTGGTCGGGGACATTGCGGACGATGAGGTGCCGGATGACGGTGTGTGGATGATGCTTTCGGAACTCGCCGGGGATTATCCATGTTTTTATGTGTCAGGCAACCATGAATTCTGGAGCGGCAGGGCGGGAGAGATCAAAAAGGGGATCGAGGCATATGGGGTGGAAGTCCTGGAAGGGGAAGGCTGCATGCTGGAAGTACGGGGACAGAAACTTCAGATCTTTGGAGTGGATGATCCGGATTGTTTTGGCGGCGGAGCCCGCCTGACGGACGGATCGTCCGAAGCATGGCAGGCACAGCTTGCCGCCTGTGAAAGTTATCAGAAGGCAAACTTGTATCGTTTTTTAGAATGTGGTACGATTAAACAAAACGAAGTGTAATTGGTTTGACAATGACCAGGAGGGAGTTGCGATGAGTGATTATATACTGAGCTGCAGTTCGACGGTGGATTTAACGCCGCAGCAGATGAAAGAACGGAATATCCGCTATGTCTGCTTTCATTTTATCCTGGACGGACAGGATCATAAGGACGATATGGGGCAGTCCATAGCGCCGGAAGAATTATATTCCAGAATGGTGGCAGGAGCGGAGGCGAAGACTTCCCAGGTGGCCCTTGGAGAATATACAGAATATTTTGAACAGCTTCTCCAGGAGGGGAAGGACATTCTTCATGTGGAGTTTTCAAGCGGATTGTCCGGTTCCTATAACTCTGCGCGGCTGGTGGTGGAGGACCTGAAAGAGAAGTATCCGGACAGAAAGATCTATCTGGTGGATTCGCTGGCAGCATCCAGCGGGTACGGACTGATCATGGAAACTCTGGCCGATATGCGGGATGCCGGAAAGAGCGTGGAAGAGCTGTACCAGTGGATCGAAGAGAACAGACTCCGGATGCATCACTGGTTTTTCTCTACAGATCTGACTTTTTATATCAGAGGCGGAAGAATCTCCAAGACAGCGGGAGCGGTCGGCACGCTGCTGGGCATCTGCCCGCTTCTGAATATGGATAACCTGGGAAGGCTCCAGCCCAGGGAAAAAATACGCACGAAAAAGAAGGTGATCCGCCGGATCGTGGAGATGATGGAAGCCCACGCGCAGGACGGGACAGAATACAGCGGAAAATGCTATATATGCCAGTCCGCGTGCCTGGATGACGCAAAAGCCGTTGCCGCGCTTGTGGAAGAGAAGTTTCCAAAGCTTCAGGGAAAGGTGGAAATCTATCCGATTGGAGCGACGATCGGAAGCCATACCGGTCCGGGGACAGTGGCGCTCTTTTTCTGGGGCGATGAACGGAAGAACTGATTTTGGAAATTTTCATGAATAATGATTAATCAAAGAAAGGGTAAATGTCCGGGTCATGGGCAGTTACCCTTTCTTTGTGTATGTTTTTGAGAATAGATGTATTTTTTTGCACTGAGAGTGCAAAATTTTACCAAAAAGAATGTGAAAAAGGAAAGGAAGTTTGTAAAAATCACAAATCTATGACAAATTTGCGTATTGTAAATAGTTGTTTTGCACATAATTTCCGGACTAAAATAAGTGTAACAAGCTTTTCGCCGCATAACTGTTATAAACGGCAGTTATGCGGCGATTTTTTGTTTGGCAGATAAAAATCTGAAGGTTTTTACCAGCCAACACATTGTTTCTTCCACAGCTGCATGGAGAAGCCTATAATTGTCCTTAAGAAAAAGCTGAAGTTGACGGAGCACATGCAGGAAGATGACTGGAGGGGTGTATATCGTGTATGAAAAAATTTTCAGCAGAGGATATATTAATGGTGTAGAACTAAAAAATCGGGTTATCATGGGAGCTATGGACGAATGGGAGCTATGGACGAATCCTTTGGGGGATAATTCGGATTGATAATCTGATCCGCTACTTCAGGACTCAAATTGAGAAGGATTCTAATATAGAAGTACGCTTAGGGTATGGAAGTGACAGAAGAATCATGCCTGTATGGCGCAGTATGGAAGCACAGGACGGAGTCGCCAAACAGCATCAGGATAGCATGTACGGAGGAATCGATTTCCCGGACAGAGGAGGTTCTTTTGTGGAAGAGTATTATATCCGTGATGCGGATATGAATCTGGCGCTGATTCCGGACGGCGTCACACTGGAACAGGCTGTGATGGTGCCGGACATGCTGTGTACAGCATTCGAAGGGGTAGAGCAGCTGAATCCGGAGTTCGGTTCCTCTGTGGCTGTGCTGGGCATCGGGCCGGTCGGACTGACGGCAGTACGCTGGTAAACCTGAGTGCATATTTCAGCGGCGCGCCTATCGAGATTGATCCGGCTGTCTGGGGATTTGGATATGGGGATAAGACGATTAAGGGATCGGGCTGCCGGGGAGGACGTCTCTGGATGTCCAGGATGGCGCAGCTCATCGCCACCGGCAGAATTGAACCGGAAAAGCTTATTACAATTAAACCGGTGATTTATAATGATTGATGAAACATGTTGACAGGAATTTCATTTTGATGGTAGAATAACCATGCATTAAAACCCGTAGAGGGTATGTGGATTTTTCTAGCACAGTCTATTTTTCGCCACATAACTGTTATAAGCAGCAGTTATGTGGCGTTTTTTATGCAATGAACTAAAGGAGGAATTTGAAAGACCTATGAACGATCAGACATTTATGAAAGAACAGCCTGTTTCCAGACTTCTCTGGAAAATGTCGCTGCCCATGGTGATTTCCATGATGGTAAACTCCCTGTATAACATTGTGGACAGTTATTACGTGGCTCAGATCAGCGAGAAGGCCATGACGGCCCTGTCGCTGGTATATCCGGTACAGAATCTGGTCAATGCCGTAACCATCGGATTCGGAGTGGGGTTAAACGCGGTGATTTCTTATCATCTGGGAGCGCAGGAGAGCCGGAAGGCGGATCAGGCGGCGTCCCAGGGATTTCTGTTAAGCCTGATACACGGTATCGCCCTTACCGTGATAAGCATATGGATCATGCCTGTTTTTCTGCCGCTGTTTACTTCTGATGCGGAAGTGATCAGCCTGGGAGTCCGGTATTCCCGCGTGGTGTTCCTGTTTGCCACGGTGATATCCATGACCTTGTTCTATGAGAAGCTGTTTCAGTCTGTGGGAAGGATGGCTGTATCCATGTTCTGTATGATGTGCGGCTGTATCGCCAACATTATACTGGACCCGGTACTGATCTACGGTTACGGGCCGTTCCCGGTCATGGGAATCGAGGGCGCGGCTCTGGCCACCGGCATCGGGCAGGTGCTGACATTGATTCTGTATCTGGCAGTACATGCGGTAAGGCCGCTTCAGGTGAACGCGCATATCCGTCAGATGGGACTCACCAAAGATATGTGCAGGCGGCTCTATGGGATCGGTATTCCGGCGGTTTTAAATCTGGCGCTGCCGTCCCTCCTGACTTCGGCGCTGAATGCGATCCTGGCGGGTTATTCCCAGATCTATGTGGTCGTCCTGGGAGTATATTATAAGCTGCAGACATTTCTGTATCTGCCGGCCAATGGGATCGTACAGGGCATGCGTCCGCTGATCGGCTACAATTATGGCGCGAAGGAGCAGGAACGTGTGAGAAGAATCTATCGCACCGCGTTGGGAGCCATCATCCTGATCATGGGTCTTGGAACAGTTCTCTGTCTGGCGATCCCGGAACCGCTCATGGGACTTTTTGCGGAGAGTCAGGAGACAGTGGGGGCAGGGGCAAAGGCGCTGCGCATTATATGCGCCGGATTTCTGGTATCCTCGGTCTCCGTAACCACCTGCGGAGCTCTGGAAGGACTGGGGATGGGCGGGCCGTCGCTCCGCATCTCGCTGCTCCGCTATGCAGTCGTCATGATTCCGGCTGCCTGGCTTTTGAGCCTGGCTTTTGGCGCGGAAGGCGTGTGGCATGCATTCTGGATATCGGAGCTTCTGACTGCGGTGGCTTCTGTCTTTATTCTGAGGAAAGCCATGCCGCGTCAGGATTAGATTTTCTTAGGAAATTCTTTTGAAATTCTTAGGAATTCCTTCGGCGGGTCTTAGGATTATGCCAATAGATTATTAAGCTCCTTCTGATATGCTCAATATCAGAAGGAGTGATTTTTTTATGAAGAAGAAAAGAATAGCGGTGTTATTTGGAGGCTGCTCCACAGAATATCAGGTGTCTTTACAGTCGGCGTACGCGGTGATGAGCCAGATAGATACCTCTCTGTATGATTTAATTCCCATCGGGCTGGAACGCCATACGGGGAAATGGTTCTGGTACCGGGGAGAGCTATATGAGATCCCGAAAAACAACTGGTGCAGGGAAAGCGTCTGCACACCGGTTTTTCTGTCTCCGGACAGAGGAATCCACGGGCTTTTGTATCTGGAAAACGGAAGGCAGATGATGCTTTCTCTGGACGGCGCGCTTCCTGTGCTGCATGGAAAAAACGGGGAGGACGGCACCGTACAGGGAGTGCTGGAACTGTCCGGCATCCGCCTGATCGGCTGTGGAACTTTAAGTTCTGCTCTTTGTATGGACAAACTGGCGGCTCATCGGATGGCAGAAGCCGGAGGAATCCTGTGCCCCCGGTCTGTGCTGACAGAGAGCTCGGAAGAGGAATCCTTGAAAAAGGCCATATTCTCTCTCTCCTTTCCGGTATTTGTAAAACCGGTGCGTTCCGGTTCCTCTTTTGGAATCACCCGTGTAAAAGATAAAAGGGAACTGCTCCCCGCCGTCCGGAAAGCCTTTGAGCACGATACGAGGGTACTGATCGAAGAAGCGGTGGACGGTTTTGAAGTGGGATGCGCGGTTGTCGGCACTGAGAAGCTGCTCACCGGAGAAGTGGATGAGATTGAATTGTCGGGCGATTTTTTTGACTATACAGAGAAATATACGCTTAAAACTTCCAGAATCCATGTCCCGGCCAGGATCCCTGCCGCGTTGGCGCAGGAAGTGAAGGAGACTGCCTGCCGGATCTACCGGATCATGGGATGTTCCGGATTCGCGAGAGTAGATATGTTCCTGACACCGGATGGGAGAATCTGGTTTAATGAGGTTAACACCATCCCCGGATTCACGGCGCACAGCCGTTTTCCAAGTATGCTGAAAGCGGCCGGTATATCTTTCGATGAGGTGATCCGTATGATCCTGCAGGAGGGACTGGCATGAGCAAATACTGGATCCGCCCGGAAGACGGAGCGCGGGGCACATTGCTCCTCATATCTCCTGAGCATGCTCTGCACGGAGGGCCGGAACAGACAAAACTGGTTCCGGCAGTAGATGAGAATGCAGATGTCCTTCTGGAATATACAGCCGCCCGGATGCTCCGGAGGACGCTTATGGATGTGGGAGCCGGGCGCAGGATTACTGCCGTCAGCGGATACCGGCCCCATCAGGAGCAGGTTAAGATATGGGAAGATACGATGCGCAAAGAAGGAGAAAAGTTTACCAGAACCTATGTGGCGAAGCCGGGGCACAGTGAACATGAGAGCGGTCTGGCGGTGGACCTGGCCGAGCAGAGAGAGGAGATCGATTTTATCCGTCCAGAATTTCCGAGATCCGGGATATGCAGAAGGTTCCGGGATATGGCTCCATACCGGGGATTTGTGGAACGTTACCTGTCCGGAAAGGAGAATGTGACGGGGATCGGGGCAGAGCCGTGGCATTTCCGGTATGTGGGTTATCCCCATTCGGTGATCATGACCTGCAGAGGCCTGGTACTGGAAGAATATCTGCAGTTTTTAAAGGAAGAAACATCTCCGGAACATCCGTATATCTACCGGTCCGGGAATGCGCGGATCGATATCTGCTATCTGCCGCTGGACCAATGGGCGGGTGAAGAACTGGAATGGCCGGATAATCTGCCTGCATTGATATCGGGAACCAATGAAGGCGGGATTGTGTGGACCCGCTGGAGGGAACGGTATGCGTAGAGCAGTATATGCGGGTGTAGACTGGTTCCGGCTTCCGGCCGCGCTTCTGGTCATAGCGATCCACACGGCCCCGCTGTCCAGCATTTCGAAGGGGCTGGACGCAGCGGTGACTTACGGGCTGGGCAGGATCGCGGTTCCCTTCTTTCTGATGACGACCGGTTATTTTCTTCTGGCGCCGTGTTTTGGCGAAAAGCCGGGCAGCCGGGAACGCTGGCGCAGATTTGAGAGAAAGATACTGCTGATCTATGCGGCGTCGACCCTTCTGTACCTTCCGGTCGCCTGGTATGCGGGCAATCTGCCGGGGAATCTGACCGAGGCAGTCCGCATGCTGTTATTTGACGGGACGTTCTATCATCTCTGGTATTTCCCGGCGCTGCTGATCGGAGGCAGGATCGCGCTTGGACTGGGACGGGCAGGGTACCGGAAAGCGCTTACGGCGGCGGGAATCCTGTACCTGATCGGACTTTTCGGCGACAGCTATTATGGCCTGACGGAAGGAATTCCGCTTTTGAAAAAATTATATGGATATCTTTTTCAGATCAGCAGTTATACCAGAAACGGGATCTTTTATGCGCCTTTGTTCCTGCTTATGGGAGCATTTCTGAGAAATACGGGGAAAAAGATCCGGCAGATGGATCTGTGGGTTCTGATTCCGGGAATGGTCCTTCTGGCTGCTGAGGCATATCTGGTCTTCCGGCTGGATCTGGCAAGGCATGACAGCATGTATTTTTCGCTTCCGTTTGTGATGTACGTATTGTATCAGGCGCTGCTGTCCGTAAAAGGGACAGCTCCGGGGTGGCTTCGGAACGGGACACTATGTGTGTATGTGATCCATCCGCTGATGATTGTTCTGGTAAGGGGAGCGGCCAGATGGACAGGAACTTCCGCTCTTCTGGTGGAATGCGCGCCGGTGCACTGGCTGGCGGTCAGTATGGCCAGTTTCGCGGCAGCAGCGGTGTATGGCGTTCTGTGTGAAAGGAGTCGATGGTTATGGAAAAGACCCGCCGTGCATGGAAAGAAATAAATCTTGAAAATCTGCGGCACAATGTTAACGAATTAAAGAAGCTGCTTTCCCGCGGATGTATGCTGATGCCTGCGGTTAAGGCAGACGCCTATGGGCACGGAGCTGTGCCGGTGGCGCGGGAACTGCAGCGATTGGGGATCCGGGACTTCTGCGTCGCGTCGCTGGGAGAGGGGATCCGGCTTCGGAGAGCCGGTATCCGCGGACAGATCCTGATCCTGGGATATACGCCGGCAGAAGGTCTTGGGGATGTATCCCGTTATCATCTGACGCAGACTGTGGTGGACGAAGCCTATGCCCGTGAACTGGCGTCATTTCAGGGCCGGCTTCAGGTACAGGCCGCGGCAGATACGGGTATGCACCGTCTGGGCATTCCCTGGGACAGGCAGGAAGCCTTTGCGGATCTGTGGAGATATCAGAATCTGGACATAACGGGGATCTTCTCCCATCTTTGCGTGTCGGACGGAGATTCGGAGGAAGAACGATTATTTACAGAGGAACAGGGAAGAAGATACCGCCGGGTGCTGGATATCCTGCCTGAAGCATTCAGGGCCGGACTGCAGACACATCTTTTAGGAAGTTACGGAATCCTGCGGTATCCGGAACTGGCATTTGGCGGAGCGCGGCCGGGGATTATCCTCTACGGAGTCTGCAGCACCGGACAGGACGCGGATCAATACGCGAAAGGCACAGATTTCCGGCCGGTATTGAGTCTGAAAGCAAGGATTGCCTGTGTGCGGGATGTGGAAGATGGAGAAGGAGTAGGATACGGACTTGCATATCGGGCCAGGGGAAAAAGACGGATTGCCGTAGCTTCCATCGGATATGCGGACGGGGTTCCCAGAGCTTTGTCAGGAAAAGGACATGCGCTGGTAAGAGGAGTCCGGACTCCCATAGTAGGAAGAATCTGTATGGACCAGCTTTTCCTGGACGTGACCCGTGTGCCGGGCGTGCGGTCCGGTGACGAGGCAGTCTTTATCGGGGAAAGTATGGGGCGCCGGATCCGGGCGGAAGAGATGGCCGATGAAGCAGGCACCATCACCAACGAGCTTTTGAGCAGGCTGGGAAAACGGTTGGACACAGCGGTGCTTGCAGAAAAGGAAGATTCTGTATATAATGATTCCAGCACAAGACGCGGGAGGTATCAGGATGGACCGGGAAAAACTGGAGCGGCAGATCGCGCGGTATCCGATCTGCGAGTACGCATTTATCAGGACGGAAGAGATCCGGTTTCTGGATAAGGTACGCTATATCTGCGAGACAGAATGCCCGCAGTATGGAAAGTCCTGGTCCTGTCCGCCGGCTGTAGGTACTGTGCAGGAATGCAGGGAGCGGTGCGCCCGGTTCGAGGGTGGATTTCTGTTTACCACACTTGCGGAAGTGAGCGATATGGAAAATATGGAAGAGATGCTGGCGACCCGGATGGATCATGAAAAGGTTACGGAGGCGGTGCAGGCGCTTTTCCAGGAGCAGTGCCAGGAGGTGCTGACGCTCTCCACAGAGTCCTGCGCGATCTGCGAAAAATGCGCCTATCCGGATGCGCCCTGCAGACATCCGGACCGGATGTTTCCCTGTGTGGAAAGTTACGGGATTCTTGTGACGGATCTGGCGGAAAAGAGCGGCATCAGCTTTATGAACGGAGCGGGAGTAGTGACCTGGTTCAGCCTCATCCTGTACCGGGAATCCGCGCCGGCCGGACATAAAACATGATTTTCTGCATATAGTATACCAAATGTTCCGGCGGAGGCCTGAACCATGAAATTTCGGGAACGGATGGCGGAAAAACTGAAACTGCCGAAAGACCTGGTGATGGGGGCGGCCGTGCTGACGGTGACCGGGAGAAGCGAAGCCTATGTGGAGAACTACCGGGGGATCATCGAGTACACGGACCAGCGGATCCGCCTTCAGACCAAAACCTGCCAGATGACGCTGTGTGGGGAATGTCTCCATATTGATTACTACACGGAAGACGAGATGAAAATATCGGGGCAGATAGGGGAAATCCGCTATTGTTGACAAACATTCTGAAATTCATCAAGGGCTATGTAGTGATCCGGCTCGGCGGTTACGCGCCGGAGCGTTTCTTAAATCTGTGCAGCCATCATCACATTATCCTGTGGGGGATGAGATCGGTCGGGACAGAATATGAGATGTGCGTCAGTATCGGCGGTTTCCGCAGACTTCGTCCACTGGTGCGCAAAACAAGAACAAAGGTCGTGATTCTGGAAAGGCACGGCCTTCCTTTTATTCTTCACCGGTACCGGAACAGGAAGCTGTTCGCCGCCGGAGCCGTGGCAGGAGCCGTTCTTCTCTATGTCATGTCGCTTTTTATCTGGAATATTCACATCGAGGGCAATTACAGCCTGAGCGACCCGGTGGTGCTGGGCTATCTGGAAAATATAGGCATCGTGCATGGCATGAAAAAAAAGGACGTCCACGGAGAGCAGATAGAGGAGATGCTCCGGGAATATTTTCCGGAGATTACCTGGACCTCTGTGGAGATGAAGGGAACCAGGCTCATCGTTCATATCCAGGAAAATGAAGACGCCGCCTATGATACGGTGCCGGATGAGGAACCTGCCGACCTGGCGGCAGCGGACTCCGGCACGATCGTTTCCATGATCGTCCGCAGCGGGACGCCGTTGGTCTCGGAAGGGATGGAAGTGCAGGAGGGCGATCTTCTGGTGTCGGGAAAAGTAGAAATACTGGATGATGCGGGAGAAGTGGCAGAGACCCATTACGTCCACGCGGACGCGGATGTCCGTATCCGCCGTACAGAGACTTATCAGGAGTCATTTTCCATGAACTATGATAAAAAAGTGTATACCGGACGGGAAAAGACGTCGTTCTATCTGGTGCTGGGCAATAAAAGAATCAATGCGGGAGGTTTTGGGGGTGCATTTGAACAGTCTGAGAGCCTGACAGATGAATTCCCTCTGAAGATCACGGAAAATTTTTATCTGCCAATAGTCTTCGGAAAAAATACAGAAAAAGAATATTTTCTGGAGCCGGCCGCATACTCGGAGGAAGAGGCAAAGGAGAAAGCAGAAGAGGAACTGAACCTGTTTTTCAGAAAAATGGAAAATAAGGGTCTTCAAATTATTGAAAATCGTGTTAAAATAGAGGTCAATGGAGATTTGTGCACCGCCGCCGGGACCTGGGTCCTGGAGAAAGAGACGGCGAAGGAGCAGACTCCGGACATGACAGAGCCTGTGCAGGAAGAACCTGCCGGGGAAAGGGAACAGACATAAGTGACATTAGAAGAACATATTTTTAACATTCCATCGGAACATGAACAAAATGTATGCGGACAGTTTGACGCATATCTGAAAAAAATCGAGAGAACGATCGGCGTGACGGTGATCTCCCGGGACGGAGGACTGAAGCTGATCGGAAATGAGGAACAGGTACGCAGAGCAGGACAGGTGCTGCTGGAACTGGTGGAGCTGTCCAAAAGAGGAAACCAGATCACAGAACAGAATGTGGACTATGCACTGGCGTTGGCTGTGGAAAAAGACAGCGGAGGCGCTCTTTTATCCATCAACGAAGATACAATCTGCCATACGATCAGCGGAAAATCCATCAAACCCAAGACGCTGGGACAGAAACAGTATGTGGATGCGATCCGGAAAGACATGATTGTCTTCGGCATCGGCCCGGCGGGAACGGGCAAGACCTATCTGGCGATGGCCATGGCGATCAGCGCGTTCAAGGCCAATGAAGTGGAACGGATCATCCTGACCCGCCCGGCCATCGAAGCTGGAGAAAAGCTGGGATTTCTTCCGGGAGATCTGCAGAGCAAGGTGGATCCTTATCTGCGGCCGCTGTATGACGCGCTGTATCAGATCATGGGAGCGGAGAGCTTTCAGAAGAATATGGAAAAAGGCCTGATTGAGGTGGCCCCGCTGGCATATATGAGAGGACGCACCCTGGATAATGCGTTCATTATCCTGGATGAAGCGCAGAATACCACGCAGGCCCAGATGAAGATGTTCCTGACCCGTATCGGTTTCGGTTCCAAGGTGGTGGTGACCGGAGATGCGACTCAGAAGGATCTTCCTGCCGATACGCCGTCCGGTCTGGAAGTGGCGGAGAAAGTGCTGCATAAAGTAGAAGGGATCTCTTTCTGCAAACTGACCAGCCGGGATGTGGTGCGCCACCCGCTGGTGCAGAAAATTGTGACCGCCTATGAAGAGTATGAGAAGAAAACGGCGCAGAGAAAGGAACGAAATGACATTAAACATCGAAGAGGAATACGCTCTGGATCTGGGCGTTGACTATGAAGGAACTGCCAGACTGGTCATAGACCGGGTGCTGGAATCGGAGAAGTGCCCCTATGAGGCGGAAGTGAATCTGCTGCTGGTCTCGGACGAGGAGATCCACCGGATGAACCGTGAATTCCGGCAGATCGACCGCTCTACGGATGTGCTGTCTTTCCCTCAGGTGGAATATCCGTCGCCGGCAGATTTTTCCTGGGCGGAAGAACACGAGGCGGACTGCTTTGATCCGGACAGCGGAGAACTGGTGCTGGGAGACATTGTGGTCTCTCTGGATCATGTAAAAGAACAGGCAGCGCAGTACGGACACGGCTGCCGGAGAGAGTTTGCGTTTTTGATTGCCCACAGTATGCTGCATCTGCTGGGATATGACCATATGGAAGCGCGGGAGGCTGCGGTCATGGAGAAAAAACAGGCGGATATTCTGGACAGCCTGGGTATTCGCAGACAGCCTTCGGAAGAATAATACGTAAAGAGGAACTCTATGAGTACAAAAAAACAGAAACAGTCGTCTAACTACATCGTGCAGGGAGGCATCCTGGCAGGAGCATCAATTCTGGTCCGCATCATCGGCCTGATCTACCGGATTCCGGTGACGAGGATCCTGGGACCGGTGGGAAACAGTTATTATTCCGCGGCCTATGAAGTCTATTCCATGATGCTTCTGATATCGTCCTTCAGTCTTCCGCTGGCTGTATCCAAACTGGTGTCCGCGAGACTGGCGAAAGGAAGGGCGAAAAGCGCGTACAAGCTGTTTGGCTGTACGATGCTGTTCGCGCTGGTATCCGGCGGCGCCGCGGCGCTGATTGTGTTTTTTGGCGCTGGATTTTTCAGCGAAGTAGTGGTCAGCACTCCGGAGAGCCGTCTGGCGCTGCAGGTCCTGGCTCCCACCATCCTGATCGTAGCTCTGATGGGGTGCCTGAGGGGATATTTTCAGGGGCTGGGAAGTATGGTGCCGACGGCGATTTCCCAGATCATAGAGCAGATCATCAATGCTGCGGTCAGCATAGGCGCGGCATGGTATCTGTTTCGTTATGGAGCCAAGCTGGATGCCCTGTTATCTACGGAGACGGCTGCATATGCCTATGGCGCGGCGGGAAGCACACTGGGTACCGGTCTGGGGGCGTTGGCGGGCTTTCTGTTTTTGATTTTCCTGACCCTGGTTTTCCGAAGAGTGATGAAAGAACAGATTGCCAGGGACCGTCATGAAAAGACGGAGTCAACCGGACAGATCCTGTATCTGATCCTTGCGACGATTCTTCCGGTCATCCTGAGCACGGCCGTCTACAATATCAGCGGTATTATAGATCAGGGTATCTTCAAGCACCTGTTGGACTACCGTCAGTATGACAGTATGCGAATTGACGAACTATGGGGGATTTTCAGCGGAGAATACAAGCTTCTGACCAATGTGCCCATTGCGGTTGCATCTGCCATGGCATCTTCCGTAATTCCGGAGATGACCCGTGCAAGAGTCAACCGGGATCGGAAACAGATGAGGAAAAAGACAGAGAATTCCATCCGCTTCGTGATGGTGATCTCAATTCCGTGCGCGGTGGGCATGTCCGTTCTCGCGGAACCGATTCTCACGCTTTTGTTCGGAGCGGAAGAGCATACGGCGCTGTCTGCCAGCCTTTTGCAGATGGGAAGCATATCGGTGGTGCTGTACGGCATGTCCACGCTGACGAACGGCATCCTTCAGGGAATGAACAAGATGCGGCTGCCGGTCATACATGCGGCCATAGCGTTGGCGGCGCATGTGGTGCTTCTGGTGGTGCTGCTTCAGGTATTCGATCTTCATATTTATGCGGTAGTATGGGCCAATATCTTTTTTGCATTCCTGATGTGCATATTAAATTCCCGTTCCATTGCCAGATACATGCGTTACCGGCAGGAGGTTCGCCGAACTTTCGTGATTCCGCTTGTCGCGTCGGCTCTGATGGGAGCAGTCTGTTACGGATGTTATCGGGGACTGATGCTCGCGGCTAAAAATAATTCCATTGCTACGCTTGTTTCCTGCGCGGCGGGCGTGTTTGTTTATGGAATTGCCATGCTGCTGCTTAAAGGCCTGACGGAAGAGGAACTTCGGCGGTTCCCCAAAGGGTATCTTCTGGTGTCCGTGGCTAAAAAACTGCGTCTGATGTGACATATTTTAGCGTATAAACCTCTTTTTTCCAGTTCATACTAGTGAAAAAGGAGGTTTTATCATGTCCAGAAAAGTTTTGGGAATACTTTTGGGGGCGGTCGTTGTACTTGCCCTGTTCATTTTCGGGTACTGGTACCTGGGAAAAGATGCGGGGACGCCGCCGGAGGAACAGAGAGGGACTGAATTGGTGGAGTCTCTTCCCGCGGAGAACCAGCCGTCGCAGACGGCGGCTGGACAGGATGTCCGGGAAGAAGAACCACAGGCGGAAGAATATCAGTTTGTCCTGGTAAACAACAATAATTATGTGGCAGTCTACAAGCTGCCGGAAAACGAGATCTATGAGTACACGGATGTGATCCTGGATGTGCTTCCCGAGGAACTGCAGGAAGAAATCCGGGAGGGGAAATACCTGAAAGGAGAGGAAGAACTGTATAATTTTCTTGAAAATTATACAAGTTAGCCATTGCCTTTAAATGGCAGATGTTGTACAGTATAAAAGACTAAACTGCCACAACGGGCTGGGTATAAAGATGAATTTAAGAGAACACTTAAAAGATAAAAAAAGAGTCGTGATCAAAGTGGGGACGTCTTCACTGACGCACCCGGAGACAGGGATGATGGACCTGATCAAGCTGGAGAAGCTGGTCAGGGAACTGTCGGATCTGCATAACCAGGGAAAAGAAGTGATCCTGGTAAGTTCCGGCGCTATCGCCGTAGGACGCAAGACTATCGGAATGAAAGAACGCCCCCGGAAGCTGGAGCTGAAACAGGCGTGCGCTTCCATCGGGCAGGCACGGCTGATGATGATCTATCAGAAGCTGTTTATGGAATACAATCAGATCGCGTCACAGATCCTGATGACTAAGAACACTTTTATCAACGGAGAGAACCGGATCAACGCCCGCAACACCTTTGAGACGCTGCTCTCTCTGGGAGCGATTCCCATCGTCAATGAAAACGACACGATCTCCACGTATGAGATCCGCTTTGGAGACAACGATACACTGTCTGCCATTGTAACCGCTCTGGTGGAGGCAGATCTTCTGATTCTGCTTTCAGATATCGACGGCTTATTTACGGATGATCCGAACAGGAATCCGAACGCGGAGTTTATAGAGTATGTGGATCATATAGACCGGGACCTGGAGAAAATGGCGAAGGGAGCCGCAAGCGATCTGGGAACCGGCGGAATGTCTACCAAGCTGCATGCGGCGCAGATCGCTACAGCGTCCGGCGCGGAGATGATCATCGCCAATGGACGGGATATGGGAGTCATTCACCGGATCATGGGCGGAGAACCGATCGGAACCCTGTTTAAAAGCAACCGGACGGAAGATTTTTATCTGATTGATTATTTGGAAGAGGATTGATGGAGATTATTGTATGATGGAAGAAAAGATTGCAAGGATCAATGAGCTGGCGCGCAAAGCAAAAGCGGAAGGGCTGACGGAGCCGGAGAAAAAGGAACAGCAGCTTCTGCGGCAGGAATATCTGGCAGATATCCGCAGGAACCTGAAAAGCCAGCTGGATCAGATCGATATGGTAGAAGCAGACGGAAGCATCGTGAATCTGGGGGAAAAATATGGGCATGCTGGGAAAAAAGGAAATTAGGGCGGAAGTCAAAAAAAGACGGAGAGAAGCGGATGAAGAGACGCTGCATGAAAAAAGTCTGCAGATTCTGGAACGCTTCAGGCAGTTGTCCGCCTATAAAGACGCTTCTCTGCTGCTGGCCTATGTGGATGCGAAAAGAGAGGTGGAAACCCGCTTCCTGATGCGCTGCGCCTGGGATGACGGAAAGAAAGTGGCCGTGCCCAGAGTAGACGGGGACGGAATCATGCATTTTTACTATCTTCGGAGTCTGAAAGATCTGGAGCCTGGAGCTTTCGGCATTATGGAGCCGCGAGCCGACTGCCGGATCTGTGAACCGGAAGAAGGGCTTCTTCTGATGCCGGGAGTGGCCTTTGACGAACAGGGCCATAGAGTGGGGTACGGAGGAGGATATTATGACCGATATCTGGAAAAGCATCCTCATCTGATACATATTGCGCTGGCGTTTGAATTTCAGATTTTTCCGGAAGTGCCGTCAGAAAAGCACGATATCTGTCCTGACCTGATCGTAACAGAAAACAGAATATTGGGAGGGAAAATCGGAAGATGAAGACACTGAAAGAAATCGGAAAATGTGCGAAGGCGGCCGAACCTGCGCTTCGTGTTCTGAACGCAGGCGAAAAAGACAAAGCGCTGCTGGGAGTGGCGGAAAAATTGCTGGCAGATGCATCATACATTCTGGAGGCAAATGAGAAAGATGTGGTACGGGCTAAGGAAAATGGCATGAAACCGGGGCTGGTGGATCGTCTGATGCTGGATCGGAGCCGGATCGAAGGCATGGCGGAAGGGATCCGCCAGGTGGCGGCGCTGCCGGATCCGGTAGGAGAAGTGCGCTCCATGAAGCAGCGCCCCAACGGCCTGCTGATCGGTCAGAAGAGAGTCCCGCTGGGTGTCATCGGCATTATCTATGAGGCCCGTCCCAACGTGACGGCGGATGCGTTCGCACTTTGTTTTAAGGCCGGTAATGTGGTGATCTTAAGAGGCGGCAGCGATGCATTTTACTCTAATCTGGCTATTGTGGAAACGATCCGCACGGCGCTTAAAGATCACGGCGTTCCGAAGGACGCTATTCAGCTGATCGAAGATACCAGCCGGAAGACAGCCCAGGAATTTATGAAGATGGACCTCTATGTGGATCTGCTTATCCCCAGAGGCGGAGCAGGTCTGATCCGCAGCGTACTGGAGAACAGCCGTATTCCGGTCATTGAGACAGGAACGGGAAACTGCCATATTTTCGTGGACGAGAGTGCGGATCTTCAGATGGCTGTCTCTATTATTTTTAACGCAAAGACTCAGCGGATCGGCGTGTGCAATGCCTGTGAGTCGCTGGTGGTACATGAAAGAGTACTGGATCGTCTGATGCCGCTGCTGAAGAAAAAACTGGATGAAAAACAGGTGGAGATCCGCGGCGATAGAAAAGCGGCTGCTGCAGCGGAGGGAATAGTTCCGGCCACGGAAGAAGACTGGGGAACAGAATATCTGGATTACATTCTGTCTGTAAAGACTGTGGATAGTATCGATGAGGCGATCGCCCATATCAATCGTTACAATACAGGGCACTCTGAAGCGATCATTACTTCTGATTATGCAAATGCGCAGAGATTTTTAAACGAGGTTGACGCTGCCGCAGTTTATGTGAATGCGTCTACGCGCTTTACAGACGGATATGAATTCGGCTTTGGCGCGGAAATCGGCATCAGCACGCAGAAACTGCATGCCAGAGGCCCTATGGGGTTGGAAGCATTGACTTCCTATAAATATATTATTTATGGAAATGGACAGATTCGATGAGAGTAATAGCAGGTACGGCCAGAAGTATGCCGTTAAAGACCGTGAAAGGGATGGATACCCGACCCACAACTGATAAGATAAAAGAGACTTTATTCAACGTGCTGCAGGCGGATGTACCCGGAAGCCGTTTTATGGATTTGTTCAGCGGAAGCGGAGCGATTGCGGTGGAAGCTTTAAGCAGAGGCGCGGAGCATGCCGTGTTGGTGGAACAGAATCCGGGAGCGGTAGAATGCATTCGGGAAAACCTGACATTCACGAGACTGATGGACCGGGCAGAGATTCATAAATGCGATGTGATGACGGCGCTTTACCGGCTGGAGGGGCAGAAACCTTTCGACATTATTTTTATGGATCCGCCCTATAATCAGGGACTGGAACATCAGGTGCTGTCATATCTCGCGGACAGTACGCTTGCGGACGAATACACCGTGCTGGTGGTGGAAGCATCGCTGGAAACGGATTTTTCCTGGCTGGACGGGCTGGGATATCATGCATATAAGACTAAAAAGTACAGAACAAACCAGCACCTTTTCCTGCAGAAAAATTCCTGACACTATAAAGGCAGACGGTTTGGAAAGGATAACAAATGATTCGAGCAATTTATCCCGGGAGCTTTGATCCGGTAACTCTCGGTCACCTGGATATTATCAACAGGGCGTCCCGGACTGTGGGAGAACTGATTGTCGGTGTGTTGAATAATGGCGGAAAAACTCCGTTGTTTTCCATTGAAGAACGTGTTAATATGTTAAATGAAGTAACCGGAGATCTGCCCAATGTAAAAGTGATGTCTTTTTCCGGGCTTCTGGTGGACTTCGCAAAGCATACGCAGGCCACTGTGATCGTACGCGGACTGCGGGCCATATCGGATTTTGATTATGAACTGCAGATGGCGCAGACAAATCGGAAACTGAATCCTGATGTGGATACTATGTTTCTGGCTACAAGCCTGGAGTATGCTTATCTGAGTTCTACAACTGTAAAAGAGGTCGCCAGTTTTGGCGGCGATCTGCGGGAATTTGTTCCGGAATGTATTATCGGGGAGATCCGGCAGAAGATAAAAGAACAAGGATAATCTGAGTATAGAATGGAGAATGCAGTATGGGTAACAGTCGTATAGAGCAGATAATTGAGGAGATTGAAGATTATATTGATACCTGTAAAGGGCCGCTTCTGGGGTCTTCGGATAAGATTGTGGTGAACCGGGAACGGATGGAAGAGCTGCTCAGGGAGCTTCGCCTGAAGACGCCGGAGGAGATCAAACGATATCAGAAAGTGCTGGCAAATAAAGATGCGATTCTGGCGGATGCCCAGGCCAAGGCGGACGCGATCATCGCCCAGGCCAATATCCAAAATCAGGAGCTTGTCAATGAGCATGAGATTATGCAGCAGGCTTATGAACAGGCCAACCAGGTAATCGAAATGGCAACGAATCAGGCTCAGGAGATTCTGGATAACGCTACCAGGGACGCCAATGAGATCCGTCTGGGGGCGATCCAGTATACCGACGATATGCTTGCCAATCTGCAGACAATGGTACAGAATCTTGTGGATTCGTCCAACAGCCGATACGAAGCTATGATGAATAATTTCCAGGATTTTTATAACGTGATTACCAGTAACCGCGCAGAACTGGCGCCGCAGACAAATACAGATAAGTCAGAAGAAGAACCGCAGGAAGAGTGATCAGACGGCCCTTCAGCCAGTCCCGTACGCTGAGCGGGCTTTCTGAAAGTACGCTTTGAGTCTGGGCACAGATACATAAGCCGCCGAAAGCGGCACATGCGCATGCAAAGACACTTTTCCAGACAGTGGAGAATCCTTTTGCGCTGCATATGCGGTCGATGCCGCTGCTTACTTCCAGCAGGGCGCTGAGAAATATCTGAGCCGGTTCCGGTATGCGAAGCAGGTTCAAAAATTGCGCGATAATCGTAAAAAGTATGATATATCCGCCCAATCGGGTTACAGTAGTAAAACTATCCATAATACAGGCGTCCAGCATCGGAAAATCCGGTCGATGCAGGACTGCCTGTTCTTTTTTTTCCTGATCAGAAGAAAAATGAAAAAAAGGCCGGCTCAGGATGCCGTACAGGACAGGCAGAGAGTAAAACAGCAGAAACAGTCCCCAGGGAGGTTCCGCACAGCCCAGCCCTGCAGCGCAAAGATAGTTCAGAAAAAATGCAGGGCTGACATTGTTGCAGAATCCCAGCAGATAACGTCCTTCTTCAGAAGAAACGTGGCCGCTTTTCACCAGATCCGCAGTGACTTTTGCCCCCATGGGAAATCCGCACAGAAAACCAGTCAGGACCACATAGCATCCGGATTCGGAGATGTGAAATATTTTTTTTAGGACATGGGCATAGGACCGGTTCAGTATATGAAACAAGCCCGTATGTACCAGCAGTCCGGACAGAATCATGAAAGGAAGCAGAGAAGGCAGGACAGAGGTGTACCAGAGATCCAGACCGCGGGCGCATCCGGCGGCGATCAGCGCCGGATGGGTGAAAATCAGAAACAGTGCGGAACTGGCCAGGCAGAGGAAAAGTATCTTTTTCAAGAAGCCACCATATAATGAATTGATTCTTTACAGTTTATGGGGCAGGCCGTAAAATATGAATCCAATCCGGCAGATTGCATTTTATCTTACTGCTGTTCTTTTTTCTGCATGCCTGATCCAGGGAGAAATGGTCTGGATCAGCGAATACTCCGGAAAACGCATGCCTGCAGAACAGAACGACGCGGATCTGTTTCAGGAGTACCAGCAGGCAGTGGAAGCCGTATGGGAAGAACTGGAATGGTTTCCGATTCCTCTGTCCGACACGAATCCGCGGGCGGAAGTGACATTTGAAAATTCGTGGCTGGCAGAACGTAATTATGGAGGTATGCGGCAGCATGAAGGTACGGATCTGATGGCTGCCATAGACCAGGCGGGATACTATCCGGTTATCAGCATCACAGACGGAACGGTGGAGCAAATAGGATGGCTGGAAAAAGGAGGATGGCGCATCGGGATCCGTTCCGGAAACGGAAATTACTATTATTATGCCCATCTGCATTCCTACGCGTCTGAATGGAAAGCAGGGGACGCGGTTCAGGCGGGGGAACTTCTGGGTTACATGGGAGATTCCGGATACGGTCCGGAAGGGACTACAGGGGAATTTCCCGTGCATCTGCATCTGGGTATCTATCTTCCGTTGGGAGCGGACCAGGAGAAAGCGGTCAATCCTTACTGGATGCTGCGTTATCTGGAAAGCAGAAAGCTGACATATGCGTATTAGGCAGTTGACAAACCGATTTTCAATGATTATAATGAGCCTGTAATTAATTGAAAAAGCGTTGATGAGACAAGTAAGCTGCAGTAACTGTGCCAGAGAAGGGCGGGAAGCTGGAAATGCCCCCACAGAAAGTATGCTGAAGACCAGCTCGGAGCGGCCCTAATCCGGCCCGGTGACCCCGTTATCGTCAGAATGAAGCGGCTTGTCCGATGTTTTTCGGAGAGCAAAAAGGGTGGAACCGCGATATGAGAGATCGTCCCTTTCTGTCAGAGATGACAGAAAGGGTTTTTTGTTGCACAAAAAACAGAAACGGCTCTCGTAAGAGTGATGATTCTGAAAAAATAAAAGGAGTGTAGAGATCATGAAAGTAACGTTGAAAGACGGCTCCGTGAAGGAGTACGATAAGAGCATGTCTGTATATGATATTGCTCTTGACCTGAGTGAAGGACTGGCGCGGGCGGCGTGCGCGGGAGAAATCGACGGTGAGGTTGTAGATATCCGTACGGTGGTGGACAAGGACTGTCAGCTGAATATTCTGACGATGAAAGACGAAAAGGCCCTGCCGGTGCTGCGGCATACTGCCAGCCATGTGATGGCGCAGGCCGTGAAACGCCTTTACCCGGGAGTCAAGCTTGCGATTGGTCCCTCTATATCGGACGGCTTTTATTATGATATGGAATTTGAGACCCCTCTGACTTCAGATGATTTCGGCAAGATAGAAGCGGAGATGAAAAAGATCATTAAAGAAAACCTAGAGATTGTCCGGTTTACCAAACCGCGTGCGGAGGCAATCGCCTTTATGCAGGAAAAAGGAGAGCCGTATAAAGTGGAACTGATTCAGGATCTGCCGGAAGACTCGGAAATCAGTTTTTATCAGCAGGGAGAATTTGTAGATCTCTGCGCGGGCCCGCATCTGAAGAGCACCAAGGACGTGGGAAAAGCTTTCAAGATCATGAGTCTGGCCGGAGCGTACTGGAGAGGCGACGAGCATAACAAGATGCTTACCCGTCTGTACGCAACTGCTTTTCCGAAAAAAGAAGAGCTGGAAGCTTATATTACCATGATGGAAGAAGCAAAAAAGAGAGATCACAGAAAGCTGGGAAAAGAGCTGGGGCTTTTCATGATGCATGAGGCCGGTCCCGGATTTCCGTTCTTCCTGCCCAAGGGAATGGTCCTGAAAAATACACTGCTGGATTACTGGAGAGAAATCCATAAAAAAGCCGGCTATGTGGAAGTGTCCACGCCGGTGATCCTGAACCGCAGTCTCTGGGAGACTTCCGGACACTGGGATCATTATAAAAACAATATGTATACGACGGTGATTGACGAAGAAGATTATGCCATCAAACCGATGAACTGTCCGGGCGGCGTGCTTGTGTATGCGTCCGAACCCCGTTCTTACCGGGATCTTCCTATCCGTATGGGAGAACTGGGGCTGGTACACCGTCATGAGAAGTCGGGACAGCTTCACGGTCTTATGCGTGTGCGCTGCTTTACGCAGGACGATGCCCATATCTTCATGACGCCGGATCAGATCAAGGATGAGATCAAGGGCGTAGTTGCGCTGATTAATGAGACCTATTCTCTGTTCGGATTCCAGTACCACGTGGAGCTGTCCACCCGTCCGGACGATTCTATGGGAAGCGATGAAGACTGGGAGATGGCAACGGACGCTCTGAGAAACGCACTGGATGAATTGGAACTTCCGTATGTGGTCAACGAAGGGGACGGCGCGTTTTACGGGCCGAAGATAGATTTCCATCTGGTAGACTGCATCGGACGTACCTGGCAGTGCGGTACGATCCAGCTGGATTTCCAGCTGCCGCAGCGTTTTGAACTGGAATATGTGGGCGCCGACGGAGAAAAACACCGTCCGATCATGATCCACAGGGTGGTTTTCGGATCCATCGAACGTTTTATCGGTATCCTGATCGAGCATTATGCAGGAGCCTTTCCGACCTGGCTGGCGCCGGTGCAGGTACGCGTGCTTCCGATTTCTGAAAAGTATATGGGATATGCGAAAGAAGTGGAGAAGAAACTGAATGATGCAGGCGTGCGCGTGGAACTGGACGAACGTTCCGAGAAGATCGGATATAAGATTCGTGAGGCGCAGACTGCCAGAATCCCGTATATGCTGGTGGTCGGTCAGAAAGAAGAAGAAGACGGCGCAGTTGCAGTAAGGAGCCGCGCAGCCGGAGATGAAGGTGCAAAGGCGCTCGACGATTTCATTGCAGGCATTCTGAAAGAAATAGAGACAAAAGAAAATCGGCAGGCACAGCAGAAATAGATATCCGAAGTCCAGCAAAGCAACAGTCAGCCTTGTCAATCGGGAAAAAAAATGGTATGCTGTTAATAGTCAAGACGACACACCATACGACAGGAGGCATTGCAGTGATCGAGGCAACGAGCTGCGGCGGTGTGGTTATATTTCGAGGGAAGATTCTGCTCTTGTATAAAAATTATAAGAACAAATATGAGGGTTGGGTGTTGCCGAAAGGAACCGTAGAACCTGGCGAAGACTATCCTGAGACGGCAGTCCGGGAAGTCAGGGAAGAGACGGGAGTCAGTGCCAGGATCGTCAAATATATCGGCAAGAGCCAGTATTCATTCACCGTACCGGAAGATGTGGTGGAGAAAGATGTTCACTGGTTCCTGATGATATCAGACAGTTATTACAGTAAGCCACAGCGCGAGGAATACTTTGTAGATTCTGGGTATTATAAATACCATGAGGCGTATCATCTGTTGAAGTTTCCAAATGAGAAACAGATTCTGGAAAAAGCGTATAACGAGTATATCGAGATGAAGAAAAATAATCTTTGGGGAAATCACAGATGAGAAAAGAGGTTGTTGGAAACAGCAGCCTCTTTTTCAGAAAAGGGTGAAAAGATGAGATGGTATCGGGAACTGTATCTGGGACCCACGGCGTCCCGGCACATCCGCAGGATCCGTAAAAAAGCCAGAGACGGTCGGGTTATGGCAGGCGTATATTATATCACCCCTTCTTCGGCCGGAGAGGGGCTTTTGGATGTATATCACAACGGGATGCTGAAACAGCCTCTGTTTGCTCATCTGCAGTGCACGGATATTGTGGGCGTGGCGTACGGAAAACTTGAGGCGACGGAACTTGTCCGGGTGATTATAGAAGATATCTATCGGAAAACCGGTGGACTTGATGTCCGAAATTATTTCAAAGATCAGGATTTTGGGGAATACTAATGGTGCATATCATACTGTTGATTTTGAAGACAGCGGGAATTGTATTCCTGTCTCTTCTCGGAATTGTACTTTTGCTTCTTGCCGCAATATTGTTTTTGCCCGTCACGTATAGGGTGTATGCGGAAAAAGAAGAAAAGATAAAAGTACACGCTGCCGGAGGATGGATGTTCCGTATGTTGTCGGTTCACTACCGATTGGACGAAAATGGTCGGGATTTTGTGGTCTGTTTTTTAGGAATCCCCATATATCGGCCGGGAAAAGAAAAACGATCATCTCGCTCTTCAAAAAAGAAGCGAAAAACATCTCTGCCGCATAAGCAGCTGACAGAATCAAAGCCTGAGTGCGGTACCAGAGAAGAATCTTCCCGTGTACATGCGTCCGAGCAGAATGAAGAGCCGGCGGCAGCGGCAGATACTTTGGCTGATCCGAAAGAAGAAAAAGGCGCAGACCGGAAAAGAACAGACCGGAAGAGGGGATTTTTTGGCAGACTTGCCTATGCAATCCACAGGATCTGTGATAGAATTAAAACAATATGGAATGCATGCTGTAAAATTCCACGTACAGTTCGTTCTCTGCTGGATCGCAAGGATCAGTTGCTGGAATTTTGGGATCTGGAGGAGCATCGGCGGGCACGTGAGGCGATCTTGAAAGAGTTCCTTTATTTGAGAGATAAAATCCGGCCAAGAAAAATCCTCGGATATATTCATTTTGGATTCGATGATCCGGCTGTGACCGGGATCTGCATGGGAGCTGCCAGTGTCCTTTATTCATGGTATCCGGAAAAGTTTGAACTGAGACCGGATTTTGACCGGCAGGTTCTTGAGGGAGAGATATTCTTTCGAGGAAAACTCCGGCTTTATGTTTTGGTAATGATTGGTCTGCGAATCTGGTTTAATCGGGATATCCGCCTGATGTATGCACACTGGAAAGAATTATAGGAGGTTCTTATGAGCGAAAAGAGCATGAACAACAATTTTGAATCTACAGTGTCTTCTCTGTTCAAGGGGATGGATCATTTTATCTCCAGCAAGACAGTAGTGGGAGACGCCATTACTGTAGGGAATACTATCATACTTCCGCTGGTGGATGTCACATTCGGCGTCGGTGCGGGAGCCGCGTCCAACGATAAGAAAAATAACGGAGGAGGAGGTCTGGGCGGAAAGATTTCCCCCAGCGCTGTGCTGGTAATCAAGGATGGAAATATCCGTCTGGTCAATGTCAAAAATCAGGATGCAGTAACTAAAGTACTGGATATGATTCCGGATTTCGTAGACAAGTTTACTTCGGGGAAGAAATCAGATCCGGAAGTAGAAAAGGCGGTAGACGATATATTGCACGGAGAAGATTAATGATCTGCTAAGAAATATGAAAATGCATAAAAATAGTTGCAGTCTTCTGCTGCAGATGGTATTGTTTTATTAACTACTGTATACAAAGGAGATTGTGTTATGTGGAAACAACGGAATGTTGCGCTGGGGATTATTTTCAGTCTTATTACCTGCGGTATTTACGGACTGTACTGGTTGGTATGTCTGACGGAGGACACCAATGCGGCAGCAGGAGAAAACGGAACGTCTGGTGTGATGGCTCTGATTTTTACTATTATTACCTGCGGCATTTATGGACTGTATTGGGCATACAGATGCGGGGAAAAACTGGATAAGGCGAAAACCATGAGAGGAATACCTGCTTCCAATGGGGGAGTTCTTTATCTGATCCTGTATATTTTCGGCGGTGTAATCGCGTACGCGCTGATTCAGCATGAGCTGAATAAATTGGCAGAAGCATGATGAATTACAAAAGAGGACTGAAGGTTCTGGCGGTGCTTGTACTTCTTGCCGGATATTATCTGTTCCTGAGATACACCGGAACAGGCATTCCCTGCCTGTTCCGGTATTTTTTTCATATGGAATGTCCCGGATGCGGAATCAGCCGGATGATTCTGGCCATATCCACGGGGGAATTTAGAGAGGCTTTTCTGTCCCATCCGGTTCTTTTCTGCTGGAGTCCGTTCCTGCTATGGCTTATTGCGAAAAATACAGCGGCGTATCTGTATGGAAAGCCGGTTTTTTTGCGTAAATGGGAGAAAGCAGGAACCGTTTTGCTCCTGATATCTTTATTGCTATTTTTTGTGTGGAGAAATCTCCCTCCGGCGTTTTCAGAGACGATCTGGATAAAGTTTGTTGACATTTCAGCAAAAATATAAAAATTTTGCTTGCAAATCGGAAGAACTTCTGATAGAATAACAGAAGTTGTGAGTCTGCAAGGCTCAAATAAGCCTAAGGAGGTGCAATGATGGCTAAGTGTGCAGTTTGTGACAAGAGTGTTCACTTTGGAAACAATGTGAGTCATTCCCATAGAAGATCCAACAAAATGTGGAGATCCAACGTGAAGTCCGTGAAAGTGAAAGTGAACGGCGGAGCAAAGAAAATGTATGTATGCACTTCTTGCTTAAAATCCGGTAAAGTAGAGAGAGCTTAACCGGCTGTGATATGATCGAAGATGCAGGGTGGAGCTGCCGCGTGTGCGGTGGCTCCGCTTTTTATACCCCGCCGTACTGGTGTTCAGCAGCTGAAATAACAGAGATATCCGCAGATCAAAAAGACGGCGGAGAGCAGAATCCGAATGAAGAAATTATCTTCCGGAAGAAATAGTGTAAGAAAGATGCCGAGTCCGATCCAAAACAGGACAAATCCAACTGTTTTTTTCATGATTGCTTCACCGCCCTGTCTTTTATTCTAAATATATGCAGGAAAAATGAAAAAAGCAAAATTTTATTTCTTTTTTACAGTGATTAGGGTATAATAAATATTGATTATGCAGATTAACTGGGAGGTATTCATATGCAGGGACAGATTAATACAGACCTTGGAAGTATTTTGATTGACGCCGATGTGGTTGCCACATATGCAGGCTCTGTAGCGCTTGGCTGCACTGGCATTGTGGGTATGGCATCGCTGGACATGCGTGACGGGATCATGAAGCTGTTGAAAAAAGACAGTATAAAGAGGGGTATCGAAGTCGCGATTGAAGACAATGAGATTTATCTGGCATTCCATGTCATAGTGGCTTATGGGGTGAATATTCCGGTAGTTTCTGAGAACCTGATTGATTCGGTGAAATATCAGGTGGAAGAATTTACCGGCATGAAGATCGGTAAGATCGACATCTTCGTGGAAGGTGTAAGAGTGATAGATTAGTGAGGGAGGATCTTAATTGTGATTAAGACGATCGATGCCCGGATGGTCGCGAAGATGTTTCTGGGCGGTGCAAAAAATCTGGAATCAAAAAAAGAATGGATTAACGAACTGAACGTATTTCCAGTGCCGGACGGAGACACGGGAACAAACATGACACTGACGATCACCGCCGCTGCGGCTGAAGTAAACGCTCTGTCGGATCTGAATATGGAGAACCTTTCCAAGTGTATCTCTTCCGGATCCCTGCGCGGCGCGAGAGGTAACTCCGGTGTGATTCTTTCTCAGCTGCTCCGCGGCTTTACCAAAGGAATCAAAGAACATGAAGAGCTGGATGTGATCGATCTGGCGGGCGCCATGCAGAAAGCAGTCGAGACGGCGTACAAAGCGGTGATGAAGCCAAAGGAAGGAACAATCCTGACTGTGGCAAAAGGAGCTGCGAATAAGGCGGCAGAACTGGCGCAGACAGAGGAAGATATTGAAGAATTCTGTATACAGATTCTGGCAGAAGCAGAGGCTGTCCTGGAAAAGACTCCGGACATGCTTCCGGTTCTAAAAGAAGCGGGCGTCGTTGACTCCGGCGGACAGGGTCTGGTGGAAGTGCTGCGGGGAGCGTTGGATGCGCTTCAGGGCAAAGAGATTGATTATGCGTTCGAAGCGCCCAGGAAAGAAAATATAGTAAAGATCAGCCCGCAGACAGAGACAGATATTAAATTCGGATATTGTACAGAGTTTATCATCATGCTTGAAAAACCTTTCGATGAAAGGACAGAGATGGATTTTAAAGGTTTCCTGGAATCCATCGGCGATTCGATCGTAGTCGTGTCAGACGATGATATCGTCAAGGTACACGTACATACGAACGATCCCGGACTGGCCATCCAGCGGGCGCTTCAGTATGGCGGACTGTCGCGTATGAAAATCGATAATATGCGTTTGGAGCACGAAGAAAAGCTGATCAAGGATGCCTCTAAAATCGCTGCAGAAGAAGCAAAGAAAGAAAAGAATTTATCCGCGCCAAAAGAAGGGCCTCATAAAGAGATGGGGTTCATCGCTGTATCAGCAGGCGAGGGACTGAGTGAAATATTCCAGAGTCTTGGTGTGGATTACCTGATCGAAGGCGGACAGACCATGAATCCCAGTACGGAAGACATGCTGCAAGCGATCAGCCAGGTGAATGCGGATAATATTTTTATTTTGCCGAATAACAAGAATATTATCCTGGCGGCCAATCAGGCAGGTTACCTGACCAAGGACAAAAAGATTTATGTGATTCCGACCAAAACGGTTCCTCAGGGCATTACGGCCATGATCAATTATATTCCGGAAGAAACCCCGGAACAGAACGAGGCCCGCATGCAGAGCGAGATCATGAACGTGAAGACCGGCCAGGTAACTTATGCTGTTCGGGATACCAGAATCGATGATAAAGAGATCCATGAAGGAGACATCATGGGTATCGGAGACAAAGGAATTCTTTCTGTTGGCAAAGATATTGCGGATACAACTCTGGATATGCTGGACCAAATGGTAGATGACGATACAGAGATTGTCAGCGTCTATTATGGAGCGGAAGTGGAAAAGTTCCAGGCGGAGGAACTGGGCCGCAGAGCAGGAGAGAGATATCCGAATGCGGAGGTAGAAGTGCATGACGGCGGTCAGCCGGTCTACTATTATGTAATATCGGCGGAATAATGATAAAGGTGCGGGGATCTCACACATAAGGAGTGTTCCCGCGCTTTTTTAATGGAGGAATATATGGAACTTCAGGATCCCATTACCGGCCTGAAAGGTATAGGAGAAAAAAAAGCTGTACCGTTTGCGAAAGCAGGGATTTATACAATATCGGATTTGCTGCAGTATTACCCCAGATCTTATGATACTTTTGAGGAACCTGTCCCCGGATGCATGCTGGAAGAAGGAACCCGCTGCTCGGTTTATGCCTGTGTACTGTCGGTATCAGGTATCCGACGCTTTCAGAGATATCAGATTTTTACCGCGCAGCTGCAGACAGAAGATGGAGAGACAATTCAGGCGGTTTGGTTTAACATGCCTTTTCTGCGAAAGTGTTTTCCGGCCGGCAGCCGCTATGTTTTCCGCGGAACCATCAGCAGGAAAAAAGACCAGTGGAGAATGGAACAGCCAGAGCACTTTGCGCTGGATGCATATGAAAAAATGCGTAATGTTATGCAGCCCAGGTATCCTCTGGTATCCGGTCTGACGGGACATATGGTTTCCAAAGCGGTAAAGCAGGTACTGGATGGAGGAATGGTCTATGTTCCGGAGTACCTTCCGGAGTCTGTCCGGGAAAAATACGGCCTGGAAAAAGAATGGGACGCATTAAAAGGCGTCCATTTCCCGATTGAAGAAAGGCAGATGATCCGATGCAGAAACCGTCTGGTATTTGATGAATTTCTGTTGTTTATTCTGGCTCTGCGCAGGCTGAAAGAGAGCGGCGGTTTGCAGGTGTCGGAGGTACAGATGGTAGAGACGGCTTATACAGCCCGCCTGACAGAATCGCTCCCTTATGAACTGACCGGGGCACAAAAACGGGTCTGGGGAGAAATACTGGGGGATATGACTTCCTCTAAAGTAATGAACCGTCTGGTTCAGGGAGACGTGGGATCCGGTAAGACTATTCTGGCTGTATTGGCACTGATCACGGCCGGGTGCAACGGATACCAGGGGGCGATCATGGCGCCGACAGAAGTCTTGGCAAAACAACACTATCAGTCCATTACTCAACTGTTCCGAACGCATGATATTCCGCTGAGACCTATTCTTCTGACCGGTTCTATGTCCGTGAAAGAGAAAAGGGCGGCCTATGAAGAAATTCAAAGCGGTACCGCGCAGATCATTGTGGGAACGCATGCTCTGATCCAGGAAAAGGTGGTCTACCACAGGTTGGGACTGGTAGTGACGGACGAACAGCACCGTTTCGGGGTGCGTCAGAGGGAATCCCTGGCTGAAAAAGGGTGTTTTCCTCATGTACTTGTTATGAGCGCAACTCCGATCCCCAGAACTCTCGCTATTATTGTTTATGGAGATCTGGATATTTCTGTAGTGGATGAGATGCCGGCTGACCGCCTTCCCATAAGGAATTGCGTGGTGGATGAATCTTACCGTCCTAACGCCTATCGTTTTATAGAAAAGGAAGCGTCTCAGGGGCACCAGATCTATATTATCTGTCCCATGGTGGAGGAGAATGACGAGCTGGAATTGGAGAATGTCACAGATTATGCCAGAAAACTGGAAAAAGTCTTTCCGCAGTTTCAGGTTGCCTGCCTTCATGGAAGGATGAAGCCGAAAGAAAAAAATGAGATCATGGAGCGTTTCGCGGAAGGGGAGATCCAGATTCTGATCTCGACAACTGTGATTGAAGTGGGGATCAACGTGCCCAATGCCACCGTTATGATGGTGGAAAATTCAGAACGTTTCGGGCTTGCGCAGCTTCATCAGCTCCGCGGACGTGTGGGCAGGGGAAAAGCCCAGTCTTACTGCATTTTCATGACCAGCAGCAAAAGCAGGGAAACCAGGAAAAGACTGGAAGTATTGAATCGTTCCAATGACGGTTTTTATATAGCCAGCGAGGATCTGAAGATGCGGGGGCCGGGAGACCTGTTCGGAATCCGGCAGAGCGGGATCCTGGAATTCAGAATCGGAGATGTGTTTCAGGATGCGAAGGTGCTTCAGATGGCGGGCCGGGCGGCAGACGAGTTCCTTGAAAGGGATCCGGATCTGTCTCTGAAAGAGCATCGCATGCTTTTCGAAAGGCTGGAGCGCTATCTGGAAAAGAGCGGAGAACAGCTGAATCTGTGAGCTGATATAAAGACGGCGGACTGCCGCATATTTTGCAGCAGCCCGCCGTTATTTACTGGGGGTTTATAAACAGAGATTATTTCCCTGCCATCTGACGTTCCTGGGCTTCGATCATTTTTTTGACCATATATCCGCCTACGGAACCATTTTGTTTTGAAGTCAGGTCGCCGTTGTAACCGTCGGTCAGCGGGACACCGATCTCGCTTGCCACTTCGTACTTGAAACGTTCGAGGGCATTCATAGCCTCCGGTACTGCAGCTTTGTTAGTAGATTTAGACATAATAAACTCCTCCTTACTGCAGAGCTTGAAAATAATCCGCTCTGCAATTTGTTGTTGTTTGTTACATCCCTAGTATGTGCATGAACAAAAACAATACACTGTCAATAGTTTCATTTTTTGTCGGACTGTGCCAGAAAAATATATTTTGACCACAGCCTGAAAGTATTGTATGATGATTAAATGTACGGAATACGGATGAGGAGGAAAGAAGATGGAACTTTACATGGTCCGGCACGGACAGACGGATTTTAATAAAAATAAAAGACTGCAGGGCGTGATCGACATTCCGCTCAACGAATATGGAATTGAACTGGCGGAAAAGACGGCGGAAGGTCTGAAAGACGTACCGTTTGATGTGATTTATTCCAGCCCGCTTTCCAGAGCGTTTCAGACGGCGGAAATTATCCGCGGAGACCGTCCTGTCGAAATTATTCCCACAGACAGCCTTCTGGAGCTTAGTTTTGGAGAATATGAGGGACTGATCTGCAAAGGAGAGCACTACAATCTGCCCGATCCGGATTTTATGAAATTTTTTGACAATATGGAAGAATATCATGTTCCGCCCAAAGGCGAAACTATAGAGCATCTGGTAAAACGGACATCTTCTTTTGTTCTCGGTCTTATGAATGATCCGGCAAATGCGGACAAGACGATTCTTCTGTCTTCCCATGGAGCGGCGATCCGCGGACTTCTGACCGGGATCTGGCCGTATGCCAACGGAGGAACGTGGAGCGGCATGGTACATAAAAACTGCGGAGTAACCTGCCTGCACGTGGAGAACGGCAGATTTGACCTGGTATTTGAGAACCGGATTTACTATTGATAAAGTATGAAAGGGTCAAGAAACGTGAATACTACAAATATAGATACACAAATGCAACAAGAGATCCAGATGATGGATTTGTCGGCGCCCGCGCCGATGCAGGAGCCGCAGAGGCAGTATTATTTCCTGAAAAGGGCCAGAGAACTGACCGCCGGCAAAGAACGGGAACTGGGCCGTCCGCTGACCTGCTGCGTTACCACTTTCGGATGCCAGATGAACGCCAGGGATTCGGAAAAACTGCTGGGGATCCTGAAAGAAGCAGGATACCAGGAGACGCAGGACGAGAATGCGGACTTTGTCATTTATAATACCTGTACCGTCCGGGAAAATGCCAACCTGAGGGTCTATGGCAGGCTGGGCGTGCTTCATGGATACAAAAAGAAAAATCCTCATATGAAGATCGCTCTCTGCGGCTGCATGATGCAGGAGCCGGATGTGGTGGAGAAGCTGAAGAAAAGTTATCCGTTTGTAGATCTGATCTTTGGCACCCATAATATTTTTAAATTTGCCGAACTGATGGTAACTATGCTGGAATCGGACCGGATGATCATTGATATCTGGAAAGATACCGACCAGATCGTGGAAGACCTGCCGGTGGAACGGAAATACTCGTTCAAATCCGGCGTGAATATTATGTTCGGCTGCAATAATTTCTGCAGTTATTGTATCGTTCCTTATGTACGGGGGCGGGAGCGCAGCCGGGAGCCGGAAGAGATCCTGAAAGAGATCCGTAAGCTGGTGGATGACGGAGTCAAAGAAGTCATGCTGCTGGGACAGAACGTGAATTCTTATGGGAAGAATCTGGCGCGTCCGGTCACTTTCGCGGAGCTCCTGCGTGAGGTGGTAAAGATCGATGGTCTGGAAAGAGTAAGGTTTATGACCTCTCATCCGAAGGATCTGTCGGACGAGCTGATTCAGGTTATGGCAGAGTCGGAAAAGATCTGCCGTCATCTGCATCTGCCCCTGCAGTCGGGCAGTTCCCGTATCCTGAAGATCATGAACCGGAAATACACCAAGGAGCAGTATCTGGATCTGGCAGACCGGATCCGGAAAGCGGTCCCCGATATCGCCCTTACGACGGATATCATCGTGGGCTTTCCGGGAGAGACAGAGGAAGATTTCCGGGAAACTCTGGATGTGGTGCGCAGGGTGCGCTATGACAGCGCGTTTACGTTCATCTACAGCAAGCGGACCGGGACTCCGGCTGCAGTCATGGAAGACCAGATTCCGGAAGACGTGGTGAAGGATCGGTTTGACCGGCTGCTGAAAGAAGTCCAGACGATCTCAAAAGAGATGGCGGAGCGTTTTACCGGTTCCTGTCAGAAGGTACTGGTGGAAGAGAAGAACAGCCAGATGGAAGGGTATGTGACAGGCCGCCTGAGCAATAATCATGTGGTGCATTTCCGCGGGCCCGAAAGCCTGATCGGACAGATCGTGGAAGTACGGCTGGACGAGTGCAGAGGCTTCTACTATATGGGAAGCCTCACAGGCTGATCCTGCGCGGAAGGGCCGGATACGGAGGTCAGGGCAGTATGAACATAGCATGGAAAAAATCGGCAGGGAGATTTGCGCTGCTTACGGCGGCGCCGCTGATATACGGGGCAGGGATCAGTCTGTTTCTGGATCCGAATCATCTGGCTCCCGGCGGCATGACAGGGATCTCTGTGATCTTAAGTTATCTGACCGGAGCCGGAACAGGAACGATTCTTTTTCTGCTTAACCTTCCGATACTGATCCTGGGAGCTTGGAAATTCGGTCTGCGTTTCATCATGAAAACCGGCTATGTAGTGATGCTGACCTCTTTTGTCACCGAAATACTGGCGGACCGGGGCGCGGTTACCGAAGATCCTCTGCTGGCGGGACTGGCGGGGGGCGTATTGATCGCCTGCGGTATCGGCATAGCTTTTCGGGCGGGAGCCACTACCGGCGGTATGGATATTATTATTAAAATTCTGCGCAGACGCTATCGTCATCTGAAGACAGGCTTCTTATTTCTGTGTTCGGATCTGGTTATCGCGTCTTTATCAGGATTTATTTTCCGGGATTTGAATGTGGCGCTGTATGCCCTGATTACAGTTATCATCTCTGGACGTACATTAAATTTTGTGCTTTATGGAGGAGACGAAGCACGGATGTTCTACATTATAACGGAAAGACCCCGGGAAATCGGGGAGCGTCTCCTGAAAAATCTGGAAGCGGGCGTCACTTATCTGCAGGGGAAAGGCGGATTTACAGGGAAGGATAAAGAGATCGTTTTCTGCGCCGTACATGGCCCCCAGGGTCCACAGGTGGAAGAAATCGTGAAAGAAGAGGATCCTTCCGCCTTTATGATCGTCACCAGCGCCAGCGAGATCTACGGAGAAGGATATAAAGATCTGTTCGCCGACGTGCTCTGAATGGAATCCTGCATTCTGTAGGATGGATTCCCTCTTGCATCTTTCATCAGTTAGTGGTACTATATTTAGCGCAAGATGTTTAAAACAAATACCAGATATAGACACGGAGGGAAGGTTATGAGGGAAACTGCCATCGTGTGCCCGGAAATGATAAAAAAGAGAAATGGAATTCCGGTGCCGTTCGATGTGAAAAAGATCAGGGATGCGATCCGGAAAGCCAATGACGCGGCACGGGTGGAAGCGATCGCCCCGTATCAGTTTGAAAAGCTGGTAGATGAAGTCGTGGAAGCGATTCCGGAAGGAGAGACTCCCAATGTGGAGCAGGTGCAGGATCTGGTGGAGGAGAAGCTGATCCAGAATGGATTTGCCAAAACGGCCAAGGCATATATCCTTTACCGAGAAGAACATACAAAGCTGCGCAAGACAGAAGCGGACCTGGTCAAGATCTACCGGGAGCTGACGTTTACCAGCGCGGCAGACGCGGATATCAAACGCGAAAATGCCAATATAGACGCCGACACGGCCATGGGTACGATGTTGAAATACGGGTCCGAAGGGGCCAATTATTTTGTGGACAATTATATTCTGCCCAAAGATATCGCGGCTGCCCACATTAACGGAGATATCCACATCCATGATAAAGATTTCTATATGCTGACGGAGACCTGCTGCCAGATTGATCTTTTGAAGCTGTTTCACGGCGGCTTTTCCACGGGGCACGGATATATCCGGCAGCCGAAGTCTATCCAGAGCTACGCGGCGCTGGCCTGCATCGCCATCCAGGCAAACCAGAATGAGATGCACGGCGGTCAGTCTGTGCCGAACTTCGACTATGCCATGGCAGAGGGGGTAGCGTGTACCTACCGTAAAGAATATTATGATGCGGTACAGCGCTACTTCTGGCTGGAGTACAACTGTGAACAGGCTTTGGATGAGTCCTTCCGCCAGGCGCTCAAAGACGCCATGCCGGAACGGATTCATATGGGAAATGTGGACCAGTATGAGGAAGATCTGGTGGGCTGGATGAGCGGCGAGGGCGGAAAGATGCTGGGAATCCGGCCGGACGAAGCGGATATCCGCAGATGTCACAAAACGTCTGTGCGGATCGCCACCCATAAAACGGATCTGGCGACCTATCAGGCGATGGAGTCATTGGTTCATAACCTGAATACCATGAATTCCCGCGCGGGAGCGCAGGTGCCTTTCAGCTCCATCAATTATGGAACCTGCACCACGCCGGAAGCGCGCATGGCAATCAAGAATCTGCTGAAAGCGACGGATGCCGGTCTCGGAAACGGAGAAACGGCTATTTTCCCGGTACAGATTTTCAAGGTAAAGGAAGGCGTCAACTATAATCCCGGCGATCCCAATTATGATCTGTTCCGGATGGCGATCAAAGTGTCCGCCAAGAGACTGTTTCCGAATTTCAGTTTTCTGGATGCTCCTTTTAATCTGCAGTATTACAAAGAAGGGGATTATAACACGGAAGTGGCATATATGGGATGCCGGACCCGCGTAATGGGCAACCATTATGATCCGACCAAGGAAGTGACCTGCGGAAGAGGCAACTTAAGCTTTACTTCCATTAATCTTCCCCGTCTGGGAATCCAGGCAAAGGGAGATCTGGATGCCTTTTATAAGAATTTGGACAAAAGGCTTGCTCTTTGCTGCCGGCAGCTGCTGCACCGGTTTGAGATCCAGAGGAAAAAGACCGTAAAGAACTATCCGTTCTTGATGGGCCAGGGTATCTGGATCGATTCCGATCATCTGGCCATGGGGGATCAGGTGGGCGAGATCCTGAAAAACGGAACATTGAGCGTGGGATTTATCGGTCTGGCGGAGACACTGGTGGCACTGACGGGACACCACCACGGAGAGAACGAAGAAAGCCGCAGACTGGGATATGAGATTGTCTCTCACATGAGAAAATATCTTGACAACAAATCTGAGGAAACAGGACTCAATTTCACGCTGCTGGCTACGCCTGCGGAAGGCTTGTCCGGCCGTTTTGTGCGGATGGATCAGAAGCGCTACGGAAAGATTCCGGGAGTCACGGATCGTGAGTACTATACTAATTCTTTCCATGTACCGGTATATTATCCGATAAGCGCCTTTGAAAAGATCCGGATCGAAGGTCCTTATCATGCGCTGACCAACGCGGGCCATATCAGTTATGTGGAACTGGACGGAGATACGGCGAAGAACCCGGAGGCTTTCGAAGCGGTGATCCGCTGTATGAAGGAAAACGGCGTGGGATACGGCTCCGTAAACCATCCGGTAGACCGGGATCCGGTCTGCGGTTATACCGGCGTCATCGATGATGTGTGCCCGCGCTGCGGAAGGCGGGAAGGAGAAGCGGTGCCTCTGGAGAAGCTGAACGAACTGCGTAAAAAATATCCGGACGTGCCGGTTTATCTGGACGCCAATCATTGACAGAAGCCGCCATGCGGCGGAATCTATAGATAAAACTTATTACAGGAGGTAATACATATGGCAGGAAGAGTGATTGCAGAAAACGGAATGGCGGGAGAAAATGTGAAATTTGACCGAATCCGCAGGATTACCGGTTATCTGGTGGGGACCACAGACCGGTTTAACAACGCAAAACGCGCGGAGGAAAGAGACCGTGTTAAACACACCTTGTCCTAAACCGCTTCGAATCGCCGGGACCGTCCAGGATTCTATTGTGGACGGTCCCGGTCTTCGATATGTGATCTTTACCCAGGGATGTCCCCACCACTGCCCGGGCTGCCATAATCCGCAGACCCACGATTTTCAGGGAGGAAAAGACGCAGATACAGATCAGATACTGGAACAGATCTTTGATAATCCGCTTACTTCCGGAGTCACTTTTTCCGGAGGAGAGCCGTTTGTACAGGCCGACGCGCTGGTACCTCTGGCCGAGGTCATCAAAGCCCGGGGAAAACATCTGATGATTTATACTGGATATTTGCTGGAAGAACTGCAGGCCATGGACTGCCCGGGCGTGAGGCGGCTGCTGGAACTGGCAGACATTCTGGTGGACGGCCCCTATATCGAGGAACAGCGGGACCTGACCCTTCAGTACCGGGGAAGCGCTAACCAGCGGGTCATCGATCTTAACAAGAGCCGGGAGCGCGGAGAGATCATCCTTTATCGGAGCGAGTATGAAGACCTGTGGTGATTCAGTAAAAATTAAGATGTCAAAATACTGAAGGAATGATATAATGCATATGACAAACTTTTCTTCAGGAGGGAGAAAATAAATATGATGTACGCAAGAGACTACCGAAGGATCGGCCGGGAGAGCCTGAGAGGAATGTGGCCCACAGCGATCCTGGCAAGCTTTGTATCAGGGCTTCTGGGCTGTACTATGTACGGCTCCAGCTGGATCAATTTAAACAGTGTCGTACAGGGTAACGCCAGCGTATCGGATATGTCTGATCCATATGCGGTGATAGAAGCAGGGGACGGTACGATCCAGAATTTTGTAGAAAGCGATTTTTTTATGCCGATGATGGCATTTTTGGGAACGCTGCTGACCGTATTGCTGATCTATGTGTTGGTCTGTATAATTATAGGAGGAGCCGTTACCCTGGGATACGCCCGGTTTAACTTGAATCTGGTGGATGGGAACCGGCCCGGGGCAGGAGATGTATTTTCAAACATCGGGCGCCTGGGAGCAGGTTTCTGCATGTGGTTCTGGCGCGGACTGTATATCACCTTATGGAGCCTTCTTCTGGTAATCCCGGGAATTGTGGCTACATACAGCTATGCTATGGTGCCTTATATCATGGCAGAACATCCGGAGCTGAGAGCCCGGGAAGCTCTTCGGGAATCCAAAAATATGATGAAAGGAAAACGTTGGCGCCTGTTTTGCCTGGAACTGTCTTTTATCGGATGGACTCTGCTTGCCGCGCTGGTGTTTGCTGCTATATTCACAGCAGGATTTCTGACTGGCAGTATGGGGCTTTCCATGTTTGGTTTAGTAGTTTATATTGTCGAACTGCTTTTCCTGTATCCTTATGTTGAAGCGTCCAGAGCGGCGTTTTACAGGGAACTGACCGAGCAGCGCTACAGCAACCCGCAGCCGGAAGCCCAGTGGCGCGAGGTTCCGCAGGATGAGATGAAGGAGGAGACTTATGATTACAACAACGACCCCTTCCATTGAGGGCAAAAGAATCCAGGAATATAAAGGAATTGTGTTTGGCGAGGTGGTCGCCGGCGTGGATGTGATCAAGGATTTCACCGCCGGGATCAGCAATTTCTTTGGAGGACGCTCCAGTACCTATGAGGGCGAGCTGATTCAGGCGCGTCAGAATGCGCTCCGGGAGATGGAAGAGCGTGCCCGGGAAATCGGTGCTAACGCAGTCGTGGGAGTGGATATCGACTACGAAGTGCTGGGCAGCAACAATGGTATGCTGATGGTGACTGCCAGCGGCACAGCGGTTGTTACAGATTAATTCAGAATATACGGCAGGATCGGGAAAATGGTCCTGCTGTATTTTTGTCTTGAAACAAACAGTATATAACAGTTGACAACAGCCGCAAACTGTTATATACTGTTTGCAACGAAGGAGGAGAGATATGAAGCTGATCATCAACCATTCTTCCATGCAGCCAATCTACGAACAGATCTCGGGACAGATCAAGGAGCTGATCCTGCATGGAGAATTAAATGAAGAGGAGATGCTTCCTTCGGTACGTTCTCTGGCAAAGGAGCTTCGGGTCAGTGCACTGACTGTGAAGAAATCCTACGATACCCTGGAACAGGAAGGGTTTATCGTTACTGTGCACGGAAAAGGGAGTTTTGTAGCCTGTGCCGGGCAGGAAATCCTGCTGGAGGAGAAGAGAAGAGAAGTGGAGACTGATCTGGAACTGGCCATCCGGAAAGGACGAAGCTGCGGAATGAGCAATCAGGAGATTGCAGATTTATTTCACATAATTCTGGAGGAGTAGAGATGTTGGTTCGATTGCATGAAGCGGAAAAGCGTTATGATTCATTCTGTCTGCAATGTTCCCTGGAAGTCAGGGAGGGATATGTCACCGGATTAATCGGCCCCAACGGGGCTGGAAAAAGTACCGCGTTTAAAATGATCCTGGGGTTGGTCTACCCGGATGCGGGAGAGGCGTCTGTGCTGGGAAAACCGGCCCGCAGCCTTACGGCTTTCGACAAAGAAGCTGTCGGCGCCGTCCTTCCCGGGACCGGATTCAGCGGATATCTGTCTGTCCGTGATATTCTGCCCGTATTAAAGAGTATGTACCGGGATTTTCAGGAGGAAGAGTTTGTAAAAAGGTGTGAACAGTTCGGCCTGCCTTTAGACAAGAAAATCAAAGAATTTTCCACAGGCATGAAGGCGAAGCTGAAGGTGCTGACTGCCATTAGCCATAAGGCAAAGCTTCTTGTATTGGACGAACCTACCGCCGGCCTGGACGTGATTGCCCGGGACCAGATCCTGGATCTGCTGCGGGAATACATGATGCCCGGAGACCGGTCCATCCTGGTCAGTTCGCATATTTCCAGTGATCTGGAAGGGCTGTGCGATGATTTTTACCTGATCGACGGCGGAAAGATCCTCCTGCATGAGGAGACAGACGTGCTGCTGGAAAGCTACGGGGTTCTGAAGATGACGGAAGAGCAGTACCGAACGCTGGACAGGGAATGGATTTTGAAAGTAAAAAAGGAGCCGTACGGATACAGCGCCCTGACCGGACAACGGCAGTATTACATGGAAAATTATCCGGAGATTACCATGGAAAAGGGCAGTATGGACGATGTGATCATGATGATGGTACAGGGAGGGCAGGCATGAAAGGTTTAATGATTAAAGACTGGAAGCTTTTGAAAAATCAGGGAAGATTTTACGCTGTGATTGTAATTTTCGCGCTGATCATTATGATTGCCAACGAAAGCGGATATACGTTTGCCGGATATTATCTGACGTTCCTGGCCTCTTTATTTACTCTGAGTACGTTCAGCTATGATGAAGAAAACGGAGGCACCGGCTTTCTTATGACGCTCCCTGCAGACCGAAAGACCTATGTGAAAGAAAAATTTTTATTCGGGATTCTGCTGACGGGAGGAAGCTGGCTGGTATCCTGCCTGCTGTCGGCTGTGTTCCTGATGATCCGGAAACCGGGTGAAAGCCCGCTGTCGCTTATGCCGCCCATGTTCGGCTTTCTGGCAGTTTTTTCTCTTCTGCTGTTCGCAGCGATTCCGATGATTCTGAGATTCGGCCCCGAGAGGGGACGTCTGGGCCTGGTGGGAGTGATCGGAATAGCTACCCTGCTGTTGATTGCGGTATCACGGACTGCAGGCGGTGCGGCAGAAGCATTAGGGTCGGTTCTGACACGTTATACAGCCATATTCGCAGTTATAGCCGTGGTTCTGTATCTGGCGGTTATACTGGCCTGCTACCGGATATCCGTGCGTGTCATGGAGAAAAGGGAGTTTTAAAGAGTCTCTTCTCGTTGACAAGCGCCCCTCCGGGAGACTATAATACAGATTGTTTGAAGAAATTCTGTAACTACGGAGGGAGAAAATGAAACGAGAGACTTTTGGGTCCAGGCTGGGCTTCATCCTGGTATCGGCAGGATGCGCCATCGGCCTGGGCAACGTATGGAAATTTCCGTACATATGCGGTGAATACGGCGGCGCCGCGTTCATCCTGATCTACTTGCTGTTCCTGGTAATCCTGGGAATTCCGGTGCTGGTCTGCGAGTTTTCCGTGGGCCGCAGCAGCCGCAAAAGTGTGGCCATGTGCTTTGAAGAGCTGGAGCCCCGCGGCACCGTATGGCACCGGCTGAAATACATCGGAATCGCAGGCTGTTATCTTCTGATGATGTTTTACACCACTGTGGCGGGCTGGATGCTGTATTATTGTTTCCGCAGCCTGAGAGGCGATTTTGTAGGCGCTTCTGCGGAAGCAGTGGAGGCGGCGTTTAGCGGCATGCTGGCGGACGCGCCGCTGATGACGTTCTGGACGGTACTGGTCTGCATCCTGGGATTTGTGGTATGTATTTTCGGACTGAACGGCGGCGTCGAGAAAGTAAGCAAGTTCATGATGGCGGCGCTGCTGCTGATCATGGTAGTGCTGGCAGTACATTCTGTGACGCTGGAAGGCGCGGGAGAGGGCGTGAAGTTTTATCTGATCCCGGATTTCCAGAGAATCCTGGAAAACGGCATCGGCACGGCCGTGTTCGCGGCGCTGAGCCAGTCCTTCTTTACCCTGTCGCTGGGTGTCGGCGCCATGCTGATCTTCGGAAGTTATCTGGACCGTTCCAGAAGTCTTACCGGCGAAGCGATCAGCATCACTGCGCTGGATACGTTTGTGGCGCTGACCGCCGGATTTATTGTGATCCCGGCCTGTTTCGCCTTCGGCATCGAGCCCGGATCCGGACCCAGCCTGGTATTTGTGACTCTGCCCAATATCTTTGCCCAGATTCCCGGCGGAGCTGTCTGGAGCGCTTTGTTCTTCCTGTTTCTGGCTTTTGCGGCGCTGACCACGGTAATCGCCGTATTTGAGAACATCATCGCGTTTTACATGGACGGACTGGGCTGGTCCCGCAAAAAAGGCGTCGTGGTGAACGCGGTGCTGATGATTATCCTGAGTATGCCGTGCGTGCTTGGATACAACCTGCTTTCCGGCATCCAGCCTCTTGGAGCAGGCACCACGATCATGGATCTGGAGGATTTCATCGTCTCCAACAACTTGCTGCCCCTGGGAAGTCTGGGGTATGTGCTGTTCTGTACCAGCAAAAACGGCTGGGGATGGAATTCGTTTATGGATGAGGTTAACGCCGGCGAAGGCCTGAAATTCCCGAAAGGCCTGAAGGCGTATGTATCTTACGGCATTCCGCTCATCATTGCGGTGATCTATCTGAAAGGATATTATGATTATTTCAGCGCGAAAGGACCGGTTATGCTGTGGGGATGGATGGCAGCGGCGGTCATCTTCCTGGTATTTATTTTCTACTGCGCGCTGAAGGGCGGCAAGAAAGCGGCAAAAAGATAGAGCAAAAGGTCACGACAAAGATCGTGACCTTTTTAATACATCATAAGATTAACATAATATTTTTATGTAAATTATCGTTCCTCTTTGACCAGTGACAGGAATATGATTCCGGCTGAAGAAAATCGAAGCTTACATAGATGTGGAGCAGGGACCGCCGGAGACTGTGCATTTTATTCTTTTCTCTATTTATCTTTTGAGAACAGCGCTGGATAACTCTCAGTAAAAAATCAGCTTGACAAATGCTCTCAGATTCTATAATATTTTGAATGTCAAAATATTTGAATTTCAAAGTTTTAAGAAGAATTTTTAATTGGAAAAGGGATAAGGAGAGCATGATGAAATTTGAAAATCTGATCACACTGATCAATACGGTATCTTCTTCGAAGCTTACTCAGTTTTCCATCGAGTATGAAGGGTGTAAAATTACTATGAAAGCGGACCGTGGTATGAAAATTACTGCAGTTGCGGCTCCGGAAGCGGCAGTGCCGGAAGAGACACCATCTGTGCGGGAAACAGTTCCGCAGGAGAGCCCGGAAGCGGAAGGAAATGTAGTGAAATCCCCTCTGGTGGGAACCTTCTATAATGCGCAGTCGCCGGATGCGGAGCCGTATGTGCGTATCGGCGATAAAGTTTCTAAAGGGCAGATCCTGGGTATCGTCGAGGCTATGAAACTGATGAACGAGATTACCTCCGAATATGACGGTACGGTTAAAGAAATCCTTGTGGAAAATGAACAGATGGTGGAATACGGGCAGCCGCTGTTTGTGATCGGTTAAGCCAGAAGAGTCAGGAGATGACAGATATGTTTGATAAAGTTTTAATCGCAAACAGAGGAGAAATAGCGGTCAGGATCATCCGTGCCTGCCGGGAGCTGGGAATCCGGACTGTAGCCGTATACTCTGAAGCAGACAGGGAGGCCCTGCATACACAGCTGGCAGACGAAGCCATCTGTATCGGACCGGCTCCGGCGGGCAGAAGTTATCTGAATATGGAACAGATTTTAAGCGCCACAATTGCCAGCGGAGCCCAGGCCATTCACCCCGGCTTTGGTTTTCTGTCTGAAAACAGCAAATTTGTGGATATGTGTGAAAAATGTCATGTAACTTTCATCGGGCCTTCTGCGGATCTGATCCGTCGTATGGGTGATAAGGCGGAAGCCAGAAATACCATGATAGCTGCCGGAGTCCCGGTGGTTCCGGGAACGAAGGAACCGGTGCTGGATGCGGCCAGGGGAAAAGAACTGGCAGAGGGAATCGGTTATCCGGTGATTATCAAAGCGGCTCTCGGGGGCGGCGGAAAAGGCATGCGTATCGCTGAAAATCCGGACGAATTTGAGATTCAGTTCAATATGGCTCAGCAGGAGTCGGAAAAAGCCTTCGGAGACGGCACCATGTATATTGAGAAATATATTGTGGAGCCCCGGCATATTGAATTTCAGATCCTGGCTGATAATTATGGCAATGTGGTGCAGCTGGGAGAGCGTGATTGTTCGATCCAGCGGCGACATCAGAAAATGATCGAAGAAAGTCCGTCCAGCGCCATTTCGGATGAGCTCCGGAAAAAAATGGGCGAGACGGCAGTTCGCGCGGCGAAAGCAGTGGGATATGTCAATGCGGGTACTATAGAATTTCTTCTGGATAAAAACGGACAGTATTATTTCATGGAAATGAATACCCGTATTCAGGTAGAACATCCGGTGACAGAGATGGTGACAGGCGTTGACCTGATCAAAGAACAGATACTGATCGCAGCCGGTCTGCCCCTGAGCATGACGCAGGATGAAATTCACATCCAGGGTCATGCCATTGAATGCCGTATTAATGCAGAAGATCCGGAACGCGGCTTCATGCCCTGCCCGGGAACGATTGAGAATATGCATCTGCCGGGCGGAAACGGCGTACGTGTGGAGACCGCCCTGTATCAGGGCTATACGATCCCGCCCATGTATGATTCAATGGTCGCGAAACTGATTGTGCATGACAGGAACCGCCGCAACGCGATTCGCAAGATGCAGAGCGCCCTGGGCGAGATGGTGATCGAAGGAGTTACCACAAATATTGATTTTCAGTTTGAGATCCTGAATGATCCGGATTTTCAGAACGGAAATGTAAATACGCATTTTATTCAGGAACATTACGGGGAGTAGGATAGAAGATGTTAAAAGAAATGTTTAAAAAGACAGGCCATATCCACCTGCCGGGCAAACTCGCGGAGCCGTCCGTTCCGGAGGGGCTCTGGATCAAATGCCCGAAATGCGGAGAAACCCTTTATAAAGACGATGTCGTAGGAAATCATTATGTCTGCTACCGCTGCGGAGGATATTTCCGCGTAAGGGCCCGCAACCGGATCCGTATGGTGGCTGATCCCAAATCCTTTGAAGAATGGGATAGGGGACTGGAGACTCCGAATCCGCTGCACTATGAAGGATACCAGGAAAAGATCGCAGGGCTGAAAGAAAAGACCAAGCTGGACGAAGCCGTTGTCACGGGAAAGATCCGCATCAATGGAGAAGAAGCGGTGATCGGCATCTGTGACGTCCGCTTCTTAATGGGCAGTATGGGGTATGTGGTAGGAGAAAAGCTGACCAGAGCGATCGAGAAAGCGACGGAGCTTCGCCTTCCCCTGATCCTGTTTACTGCTTCAGGAGGGGCCAGAATGCAGGAGGGAATCGTTTCCCTGATGCAGATGGCAAAGACCAGCGCCGCACTGAGGCGCCATTCTGACGCAGGCCTTCTTTATATCACAATATTGACCGACCCGACTACCGGAGGCGTAACAGCGAGCTTCGCAATGTTGGGAGATATTATTCTGGCAGAGCCGGGAGCTCTGGTCGGTTTTGCGGGTCCCCGCGTGATCGAACAGACGATCGGCCAGAAGCTGCCAAAAGGTTTTCAGAGTTCGGAATTTCTGCTGGAACATGGCATTATCGACGGCATCGTAGAACGTATGGAGCTGAAAGACACCCTGTACCATCTGATCTGTCTGCACAAGGAAGCCGTTCCGGGACACCCGGAGCAGTCTTTGGATGCATCAGAGGAGCTTTATGATAAAAAATCCGGGGACAAGAAGAAACGTCCTGCAAACGCCTGGGAGAGGGTCCAGGCGGCCAGAAGCGCAGAGCGTCCCACCAGTCTGGACTATATAGAACATTTGTTTGACGGCTTCATGGAACTGCATGGCGACCGGGCTTTCCGTGACGACGGATCGATCGTGGGAGGAATCGCATCTTTCCATGGGCTTCCGGTGACGGTCATCGGCCAGCAGAAGGGAAAAAATACGAAAGAAAATATCAGCCGCAATTTCGGCATGCCGTATCCGGAAGGATACCGCAAGGCACAGCGCCTGATGAAACAGGCGGAAAAATTCGGACGCCCCATTATCTGTTTTGTGGATACCCCGGGAGCTTTCTGTGGTATGGAGGCGGAAGAGCGAGGGCAGGGAGAAGCGATTGCCCGTTCTCTTCTGGAAATGTCAGGACTGAAAGTGCCGATACTTTCTATTGTGATCGGAGAAGGCGGCAGCGGAGGAGCGCTGGCGCTGGCTGTGGGCAATGAAGTATGGATGTTGGAAAACTCTACTTATTCTATTTTGTCTCCGGAAGGATTCGCGTCTATCCTCTGGAAAGACAGCAGCCGCGCGGAAGAGGCTGCCGGCAAGATGCGGCTGACGGCGGATGACCTGAAAGACCTGGGCATCATCGAGCAGGTGATTGGAGAAGAAGAGCCTGTCACTGCCGAGTCACTTCCTGAGGTTGCAAGGCGTATGGATGTAAGAATCGAAGAATTCATGGAAAAATACGGGAAAATGAGCGGGGAAGAGCTGGTGCGGCAGCGCTACGACCGGTTCCGCAATATGTGACGATAAAAGATCGACAGAATCCTTTCGGGACAGGGATATAGCTTCCTGGTTATCTGGAAGGATTTTTTATATTCCCTGATAACAAATATAAAATCGAACAAACTTTCGATTTTAATATTGACAAACACACGTTCGATTATTATAATAAAGTCATGCAAGAGAACAAATGTTTGGTTTTTGTTTGAAGGGAGTGTGTCAGAATGTACGCAGCAGATCGTTTGGCAAGGGAAGAGTTCCGGAAAAATCGGAGAGCGGAGACTGTCAGGCTGCAGAGAGCGCGCAGGACTTTTTTCTTTTTCCTGGCGCTGACTTTAATTGTTGTATTTGGGATCGGTTTTGGATTTGGAACTCTGATGACAAGAGCGGAAGAACCGGAGAAAGCGCCTGCTTATAAATATTATTCCAATATAGAGATTAAATCCGGGGACACTCTCTGGGATATTGCGGACACATATATGGACGGAGAGTATTATAAAACCAGATCCGATTACATCAGTGAAGTGATGGAAATTAACGGTCTTTCATCAGACACATTAATATCGGGGGAGAGCCTGATTGTCCCGTATTATTCAATGATTCAGCAATAGATTTTACAGATGCTGTCGTCCTGAAGGAGGCAGCATCTGCGATTTATAAAACGGTAACCGTCTGTATTAAGATTTCATGAAGATTCCTTTAAGATTTCCCCTCTTGGATTGTAGGTCAATATAAAATGTGTTACATTAGATGCAGTAGAGCAGCAATATCATTTTCAGATATTAAACTGCAGACAAAAGAGGAGGTTATTCATGAAAAACAGACTTTACTATTTACTGGCTGTTCTGTATGTACTGATGTTCGCCATCATTCTGTACATAAACGGAGCTTTTTCCGGGGAGTCCATATCTGTCAGCAATCTGGCGATTAATGTCGCTTTCCTGATTGTGATCGGGATTCTGTTCATTATTTCTTTTGTAAGCTTTTCCAGGTTGAACCGCGTGACGGATTCCCTTGTGGATACGGCAGAAGAGATGTCTGCGAAATATGAATCCGTACAGAAAAGCCTGTGGGACGAATACCGCACGAAAAAAGACACATTTTCCAGCCCTGTGCTGAACCGTCAGTTTGATCGGTATCAGAAAAGAATCGCCGCGTCTACAAACGCAAAAGGCACCATATCCCGGGTATGCTCCCTGGAAGAATATATCAATGAAGATTTGCTGGACAACGTGGTCAGCGCTCATTTTAATTCCGCAGTCGGCGGAACGTTGACCGGCCTTGGTATTCTGGGAACCTTTATCGGATTGTCCATGGGCATGATCTCATTTACCGGAAGCGACGTATTTACTATTTCCGATAATATTGCCCCGCTTCTGGATGGCATGAAAGTGGCTTTCCACACATCCGTGTACGGTATTTTCTTTTCTATAGTATTTAACTTTGTTTATCGGAGCCTGATGGCGGACGCCTATGGAAAATTATCCCGTTTTTTGATGACTTTCCAGGAATGTGCGGCTCCTGTGCCGGCGTCAGTGGACGAGAATACCAGCGCCATGCTGATCTACCAGGCGAATACGGCTAATGCTCTGAAACGGATTCTGGAGCTTCTGAAAGGGAATGCGGAAGAGCAGAGCAAAGGGCTGGACCGGGTTGTTCAGCAGTTTGTAAATCAGATGTCGGATGTACTTGGAGCTGATTTCGAACAGTTGGGACAAACTCTGCATGAATCCTGTGAAGCGCAGGGAACCTATGCCAGAAATTTCCAGAGGCTGGAAGAGAGCACCAGGCTTTTACTGGAATCCAGCCGCACTATGAATGAGACGCTGACCATGACGCTGGAACGACAGAAAGAGCTGGAAGAGAAGCTCTCCAGCACCTGTGACGATTTGAGCAATGAGCTTTATACCTTTCATCAGATGAGGGATTTATATGAGAAATAAGAGAAAGAACAGAGCGGTATTCGAGGCTCCCAGTTACTGGCAGTCATATTCTGATATGATGGCCGCGTTGCTTCTGATCTTTATCCTGATGATAGCCATCACACTTGGAATCTACCGGCAGAAGCAGACCGATCTGGAAAATACCCAGATCAGTCTGAATGCCACCAGATCAGAGTTAGAGACATCCCGGGAAGACCTGCAGGCATCCATGGATGCGCTGGAAAAAGCATACGCTCAGGCGAGCAGCACAGAAGCAGAACTTGCTGCGGCATACCGGGAGATTGATGAAGCGCAAGCTGAGCTTCGAGCCACCAAGAGTGAATTGGAAGATATCGTGGGTATCCGGACAGATATTATCAGGGCGCTTCAGGAGCGTTTCAGCAATTCCTCCATGCAGGTGGACTCCCAGACAGGATCCATCGCCTTTTCTTCGGACGTGCTGTTCCGGTATAACAGCTCCGTCCTGACAGAGAACAGCAAGGAGACCCTTCAGGAGATCATTCCCATGTACCTGGGGGTACTGCTGCAGGATAATTTCCGCCCATATATTGCGGAGATTATTATAGAAGGACATACGGATACAGACGGAGGATACCAGAGCAATATGACTTTGTCCTTCAACCGGGCAAATGCGGTTGCGAACTTTTGTCTGGATTCCGATAACGGCCTGACGGACACACAGATTCAGCAGCTCCAGGAACTTATGACGGTCAATGGCCGTTCCTACAGTGAGCCCATCTATCAGATGAATTCCACTGAGGTCGATATGGCTGCTTCCCGTCGCGTAGAGATCAAATTCCGCCTGAAAGAGGATGAAATGATTGAAAAGATCACGGAAGTATTGAATCAGGGATCCGCGGCCGAGGAAACAAGTAACTGATAATCTTGTTGAAATAAAAAGGGTACTTACATAAAACAAGCACCCTGTAGTATAATCTACTTAGAAAGGCAGTCGGAAAAATCCGATGCCCTCAGTAATTGGAATTTATATTAAGAAATAGCATCCAAACTGTGGCGGTAGGGATGCTGTTTCTTTTTGTTGTCTATGTATGTCAGAACAGCAAAAATCACGAGCACTAAATCATGAAGAATAAAAAACCTCCTTGAAAATAGATAAAAACAGTAGTACACTAACAGATATAGAACGCGTCGCAAAATCGCAGTTTTACGACATGATATAGCAAAAACACTTATAAGGAGACATTTTTATGGCATTAACTTATCATGAACAACTGGATCTGAAAAACACTGCTCAGCTCAGAGAACTTGTAAAGGAACTTCCAGCGTTCGCTTCTGATTTCTTTCGCGCCATGGAAATCAAAAAGGCCACCAACACCCGGCGTAATTATGCTTATGATCTGAATACGTTTTTTTATTTCCTCCGCACACAAAACCCATATTTTAAGGATAAGGATATCCGTACACTACCGGTATCCATTCTGGACGACATCCAGCCTGTGGACATTGAAGAATATCTGTCCTTTCTTACTTATTACGAAAGGGACGGTCAGCTTTATCGCAACCATGAGGAAGGAAAGGCGCGCAAACTGGCTACTCTGAATACCTTTTTCGGATATTATCACAAAAAAGGAATGATCGAAAAAAACGCTCCTTCTGTAGTAGATGTTCCCAGGGTCAAGGAGAAAAACATTATCCGTCTGGATGCCAATGAAGTGGCGCAGCTGATCGACAATGTGGAATCGGGAGAAAAACTGACAAAAGCGCAGAAACGCTGGCATGAAAAGACACGTGACCGCGACCTGGCAATCATTGTCACTCTCCTGGGAACGGGTGTTCGGGTCACGGAATTGGTAGGACTGGATATCGGTGATCTGGATTTCGACAATGGCGCCATGAGGGTGATCCGTAAAGGCGGAAACGAAGACATGGTATATTTTGGCGAGGAGGTAGAGGAAATGCTCCGAAATTATCTGGATGAACGTCTGGAAATGACTCCGGAGCCTGGACATGAGAACGCTTTATTCATCTCCCAGAACAATACTCGGATCACAGTGCGTTCCGTAGAACGTCTGGTAAAAAAATACGCTTCTACAGCCACGGCCAAAAGAATCACGCCTCACAAATTAAGGAGTACTTACGGGACCGCTTTATATCAGGAAACCGGAGATATTTACCTTGTAGCGGACGTCCTGGGACATAAAAATGTAAACACGACCCGTAAGCATTATGCGGCCATGAAGGAAGAAAGAAAACGCAGAGCTGCCAATGTGGTTCAGCTCAGGGAAAAGGAATAAGGAATCACGCCTGGTATGACCACAGATTTCGAATTTGCCGGGAAAGGTCTTCGTAGCTCCACACTCTCCCGCTTCTGGCTTTACAGTTGGGATCATTGATCTGAAAACCATCGTCTGTATATCCGCAGATCAGAATAAAGTGTCCTGCAGTGGTAAAATCCCCCGGTCCCATGGCACATATAATCGGATGGCCTGCGTCCAGTTCCCTTTTCATGATCCCTTCATCCAGAGAAAGCTCTGTTCCGGTCAGTCCGAAAGCGGCGGCCCCATCTGTCATAAGCGTCCAGGAGGTTCCGGTACCCTCGACATAATAACCTTGTTCTTCTGAAAACTGTGCCATGGACGCGGGCGTGACAGAATCGTCTCCGGTCAGGGCATGGACAGCCATGGACAGACATGTAGGTCCGCATCCGGACATACCGATATTGGAATTTCCATAGGGAAGATATCCCCATCGCTGATCCCACTGGAGGAAAAGAGGATACTGTTCTTTACGTTCAGCGGCAGTAAGCTGAGGATCTGATTCTGCTCCGCTCTGATCCGGATAACCAGATACAAATTCCAGCATTTCCGGATTGTTGGCAAGCGCGGCCAGCATTTCCGGAGGATACTCTTCCGCTCTGTCCAGTATTTTACGTATGTCACGACTGGTTTTTGCCATACGCTGGAGTTCAGCCAGTACCTCTTCTTCTGTACGCACGACAGGTGAGGATATTTCATAAGCGGCCTCTTCCCCGGCAAACCAACGTCTGACGCCCCAGACGGCCAGGACAGCCACGCAAAGGAACAGGACAAAGCTGTACAGCCGCTGCAGCCTTTTGCGGCGTTTACGTCTTCGCTGCCTCTCTCTTTTACGTTCTCTGTATTCTCTCTGCTCTTCTGCTCTCATTTCTTCACCTCGTATGTTCCGGAGAGATCCCTTCCGGGATAACCGGTCTGCTGTATACTATCTTAACATATTCCCGGAAAGAATCTCCTTAAAGAATTCCGAAGATTTCTTAAGAAATGGCGAAAAACCGGCCATACCACAAAGATATGGCCGGTTGAGAAAACGTTATTTATTCCCCAATTTGCGGAATACAATTTTTCGAATCATATCCACAGGTATCATAGTGAAGGCCAGAATCAATACCAGAACCCATCCGGATACGCCAAAAGGCACGCAGCTGAACATATTTCCAATCCATACGGCAGGCGCTGCCGGGATCAGCGAAATATTGACCAGGCAGAACTGGATACCCAGGATCATGCACATTACTTTCAGAAAATCCGGATTGTCTTTCAGATTTTTGAAAATAGCAAATCCGTCGTTTCTGACATTAAATCCGTTAAACAGCGCGCTGGCAATAAACAGGACAAAATAAGAAGTCATAAACTGTGCGTCTGTCTCAAAGAAAGATCTGGCCCAGTCGGACATAAGATAGAACAGACTCATGAGTGTCAGCCAGATGCCCATAATACCGATCTGAGTCATCATTTCTCTGCTCACAAGGCTTTCATCGCGCCTGCGGGGTTTTTCTTTCATATAGGCTTCCAAGGCCGGCTCATTACCCAGCATCATAGCGCCCAGCCCGTCCATTACCAGATTGACGAACAAAAGATGCGTAACTTTTAATGGTTCTTCTACGCCTAAGAATGGCGCGACCGCGCTGACCAATACTGCAGCCACATTTACAACCAGCTGAAATTTGCAGAATTTCAGTATATTATGATAAATAGTTCTTCCATACCAGATAGCGTCTTTGATCGAGTTAAAATTATCATCCAGGATTACAATCTTTCCCGCTTCTTTTGCCGCTTCTGTACCACTGCCCATAGCGAATCCCACATCGGCGCGTTTCAGTGCCGGAGAATCATTGACGCCATCGCCGGTCATTCCAACCACAAGATTCAGTTCCTGGCATATACGGACCATGCGTGATTTATCAGTAGGCAGAGCCCTGGCAATCACACGGATTCGGGAAAGGATCTGTTTCACCCGGTCATCGCTCATAGAATTCAGCTCGGAGGAGGTCAGACAGATATCTTCCTCCGAAGTCACCAGACCGGCATCCGCAGCAATAGCAGCCGCTGTCTCCAGACGGTCGCCTGTAATCATAACCACCTGAATACCGGCCTCCTGTACTTCCCGGATCGCTGTTCTCGCTTCCGGACGCACATCATCCCGGATCGCTGTCAGACCGATCAGTACAAGACCGTCTTCAATTACATCTTCTTCCATAGGATGAGCGCTGTATCCGAAGGAAAGAACTCTCATAGCCTTGCTGGCAAGCTGATCAATCTTTTCATTCAGACGTATGGTATCCAACGGGCGGATCTGTCCGTCAACGCTCAGATAATGAGTAGCTTTCTGAAGCAGACGTTCCGGCGCACCTTTGTAATATGTTCTGGAGCCAATCTGTGCCTGGCTGAACTTATTCGCGGAATTGAATTTCTGAGCATTAACTACATGAAGGCTTTCATCATTCTGAAGTTCCTGATAGGAATCTTCCCCCAGAAACTTCATCAGAGCCTGATCTGTGGCGTTACCGCCGATTACCCGGTGACGTTCGTCATACATAGAAGAAGAATTCTGCCCGATGGCAATCCTCAGATTGTTGCGGACTTCCGGATATTTTTTCAATTCTTCGAAGGGAATGACCAGTCCGTCCGCCGTGAAAAATTCCACGACTTCCAACTCTCCTTTTGTAATCGTACCGGTCTTGTCGCTGAAAAGTATATTCAGCGCTCCGGCAGTCTCGATGCCTTCTGCTTTGCGGACAAGCACATTGTGGTCCAGCATTTTGCTGGTATTCTGCATAAGGACAATGGAAATCATCAGAGGAAGTCCTTCCGGAACCGCGCAGACAATGATTACGATGGCTATGGTTACCGCATCGATCAGATCCATTAGGATATATTCCCATCCCATATTCAGATAAGGCTCTACGCCTCCTGCCATAGAGACAAAATGAATTACGTAAAAAAGTGCGATCAGAATCGCGCCGATGTAACCGATTTTGGATATCTGTCCCGCCAGGATAGACAGTTTCACCTGAAGCGGAGAAGGCGGCTCCTCCTCCTGCATTTCCAGCGCCATACGTCCCATCATGGTCTTGATGCCGACTTTTTTTACCAGCATGACGCCTTCGCCGTCAAAGACAATGGCGCCCCGGAATAAAGACGACTCATCCACAAAGGTGTCTCCCGTAATTTCGTCCGGAAACGGAGTGTCTGAAGCGGCTGCCGTTTTGGGACACTCTTCTGCTTCGCCGTTCAAGGCGGCATTATTCACATTTAAATGACCTGTGATCAGGATACCGTCGGCGGGGATCTTATCTCCGGCCTGCAGAAGAACCAGATCGCCCGTGACAATCTGATTGATACCCGTGTTGCAGATATTTCCGTTCCGATAGACCTTGATCTCTTCTTCTTTTACAGAATGCTTGAGATCCCGGTATTTTGTATCGCTCGCCACTCCTGTTTTTGCGGTTACCGTTGCCACTATCAGGATTGCAACCAGCGTGCCGGCTGGTTCAAATATTTCCGCATATCCCAGGAAAAACATGACGATCATCAGTGCAGAGATCGCCAACAGAACCCGGATCATGGGATCCTTGAAAGTTTCTTTAAATTCCTTCCAGAATGTGGTAGGTTCTGAGTCAGGGATTTCATTGCTTCCATAAGCTTCCCTGGATTTCTTTACTTCCAGGTCGTTTAACCCATGTAATTCCATATGTATTCTCCTTCAGACAATTTTTACTTTTGAAATTATACTTGAACGATTTGTAAATGAATATTCCACAATATCAATATTTGTCTTATTTTTACCCACTTTGCCAAATCTGTCCCAAAAAAGAAATTTTTCTCTTAAGTTGCAGTTCTCGCGGCAGTTTGATATACTGAATTTGTCGAATGGAGGGAAAGACGTTGGCAGATTCTAATATTACGAAAAAGGCGTTGGCGGAATCGATGAAAACACTGCTCGGCACCATGCCGTTTTCCAAGATCAGTGTCAGTGACATCTGCGAAGTCTGTGGAATGAACAGAAAAAGTTTTTATTATCATTTCAGAGACAAGTACGATCTGATCAACTGGATTTTCCATACAGAATTTTATGAAGCAGCATGCGCAAAACCATATGAAGACGGTTGGGAGTTTATTTTGGGTATATGTAAATACTTTTATTCCAATCATGCATTTTACAAAAAAGCATTTGAAATTACAGGACAGAACTCATTCCGGGATTATTTCCAGGAGATTTTGGAGCCGATTTTATTGCAGTACTCTGCGGAGATGTTTGATTTCGAAGATCCGCCGGAATTTTTTATAACATTTATTTCTGACGCTCTGATTATATCCATGATACGCTGGCTTTCAGCGAGGAGTTGTATGGAGCCGGAAGAATATGTAAGACAGCTGAGGGCGTGCTGCTGCAGGATGATATAAAAACCGGATATGGCGTTTCAGAACCATATCCGGCCCATATTATTTTTTGGTAACATTTTCCAGTATATTCCGGAGATCTTTGCAGCGGATATTATAAGGACTTCCCTGCCATTTTCCCGTATCGGTATATACATAACCTTCTGAATCGAAAGCTACCGCACAGGAGTCATTGGAGATGACACGATCTATCCGCTGTACGTCTGATGTATAATCTACGAGAATAAACGGATATTCCTGCTGTCCGCGGATCTGTGCGGTTTTTTCTTTTCTCAGCATATCTTCTTCAAAAGAAAACTGATCCTCAGGCATCAGAACGCAAAATGAAGCGCCTGTATCTGTGATCTGTTCCAGATACTCTGATTTGAAGTATCTCTCTTCAGCGTCCCTGCTGCACCGCAGATAAATACCGTAAAGAAACTCGTGTTTTTTCAGTTCATCAGCTGCTTCTGCCATCAGTTCGGAACCGTCTTCCACCAGGATCAGACAGTTGCAGGTAGACTCCAGTCTGTCCATCAGATTGCCTAGAATCTTTTCTGCCGTTACAAGCAGTATAAACGCGCAGTCATTATGTTTTTTTAAAATGGAAATATGTTCTTCCCCGATCGAACCGTCTGCGTTCAACAGATAAATAAAAGTCCCAAGTTCCTTTCCCTGACGGATCAATTTATCCAGATCTTCGCAGGGCAAGCCCTTTTCTCCGAAATTCACCTGGTATATCCAGGGTATATTAAAATGAAGTCGTTCCTCATTATCACGGATCAAAGTGGCGCCGACTGTGCAGGCCTGAAAACCAATATTCATACCGATCGTCATCAGACGCCGGTGATCGGTGTCAGACACTACATTTTTAACCAATGTATAATATGCGCTCTGCTCATTCTTCATCATCTCCTGGAGTACATGAAGAAACTCCTGCTGAAATCTTCCTTTTGCAAAATTGATGCCAAGATCAATCAAATTCCGGATACTGCGATCCGGATCTCTTTCGATATCGCGCAGAGCCTTGTTCAGCATGGTCTCAATAATAGTCCGTGCCAAAACCTCCTGTTTCATATACGCATCCCCTTTTCCGGTTTCTCTTATGTCCCTATCATAATATGACCTTCGCAAATATGATAGGGACAAATACCGGAAAATGTCCGGTTTTAATGGGTAAACCGTTCAGTTTCCTTGATGCGGACAAGAGCTCTGGCAAGCGCCGCCTGGGTAATATGATACTCCTGAATACTCTGTTTCTGGCGCATCTTTTCTTCCGCCCGTTCCAGAGCTTCTCTGGCTCTGACCGCATCGATCTCTTCCGGACGTTCCACCGTGTCCGCCAATAATGTGACTCGGTTATGCGCTACCTGACAGAATCCCGGACTTATAACGGCATATGACCACTCTCCGCCATCTTCGATCTGCATCCGCATTTCGCCTTCCCGAAGTGCCAGAATCATCTCCTCATGATGCGCCAGAATCGCCTTCTCCCCATCAGGAGCAGGCACAATCAGGCACCGACAGGGACCTTCGTAAAAAATACGGGTACTGGATATAATTCTTAAAGAAAAACTAGCCATAATATGCTCCTTTCCCTTAAGCGTTCTCCATCATGCTCTTGGCCTTTTCTGCCACTTCTTCAATCGTTCCCACATTGAAAAACGCGGCTTCCGGATAAGAGTCCATGTCGCCGTTAATAATGGCCTGGAATCCTTTGATGGTATCTTTCAGCGGCACATATTTTCCGGGAACGCCGGTGAAATTCTCAGCCACATGGAAAGGCTGAGACAGGAAACGCTGAATCTTTCTGGCTCTGTTTACCGTAAGTTTATCTTCCTCAGAAAGTTCTTCCATGCCGAGGATTGCGATAATATCCTGCAGTTCTTTATATTTTTGAAGCATTTCCTGAACTCTTCTGGCGGTCTCATAATGTTCCTCTCCCACAACATCAGCCTCAAGAATTCTGGAAGTGGATTCCAGCGGGTCTACCGCCGGATAAATACCCTGCTCTACAATCTTTCTGGAAAGTACCGTCGTGGCATCCAGATGGGCAAATGTTGTAGCTGGAGCCGGGTCGGTCAAGTCATCCGCCGGCACATAGACTGCCTGTACAGATGTGACAGAACCGTTTTTGGTGGATGTGATCCTCTCCTGAAGTTCTCCCATTTCTGTAGCCAAAGTAGGCTGATAACCTACTGCAGAGGGCATACGCCCCAACAGCGCGGACACTTCGGATCCTGCCTGCACAAAACGGAATATATTATCTATAAAAAGAAGCACATTCTGATGTTCTACATCTCGGAAATATTCTGCCATAGTAAGTCCGGTCTCAGCCACGCGCATACGTGCTCCGGGCGGTTCATTCATCTGGCCGAATACCAGCGCCGTTTTCTCCAGTACACCCGATTCGTTCATCTCGCTCCACAAATCGTTTCCTTCTCTGGAACGTTCTCCGACTCCGGTAAAAATAGAGTATCCGCCATGCTCTGTGGCAATATTGCGGATCAGCTCCTGGATCAGCACAGTCTTGCCTACTCCGGCGCCGCCGAACAGGCCGATCTTTCCTCCCTTGGCATACGGAGCTAACAGATCAATGACCTTGATTCCTGTCTCCAGTATTTCCACAACCGGACTCTGATTCTCAAAAGAAGGCGGATCTCGATGGATACACCATTGTTTTGCATCTGTAATTTCCCGGCCGCCATCTACCGGCTGTCCCAGCACATTGAACAGACGTCCCAGTGTCTGCTCGCCTACCGGAACAGATATTCCCTTTCCGGTCTGGGAGACTTCCATATCCCGGCAAAGTCCCTCGCTTGCCGAAAGCATGATGCAGCGCACCATATTTCCGCCCAGATGTTTCGCGACTTCCATAACGCACTGACTTCCATGATTATCTACGGTCAACGCGTCTTTAATATGGGGGAGATTGCCTTTTTCAAACAGTACGTCGATGACCGGGCCGGAAATCTGTATGATTTTTCCCTTTTCCATCACACCTGCATCTCCTTTGCTTGATTCTTTTTTTGCTTTTGCGCACGGGCGCCGCTGCAGACCTCTGTAATTTCCTGCGTGATGGCTGCCTGCCGCGCACGATTATACATGATATTCAGATCATGCAGCAGCTCGTCCGCATTGTTGGTCGCGGCTTCCATGGCAACCATACGGGCATTCTGCTCGCTGCAGAAAGATTCTACCAGAGCACCGTAAATAAAACCGGTTATATAACTAAGAACGATCCGGTCGATCGCTTCTTCCGGGGACGGCTGCAGTAAAAAATCTTCCTGATAAACATTTGCCGGCACCTGTATCGGAGAAGACTTGCGAAGCGGAAGAAGCATAGAATCCTCCGTCTTGCTTAAAAGACTGTTTTCCATGCGTGTATAGATTACATGGATTTCCTGAATCTCGCCGCTTAAATATTTTTCAAGAAGCGTTTCTCTGATCCAGCGCGCACGACTGAACGTAGGATGCTGAGCGGTGTAGAGGAAGTTTTCTTCGATATGAATTCCCTTTCCGCTGAAATACTGCCGCCCTAATTCACCTACTACAAAAAGTTCTACTTCTTTGTCAGTATCATCAAGAAACTGCTGTGCAATTTTCAGCACATTGTGGTTATAGGATCCTGCCAGACCTTTGTCTCCGGCAATTACCAGAACTCCGATACGGGAACGAAGTTCCCCTTCTTTCTCAAAAAAACGACTTTCCAGTTCCGGTACGTGCCGCATAACCCTCGCTATGGCAGACTGAAGCGTATAGAAATACGGTTCTGTCGCCGCAAGCGCTTCCCGGGCTTTTCTCATCTTGGTGGAAGAAATCATGTACATGGCGTTGGTAATCTTCCTGGTATCCTGGATGCTTTTTATCCTGCTCTGAATCTCTCTCAGGCCCGCCATTCTACTTCACCACCTGACTCTTATATTCCTTGACCGCATCGATAATTTTATCGGTAAGACTGTCGCTCAGCGTATGCATCTGCTCAATCTCACTGCTGATCTCCGGATGTTTCTGGTCGATCCAGTCCAGGAGATCTCTCTGGAAGGATTTGATATCCTTGACAGGTACATCAATCATCTGCTTATGGGTAGCCGCGCAAAGCGTAATAACCTGTTCATGCAGAGACAGCGGCTGACACAGCGGCTGTTTCAGAAGCTCCATCAAGCCTTTTCCGTACTGAAGCTGTTCCTGAGTGACGGCATCCAAATCCGAACTGAACTGAGTAAAAACTTCCATTTCCCGGTACTGAGCCAGATCAATACGCACGCTCCCGGCTGCTTTTTTCATGGCTTTCGTCTGCGCAGCTCCGCCCACGCGGGATACTGACAGGCCCACATTGACCGCCGGCCGCATGCCTGCGAAGAAGAGATCGCTTTCCAGGAAGATCTGGCCATCTGTAATAGAGATCACATTGGTCGGAATGTAAGCGGATACATCGCCGTCCTGAGTCTCAATAATAGGAAGCGCTGTAATAGATCCGCCTCCCAATTCGTCGCTGAGCCGGCTGGAACGCTCCAACAGACGGGAATGAAGATAGAACACGTCTCCAGGATAAGCTTCACGTCCCGGTGAACGCTCCAGCAGCAGAGACAGAGAACGATATGCCACTGCATGCTTTGAAAGATCATCGTATACAATCAGAACATCCTGTCCGCGGTACATAAAATATTCCGCCAGGGCAGTTCCTGAATAAGGTGCGATATACTGCAGCGGAGCCGGTTCGCTCGCGGTGGAAGAAAGAACGATCGTATAATCCATGGCTCCATATTGCTCAAAAGTACGTACTAGCTTTGCCACGGTAGATGCTTTCTGTCCGATTGCCACATAGATGCAGATTACATTTTTCCCTTTCTGGTTCAGAATAGCGTCGGTTGCAATGGATGTCTTTCCGGTCTGCCGGTCACCAATGATCAGTTCGCGCTGTCCCCGTCCGATAGGGAACATAGAATCGATAGACAAAATACCGGTTTCCAGAGGAGTATCCACAGATTTACGGTCTACAATTCCGGGGGCCTTATATTCAACAGGACGGTAATCCGATGCCTCGATCTCTCCTTTCCCGTCTATGGGAGCTCCCAGTGCATTTACAACACGTCCGATGAACGCGTCACCCACAGGAATGCCGGCCATCCGCCCGGTACGGGCAACTTTTGTTCCTTCTTCAATACCGGTATCTTTTCCAAACAGAATACATCCTACCTCGTGGGCACGGATGTCCTGTACCATACCTTTTAATCCTCCGTCAAAAACGAGGACTTCTCCATACATGGCATGGTCCACACCGTCAATATAAGCGATACCGTCGCCGACTCTGCTGACTACACCGATTTCCTGGCTTTCAATGTCCACCCCGTCCAGGCTTCCCTTCAGGATGCTGATAATTCCTTTCTGGGCCAGCAAATCTCCCTCTGCCAAACGCATAGAAGCCAGCTCTTTCTCCAGGAGACGCTCTCTTCCCTTCGTACTCCAGTCATATTCCTGGTTGCCTGCGCGGAGAATAAACCCGCTTCCGATCGACTGGTTCTCCTTTTGCCGGAACTCCAACGGTCTTCCAGGATATTTTTGTTTGAGAAATTTGCGGATACCGTCCAGCTGAGAGTCACTGGGAGCAGTCACATATTCCAGGACACATTCCAGCGGAGTTCTCTCTTCTTCCGGCTTTTCCATATATGATTTCAGGATAGAATCCAGAGATCCCAGACAACTGTCATCTGCCAGTTCCAGTATAAAATTCCGGACTTTTTCCGGAAAGATTTTCCGGATAATGTCCTCCTTTTTTTCATGGGGGACGGTAGGATTCTCCAGTTCATCCTGTATCTGGGGAACTGCCTGCAGGATATCCAGCGCATGCTGCAATACATCAGGCTGGATGCGGGCTTCCGCCAGCTGTTCCAAATAATTATTCATTTTCTCCATGACCCGCCTCACCTGTTTTAGTCAAAAATTCGTCATAAAGAGAGCTGTCATTTCCGGAGGACTGCATCGATTTAACGGCAGTATTCAGGATCAGAGAACGAATCTCCTGTTCTGCCTTGGAAACAATCTTGTCTTTCTCCAGAACAGCCTCTTTTTTGGAATTTTCCACAATCTGTTCAGCCTTTTTATTGGCTTCTTGCAGAATATGGTTATATTCCGTTCTGGCATCTTCCTGTGCCTGGTTCATCACTTTGGTCTTTTCCGCCTCAATCTGCGCCTGAGATGCTGCATACTTATCCTTTTCGGCGGCAGCTTCATCCTGGAGTCTCTGCGCGTCCGCATAACGGGACTGTATAGCCTGCTCTCTCTGATCGATGACACGGTTGATCCTCTTAAAAAGAAATATCCGGATAATCGCATACCAGATCAGCAGATTGATGATGGTAAAGACCAGATTTATATCAAGTCTTAACATGCAAACATCCGCCTTTCTTTAACCTAAGAGGATAATAATCAACAGGGCGATAACGAAACCATAAATAGCGGTTGCCTCGGCCAGCGCCGCTCCCAGAAGAAGGATTTTCGTAATCTTTCCGTCAGCCTCCGGCTGTCTCGCTACAGCTTCTGCCGCTTTGGAAGTTGCAATACCAATACCTACTCCTGCGCCAATACCAGTCAGAACGGCGATCGCCGCGCCAATCGCAATTAATGTACTCATAACTCTTTTCTCCTTTTACACTTTTTTACTCAATAGCTTCTTTGATAAATAATCCGGTCAGAAACACAAAAACATATGCCTGAATCAGACCGTCAAACAGGTCAAAGTATGCGCTGAATACCACCGGAAGAAATACCGGCAGAACGCTTTCAATCAATTTCATAATGACAAATGCACCCAGCACATTTCCAAATAGACGCATACACAAAGACAAGGGTTTGATTATCAGCTCAAGAATATTAATGGGAGCCACGATGGCCACCGGTTCCGCGAAGCTCTTAAGCCAGCCTTTTGCGCCCTTTTTACGGATACCTGCATACTGAATGAGAACAATACTCATAATAGCCAGAGCTGCTGTCACATTCAGATCTTTTGTGGGAGGTTTAAATCCCAGAATACCGATCAGATTGGCAATTCCAAGATAGATCAGGACTGAAGCAAGATAAGGCGTATACCTTTTTCCCTCTTCCCCGATGAAACCGCCGCACAGATTCTGGACCCAGCTTACTGCAAATTCCAGGAGCAGCTGTCCCCGACCGGGATTCTCTACCTTCAGATTCCGGGTCAGCAGCAGACAGACGATCAGAATAACGGCCATGATAATCCATGTGACTACGACAGATTCCGATATGCCTATGCCGCCAATGGAGAATACTGTCTCACACTGCAGTTCTTCTATCAGCTTTTCTCCCAAATTGCCCATAACTGCACTTCCTTTCTCTCAAAATTCTGTACTTCATGCAATCTATAAATTATACTTGCCTGAAATCCCGAACTCTATTATAATACGAAAAAAAGAAATGTATAATCATTTTTTTTGCGTATATCCATAGAAAAAAGGAATGGTTCTTTGAATAAGACAGATAATAAAATAGACATCAGTTACGATTATTATAAAATATTTTATGAAGTGGCTAAAAGGAAAAATATCACTCTGGCAGCACAGCATCTCTGCCTGACCCAGCCTACGATCAGCAAATGTATTCAGAACCTGGAGCATGATCTGGAATGTCAGCTGTTTTACCGTTCTCAGAAAGGCGTTACCCTGACTCCGGAAGGGCAGCTGCTCTTTCGTCAGGTCAGCCGCGCGTGCCAGCAGATGGAACTCGCCAGAAATATGCTGCAGGAATATGTAGACGGACAAAGCGGCAAAATTGATATCGGCGCCAGCGAACTGACTATGCGGTATTTTCTGCTTCCTTATCTGGAACAGTTCCAGCATCGTTATCCGAATGTAAATATCCGGATTCATACTTTTTCATCTCCGTTTCCAGTTACCTCTCTGATGCCAGGAGGGTTGGATTTTGCCCTTCTGACTACTCCTCTGGATGTGCCGAAAGGGATGATGGTCACGCAGGTGGCTGATTTTCAGGATATTGTAATTGCCGGCAGCCATTTTACAAATCTTCAGGATCAGACGCTTACGCTGAAAGACCTGCTGCAGTATCCCCTTGTCTGCATGGAAAATGGAACTACGTCCAGAAAGTTCTGGGACGGAATTTTTCAGAGCCAGGGGCTGGAATTACATCCCAACATAGAAGTAAATTCCAATGATCTGATCCCGCCTACTGTCCTGCATAATCTGGGAATAGGCTTTACCCCGTATAAGTTCGCGCGTTCCTTTTTACTGAACTGCGGGCTGATTCAGCTTTCTCTGGATTTTCAGATTCCAAAACGGCACATCTGCATTGTGTATAATCCAAAAAAAGAACTTCCTTCTGCTACGAAAGCGCTCCTGCATATGCTGAAGAAAGCAGATGAGGATACGCTGGCGCAGTTTTCCACGGATACAGGAATCGCGTTTTAATCCGTTTGCTTTTCCCGAACATTTGTGCTATACTGGTAAAAACGAATGTTCGATTCACAGGAGGATCTTTTATGGGATATGGAAAAATCACGCCGAAGCAGCAGGAAATTCTCGATTTTATCAAATCGGAAATTTTACATAAAGGTTATCCCCCTGCTGTGAGGGATATCTGTGAAGCAGTCCATCTGAAATCGACTTCTTCGGTTCACTCCCATCTGGAGACTCTGGAAAAAAACGGATACATACGCAGGGATCCGACCAAGCCGCGTGCCATTGAGATTATAGACGATACTTTTCAGCTTACCCGCCGGGAAGTGGTCAATGTACCTCTGATCGGTACCGTGGCGGCCGGACAGCCTATCCTGGCTCAGGAAAATATTGAAAACTATTTTCCTGTTCCTGCAGAATACATGCCGAACAGCGAATGCTTCATGTTGAAGGTAAAAGGCGACAGTATGGTAAACGCGGGTATCTTCAACGGTGACCAGATTCTCGTGCAGCAGCAGAACACTGCCAATAATGGAGATATGGTTGTGGCACTGATCGATGATTCTGCCACAGTCAAGACCTTTTATAAAGAAGACGGACATTACCGCCTGCAGCCGGAAAACGATTCCATGAGTCCGATCATCGTGGATGAAGTGACGATTCTTGGAAAAGTTTTTGGAGTGCTTCGGATATTTTAATAATAAGGTGAACGTCAACGGCGGCGCGTTTTATGCGCCGCCGATATTTCATTCTACGGAATATTCAACAGAATCAATAACCAGACAGTTCACATCGACAAGAGTATTTCCGCCCAGCGCACCCTGGTCATCGTCAATTATTTCGGCATAATATGTCCCGCCGGGAGATACAATAGACCGGATGACGGTAGTTTCTCCTATGTTTCCGAACAATAGCATTACAAATCCGGTAAAACCGACCGGCAATATTATGAAAAGCAGATAATATCAGAGTAATGATTTTCAAAGCCAGCGGTTTCCCGTATTTTACAGTTAAAATACAACAACATACAATACAGATGAGCATGCACAGTATAATCCATATTCTGCTGCTCCTGCTGCATTCAAAAATACAAAACACAGCATTAACCAGAGATAATGGCGCTGCCAGAGCAAAGAGCACGGAAGATACTTTGCCTGCATCCGCAGTAACAGCCGCAGTGATTGCCAGCAAAGCCGTTATTACGGCAAATACCAAACAGCTCCCGAGTTTAAAAATATATCCCAGGCAGGAGCAGAGGATCGTTCCCAGAGGCAATAGAATAAGCAGGAAAAACAACAGGTATCCCGAAATATTTTTCATTTTTTCCATCTTTTCACCTTATTTACCATCAAGATATTCTTCCAGCGTGATCCCTTTTTCCATGATCTCTTTTGCCGCCGTCACTCCTACGTACCGGAAATGCCAGGACTCATAGGACACTTTTGTGATATCCTCTTTGTCTTCCGGGTAGCGCAGGATAAAGCCGTACCGGCTGCAGTGATCCTGCAGCCACTGAATCTCTTCTGTGCGCGCCTGCTTTTCATCCAGGATCTGATAATCTTTCGCCACAATATCTACGGCCAGCCCGGTGGCGTGTTCGCTGCATCCTACAGGCATGGTTTCCTGCACCACTTCCTCGTAGGCTTCTGACGGTGAACTTCCCTTTTTCATCAGAGCCTCGATATCTTCATCCAGCAGTTCGCGCTGGCGCTCCATGCTTCGGTAGCCGGAAGCGACCCAGAATTCCAATCCTTCTTTTTCACCGTCCTGCAGCATGCTGAGGAGGCTGTCATAGATCTCCCGATCCACTTCTACCCCATAATCCCTTAATTTGACCAGATCAGGCTGATAGGTTTCTTCCAGAGGATGATCCTTATTTACCAGTATAATTTCTTCTGTTGTGTCTGAAATATCGTTTTCCTTCTGGGTAGAATAAGCAGGAATCACATCTGCAAATCTTTCTTCCTGCCGGGAAGATATGTTGTCCGGATGATTCTGCAGAGAATGGAGTGCCAGAGTGACAGTCCTCCATCCGAATACAAGAAAAATGACTCCGACAATTACCGTCATTGTCCGGCGGAAACGCATCCTTCTGATCCTTCTTTTCCGTTTTTCTCTTGATCTGTTCATAACTGATAATCCCCTTATCATAAGTTTTAATATTAATTTTCCGGAACTGAAAACGTGTCTCCAATGCTTTGCAGTCCGATGCCTATCCCCCGGTACCCCCGGCGGCCTGCAGTGAGCGGCCGTTGTTCCATAGTGACTTCTTTTTCTCCGAATGCCAGATGCATAGTTACCGGATACTTCTGTGCATATGCATCTGCCCAGGAAACTATTTCACAAAAATCAGCCTCATAATAATAAGTACACCCATCCGCAGCCATATACATATTATCCAGAAGGATCCTCTCTGCGTCCTGATCGAATGCTGCCGAAACCTGATCCAGAATTGAACAGAGATAATCTGTGTATGGATTATATATCCAGGCGTAGTAGATTTTATAATTGTCTTCGTTCACAAGAAAGTAATAGTCCTGGTACAACATGTCTGTGTAATGAACAAGCCAAAAATTCAGCATATTTTTCACATGAGAATTTTCGCCGGATGTATAGACCAGAGAATAATACTCGGCTGATTCTGCGTGATACAGCCAGTCCAGAGTGCTCTCATAATCTTCCCCGTAAACAAAAGCTTCGTTTATTGAAGATTCCTGCCCCATAGCCGCATACCTGTCCGTGATGCCGGTCAGATTCGGAAGCATACCTGATTCCTGGGCATTAAACACCTGATCATAGATTTCCTGAAGCATCTCTTCATTTAGTCTGGTTGTCTGCCGGTCAAAAGATGTGATCAAAGTCAGTTCACCCTTCCCATTTATCAGACTGCGAAATCCCTCGTCATTTCCCGGCAAATCATATGAACTAGGCTCCATATAGGAAAACTGATCCCGGTCTGTCAGGCTGATCCGGTTCAAATTCCGAAGATCCAGACTGCGGCTGATATAACGCGGAAGAAATATGACCCCTGCCGCCAGAAGAACAGTCCCGGTCAGACAAATAGTAAAACTACGTTTCATTCGCCGGATCCCTCCTTTCTACCGGGGAACCATAAGGCAATAGAAGTGCCTTTTCCCGGTATACTGGAGATTTTCCATCTGGCACCGTGAAGATCCAGTATCCGGCTGCAAAGTGTCATGCCAAGTCCTGCTCCGCCCTCCTTGCGGGCGCGGGATTTATCAACCATATAAAATGCTTCTGTGATACGGGCCAGTTCTTTTTCTTCCATACCGCATCCGTTGTCGGAAATACTAAGCAGATATCCTCCGGCCTGGTTCCTGCCCCGGATCCGGATCTGCCCGTGTTCCGAGACGGCCTTTCTTGCATTGTCTAAAAAGTTGGTAAGCATGGATACCAGCAGATCCCGGTCCCCGATCACCGTTCCCTTTTCTATATGGGCAGTCAGACAAATCTCCTTTTCTTTCCTTCCTGTTTCTGTCAGGCGTACGGCATCCTGAATGAACTCTTCCGCTCCCAGCGGCCGGAAATCATATTCCTGTTTTCCGGTTACAATCAGCTCCAGCAATTTAAATGAAAGGCTTTCCAGGCGTTTCCCTTGCTGGAAAATATAATTGACTGCTTCAAAAGTTTCTTCTTTTGTACATTCTACGGTCCGGAGCATGTCCGCGTATCCGATGATGGAAGTCAGGGGCGTCTTCAATTCATGGGCGAAAGACGCAGTAAAATCCTCCTGCCTGCGCGCCTGTTCCTCCAGCTCCTGCATTTTTTCCGAGATAGTATCAGCCATCTCATTAAAATCATGGGCCAGTCCGGCGATCTCATCACTGCCCTGCTCCCTGGCACGCGCACCGTAATCGCCTCCTGTAAAGTCCCGGGCTGTACTGGAAAGCTCATGAATGGAATGCGTCAGGATATGGGTCACCAAATATACCAAAACTGCTGTAACTACCGTCAATATCAGGACTACGACAGTGTACCAGTCATAATAAGATTCTCTGTCAAGATAAATATCCGATATATCTTTCATATTTTCCAGATAATAAATATTGTTATTGAGCACGGAACGGCATGCATAGACAAGCCACGTTCTTTTATTTTCCCGTATTAGAGTATAACCGCTGGGACTCTCCTCTGTCAGCTGGATCCAAAGAGGACTTTCTGCTCCTGTTTCCTGATTCTGATAAATCAGCCCGTCGCTTCCGTAGACTCTGTAAATGTCTCCTGTCCCCGCCAGATTCTGCACTACAGAACTGGCAGTCACAGAAATGATGCCGTCGTTTTGATAGGACATTTCAAATGCCATCTGAAACATCCGGTTGTCCTGTTCTCCTTCTTCCAAAGCTTTCTGATAAGATTTCTCAAAATTTATCTGTATCATCCAGATACCAAACAATCCGAAGGAGACTAAAAACAAAGTGGTAAATGAAAAATAGATTTTCCAGAAAAATTTCATAATCAGGTCTCCAGACGATAACCGACTCTATAAACAGCACTGATATGGTCTTCCCACCCCAGTTTTTTCTTCAGCCTCTGCACATGCAGATCTACCGTGCGGCTGTCCCCGGTGTATTCACGTTCCCATACCTGTTCGTATAAAGTTTCCCGGTACAAGGCAATATTGGGGTTTCTTGCAAAAAAGAGCAGCAGTTCATATTCTTTTGGTGTCAGCAGAACCTGCTTTCCGTTCTGGAAGACAATCCGGGATGAAAGATCGATCTCCACATCCAGGACATGGATCCGTCTCCCGATTTTCTGGCAGCGCCGGAGAACCGCTTCCACTCTGGCTAAAAGTTCTACGATCTCAAACGGCTTGGTAATATAATCTTCTGCCCCCATCTTAAGTCCTGTTACTTTTTGTCTGGTGGAACTCATGGCAGTGATAAAGATCACTGGCACATCCAGGCTCTTTGCGTATTCCATCACTTCATATCCATTGATTTTGGGAAGCATAATATCCAGGAGCAGTAAATCGTATCTTTCATTTTCCAGACGGTTGGATGCTTCTTCTCCATCATATGCACACTGGCAGTGATAGCCTGCCTTTTTCAGATTTACCCGGATCAGATTTGCGATCGGCTCTTCATCCTCTGCAATCAGTATTTTTATCATATCCTTTTTCTCTCTCTTGTTGATACCCCTATTGTCCTACAGGATTGTATCATATTTGCATCTTATGGGAAAGAAAAAAAGAAATGCAGAAGAACCGGCTCTTTTTCATGTTCCGGCCGGTTCTCCTGCATTTGATAAGGGATTTTGGACATCTTTACTATACGATATCCTGACATATAGCTCTACCAAATTTGTGTAAAATATTGTAAAACTTCCGTAAAATTTCCCAGAATCACGCGGCCTGATATCGAAAATCCAGTCGGATCAGACGGTTGCCGTTTTCATCCTGCGTAATTCTCATATAAAAAAGATCCATATTTCTTGCCTGAAACTCCATGACAGCCTGCTCCAGAGATATGACGCGGTATGGTCTCGGCCAGTGACCGCCGCAGGGAATAGAAACTGCATTTTCAGGATCCCAGAGCACCAGAGAGACAATACGGGCATGGCACGCCAGCGCCAGATCAACGGTGCGGTTAAGGCCAAGATATTCTGCGCCAAGGTTGATCAGAAGAACTTCCGAGTCTCTGACTACGGGATTGTGATAATCCAGCTCATAGATTTCCTGTTCTTCGTACTGCTCCAGCTGCTGTCTGTGAAGGGCGTCTAATAAAGCGTACATTCACTGATCACTCCTCATTTTGATTTCTCTTAAATATTAGAAGCAGTTTGTATCAAAAAAGTTTCATAAAAATTAAGAATTTTCATCTTCTTCTTTTTCAAGTTCTTTTTTCTTCCCCTGGATCAGCAGGATACCGCCTACGATCAGGACACCGGCCACGATAAATCTGGGGATCTGATATAAAAATCCGGCGAATGCCGCAGCAAATCCGGGAGACATCCAGGCGTCAACCATGGACACCAGCCATCTCACAGCCGGTCCCCAGAAAATAGACAGGCCCAGAAGGATCATGGCCCATGCAGCAATGTCCCGTCTGCGTCCTTCCAGCCATTTGGAAGTAAATATCTGATCCAGATGGAACAGATATCCGTCTTCCAGCGCGTAAAACTCTTCGTCGGGAAGCCCTGCTTTGTTATGAGTATCAAAAAAACTGTAAAACCACAGAATCGGAAGCCCGTAAGCTGCCGGATACAGCCCTATCCAACTGTCGCAGGCCAGCAGCACAGCGCACAGCGTCATGATGCTGACTCCTTCCCTCAGAAATCCCAGATACATCTCTCCTGCTCCCGGTATCAGAGAACAGATAAAGGTCCAAAATCTACTTTTTCGTCTTCTCATTGTTTACCTCCTGATCTTCAATATTCAACAGCCGGATCCCCAGGTCCTTCAGAAAATCGCCTGCCTGAGATCCTTTTTCTTTCATGGTTTCGGTCAGAGACACCGGCTTCCGTACAAGTTCCGAGGCAGTCAGATCAATATGAATCTGGAAAAACAAAAGACACAGAGACGCTGTCAGCGCGAATCCCACTTTCAGACTATACAAAAGCAAACGGGTTTTTTTTGACAGCTGATATACAGTTTTTTCCGTCTGCATTTCCAGAGAACCGGTTTTATCCAGGATCTCGTCTTTCAGATAAGCAGGCGGCGCCGCCGGATCTTCTTCCAATATGCCGGCAAACCGTCCGGCACAAAAACTGCAGGATGCGATATGCTCCATCATGCCGCGGCACTCCGGGGCTGCCAGATCCGCAGTCCTGAGTATATGCAGTTGTTCTTCGGTCAGATGTCCATGAAATTCACTCATTTGGAGATCCCTCCCTTCATCAGTTTTTTCAGCTGGGCTTTGGCACGGTAAACCTGTGTCTGGACGCTTTTTATATTGCGGCCTTTCTCCTCCGCGATCTCCCGCACACTTTTCTCTTCATAGAAATGTGCTTCCGCGATCTCATCGTAAGGAGGAGAAAGCTGTCGGCAGAGCGCTCTCACCATCTCCCTGGACTCATTCATCAGGTACTGACCTTCCGGCCCGCTTCTGTGATCAGGAATTCCCATCAAGGTTTCTTCCTCGAGCTTTTCCGGTTTCCGTTCTCTGCTCTTTAGAAAATCCAGACATTTATTGGTGGCGATACGGCAGATCCATGCTTTTTCATGCGTCCCGTCGAACTCCTCCCATCTTTTCCAAGCTGACAGGAAGGTTTCCTGGGTTAGATCCTGTGCATCGAACGGATTCCCCGACATCCGCAGACATATGGTATATACCAGTTTCTCATAAGTCTCAAGAAACCTGGAATAAGGTTCTTCCGTATGGATATCGTCCGCCTCCCTCCTGAATATTTTCGTCGTTCATATGTAACAGTTCTGGGCGGCACATTTTCTCCCATTTTCCCGCCGTCCTGAACTATTACATTTATTATAACGACGGCAGACGGAAAAAGTCTTCAACTTTTGAAAAAAATATTGTATACTGCTTTTGGCGGACACCGCCGGGAGGAGGAACATGCGATGAAATTTATCTATCCTGCTATATTCCGCAAAACGGATGAAGGAAGCTACCAGGGCTTTTTCCCTGACCTGGAATGTTGCTACGCAAAAGGGGATACGTTGGAAGAGGCTGTAGACGATGCTAATGAGGCGGCGCGCTGCTGGCTGACCAGCGAATTAGAAGAGGAAGAATGGATGCTTCCTCCTGTGAGCGATCTGAAAGATCTGGAGTTAAACGAAGGAGATGTGGTGCGGAATATTGCGGTCACGATCCGGTTTTATGAGGGCTGGGATGAATAATCCCGGCCCTTTTCCGGATGTTATTTTAGAAAATAGAAAGGATCCTCATCGGTATGATGAAGAAAATGCATCATCAGGTATCCGCAGTTCATGGACACCCGTTCTTCCCGAAGAATGCGTGCTACCTCTGTACGGTCGGCCAGAACTATATCCAGATCTTCACTATCCTCCAGTCCGGCCCGGCTGACCTCTCCGTCAGCATATCCGTAAACTGTGACGCAGGATTCGTCCGTCATGCCGATGGTGGTGTAGAATGGCTTGTGATACATTTCCTCCACCTGGAGCGGCTGAAAATCAAGTCCGGTCTCCTCTTTCAGCTCCCGCGCTCCCGCCTGGGCATAAGTCTCTCCTTCATCCACCAGTCCGGCCGGAAACTCGTAAATATAGTCATCTATAGAAACCCGGTATTGGCGGACCAGAACCAGACGGTCTTTTGCTTTCCCGTAGACGCAGTAAATGATAACGCCATCGGGATGATTCTGGTGAGTCTTCATCTTCAGATCCTTGATCTCCGGCGCTCTGGACGCCAGATAATACATTCTGCGGTTTCCTGTCCGATCTTCAAATTCCACATCGTACATATTCAGAAAACGATTATCTGTCGTCTTTTTTACAGACAGTATTTTCATGGCTTTTTATGCCTCCAGTTCTTCTTTCGTGGTCTCATGACCGTCTCTCCAGATACGCTCCAGATCGTAAAACAAACGGTTCTCTTCATCAAAAATATGAATAATAATATCCTGATAATCCAGAAGAATCCAGTTTGCAGTCTGGTATCCTTCTACCTGTTTGGGTTCCATGCCGGCTTTGTACAGAGCTTCTTCCACTTCATCCGCCATTGCCTGTACCTGGTTCCGGTTGTTTCCGGACGCGATAATAAAGTAGTCAGCCAGGACCGTCACATCCGAAATATCGATGATCCTGATATCCTTTGCTTTTTTCTCCTCCAGTGCATGGACAGCCAGTTTTGCTGTTTCTTTTGAATGCTTCGGTACCATATAGTTCCCTCCTGATTTGATTATATATGATTTTTATAATATTCGTAGGTTTGTCTTGTAATATCGTCGGTTTCGTCATCCCCCTGATCCAGATACTCTACTGTATCTTCCAGAATACGGAGCAGAGCCATATTCAGATCTTCGAAAGCCAGCTGGCGGATCTGCGGCAGATTCGGCGCCTTATCCCGTTTCGGCTCAATATAATCCGCAATATAAACGATCTTTTCCAGAAGCGTCATCCCAGGTCTTCCTGTCGTATGCCAGCGGATGGCGTCCAATACTTCTTGATCTTCGATGTCATATTTTTTACGTGCCAGGAAAGCGCCCAGCTTTGCATGAAGCATAAAAGGGTTTCTGCGTTCCAGATCAGTGATTTCCAGATGATTTTTTTCTGCCGTCTTCAGTTTTTTTGCATTAGGCATGCATTTTGCACAGTCATGCATAAGGCCGGCCAGCATGGCTTTTTCCAAATCACAGCCATACCGCATGGCCAGCGCGGCGCACATATACATTACCCCGGTAGTGTGCTCGAAGCGGCTTTCATCCATCTCTTTTTCCAGTTCCTTTTTCAGGTCTCTGATACTAAGTGCATCCGATCTGCGCATCCTCCCTCTTCCTCCTGTATACAAACCATTTTTTTTAATATAATCCGCCACTTTCAGCGGGACCATACCGGAGATGTCTTCTCCGCAGGCAATCCTTCTTCGAATCTCACTGGACGCGATATCCATATTCGGAGTATCCAGGAGCCTGATATCCGCGCCATAACGGTTCTCTAATTCCTCCACCTTTTCTTTCATCTGCGCCCGGTGCCGATGGTCCCTTACGGCGGCCAGGATCACGCAGTCCCGGCTGATCAGCTCCGGTTCCCTCCACGCATCGAATTCAAACAGAGAATCCGCGCCCATGATAAAATAAAACAGCATATTGGGATAAGCGCTTTTTAAATGCTGAAGCGTTTCAAAAGTATAGTGGTATTCTTTTCTGGACGTTTCCAGATTACAAAATTTCAGATACGGCGTATCTTCGATCGCCAGCTGAATCATCCGAATCCGATGACGAACATCTTCCTGACGGATCTCGCTTTTATGCGGTGGATTTCCATTGGGAAGCATCCAGACCGCATCTAGAGAAAACTGCCGGTACGCCTGTTCGGCAAGACTTAAATGGGCATTGTGGATCGGGTCAAAGGTTCCTCCCATGATGCCGATCCTTTTTCTTTTATTATCCATACAATGATTCATGCTTTCGGCAGAATTATTTTCTTCTTGTCATCTTTTCCTTCTTTATACAAAACGATCTTTTTACCGATCACCTGCACGACCTGAGCGCGCGTACGCTCCGCAATCATGCCTGCCAGCTCTTTTGGATCATCCAGGCAGTTCTGCAGCACGCTGATCTTGATCAGTTCCCTCGCTTCCAAGGCCTCCTGCACTGCCTTCGTAAATTCCGGCGTCAGGCTGTTCTTCCCGATCTGAAAAATCGGATCCATGGTCATCGCCAATCCTTTTAGATATGCTCTCTGTTTGCTTGTCATCCTGTCCTCCTGATATCTCTAGCGGAAATATTCGAAACTGAGTCCGTACATGCGGACAGTATCTCCTTCCTGGATCCCTGCTTTCTCCAAATCATCCAGTATGCCTGTATCTTTCAGGAATTTCTGGAAGAAAGCGAAGCCTTTCTCTGAATCCAGGTTCGTGTAGCCCAGCATTTTCTCTATGCGGGGGCCTTCCACAATATAAGTGTTCTCTTCTTCTGTGGATTTCTCCACTGTATAAGGAAGATTCTCCCGTATCAGCATATCCTCCGGGAAAAATTCCTGTTCAAAGACGACAGTTTTGTCATCCATGGTATCGAGCAGTCCTTTTACATGGTATAAAAGTTCTTTCAGACCCTGGCCGCTGACCGCTGAGATCGGAAATACGCGGATCCCTTTGGGTTCAAATTCCAGGCGGATCCGTTCTATCGGATCGTTTTCGATATCCCAGATGGCGTCGATCTTGTTGGCCGCGATCACCTGAGGTCTGGCCGCAATCTCCGGATTGTAGGCTTCCAGCTCTTTGTTGATCGCATAAATATCGGCAATCGGATCTCTTCCTTCCACGGAAGCGGCATCCACCATATGGATGATGACCTTTGTCCGCTCAATATGACGGAGAAAATCCAGCCCCAGCCCTACGCCTTCCGAAGCGCCTTCGATCAGGCCCGGGATATCGGCGATGACGAAACCGTCGCCGTCCAGATCCACCACGCCAAGGTTGGGACTCAGCGTCGTGAAATGATAGTTGGCGATCTTGGGCTGCGCGTTCGTAACTCTGGAAAGCAGAGTGGATTTTCCTACGTTGGGAAATCCCACCAGCCCAACATCCGCGATCACTTTCAGTTCCAACAGAACTTCCAGTTCCTGGGCAGGCTGTCCCGGCTTGGCATACTTGGGCACCTGCATGGTCGCCGTGGCGAAATGCTGGTTGCCGATGCCGCCTTTCCCGCCTTTCAGCACTACCTGACGGCGGTTCTCCCCGGACATATCGGCGATCACCTTGCCGCTGGCCGCGTCCTTGATGACCGTGCCTTCCGGCACTTTCAGGACAATGTCCTGCCCGCTCTTTCCATGGCAGTTCCTCTTGCCGCCCTCTTCACCGTCCTGCGCTTTGTATTTGCGCCGGTGGCGGTAATCTGTCAGTGTATTCAAACCTTCGTCCACTTCAAAGATGACGTCGCCGCCTCTTCCGCCGTCGCCTCCGTCCGGACCGCCGTCCGGGACAAACAGCTCTCTGCGGAAGCTTACGTGGCCATCGCCGCCTTTTCCTGAACGAATGATGATCTTCGCTCTGTCTGCAAACATATTTTGCCTCCTGTCTCCTGTTTATTATATCGGGTGTTTCCCGGCCGCGCAAGCAATATGATAAAAAAGGCTTCAAATCCTTCGATTTGAAGCCTTTGCCATTGCGGATTATTCTGCTGCAGCTGCAACCGGAACAACAGAAACCCGTTTTTTGTCTCTGCCCTTTCTCTCGAAACGAACTACTCCGTCAACCATCGCAAACAGTGTGTCGTCTCCGCCGCGTCCCACATTCACGCCCGGATGAATCTTGGTTCCGCGCTGTCTGTAAAGGATATTGCCGGCTTTCACAAACTGTCCGTCAGCTCTTTTCGCACCCAGTCTCTTGGACTCGGAATCTCTGCCGTTCTTGGTAGAACCGACTCCTTTCTTGTGTGCGAACATCTGAAGGTTCATATTAAACATAGGTCTACACCTCCCTGTGATCACAATATGGAAATATCAATAAGTTATTTGTTGATTTTTTCAATCTTAACAGCGGTGTACTGCTGTCTGTGACCGTTTTTCTTATGATATCCAGTTTTTCTCTTGTACTTGTAAACAACGACTTTTTTTGCTTTTCCGTCGCCGATTACAGATGCTTCTACGGTAGCGCCTTCTACTACCGGAGTACCTACGGTCAGGGTGTCGTCGCAAACCGCCAGAACCTGATCAAACACATAGCTGGAACCAGCTTCTGCGCCCAGTTTCTCAACGCGGACCACATCGCCCTCAGATACTTTATACTGTTTACCACCTGTTGCAATAATCGCGTACATATGGCACCTCCTGTAATTTACTCGCTGGCTTTGGCGCTGCAAAAACGCAGACTTTCAGCCCCGCCATGCGGCATCTGTTATATATTAACAGGATATAGGCAGGCTGTCAAGCGGATTTTTCCATTTTTACTCCTCATTCACTTCCACCGTCAGATATTCTGTCCCGTAAGACTTTTCAATATTTTCAAGTCCCAGCACCAGCGCGTCCATCAAAAGAGCCGCCTTGTCCGACACGCCGGATGTGAATTCCCAGTTCTGGATCATACCGTCTTTGCAGTCGCAGGTAAAAGCATCCTCTGTAAATTCCTCAATGGAGTTGATCGTATTGATCACCAGAGCGGATACTGCCGCGCAGACAATATCCTGTCCTGCCTCCGCATATTCCGCATGACCGTCAATGCTGAATTTCCGATAATTTCCCTGCTTCTTTTCCACGTTTACCTGTATCATAGGATTCCGCACTCCTTTGCCTGTTCTTTCAGTGTTTTTCTCTTCTTTTTACGGGTCAGTTCCATAAGGCCTAATGCAGTCAGGTCCACGGCGGCAGCTTTCTGAGGATCCCTGCGCAGCAGACGCCGCATCTCTTCCAGCAATTCCTGCCTGTCTTCCGGCAGGGCCATATCGATAAAATCCACCAGGATGATGCCGGACAGATTCCGGAGGCGCAACTGCCTGGCGATTTCCAGAGCCGCTTCCCGGTTAATCTTCCGGATCGTATCTTCTTTTTGTTTACCCCCGGTGAACTTCCCCGTATTTACGTCGATCACGGTGAGCGCTTCTGTGGGCTCGATAACCAGATAGGCCCCGGATTTCAGCCAGACTTTTTCCTTCAATGCTTCCTCCAGACCTTTTTCCAGACGATACATGGCTTTCAGAGGAAGCATCCGGTCTTCGTACAGCCGGAGCTTTTCCAGATCTTCCGGCATTTCCTCTTCCATAAACTGCCGGATCTGCGCATAGAGATCTGTGTCATCCGTGAGTATTTCCTGCAGGATATTTTCCCTGCTTCCGAGAATCGTATCCAGATAGGGCGGGCGGCTTTTCCATACACAGGAGCATGCCAGACGGTGAACTGCCCGGGTACGCAGGTACTCATACTGTGATAAAAGCCGACGGTGCTCCATCTCCAGTTCCTCTGAGCATGCTTTTGCCGCATTGGTGCGGACGATCCATCCCGCGTCATCCTCTGCCCATTGTCCGGTCAGAGCCTTCAGCCGCTCTTTTTCCTCTGCGCTGAATCTGGAAGAATACCCCATCCTGCGGTTTCCGGCAGTCAACACCAGATATTTTCCTGACAGATTCAGATTCGTCGTGACAGAAGGAGCCTTGCTCTTGACAGCTTCTCTGGAAACCTGTACCAGAAGAAGATCCCCCTCGGCCAGCTGCTCTCCCTTTTTCATGCATGCCCAGACCGGTTCCTGCACATCCTCCAGAGGAAGATAGCAGATCATGCCCCCTTCTACCTCTACAAAAGCAGCGCGTATATTTTTTGCTATATTCTTCACTCTTCCCACGTAGATATTGCCGAGCAGGGATTCCTTTCCGCGGGGAATCAAAGACAGTTCCGTCAGCGTATTGTCTTCATAATACGCGTCTGCCAGCACATCCGGACGAAGGAAGGTGAGTATCCTACGCCCTTCCAATCTCTTCTCCCAACATTTCCAGCGGGATCAGGCGCCGCTTCTCTTCCGTTCCCTGATCGGCATAGAGTTCTCTGCGGTGGATCATCAGTGAAAATGGAGACAGCTCCATCCCTTCGCTTTCAGAGAATGCTTTCATCAGAAGTTCCGGTTTCAGATTGCTTGCGCTTCCCGCGGACACCTGAAGAAAAATAACATCGCCGCAGATATTCCAGTCATAGATCCATGGACGGATATCCAGTTCTCTGGAACCTTTTTTCCCCTCTTTTATCACAGTGACGGACGAACGTCCCATAAATATCCGGAAGCGTTCCTGCCATCCGTCTTCCGGAGCGTATCCTTCCCGAAAACGCACATCGTAGTCTGCGGCGGCCACACTGGCCATGGCATTTCCTGCCTTGTCCGGAAGCGCGCGCCAGCTCAGCACCTCGATTCCCTCGACCATCACCGCGTTCAGACGGGATACAGCCTCTGCGGAGGAAGGAGATTCTTCCACACGTACGTCCATATATTCGCCGTTGCTGGTAAGTCCTACGCCCAGAGGAGACGCGAAGGACATGATCATATGGGGACTGAACCCTTCGGAATAACAGACAGGAATCTCTGCCCGGCGCATGGCCTTCTGAAAGTAACGCATGACATCCAGATGTCCGATAAATTTAAGATTCCCGTATTTTCGAAATTTCACTCTAACGTTCAAAGCAGACACCTCCTCCGTAGACAGCGGCGCCGCAGCCGGAACAGGACTGACGGCAGTTTTCCGTCACCGTTCCTTTCTGAGCCCGCTTCCACTCTCTTTCCAGGAACCGGCGGCTGACGCCGATATCGATGAAGTCCCAGGGGAATACTTCCTCCATGGCGCGGGGACGTACGGTATAAAAATCCATGTCCACGCCGCATTCCTCGAACGCCTGCAGCCAGAGATCATTATGGAAATATTCGCTCCAGGAATCAAACAGGCAGCCTTTCTCATAGGCGCGCAGAATAACGCTGGCCACTTTCCGGTCTCCTCTGGCGAGGATACCCTCCAGTACTGTAACATCCGCCTCATGCCAGTTATATTTGATGCTTTTGCGGTTCAGCTGATCTTTAATCTCATGATTGACCACATAGGCACGGTGCAGAAATTCTTCTTTGGTGCACATCTGCGCCCACTGGAACGGTGTGAACGGCTTTGGCACAAAGAAAGAGGTGCTGACAACGATCTGACATTTGCCGTTTCTCTGATCTTTTGGAATCTCATAATATCGCTCTGCGATCTTCTCCGCCAGATGAGCGATCCCTTTCATATCTTCTTCTGTCTCTGTGGGAAGCCCCAACATAAAGTAAAGCTTCACACGGTTCCATCCGCCTTCAAAGGCCTGTCCCGCGCCAGTGAGGATCATCTCTTCTGTCAGGCCCTTATTGATCACGTCGCGCAGCCTCTGGGTACCGGCTTCCGGAGCGAAAGTCAGGCTGCTTTTGCGCACATCCTGTACTTTGCTCATCACATCCAGGGAGAAGGCGTCAATCCTGAGGGACGGCAGGGAGATATTGATGCCCTTGGAGCCGAATTCATCGATCAGAAAATTCACCAGTTCTCCCAGCCTGGAATAGTCGCTGGAGCTGAGAGAACTGAGAGAGATCTCCTCATGTCCGGTATTTTTCAGCATGGCGTACGCCGACTTTTTCAGCATATCCAAATCCCGTTCTCTGGTAGGCCGGTATACCATGCCCGCCTGGCAGAACCGGCATCCGCGGATACATCCCCGCTGGATCTCCAGAACCACCCGGTCCTGAGTGGCCTTGATAAACGGAACCACCGGTTTCTCCGGATAATACGTATTGGTCACATCTGTGACGACCTGTTTCTGCACCTTTGCCGGCGCTTCCGGACAGACCGGCATCATCGCTTCGACAGTTCCGTCTTCATGGTAAGAAACCGTATACAGAGAAGGCACATAGATTCCGGGAACGGACGCCGCCATCTTCAGGAAATCTTCCCGGGGCGCTCCGGAGGCCTTCCATCTCTTATACAGATCCATCAGTTCAAAATAGTGGGTCTCTCCTTCTCCGATATAGAACAGATCGAAGAAGTCCGCCAGCGGTTCCGGATTGTAGGTACAGGGACCGCCGCCGATCACAAACGGATGTTCTTTGGTACGTTCCGACGCCATCAGCGGGATCTGCGCCAGATCCAGGATCTGAAGAATGTTGGTATAGCACATCTCGTACTGGATCGTGATGCCCAGGAAATCAAAATCCTTCACCGGATCCTGGGATTCCAGGGCGAACAGAGGGATCTTCCGCTCCCGCATGATCTTGTCCAGGTCTACCCAGGGGGAATAAACGCGTTCACACCAGATATCGTCCCGGCGGTTGAACATATCGTATAAAATCTGAATTCCCAGATGGGACATGCCGATCTCATAAACATCGGGGAAGCACATCGCGAAGCGTACATCGACCGTTTTCGGGTCTTTCATGACCGCATTTACTTCGCCGCCGATATAGCGGGCAGGTTTGTCTACCGTTAATAAAATTTCATCGCTTAAAGCCAGATTTCTCATGATATAACACCTTTTCAAGTACTTGACAATTTGCATAAATTGTACTATATGGATAATGATATGTCAAAGTATTATTCCCGCAAGGTTATGCTGCCGTGATTATACGGGATCAGTTTCAGGAGGTATTTGGTATGATGATCAGACAAGAAGAGAAAAGAGACTATCATGACATATATGCGGTAGTAAAGGCCGCGTTTGAAAGCGCGGACCATTCCGACGGCAATGAACAGGATCTGGTGAACGCGTTAAGGCAGAGCGACGCTTATATTCCGGAATTGTCTCTGGTCGCGGAAATAGACGGCAGGATCGCAGGCCATATCATGTTTACCAAAGTTCAGATAGGGGCAAGCGTCCAGCTGGCGCTGGCTCCGCTGTCCGTTTTGCCGGAGTATCAGAGACAGGGAATCGGCTCCGCCCTGATACGCGAGGGCCACAAACGGGCAGGGAAACTGGGCTACGGATATTCCATCGTCCTGGGAAGCGAGGCATATTATCCGAAAACAGGGTATGTTACTGCGAAAAACTACGGGATACTCTCTCCTTTCGACGTGCCCGATGAAAATTTTATGGCATGCAAACTGGATAAAAATGCGCCCGATGTCTCGGGGATCGTTCAATATCCGAAAGAATTCGGTATCGAATAAAACCAGAGCCTTCCTATCTTTTATATTCTTGTAAAAATCTCCGCAGGGACCATTGAATTCATCCAGCGCCAGCGGAGTAACGATGATGCCGAGAGAAATAGAATTAATGAGGGCCCCTCTCTCCACTTTAAAAGACTGCTATTCTTTCGGCAGCGCTAGCGCCGCCAGCTGCTCCAGCACGCTTCCCGCCCCGCTTAAGGAGATGGAACCCACCCGGTCGCAGATGCGCTCCAGATACTCCAGCTCCTTCAGCCGGTAAAGCACCTTGTTTTCCTCCATCAGCTTCGCGGTATTCAGCAGGCTCCTGGTGGAAGCGACTTCCTCTCTGCGTGTGATCACGTTGGCCTGTGCTTTTTTCTCAGCCACAAGAACGGTATTCATGATGTCGCGGATCTCCCCGGGCAGAATGATATCCTTGATACCTGTGCTCAGGATCTCTACGCAGAATTCATCCTGGAGCTTCCGGATCTGTTCCAGCAGGAAACGGCTGATCTCTTCTTTCTGGGCCAGCAGTTCATCCAGCCGGTATCCGCCCACATACTCTCTGGCCAGCAGCTGGATCCGTGTGTACAGAAGACTTCCCACATTGTCGGTCTTCTGTACCAGCTCCAACGGATTCGTGATACGGTAGCTGCACAGGATATTCAGACGAATGCCCACCTTATCGGAGGTCAGGATCTCCTGGCCGGAAATCTCCAGCTGCTGTACCTTTAGGCTGTACAGCTTCATAGTTACTTCATGGGCATAGTTCCAGTAGAAATACGTGCCGGAAGCGAGCTGCTTTTCAAAACGTCCGTCTATGTACAAAAGTCCCGTCTCCCCTTCTCCGACCACAAGTCTCTTGCAAAGACGCGTCGGGATCAGATGACGGTACATGGCCGGAACCTGTGCCTCTGTGATCTCGGCGCCGGTTACATTGATCAGCCGGATCTCATTCTTTTCGAACACATTCCAGTACAACGCCTCGCCTTCGATGATGACCTGCTTATAGACGCCGTTTACCAGATGAAAACCGATACAGTCATCCGGAATCTGAACCCGTACTACACGGGACGCGAATTCCGGCTGTTCCATCAGGATTTCCACGGGCAGTCCCTGGGAATCTACTTTCCCGGTCATTTCTGTTATCTTAAGCTCTTCGCCAAACAAGCTCGAAATTCTGTATCTGCCTGCAAATAAGATTTTCTTCAGAACACCGTTTTTTAATAAATAACCGCATTCCTGCGCCTTTATGATATACTTCATATTTTCTTCTCCTTTCATGGAAGCGCATCGGGGCTTTCCCGCCCCGGAAACGGGGACAAAGCCTTCCGGGGTTTCAAAAAAAGGGAGGACTCTGCCGATCGCGCAGCAAAGCTGTCTCTTTTCTTCCTCTCCGGTATCGGGCTTATGTGCTGCCTTTTCCGCAGGCCGGGTCTCTGAACGGGAACTTCCCGCCAGTCCCCCGGGGAATGGCCCTGAACACATGACTTCCGTTGTTGTCGCAGCTTCCCGCTGCAAGGGTGACGGATTTGAACCGCCTGTGCCACTATAGACGACCGCTATAACCACTTAGCTACCTGTACTCCTACAGGGAAGGATTCGAACCTCCGACAAATCGTTTCTCTCCGCTGTTTTCGGCATACCGTCGGCCTATCGGGCCGCGGCACCGCTCAGGCCATAACCTGAAGCCCCTGGAAAAAAGCGGAATATATTTCCACCGGAATCATTTTTTCCGGGAGAAACCACATTAACCTTTGACCACGCCGACCGTGCGGAGACGGCGGACCGGAACTACCAGATCCTTCTGATTTTCCATGACCTGGTCAATATCCTTGTACGCGAACCGGCTTTCTTCGGCCACATCTTTTTTATTCTTCTTTCCGAGCACGACTCCCTGATCTTTCAGATCCACCATCACTTCTTCGCAGGTAAACGCTTCCATGGCCCCTTTACGGGAATATGCGCGGCCCGCTCCATGAGAGGATGAGCAGAAACTCTCCGGATTGCCAAGTCCCCGCACCACGTAGCTGTAAGAACCCATGGCGCCCGGGATCACCGTCAGTTCGTCTTTCCGGGCCCGTACGGCCCCTTTTCGGTGCACCCAGACATTTTCTCCATAATGATTTTCCAGTGCAGCATAATTATGGTGGCAGTTAATCTCTTCCTCATATTCCAGATTCAGGTCTGTGTAACGCCCGATCCATTTTTCCAGCACCGCCTTCACGGCCAGCATCATTTTTTCCCGGTTTTCCCGGGCAAATTCCATGGAAAGGTTCATCCAGTTCAAATACTGCCTTCCCTCCTGGGTATCCACCGGCAGAAACGCCAGCCGGTACTCGTCGGGAACCCGGCTGTACCAGCGGTTGTTCAGCTCTCTTGCTTTCTGGTGAAAATAATCACAGACCGTTTTTCCAAAATGGCGGCTGCCTGAATGGATCATCACAGACAGGAAACCTTCCTCATCCTCCTGGAGTTCGATAAAATGGTTCCCGCCTCCCAGCGTTCCGATCTGAAAATATCCTGCCTCCAGCTGCCCCAGAAGTTCTCCGTCTTCTTCATACAGGGAAAACTCTTCCATCGCCTTATCCAGTGTATAGCAGGGCATTACCGTCTTATGATGGGCAAAACCCACGGGGATATTGCGGAGAATATCTCCTACGATTCCCTGAACCAGATTTCCGCTGCCCGTCATGGTTTCTTTCAGAACCGATACCGGAATGCTGGTCTTTACATAAGCCATACCGCAGCCGATATCCACGCCGACTGCATTGGGGATCACCACATTTTTTGCGGCTATTACGCCTCCAATGGGCATTCCCTTTCCTGTGTGGGTGTCCGGCATCAGACAGACCCAGCCATGGAGGAAAGGAAGTTCCGCCAGATGATATGCCTGTTCCAGGCAGGAGGCCTCCAGATCCTTTTCGCTTTCCAGCCATATTTTGATGGGATAAGATCCCGTTTTACTTTCGATTGCAAACATGTTTTTTCTCCTTTCCTCTTGCTGATGACTTTATTATAGAGGCAATGATTTCCAGAATCATTTAAAAAAAGATGCGAGAGCTTGAGGAAACCTGTCCCATATATTATAATTTTTGTAACTGTTTTGTTTACTGCAAGGAGCTGCTGCATGGCCGAATTTCAGGAATTAATTAAAAGCTTTGACCGCATCCGCGATTATATGCGCCAGTTTTTCCTTTACGGGTTCAAGGTCCGGGGGGAATACGGAGAAAAGAGCGGGCGCACTTATGACAATGAGCGCCGCCGTATAGAAAACTATCTGTCAGGATACATACATTCTGATTATACTTCCAAAGGAAAACAGGTCTCCATCCGCATGGACAGCAAACAGATTCTCAGCAATCCGCTCTATGCGGCCTGGAAATCCAAAAGTTTCACAGACCGGGATCTGCTGCTGCACTTCTTTTTGCTGGATCTGCTCTCCGACGGAAACCCGCGCACGGTACCGGAGCTCTGTGACGACATTTCTCTGCGCTATGGGGAGACCCTGGATGCTCAGATCATAAGGCTGAAATGCCGGGAATATGAGTCTCTGGGAATTCTTCGTTCTGAAAAAAGAGGAAAATCGCTTTCCTATCAGCTGGCTGAACCGCTTAATCTGGAAAAAGATACGCAGCTATGGAACGTCATACAGAACGCTGTAAAATTCAGCTCAGAGACAGCCCCTTTCGGGGTCGTGGGGAGCACGATTCTGGACCGGGAATTCCTCAGCAATGATCTGTTTTGCTGGAAACACTATTTTTGTGTACATACGTTGGAAGACGAGGTCCTGCTGACGATTCTTTCCGCCATGCGGGAGCACCGTTTCCTTTCTTTTGAGAACCGCAGCAGCCGGTCCGGAAAATCTGTGCAGCTGACGGGCCTGCCTCTGCAGATCTTTGTGAGCGCGCAGACTGGAAGGCGCTATCTCTGCGTCTACTTTCCTCCGAAACGACGCTTCAACTGTCTCCGGCTGGACTGTATATTTAACCCCAGAGTGCTGGAAATCTGTCCGGAATATGAGTTTCACAGGGAAAATCTCCGCCGGAACCTGCCTTACTGCTGGGGTGTTTCTTTCGGCGGCCGAAGCCGTATGGAGACCCTGTGCATGACCCTGTACATCGATGAAGCCGGCGAAGGCCACATCATCAACCGGCTCAGGAGGGAAAGACGCGGAGGCGAAGTTCAGCAGGTCCGGGAAAATGTATGGCTTTATATGGGAACTTTTTTCGATACGAATGAAATGCTGCCCTGGATCAAATCCTTTACCGGAAGGATCCTGGATCTTCAATGCAGCAATCAGGCCGTTCTGGATAAAGTAACCGCCGATCTGAAAGCGATGTATCAAATGTACGGAGAAGAGGAAAAAGATGAACGCAAAGAAAACAACGGCTGAAACTTTCACATTGTTTGAAGAAATATACGGCTCTTACTTTCAGGCAGTGCGGCGCATATTGGAGCAGTCTTTTCATACCCCGCTCACTTTGCAGGATATGTACCGTCTGGTCCGGGCCTGCGCTTTTGAAGAAAGCGCTTCTGTCATTGTCCCAAAACTTACAAAAGGACCCTGGTCTGCCCTGCTGAAAAGGGATGGGGAAAAAACTTGGAAATCCGCGCTTCGGACTTCTTCCCTGAAAATGCCTCTGACTTCGCTTCAGAAATCCTGGCTGAAAGCCCTCTTAAACGACGTCCGCTTCCGGCTTTTTTTCACAGAGGAACAGTTGACGCGTCTTTCAGAAGAACTAAAAGAGATCCCTGCCCTGTACCGGCAGGAGGATTTCCGCTGCTTTGACCAGTATGCCGATGGCGACTCTTACGAAGATCCGGCTTACCGCACAGTTTTCCGGACGATTTTACAGGCCATAAGCAGCCGGAAGCCTCTGTTCACTGCTTACTCAGGGAAAAAAGGCAGACACATGACGCTGGAAATACTGCCCTGCCGTCTTCAGTATTCGCAAAAGGACGATAAGTTCCGCCTGCTTGGCATATCCGTCCATCATGGACGCATCGGGGCGCCCATGATCCTGAATCTTGCGCGTATAGAAGGCTGTCATTTATCCAGAAATCCGGTCCCTGCCGGTTTTGACTGGAATACACCTTTTTTATCCGAAAACAGACCGGAGCCGGTGCAGATCCGCATTGCAAACGAACGGAATGCCCTGGAACGGTGCATGCTTCATTTCGCCAATTACGAAAAACGGACGGTATATGACCCCGATACAGATACCTGGCTTTGTTCTCTCTACTATGATCCGTCCGACGAAACGGAACTCCTGATCGAGCTCCTTTCTTTTGGCCCGGTCATCCGGATCCTCGGCCCAGAGAACTTTCTGAAGCAGGTGCGTGAACGGGTAAAACGGCAGTATGAACTCTTTTTTTAAAAATAACCAGCCGGTAATTCCGTCGCATAGATGGAACCCCGGCCGGGAAATCGCATTTTCAGTTGCAAAAGGTAAGGATTACATCTCGATCAGCTCATATTCCCGTGTGCCCATACCCAGCTCTTCGGCTGCTTCAATGGTATGGATGCCGTTGCGGCTGTTGACCCGCTCCATGAAATGATCACGGCCCGGATCGTCGGAATGAATAACCAGATCCATGCATGCCTGATCGATGGCCACCGGATCGGTGGAAGCCAGAATACCGATGTCTTTCATACAGGGATCTTCCGCTACCGCGCAGCAATCGCAGTCTACGGAAAGATTTTTCATAACGTTGATAAAGACGATATGATCCTTAAAATGATCGGTTACGCTGGATGCCGCATCCGCCATGGCCTCCGGGAATTCTACGCTGCTGGCATGCTGTTTCCACGTTTCATAACGGTCGTCCGTCTTTCCCGCCGAATGGATCAGAGCTTTGCCCGCGCGGGATGCGCAGCCGATTGCCAGCTGTTTCAGAGCTCCGCCGTAGCCGCCCATGGGATGGCCCTTGAAATGAGCCAGTACCAGCATAGAATCGTAATTCTCAATATTTTTACCCAGATAGTTTTCTTTGAGAATTTTGCCGTTTGGAATCGGCCACACTACATCCGGCCCCTCCGCGTCCATCAGATCCACGTCAAAATATTTGTTCCATCCGTGTTCTTCAATCAGCTTCAGATGAGACTCTGTATTGTCGCGCACTCCTCCGGTGGCATCGCCGTATGCGGTATTGCATTCCACGATGGTTCCATGGACTTCTTCTACCATGGGACGCCAGAATTCCGGATGCAGGAAATTCTGGTTCCCCTTTTCACCAGAATGTACTTTTACTGCCACTTTCCCCGGAAGTTCCACGCCAAGCGCACGGTACATCTCGACCACTTTTTCCGGAGTGATTTCTTTTGTAAAATAAACCTTTGCCTTCATGTGCTGCTCCTTTCTGCCCTGATATATTCAATAACTCTATTATAATTCTGTCTGGATGCAGTGTCAAATTTTCAATCATTAATAAAAAGGTTCCTCCACTCCGGTTATGGCTCAGGAACAAACTTTTATGATTCCGGTATTTCCACTACAGTCTGTACTTCTCCACGGTCAAGATAACGCAAAGTGATGGAATTACCCTCGCTGTAGCGGATGATCTGCGGAAACTGTGCCACTGGAATATCAAATATTCTCAGGTTTCCCTCCAGAATCACATAATAGTGAGAATTGCCATCCAACACGATCTGCGTGAGAGACTGAATCCTTCCGGTAACCTGGAATGCTTCCTCCATCTCATTCGCGGTCATTTCTTCCGCACCGATCAGTTCCAGATAAGCCCGTTCGCATTCTTCTACCGTATCGCCAATGGCCACATTTTGGTATCTGGTAATATTTACCATGGCATACTGTTTCACCAATCCGGCCGCGTCTTTCAGCGCCATGAAATAGGTCGGCTCTCCCGCCACATTCAAGAGCAGCGGGAAAGTTGCCTGATAACCAAGATGCTGTACCTGCCCCTCCGCCGACGACATGGCGGAATATTCTTCTGCTCCCGGACACGCGTAGTATCTGGCTTCCATGGTTCTCTGATTCATCAGAACAAAGCCCACGTTGGACTGATCGCCGCTGACAGACGTAACTCCGGTGTATACCCACACATCATCTTCCATAGCCAGATAATTATATCCATCTGTTGTTTTCAGGCATCCTTTCTGCCCAAGCACACTGTTCAGAAAGCCGTTGGCATACAACCCATAATAATCATAAAGCTGAATAAGCAGATTCGCCGAATAGACGGAATCCACCCACTCGGGGCATTCTTCGATGTCATAGCAGACAGTATCTCCTGTAATCGCATTGCACAGCACTACTTTTCCGATAGTCTGTCCGCCGAACAATCCGATATTAAACTGCTTCACAGGACAGATCCAATACGGCGTGCCCTCTTCATCAATTTCAAAACTTAATCTGTCAAAAATAAATGTAGGATACCGGAATCGCAGATGACGATAGATATTTCTGTTAAAATATTCCGCCTGAGAATATTTAATATACTGTCCTTCTTCCAGACGTACGCACTGTGTATCCTGCGTAGCCATATCGATCATAATATACGCCGGAATACCTTCCCTCATATTGGTCAGCCACTTGACAGGACTGGCATAGACCAGCGGCGTGACCCGCACTGGTTTTCCCTGATAATTAATCTGCGTATACAATTCACTGACTTCAAACTGTGATACCATATCGACCAGAGTACCCATCATGCGGTTTCCTAAAAGCGATGCGGAACTTTTGTCCAGGAGAGGAATCTCGTTATAATCCACCTCCTCAATATCTTCTGTAAAAGTGCCGTCTTCTACTTTCATAAGATCATGATATTTTCTTGAATTAATTATAGGCGACGACAGTACGCTTCCTACCACATAGATGACAATCAGCGTTCCCGCCAGAATTAACGCTGCTTTCAGTATCTTGATATCTTTAACCGCGTATCCTTCCCTGAGCTTTCGGATACTAAGAAGTCCGCCGAGTATCACAACCAGAGATACGATAAACAGCCAAAATCCATTGGAATGGATGTTAAAAGCCGGAATTGTCACATAGTAATAAATTCCTGCAGCCAGAAGTAGTACGGCTCCCAGGAGCAGCTTGAATTTCAGTTTCATTAAAAACAGTCTCCTTCCCTGCCCTGTTAGTTCCGGACAGATATATTTAAGAAGAAGTATAAACGATTCTCTATCTTTTCACAACCATAATCTCCTGCGATTTCTTACAGTTGACAAAGTGCGTATACAGTGGTAGTATTGTTTCGTGAAAAATCTGTTTCAGGGCGAGGTGCAATTCCTCACTGGCGGTGTTCGGCAGTTGCCGTGAGTCCGCGAGCCTGATGTGAAGTATCACAGAAGGCAGAATGGGTGTAACTCCCATACCAACGGTATAGTCCGGATGAAAGAAACGAAATTCAGTTCTGTTTGGTTGTCCTGAAATATTTATATTTCAGGATTTTTTCACGTTCAGGACTCTATTTTCCTGTCAGATTCTTCAAAACATATTTTTAGGAGGAATTTGAAATGTCACACGAAATCACACAGTCAGCAACACAGGGAAACACGTTGAAGGTCGTAAAAATGGGCTTGCTGGTGGCTTTGTCCATCGTACTGGTCTACCTTGTGCACTTCCCTATATTTCCGGCGGTCGCTTTTCTGGAGTATGACCCTGCCGATATCCCGATTCTGATCGGTACTTTCGCTTTCGGCCCTGCGGCGGGATTGATTCTCACGGTCGTCACCTCCGTGATTCAGGGACTTACGGTCAGCGCGGCCAGCGGCCTGTACGGTATCCTCATGCATGTGATCGCTACCGGTGTGCTGGTAGTGACTTCAGGAAGCATCTACTGGAAACATAAAACGAAAAAGAGATCTGTGATCGCCCTCGCGGCAGGCACCTGCGCCATGGCTGTCGTCATGATCGGCGCCAATATGATCATCACCCCCATCTTTATGGGTGTGCCGGCAAGCGCTGTATGGGCCCTGATGCCGTTCATCGTCGGTTTCAATGTAATCAAAGCCGGCATCAACAGCCTGGTTACGTTTGTCCTTTACAAGAGAATCTCTCCGCTTCTGCATCAGTAATATCAGAGCGGACACGAAAAATCCCTGCAGTTTATGCTCTCGTATCTGCAGGGATTTTTATCAAAGATAACTTTGTAATGCTTCCGCGCTTTCTTCCGGAATCTGAAAAACATAATCCGTCATAGAATCCGTCGAATCCAGACTCAGGCTTTGCTCTAAAAACTGAGAAAATGATTCCGCCGGGCCCAGTTCCAGCCTCACGCAGGAACTATCCTCGAAAAGATACAGCCTGCATAGTTCCTCCATACGCAGATCCTCTTTTCTCTGCCCCAGTTTCCGGGTCTCTTCACTCATAAGAACAAACTGCCCGGAGACAGTCCCGTCCTCTGGAACGCTTCCCTTCTCCCAGTTTCCGATATCCAGATTCCGGATAAAATCTTCAATGTCATCCGGATCATCCAGCGCCCGGACCGGGCTGTCGCTGTTTCCTGCGTAAATCTGGATTTCCTGTTTCTTTTCATTCTGCTCTTCCGCCGTGTCTCCCGTGCCGTCCGACGCGCAGCCGATGAGCAGAATACACGCCATTGCCGCCAGTAAAATCAATTTTTTCTTCATGATACATCCTGCCTTTCTTACTCCGTTTCCTGTCTCATAAGAAGGCGATAGGCTCTCAGAATGCCGGTCATATAAATACAGAGGAAGATACCGACTCCTGCCGCGGCCAGACCGGCGGCAAAGATGATGTCATCCACCAGCGGAACCCAGGTCGTGATAAGCGGACAGATCAATATTCCCGCCGCGATCAGGACGATTCCTGTAAGCCGGAGAAGATACGCTGTCTTTTTCCGTTCGGAAAATGCCGCGTTCAGGTCCGCTTTCACCTGTTCATCAAAGACCAGCGGTTCTTTTTCGATTCTCCGGTAGGGATTATCCGCCAGCTTTACCGAGAACAAAAGCACGACGCTCACGATCATGAGCACCAGGTACAGGATCATTCCCGGTTCTGTCCACCATATGGAGAGGCAGAGCCCTCCGGATATCAGTCCCCATGCGAGCCCGGTCCGGAGAGATTTTCTCTGCCGGAAAGCAAGGAATCCGTCCGCCGTCTCCCGGCTCACATACATCCCTTTCTCTTCATTCTTTCCTTCCGCAAGATCTTCGCTCTGTCCTTCTCCTTCATTTAAAAGATAGTCCAGAGTCACATGAAAGATTCTCCCCATACGGATAATCTTCTCCGTCTCCGGATACCCGCTGTCCCGCTCCCATTTACTGACCGCCTGGCGGGACACGCCCATCTGGTCCGCGAATTCTTCCTGCGAAAGACCTGCCTCTTTCCTGAGCTTTTGTAGTTTCTCTCCAAATGTCATATCGACTGCCTCCTTACGCTGTCAGTATATTTCCATCAGGCCGGAAACGCCACCAAAATGCGGTTGCAAATGCGCAACATGAGGTTGCGGTCGTGATTTTTTTAAGATTTACCGGCGGATCATCTCCACAAACCAATCTTCAAACCGTTTTTCGTCAATATCCATGCACACACTTACGTTGGGAGCGCAGCAGATCTTCATCTTCCGTTCCAGATTCGTCACCAGCGCGCCGGCGGCAATTCCCTCTGTAACTACTTCTACATAATGGTCTTCCATCCGGAACATGTCCGGTTCCAGCATCAGGGCAATGGTACAGGGATCATGCATGGCAAGTCCTGCGTCCACATCTCCATCCCGATAATGAGTGAGCAGGGAATACAGCATATGACCCGCTCGTCCGCTGTCCCGCATTTCTGCAAGGCGGTCCTTATGAAGCAGCGCGCGTTCTGTTACATCCAGTCCCGCCATCCGGATGGGCACTCCGGAGCGGAATACCATAGCCGCCGCATGAGGATCGATGTAGATGTTGAATTCCGCCGCAGAGGTCGCGTTTCCCCGGTAGATGCCTCCGCCCATCATGACGATCTCATCAATCCGCTCTTTCACCTCCGGATACATGGCAAAAAGCAGCGCTATGTTGGTCAGGGCGGCGATGGCGACCAGGGTTGTCCTGCCTTCCGCCTCCATAATCACGCGCCGCATGGCTTCTACGGAATGTACCGGCAAAGGTTTTTTCTGCGGTTCCGGGAAATCATATCCGTCCATCCCGCTTTCTCCGTGAATATCCGGGCTGCTTGCCAGCTCGTGCAGGAGCGGACGCTCACAGCCGCGGGCCACCGGTATATCCGCGCCGAAAAATTCTACCAGCTTCAGCGCGTTTTTTGTGGTCTTGTCCACGTCCACGTTAGCCGCAGTGGCGCTGATCAGCCGTATATCAAATCTTTCACTTATGATTGCCAGCGTAATCGCTGCCGCATCGTCGATCCCCGGATCTGTGTCTATGATGATTCTTCTCTTGTCCATTGTGTGCCTCCTCGTATAGCGTGTAATTTAATCTTCAAAGGATTCATGAATCAGAATATAGCGAATTCCCAAAGGAGTTGTTCTGTCACACACTACCATGGGAATCCCTTGTTCAATTTTATTATATAATTCTCCAAAATCGGTACCCTTCCACAAACTATTGATTATCGGCCGCATTTATATTATATATAAAATATGGCAGTAAGTACAGTATAATTGCTCCGACTTTTATAATAGACCTCGGAGGTGGAAAAGTTTTGACCAGGAAAGAAGCGTACCGGATCCTCGGGCTTCCGGATGGAGCAGGAAAAGAAGAAATTAAGAAAAGATACCGGCAGCTGATGATGCAGGCACATCCGGATATGAATCTGTCCTCAGCCGGACATCTGACCCGTCAGGCTCAGGAGATCAATCTTGCATACGCGGCGCTGAAAAAACTTCCGGAAAATCATCCTTCGGAAAACCAGAAAACGAAAAAAAGCGGCGCGCCCGGCAGGAAGCACGGGGATGCCTGGAATGCGCCCGTCAACATACACGCCTACCGGGAACGGGAAATCTTTCATTATGCAGAAGATCCTGAGGGAGGCGTCCTGGGAAATATCTGTATTGCACGGGGAAAATATCTCTGGACCACAGACGAGGATTTTCCATTGTTCCTTCTCAGCATCTACCGGTGCAGCAAAGGTATCCTGGATGAGACAGACGCCATGCTCCGTCAGGATCCCTCTCCCGCCCTGCGCCGGGACGTACAGGCGGAACTTGCCTATCTGCTGGCACAGCAGTTTATGGACAGTACTGTTTTGCTCCATGAACTTGCCCGGGAAGTAAAGCCGTCAAATACCGGAGAACATGTCTATCATATCCCCTCCATGCTGGAAATGTCCGGCCGGAAAATATCCGTTCATCCGGGAGAACTTCTCTTCCCTGCCGGTGTCCGCAGGCACAGGCTCTATCTGAAGAACCAGTCCGGCCATGAAGCGGGTTATCTGTCCTTCCATGACGACCGGCTGTACTATATCGTCATCCCTCTGTTTGAGCAGGGGATCGTCCAGGTCCGGCTGCAGGTATCGGAAAAACCGTCTTCATCCGGGAAGAATGTCCGCCCGGGATACAGGAATCTGGATCTCTGGATCAGGATGTCCCGTTTGGCCGGCAGCCGGATGCCAGAAAATCTTAATCTTCAGATAGAACATCTGTTAAAAAAATATTCACGTGGCCTGAACTGACTTATATTTTAGTGTGGAAGTAATTGACTTTTCATCAGACGATTGTTATATTGGAAACTCAGATATGTAAACAATTTCTGCATAAGAGGTAGACGACTATGTTTCGTGAAATGAGAAGAAAGAAACAACAAATGTCAGGAGACGCCTGTGATGAGCTTCTGTTCCAGGGGACTTCCGGTGTGCTGGCCCTGTCAGGAGACGACGGTTATCCGTATGCTGTCCCTATCAGTTACGTGTACGACGGCGAGAAGATCTATTTTCACTGCGCAAAATCCGGCCACAAGCTGGATGCCATAAAAAGGAATCCCAAAGCATCCTTCTGTGTAATCGGGCAGGATCAGATCGTTCCGGAAGAATACACTACCTATTTCCGGAGTGTGATCGCCTTCGGTACCATACGGATACTGGAAGACAATCATGAAAAAATGGAGGCCATCGAAAAACTCGCGGTCAAGTATGCTCCGAAAGATACGCCCGAAATCCGCAAAAACACCATTGAACGGGAATGGACTCCGTTATGTATGCTGGAAATGACCATCGATCATCTCACCGGAAAAGAAGCCAAAGAACTCAAACGTAACAGTTCAGGACGGCCCTAGCCGGGCAAGAAGATGTGCCGTCCTGAACTATTAACCCAGCGCATCGATCTCACGGTCGATGCGTTCTTTTAGCTTTCCGATATGAAAGCCGTCAACAGTCCGGTGGTTGACTTCAACTGACAGATGAACCATCAGGCGACCCTGCTCTTCATAATACTTTCCCCATGCAAGATGCGGCACCGTATCATCTTTATCCAGCTTATGCTCATTGGTCAAAGCAGTAAAATCAAACCAAGGCGTACAGGAAAAATAGATCAGTTCATCGGTTTCTTTCTCCTGATCCAGAAATCCCGTCTGTGCCTCACTCCGCTCCTTTGCGTGACGGCAAAATTCCATATAGTCTTCTTCCCAGGGCATCGTAATGATCTGAAAGAGTTCTGAACCTTTTTTCAGATAAGTAAAACTGGGATTTGTCTGATCCAGCATCACCACCTGGCTATCCCGGACGCGAAGCAGGAAATTCGGAACCGAGTTGACTGCTTTTGTACACACCCAGATCATCAGATAATAGAAAGAAATTCCCTTATTTTTAGAAACTTCTTTCACTTTTGTCACATCTACCGGGATCGTAATAGAGTAAAACGGATAATCAGCCGCTGAAAACAGATCAAATATCTCTTTTCGATCCCACGTATTCTGATCAATCACTTTCATAATGACAACTCTCCTCTGAATGATTTTCTACTCTGTATACTCCTGATAGATGGCTACGTGGTCATAGATACAGCGCCAGCTGCTGTAGGTATCCGCAGTCACGCAGATATAATGTTTGCCGCTGTCAGTCACTTCATAGCTGGCCGCGCAGCTGCCGGACTGTGCCACATATCCTGTCTTGGCGCAGACAACTTCACCGTTCGTCTCTTTATCCTCGATCCTGCGCAGGAACCAGTTGGAGATAGTGATCCCTTCCGGATGCTGTTCCGTCGGGGATGTGGTGTAGGTATGTGCGGACAGCACTTCCCTGCAGAGTTCATTCTCCACTGCCGCCTTCAGGATGACAGCCATATCATAAGGGGTACAGTAGTGATTTTCGTCATAAAGACCGACACAGTTGGTGAAATGAGCCGTATCAGAAAGGCCCAGTTCGTCCAGTTTTTCATTCATCAGATCCACAAAGCCTTCCAGAGATCCTGACACATAAAAGGCAAGACCAGCCGCCGCATCTGCACCCGATGGAAGCACGGTCCCGTAGAGAAGGTCTCTAACGGTCACTGTCTCGCCATCGCCAAAGCCCACCGCGCTGCAGTCATTGGAATAGCTGTAATCTGTGATCTCTCTGGTGATCGTAAAGGTATCTTCCAGATCGGCAACATGCTCTGCCGCCACCAATACCGTCAGTATTTTCGTCATGGATGCCGGAATCATCCGGTCGTTGGCATTTCGCTGGGCCACCACCGTATTATTGTCCAGATCGACGAGCAGCGCGTAAGTGCTCAGCACGGTCTCTGCGTTGACAGCCGCCGCGCTGTCCGCGCCTTCAAAGGTATAGCCGGACGCGAACGGGATGTCCGGATTTGCCGCCGGTTCCTCTTCCTGCTCCTCTTCCGCCGTATCTTCCATATTCGACGCAGTTTCTTCTGCAGTCTCTCCTTCCGTATCTCCCGCCGAAGCCGTCTGAACAGAGGGTGCAGCTTCTGCATCAGTCGCTTCCAAATTTTCTGTATCTTCCTGTACAGATGCCTGCGCAGGCGGTTCTTCTTTGGTTGCTGTATTGCCCAGCAGTCTTATGCCGCCCACGCCCAGGCATACGATCACAACCGCTCCTGCTATGAGCAGCATCTTTTTACGTCTTTCTCTCAGTCTTCTCATCTCCCGGATCTTTGCTCTTTTCATCTCTCTTTGCTGCTGTCTCAGCCTCTCCTCTGATTCAAAATCCCGCACGTCTTTTCCTCCGTCTGCTTTTATGCATAAACGATCCGCATAAGAATTAGATCTTATGCGGATGCCGTATCTTCTTTCTGTGCATTTATTTTAGCAGAACTGCGGATCGATTTCAATCGGGATTTCCTGTCGATTTATGTCCCAAAAATGAAATTTTAAATTCCACCTCTTCTACGGGTAGTAGCGTTTACTTCTGCACAGTTGATATTTACTCTTTCATACATCCATGGTATGGTTATCTCTCCTTCTG
>NZ_NFJZ01000010.1 GCF_002160135.1 Lachnoclostridium sp. An196 | reverse complement strand
CCATGCAGTACCCGTACCGTAAACCGACACAGGTGGATGAGGAGAGAATCCTAAGGCCGACGGAAGAAGCATTGTTAAGGAACTCGGCAAAATGACCCCGTAACTTCGGGAGAAGGGGTGCCCCTGAAAGGGGGCCGCAGTGAAATGGCCCAAGCAACTGTTTAGCAAAAACACAGGTCTATGCGAAACCGAAAGGTGAGGTATATGGGCTGACGCCTGCCCGGTGCTGGAAGGTTAAGGGGAGAGGTTAGCGAAAGCGAAGCTTTGAACTTAAGCCCCAGTAAACGGCGGCCGTAACTATAACGGTCCTAAGGTAGCGAAATTCCTTGTCGGGTAAGTTCCGACCCGCACGAAAGGCGTAATGATTTGGGCACTGTCTCGACAATGCATCCGGTGAAATTGAAGTACCAGTGAAGATGCTGGTTACCCGCGCCAGGACGGAAAGACCCCATGGAGCTTTACTCCAGCTTGGTACTGGGGTCCGGTATTGCATGTACAGGATAGGTGGGAGGCTAGGAAGTGGAGACGCCAGTCTTCATGGAGCCGCTGTTGGGATACCACCCTTGCAGTATTGGGCTTCTAACAGGTGCCCGTGATCCGGGCAATGGACAATGCCAGGCGGGGAGTTTGACTGGGGCGGTCGCCTCCGAAAGGGTATCGGAGGCGCCCAAAGGTTCCCTCAGGATGGTTGGAAACCATCCGAAGAGTGCAAAGGCAGAAGGGAGCTTGACTGCGACACCGACGGGTGGAGCAGGTACGAAAGTAGGGCTTAGTGATCCGGTGGTATTAAGTGGGAATGCCATCGCTCAACGGATAAAAGCTACCCTGGGGATAACAGGCTTATCACTCCCAAGAGTTCACATCGACGGAGTGGTTTGGCACCTCGATGTCGGCTCATCGCATCCTGGGGCTGTAGTAGGTCCCAAGGGTTGGGCTGTTCGCCCATTAAAGCGGTACGCGAGCTGGGTTCAGAACGTCGTGAGACAGTTCGGTCCCTATCCGGCGTGGGCGTAGGATATTTGAGAGGAGCTGTCCTTAGTACGAGAGGACCGGGATGGACTGACCTCTGGTGTACCGGTTGTTCCACCAGGAGCATGGCCGGGTAGCCAAGTCGGGAAGGGATAAACGCTGAAGGCATCTAAGCGTGAAGCCCCCCTCAAGATGAGATATCCCATACGCAAGTAGTAAGACCCCTTGAAGACGACGAGGTAGATAGGGCAGAGGTGGAAGCACAGCAATGTGTGGAGCTGACTGTCACTAATAGGTCGAGGGCTTAACCAAGAGGTTCTGGATAGGATGTAGTGGAAGATAAAAAAGGTATAGACTGTATGCGATTTTCAGGGTATAATAAGAAAAGATCCTGAGAGGATAATCCTCGATAGCTCAATGGTAGAGCACTCGGCTGTTAACCGAGTTGTTGTAGGTTCGAGCCCTACTCGGGGAGTTTTTAATTAATCTGGCTCCATGGTCAAGCGGTTAAGACACCGCCCTTTCACGGCGGTAACAGGGGTTCAAATCCCCTTGGAGTCATTTGCCGATTCTGCCCGGTTTCCGGCGACGGCAGGCATTTAATTTGCCGATGTGGCTCAATTGGCAGAGCAGCTGATTTGTAATCAGCAGGTTATCGGTTCGAGTCCGATCATCGGCTTCTTGGACCCATAGCTCAGTTGGTTAGAGCTTCCGGCTCATAACCGGATGGTCCCGGGTTCGAGTCCCTGTGGGTCCATTTTTTTTAAATTTATTTTATATGGCCCGATGGCTCAGTTGGTTAGAGCGCCGCCCTGTCACGGCGGAGGTCGTGGGTTCGAGTCCCATTCGGGTCGTTTGCGTGACATATGCCATCTGCAATTAGCCGGCGTGGCGGAACTGGCAGACGCACAGGACTTAAAATCCTGCGGGACTAACCTCCCGTACCGGTTCGATCCCGGTCGCCGGCAGTTAAAATTCCATATATGTGCGCGTAGCTCAGCTGGATAGAGCGTCTGACTACGGATCAGAAGGTCGGGAGTTCGAATCTTCTCGCGCACGTTAAGCCACCTGCTTACACAGGTGGTTTTTTCAATACAATATATTTCAGGAGAACAGATGGACAAAAAGAATTTTATAGAAACTCTCAGAAGGGCTTTATATGGGAAGACGGATCATACTTCGCTTGAAGAACACATCCGTTATTATGAGACATATATAGACCAGGAGATGAGTAAAGGAAGAACAGAGAAGGAAGTATTGGATGAACTGGGAGATCCCAGGCTGATTGCCAGAACTATTTTGGAGACGTCCGGACGCAGGAGCAGTTATATGGAATATACAGTGGAGGAAAGTCCGGGCGATGATCCGGAATCGGAGATTCGGGTGCATCGTTTCGACGGATGGAAAGCTACATTAATTATGGCTTTATTTTTCGCTGCGGTGATCCTGCTGCTGGTTGTAGTATTCAGGATTCTGGCCGCGCTGCTTCCGATTCTTATTGTGGCAGGATTTGTACTCTGGCTGATCAGAAAATACGGAAGGTAGTTTTTTTAAAATACAGGTATATTTTGTGCCGGGAAATCTCATACTACCCCTGTAAACATCTATTACAGGAGGTTTTGATATGAGTTCCAATAACACGAATCATTCTGCCAGCAACATGAATAACTACAGCAATGCGGCCGGTGATTACAGTACCGGAAACAACACGAAGAGCAGCAATTCCAAAAATACCAAGAACAGTAAAAACTGCTCTAAGAACAATGCATCGGACAAAGCAAATAACTAGTCTGAAGAAAAAGACAGGGCGCGGCGCAGACCGCGCCCTGTCTGCATATACTGCTAATAAGAATAAAAGAGAGAGAATGAGGGGCCTATGTTGGAAACCATCTCCGCCCGGGAAATTGATCGTTATATATTTAATAAGAATTATTTGCTTGTTGATGTAAGGCAGCCGGCCGATTACCGGAAAACGCATATCCGGGGGGCGGTCTGTATACCTCGGGAATATCTTCTGGAAAGGGTACGGGGACTGGGAAAAACGATCCCGATTCTGTACTGTGACAGAGGCGGTCTGAGTATGCAGGCAGCCAGGGAACTTCAGGAACATGGTTATTGCGCTGTTTCTGTGGTAGGGGGAATTCAGGCGTACCGGGGCAGATATCTGGAACGGGACTCCAGATGAGAAATGATTGACATGGTCGGCCCGGAAAGATAAGATATAGGATATAGTAAATAGCTGGAAAGGAAATACAGATGAGCAGAATCGAATTGGTGGCTCCGTGTCACTTCGGACTGGAGGCGGTCCTGAAAAGAGAGATCCAGGATCTGGGTTATGAGATCCTCCAGGTGGAAGATGGGAAGGTCACTTTCTGCGGGGATGAAAACGCAGTATGCCGGGCAAATATTTTTTTACGCACAGCAGAGAGGATATTATTAAAAGTTGGAAAGTTAAAAGCAGTCACGTTTGATGAGCTTTTTGAACAGATAAAAGACCTTCCGTGGGAAGATTATATCCCTTCGGACGGAAAATTCTGGGTAGCCAAGGCTTCTTCGGTAAAGAGCAGGTTATTCAGTCCGTCGGATATTCAATCGATTGTGAAAAAGGCGATTGTAGAGCGTTTGAAAAATATTTACCATATCGAATGGTTCCCGGAGACCGGAGCCGAATATCCTATCAGGATTTCTTTTATGAAAGATGAGGCGCTGGTCTGTCTGGATACCACGGGTCTTTCTTTACATAAGAGAGGCTATCGCAGCATGGTCAGCAAAGCGCCGATCAAAGAGACTCTTGCGGCGGCGCTGATTATGCTAACGCCCTGGAAGAAAGACAGAATACTGGTGGACCCGTTTTGCGGGAGCGGCACATTTCCAATTGAAGCGGCTATGATTGCCGCAAATATAGCTCCGGGGATGAATCGCTCTTTTACTGCAGAAAAATGGACGAATCTGTTGGAGAGGAAGTGGTGGTACCAGGCGGTCGATGAGGCAAACGATCTGGTAGACGACAATATCGAGACAGATATTCAGGGATATGATATTGACGGAGAGATTATCAAAGCGGCCAGACAGAATGCCAGAGACGCGGGCGTGGAGCATTTGATCCATTTTCAGCAACGTCCATTGAGCCAACTGAGTCACCCGAAGAAATATGGCTTTCTGATCAGCAATCCTCCCTATGGCGAGAGACTGGAAGAAAAGTCTCAGCTTCCCGGACTGTACACGGAGATAGGGGAACGATTTCAAAATCTGGACAGCTGGTCCATGTATCTGATTACCAGTTATGAGGACGCGGAGAAATATATAGGAAGAAAGGCGGACAAAAACCGGAAGATTTATAATGGAATGCTGAAAACATACTTTTATCAGTTTTCCGGTCCGAAACCGCCCAAAGGAAACAGACAGGAGGGAAACGCACATGAAAAAGATCATATTCGCGACGGGCAATGAAGGAAAGATGCGCGAAGTCCGTATGATTCTGCAGGATCTGGGAGTCGAGATCCTGTCTTTAAAAGAAGCCGGCATTGCTGCGGACGTGGAGGAGAATGGGACGACATTTGAAGAGAATGCCGTGATCAAGGCAACAGAGATCATGAAAATGTGCGGCGAGATTGTTCTGGCAGACGATTCCGGGCTGGAGGTGGATGCTTTAAACAAAGAGCCGGGCATCTATTCCGCCCGGTATATGGGACATGACACTTCCTACCATATAAAAAACAAAAGTCTGATAGACCGGCTGGAGGGAAAGAGCGGAGAAGAACGAAACGCAAGGTTTGTGTGCGTCATTGCGGCGGCTTTTCCGGATGGGAGAGTTTTTACCACCAGGGGTACCATGGAAGGACAGATCGGTTATGAAGAACGGGGGGAAAACGGATTTGGGTATGACCCGATCTTCTATCTTCCGGAATACGGATGTTATTCCGCGGAACTTCCGTTGGAAGAGAAAAATAAACTGAGCCACCGGGGCAAGGCGCTCCGCCTGATGAAAGAAAAACTAAAAGAACTGCAGGAAGTATAAGAATGATGAAAATATTGATTGTCAGCGATACCCACGGAAGGCTGACGAATCTTGAAAAGGTTTTAAAAAAAACAGGACCTATCGACCGGATGATTCATCTGGGGGATGTGGAAGGAGACGAGGCGAATATCCGCTCCCTGGTTCGCGTGCCGGTGGATATGGTGGCAGGCAACAATGATTATTTCAGCGCGCTTCCATCAGAGATGAAAATTGAGTTAGGAACGCATAAAGCGCTTCTTACACACGGACATCACTATTTTGTAAGTATGGGCCATGAAATGCTCAGAGAAGAAGCAAAGAAACGAGGCGTGGATATTGTCATGTACGGACATACGCACCGCCCGTGCCTGGAAAGAAGCAGGGAGCTTACGATCCTGAATCCGGGAAGCCTTTCTCTGCCGCGCCAGGAGGGGCACGAACCCAGTTGGATCATGATGTATATTGATGATAAAGGTGAGGCAGATTACAATATTTGTTATCTGAATAACATGCGCCGTATTTTTTGAAAAAAACAGTTGACATTTGCGATGCGGTCTTATATAATACCATATGTGTCCACAAAAAGGGCGCTTGCGGGGTGTGGCTCAGCTTGGCTAGAGCGCCTGGTTTGGGACCAGGAGGTCGCAGGTTCGAATCCTGTCACCCCGATAGATAAGACGTTATGCGGGTGTAGTTCAATGGTAGAACACTAGCCTTCCAAGCTAGATACGTGGGTTCGATTCCCATCACCCGCTTTCCGGGAAAACCGGAGCTACGTGTCCGTAGCTCAGCTGGATAGAGCAACGGCCTTCTAAGCCGTGGGTCGGGGGTTCGAATCCCTTCGGGCACGTTTAAATTAATATGGTGGGTATAGCGCAGTTGGTTAGCGCGCCAGATTGTGGCTCTGGAGGCCCAGGGTTCGAGTCCCTGTATCCACCCTGAATCAAAGATAATGGGCTATCGCCAAGCGGTAAGGCACAGGACTTTGACTCCTGCATCACGCTGGTTCGAATCCAGCTAGCCCAGTTTGGGCATGCAGAAATAATTGCTGAATGGGATATTAGCTCAGTTGGTAGAGCACTTGACTTTTAATCAAGTTGTCCGGGGTTCGAATCCCCGATGTCTCATAAAACATCGTGAAATCAATAAATAATTGGTTTTGCGATGTTTTTTTATACAATAAGACCAAGGTGTTTTTTCGGATTGTTCTTTTTGTTTCATAATATCTGGAAATTCGACAAATTTTTATGCGTTTCGTCAATGTACAATTATACATCCAGGACGTATAATAATATACGTCAAGTGAGAACGATATCACATAAAGTTATCATCTCATTTGTCATGTATGAATGAGGATACTGCAACCCCCCTAATCCCCCTTTATGAATAAACCCTCCCTTTTGATTATTCTTTTATGCAGTGTCTTCGATAAATATACATAAAAGTTGTTGCAGAAGAACCAGAGGTCCCCCGCCTCTGGTTCTTCTGCGTCTTTGCCGGACATTTATGCGGGCCGTCTCAGGCGGACCGGGAACAAATTTTACATGGATTTTACATAGATACCTCCTGGAATTTACAGCCGTATTATAGTATGATGTACAATTAAGAGGATATTTTGGAATCAAAGAATAAAAAATGGTATCTGGAGAGGTTGTGGAAGATGGCATTGATTTATATTGTCGAAGATGATCAAAATATTAGAGAGATCGAAAGCTTTGCGCTGAAAAACAGCGGATATCAGGTAAGCGGTTATGAGTGTGCCAGAGACTTTTTTCATCAGATCGCGGAGAAGGTTCCGGATTTGATTTTACTTGATATTATGCTTCCGGATGAGGACGGGCTTGAGATCGTGAGAAAGCTGCGCAGCATTCCGGACACGAAAAAAGTGCCGGTAATGATGGTGACGGCCAAAACTACAGAGATCGATAAGGTTAAAGGCCTGGATATGGGAGCGGATGATTATATTACGAAACCGTTTGGAGTGATGGAGCTGATTTCCAGGGTTAAAGCACTGCTTCGACGCAGCATGAATATGGAAGAAGAGAAATTCCTTTCTACCGGAGATATTTTTCTGGATGGGGAAAAACACATGGTGTATGTGAAAGATGAACCCTGTGATCTGACTTTCAAGGAATATGAGCTTTTGAAATTGTTGATCCAGAATCAGGGGATCGTTATGTCCCGTGATGTGATTATGGAAAGAATCTGGGGAATCAATTTTGAAGGGGAATCCCGGACGCTGGATGTGCATATCAAAACTTTGCGCCAGAAACTGAAAAGCGCGGGATCGTTGATCAAAACAGTGCGTAATGTGGGGTACATGATTGAATGAAAAATAAAATACAGCGTGAATTTATTCTGGTAGCTCTTTCGAGTATTCTTCTGACCACCGTCCTGGTGACGGCGGTCTTTTCTGGTTTTTTTCGGAACGAGATTCTGGATGAGCTCAGAACCTGTGCGCGGGTGATTCAGAGCGCGGGCATCTTCGATGGACAGGAAGAGGTTTACACAGATGTGGGAGCAGATGAACTGCGTATCACTTTAATCGATACGGATGGGACAGTAATCTACGATAATGATGTGGCAGTGGGAGATCTGGACAATCACGGAAACCGGCCGGAAGTAGAGCTGGCTTCGGAACAGGGAGAAGGCCTGGCGGTGCGCAGGTCGAATACTCTGGATCGGGACGCGTTTTATTATGCGGTACAGCAAGAGGACGGGACAGTGCTGCGCGTGGCGAAAGAAGCTTCCAGTGTGTGGGATATTTTTAGAAGCGCATTGCCTATATCGCTTGCCTTGGCGCTGCTGATTCTGATTCTCTGCATCCTGTTGTCTGCGCGAGCGACAAAATCTTTAATGGCGCCGATTACACAGCTGGCGGAGCACCTGGATGAAGAAGAAACTATGCCGGTATATAAAGAGATGATTCCATTCGTCAATACAATTCGTAAACAGCATGACGATATTATGAGAAACGCCAAGATGCGGCAGGATTTTACCGCGAATGTATCTCATGAACTGAAGACTCCGCTTACTTCCATTTCCGGATATGCGGAACTGATCGAGCATAATATGGTGTCGCAGACGGATATTCCCAGATTCGCGGGCGAGATTCATCGCAGCGCCACCAGACTGCTCACAACCATCAATGATATTATTAAGCTGTCAGAGCTGGATGTGATGGAGACGACGACGTTGGTACTTGACCGGCTGCCGCTTTATCAGATGGCGGAAAACTGCGTGGATATGCTCCAGGTCAACGCGGAAAAGCATCAGGTGACGCTGAAGCTGGAAGGAGAGCCCGCGTATATTATGGGAAACCGGGAGATGGTGGATGAGGTACTTTACAATCTCTGCGATAACGCGATCCGTTACAATAACATTAACGGAAGCGTGGTGGTCCGTGTCAAACCGGAGGGAGAAAAAGTGCGTCTCTGCGTGGAGGATACCGGTATCGGTATTCCGGAAAAACATCAAAGCCGTGTCTTTGAGAGATTTTACCGGGTGGACAAGAGCCGTTCCAAAGCCACCGGGGGAACCGGACTGGGGCTGGCGATCGTGAAGCATATCGTGGCGCAGCATGAAGCGGAGATGAAGCTGGAAAGCGAACCGGGAAAAGGTACCCGGATCACAATTCTCTTTGAAAATGCGGATAAAGATGATACAATGAATTAGCAGAAGCTCATACAGCTTCTGCTGATTCTATATGGAGGGGAAAACTATGACATATATTCATCAGGCACAGTATTATGAGACAGATCAGATGGGCATCATTCATCATTCTAATTACATTCGCTGGATGGAAGAGGCAAGGATCGCGTACATGGATGAGATGGATTTTCCATACAGTATGGTAGAGGAAGCAGGAATCATAAGTCCGGTATTGGCAGTAGAATGTGAATATAAATCCATGACTCATTTCGGAGACCGGGTTATTATTGAGGTGAAACTGATATCATTTAATGGGATCAAATATGCGCTGTCTTATGTGATGAGAGACGAAAAGAGCGGGGAAGTGCGTGCGACAGGAACGTCCCGCCACTGCTATCTGAATAAAAACGGCCGTCCGGTCACGATTAAAAAGGAGCTTCCGGCGCTTTATGAGAAGATGAAAGAGGCTATGGCAGCTGGCCAGGAGGAGCAGGTATGACGCGGGAGCGGTATCATCTGCTGGATGCGCTCAGAGGGCTGACCCTGATCAGCATGATTGCTTACCATGGGATGTACGATTTAGTGGAGATCTACGGAGCGGATGTCTTCTGGTTCTGGGACACGCCGGGGCGTGTATGGCAGCAGAGCGTCTGCTGGACGTTTATCCTGCTGTCCGGTTTCTGCTGGAATCTGGGGAAACAGCCTCTGAGACGGGGGCTGACTGTGTTTGGCGGAGGGATACTGGTGACAGCGGTCACTTTCCTTTTTATGCCTTCCCAACGGATCTTATTCGGCATCCTTACTTTTCTGGGAAGCGCCATGCTGGTACAGATCCCGCTTTCCCGTCTGCTGGATAAACTGCCCGCATGGGCAGGCCTGGCCGGAAGCGCATTGCTGTTTATACTTACCAGAGATATAAATGCAGGATTCTGGGGATTTGGGGCTCTTCGCCTGGGTGCGGTGCCGGAGAGTCTTTACCGCGGATTTCTGCTTACGTTTCTGGGATTTCCGGAACCGGGTTTCTGGTCGGGAGATTATTTCTCTTTCTTTCCATGGTTTTTCCTGTTCCTGTGCGGATATTTTCTGTACAGATTCCTGATGAAAAGCGAAGGAGTACGGCGTGCATTGTCCTGCAGGATCCGGGGGCTGGAGTGGCTGGGAAGACACAGCCTTATTATCTATCTGCTGCATCAGCCGGCGGTGATGGCGGCGCTGGAGGCAGCGGCTCTTCTTGGCGTGCTCTGAGAATGACAATTGACTTTTGCGAGGCCAGATGATAACATAGATAAGGCAGGCGGATATGGTGGAATTGGCAGACACGCCAGATTTAGGTTCTGGTTCGCAAGAGTGCAGGTTCAAGTCCTGTTATCCGCATGGTAAAAGTCCCTGTAAATGGGACTTTTTATTTTTCGTGTTGCATTTCGTGTTGCATAATATTTGAAAAGTGCTCGTTTACAATATTTGTCATCCCTTTTCGGACGGTCATTCTGTTTTCAAGGTGTGTCCATCGATGAACTACCCTAAGTCTACACGAAAAAATGCAATCCCCGGAATTTTGCGAGAATTGCATTTTGATGAAGTTTACACTTTGGAAATTATATTTTTGCAATCATTCTGTATAATGTGACAACGGGGAACAGCCGGGAGAAGCTGTGACCGCTGCTATGTTCCAAGCCATGCGGGACGCACTGGCGGAACAGAAGCAAAACCCGCTTCCCATTGACGATGTAGCGGCTATGGTTGCCGGACAGATCGGACAGCTTACGCTGATGGATGAGGAAACCGTTGAACTGTTCCAGCAGTTTGCGAAAAAGATGATTGAGCAGGCAGGAAAATAAAACATAAAATTCAAAGGAGATACTTATGGCAACAAAAATATTTGTTCACGGCTCAGGACACAAAGCAACAAGTTGGGAAAAAACAATTTCATACATGACAAACAACGAAGATATTGTATGTCCAAATTTATCCTCCATCCTTGAAGGGAAAGAGGCAAGCTACGAAAATCTATATTCTTCATTTGTAAAATATTGTAACGAATTTGACGGACAAATTCATTTATGCGGCCTTTCATTAGGTGGTATTTTGGCTCTGAATTTTGCTTTGGATTTCCCGCAAAAAGTGAAAACATTAGTTTTAATCGGAACGCCATATAAAGTTCCGAAAGTAGCATTTAGTTTTCAAAATATAATTTTCAGATTTTTACCAAAATCTATTTTTGAAACTATGGCATTTGATAAAAAGAGCACATTTGCTTTAGGGGATACTATGAAGAATTTAGATTTCAGTGATAGGATGAAAAATATTAAATGCCCCACTTTAATTCTTTGCGGAAAGAAAGACAGTGCAAATATGAAATCAGCGGATTACTTATCACAAAATATTAGAAGCGCAGAATTGAAAATTATTGAGAATACAGGCCATGTTGTCAATGAAGAAAATCCAAAAGCCTTAGCAGATATATTGAATGAATACTATTTGCAAAACACTTAATCAATTTTAAAAAATAGAACATGAGAGAGTGGGGGGAAGTGATGCAGGAAATGACACATAGGCACACCCGCGAATTGGATGTGTTTTACAACGAGCATCGCGATGCTTGTACTAATTGTGGAAGAAGATTTCAAAATGGTATGTGTGCGCATTTGGGATATGACATAGAAAGAAATCCTGGAACGCTTGCTGTTGCAGATGGTGTTGTAGGCAACGCCCTGTTCCTGCATACGCAAGGCCCATTCTTTTGCGTCGGACAGCTTCACGCTGTCGATGCTGGCCGCCCCCAGTTTGTCGTCCGACAAAAGTTTCATCAACTGTTCGCGGCTTTTTTCGTCCCACGCTTCACATTTCCCCGCTGCCGGATGTACTTGGCATAAAGCTGGCAGACCGTCATTTTCTTGCCGATGGGGTCGATCCCGTCGGCAATGTCCTGTTGTATCTGCCTGACTTTCTCACGCAGAGAAAGGTCGGGGCGCTTCCCGGCAGGGATTTTGTCGGTGGGTACTAACTTCCATGAGTACACAAACTTGGGGTTTCCAAAGGTGTCTATATATTTGTAAGCGTATCTTCCGTCTGGTCGCTGGCTCTCTCCAGATTTCAAAAGGCGGCCTTTGCTGTCGCGCCTTTTTTCATCTCGTTCTTTTCTCGGCATATCGTCATGCTCCTTTCCATGACGGAAAGAGCCTTGACACGCTATAAGGATATTATAGCATATTCAAGGCCCGATTTCACTATATGGCGTCAAGGCTATCAATTATTTTTTCAAACTGCTTCCGCTTGATTTGGATGCGGTTGCCGTTCATAATCACCCAGCCAGCGGTAGGGTTTTCCTCGGCCAGTTTACGCAGTTTGTTTTCCCCGACGCGGAAATATTTGGACGCTTCTTCAATCGTCAGCGTGTATTTTTCCCAGATTGGCACATCAGTATTATTCATACTTTTAGCCCCCTTTCCAATGGCTAAAAAAGGTTTGTAGTTGCAAAAGGGGCCATAACGGACGGCTGCTGGCGCAGCTCTACGGGACTTTCACCCCCGCGTGGTTCTCACACGGCCATGGACGCGGCCCTGTGCGCCGAGATCAGCAAGAGCCGGGACGAGGTGAAACGCTGCGTTGAGTGCGGGGCCGTGTTCACGCCGAAGTCCAACCGGGCCAAATACTGCCCGGATTGCGCGGTGCGGATGCGCCGGAAGAAAGAAACTGAACGGCAGCGGCAAAAATACTGGCAGCTTTCCGGGAAATGAGCCGCGCCAGAGGTAGATTTTTTCAAAAAGATACGGTAAACTGTAATTATCCCCGCGAAAGAGAGGTACATAGCAATGGGCGAATTGATAAATAATGACGCGATCCAGCTATTTGAAGATAAAAAAATCCGTACCGCATGGGACGAAGAACAAGAAGAATGGTACTTTTCCATTGTAGATGTTATCTCCGTTTTGACCGGCACAGAAAATCCCCGCCGGTATTGGAGTGATTTAAAGCGGAAGCTGAAAAAAGAGGGTGCGGTTGAGTTGTACGAGAAAATCGTACAACTGAAAATGCTGTCCTCTGATGGGAAAAGATATAAAACTGATGTTGCCAATACAGAACAGCTATTGCGGATTATCCAGTCTGTTCCCTCCCCCAAAGCCGAGCCGTTCAAGGCATGGCTGGCAAGGGTGGGCCGGGAACGGATTGAAGAAACCATTGACCCGGAACAGGCCATTGACCGGGCGTTAGAAACCTATCTGAAAAAAGGATATTCCGAGGAATGGGTACATCAGCGCCTTTTGGCGATCCGTATTCGCAATGAGCTGACAGACGAGTGGCAAAAGCGCGGTGTGGAAAAGGGAAAGGAATATGCGATCCTGACAGACGAGATTTCCCGCGCATGGTCTGGCATGACAACCCGCCAGTACAAAAAGCTGAAAGGGTTGAAAAAAGAAAACCTCCGGGACAACATGAGTGATCTGGAACTGGTTTTGACAATGCTTGCCGAAGCGACTACAACGGAGATTTCTAAAACTGTAAAGCCCACTACTTTTTCTGAAAATCAGAAAGTGGCGCACAAAGGCGGTTCGATAGCGGGAAATACCCGGAAAGAGATTGAAGATACAACAGGGAAGCCGGTGATTACTTCCCAAAACGCCAAAGACTTCCGGCAGCTTATAACCGATATTGTAGAGGATGCGGCTGCTTTGCCGGAACAAACAGAGGAAACAGACGACAATAAGGATGAATAACGCCTACATTCTACGCATTTAGGCCGATACCCCCGCCATAGCAAGGCTTTTCTGGCGTGGTCGGCGGGCAGGCGGGACAGATTATCCAAGGGAGGTACGGGTTCCCCGTTCCGGTAACAGTTAGACTTTTACTTGAAAGTAAACCGCCTATTCTTTACCAGAGGACAGGGCGGTTTACTTATTTTTTTGATTCAGAATCGCAATAATCAGCATGGCCACACCCAAGATGATTTGAAACTCTTCATATGTATTCATAAGCAGCTCCCCTTTCCGCAAGACTCGGAACGGGTATAGCCGCCCTACCAGCTGCCTTGGCAAGAAGTAATTTTTTGTTGACATTCTTCATTTTTGAGATATAATAAACTCGTGTTCAAAAAACAATGCGTTGAACAGGACAGGACTTCCCGGACAGAAGTGTTTTCAGAGAGTTCCCGGATGGTGTGAGGGAACAGCATGGTCAGGGCGGTTATCACCTGCGAGCAGTCGGGGCGAACGGCAGAACCAGTAGCCCGGATCGGAATTCCTCCGTTATAAGGAAACCTGTTAATCCGGCAGATAGGACCTGAGCTTAATGAAAAGCGATCTGGGATGTGCTTTGCCGGCCGACGGGACTGAGGGACCGGAATGATATCCGGTAATAGAAGTGGTAACGCGGAGGAAATGTACTTCGTCTTCTGACAGAGCGATCTGCCAGGGGGCGATTTTTTTATGGGATAAAAGCCCAAAACAGAACAAAGGAGAGTGAAGATTATGAACACGCTTGTAATTGTACTGATTGCCGCAGTATGCCTTGTGGCAGCGTACACGCTGTATGGAAGGTGGCTGGCAAAAAAATGGGGAATTGATCCGAACGCGAAAACCCCCGCGGTAGTACATAACGATGGGCAGGACTATGTGCCCACAGACGGATGGACGGTATTTGCGCACCAGTTTTCATCGATTGCCGGAGCAGGACCGGTGACGGGAGCGATCCAGGCCGCGGCGTTCGGATGGCTGCCGGTTCTGCTGTGGATTATTCTGGGAGGCATCTTCTTCGGCGCCGTGACGGACTTTGGCGCGCTGTACGCCAGCGTAAAGAATGATGGAAAATCTATGGGACTTCTGATCGAGAAGTATATCGGCAAAGCCGGACGCAAATTATTCCTGGGATTCTGCTGGCTGTTCACTCTGATCGTCATGGCGGCGTTCGCGGACATGGTGGCGGATACCTTCAATGCTTATGTGGTAACAGACGGTGTGACGGCGCTTGCGGAAAATGCGACGGTAAACGGCGCGGCGGGGAGCATCTCCTTGTTCTTTATCCTGTTTGCGGCTGTTTTCGGACTTGTCCAGAGAAAGGCAAAGCTGGCCGGCTGGAAAGAAGTGGTCTTCGGCCTGGCATGCACGGTGCTTGCGTTTGTATGCGGAATGAATCTGCCGGTGATCCTGGGAAAAGAGATGTGGGTGTACATCGCATTTGCATATATCTTCCTGGCTGCGGTACTTCCTATGTGGTTCCTGATGCAGCCCCGTGATTATATGTCCACATTTATGTTTGTCGGTATGATCGTCGGCGCTGTACTGGGACTGATTTTTGCGCATCCGACCATGAATCTTCCGGCATATACCGGTTTCCGGAATGACAGCCTGGGAACGTTGTTCCCGATTCTGTTCGTGACAGTCGCCTGCGGCGCGGTATCCGGATTTCACAGCCTGGTGTCTTCCGGAACTTCCTCCAAGACGATCTCCAACGAAAAGGATATGCTGAAGGTTGGATATGGAGCGATGGTATTGGAAAGCCTTCTGGCGGTCATCGCGCTGTGTGTGGCCGGAGCTGCAGCCGGCGCAGACGGTACGGCGGCAGTGGGAACACCGTTCCAGATCTTCTCTTCCGGAGTGGCAGGATTCCTGGAGATGTTCGGGATTCCGGTTTTTGTAGCCCAGAGCTTTATGACCATGTGCGTATCCGCGTTGGCATTTACTACGCTGGACTCTGTGGCCCGTATCGGCCGCATGTCTTTCCAGGAATTATTCAGTACGGATGATATGGAGCATGCGGAAGGCTGGAGAAAGGTGCTCTGCAATAAATATTTTGCGACCCTGATTACTCTGGTGTTCGGATATATTCTGACGCAGGTGGGATATTCCAATATCTGGCCTTTGTTCGGAAGCGCCAACCAGCTTCTGAGCGCGCTGGTTCTGATCACGCTGTGCGTATTCCTGAAAGTGACAGGCAGAGAGATGAGAACGCTCGTTCCTCCGTTCGTGATCATGCTGATCGTAACATTCACGGCGCTGGTACAGAGATTCATCGCGCTGGCAGGCGCGTTTTCGGCAGGCACCGGCGTATTTATGGTGGAAGGACTTCAGCTGATCGTAGCAGTCCTGTTGATGATTCTGGGAGTGACGATTGTGGTTACTTCCGGAAAAGAGCTTATAACAAAGAAGGCTGAGCACTAATCAGTGCCGCCTTCTGTAATGATCCCGTCTTCCGAGACTTCGGCGCCGAAAGAAATATCGCTCAGGTGCTGAAAGAGGGAAGACGGGTCTTCTATTTGCGTCAGAACTTCGGATTCCCGGCGGCAGGGGATCAACTGCAGGGAAAGTTCTCCTTCCGGAGAAAAGACGGCTTTCAGAAGCACGGTTTCCCCGGTTCGGCTGTCGAACAGATAGTTGCCCAGACTGTAAACGATGGGAACTCCCTGATAATATTCAAAGCCCTGCAGCACATGCGGATGGCATCCTACGATCAGATCCGCTCCCGCGTCTATATATCCCTGAGCCAGGACACGCTGGTACTCTTCCGGCGTTTCATTTCTTTCGATTCCCCAATGTACAAATACAATGACATGATCATACCGGGCGTCGGCTTCCGCGATCCTCTGGTTCAGAAGCGTCGGATCATAGGTCTGGAACAGTCCGGGCTGAGAGTCGGTGGCATACCATTCGTATGCCGGGGAGACTCTGGTCGCGCCCAGAAAAGCAAAGGTCTGCCCGTGAACGGTACGGACGGCGGGCGCAGAAGCCTGGGCGATGTCATAACCGCCGCCGATACAGGCGATATCAGCCTGCTGAAGAGTATCCAGGGTGTCGCAGAAGGCATCCTGCCCGAAATCCAGAGCGTGGTTATTTGCCACTGTGACGATATCTACGCCCAGGTCCTGGAAGATGCGGACGTATTTTGGATCTGTGCGGAAAGTAAACTGTTTGTCTGGCATAGGTTCTCCCCGCAGGCTGAAAGGAAATTCTTCGTTCAGCAGAAACAGATCCGAATCCTGCATGTGGGACAGCATGCCGCTGTCGGCGATGGCTTGGATCCCGCCCGTGTCATAGGCGGACAGATAATGATCCGGAAACATGACGTCTCCTGCGAATGAGAGCGTGACATCCGGTTCGGGCAGCGGCTCCTCCGGCAGAACCTCAGACGGTTCCTTCTCGGTTTCAGCGGAAAGCGGTTCGGACGTATTTTCTTCTTGAGTGGTCTCCTGGGAGGAGATTGACTCTGCCGGCTCTGTCTGAATTCCTGCGTTTTCTGATATGTTTCTCCGGGAGGACAGGCGGTTCCCGGAAAATGTGAGACAAAGATACAGGGCAGTTAACAGGATAATCCCGATCCCCAGGCCGATGCCGATCCCTTTCAGCAGTGATTTCATAGATACTCCTCCATTATCTTTTGATGTTAGGAAACATGCGCGATGGTATAATTCGCGTTCCGCGCTCATTATACCATGTCTGCTTTGCAGACATGATGCCTCCGGCGGATGCGCCCGGCTTTCTGCGGCGAGCGCAGAAACCGGCATGCGCGATGGTATAATTCGCGTTCCGCGCTCATTATACCATAAACTGCGTTGAAATGCAGATGAGTTTTATATATAATGAAAGATAACAGTTCAGGACTTCCTGGGCAGTTACAATGAAAAAACAGTTCAGTTTCAAAGCTGAAGACAGGAGAGCGGTATGATACTGATTCGGAATGGGAGAGTGTTGGATCCGGTAAGCGGGATTGATCAGGTGCTGGATGTTCTGATAGATGAAGATAAAATTGTGAAAGTCGGAGCAGGTCTGGACGCAGAAGGGGCTCGGGTGCTGGATGCGGACGGCCTTACCGTCGCGCCGGGGCTGATGGATGCGCATGTGCATTTCCGGGATCCGGGCTTAACATATAAAGAAGATATATGGACAGGAGCGAAAGCGGCGGCCAGAGGAGGCTTTACCAGGGTGGTCTGTATGGCGAACACAAAGCCGCCCGTGGATCAGACGGAGACGCTGAAATATGTATTGGAGAAGGGGAAAGCGACAGGGATTCATGTGATGCAGGCGGCTTGTGTGAGCCGCGGGCTTAAGGGGCGGGAACTCACAGACATGGAAGCGCTGGCGGCCGCCGGGGCAGCAGGCTTTACGGACGATGGGATCCCGCTGACCGATGAAGCGCTGCTGACGCAGGCGCTGGAAAAGGCAAAAGAGCTGAATCTGCCGATCAGCCTGCACGAAGAGGACCCGCTTTTCGTCTCCGCGCCCGGCGTCCACCAGGGCAAGGTGTCGGAGAAGCTGGGGTATGGAGGCGCGTCCCGGACCGCGGAAGATGTGATGGTGGCGAGAGACTGCATTCTGGCGCTCCATACGGGCGCGTCCGTGTGCATTCAGCATATCAGTTCGGCCAATTCTGTGGAACTTGTACGCACGGCAAAAAAGCTCGGGGCAGATGTTCACGCAGAAGCGACGCCCCATCATTTCACTTTGACAGATGAAGCAGTCCTGAAATACGGTACCATGGCAAGGATGAATCCCCCGCTTCGGGAAGAGAAAGACCGGCGGGCGATCATCGCCGGCCTGCAGGACGGCACGATCGATATGATCGTGACCGACCATGCTCCGCACAGTTCGGAGGAAAAGGCAGGATCCATGGAGAAAGCGCCCAGCGGAATCATCGGGCTGGAGACCTCTCTGGGGCTTGGCATAAAATCTCTGGTAGAGCCGGGATATCTTACGCTGATGGAACTTATGGCGCTTATGAGTAAAAATCCGGCGGAATTTTACCGCCTGGATCCGGTCAGCATTCGTCCGGGGGCGCCGGCAGATCTGGTTGTATTTGGGGAAAAAGAATTATGGACGGCGGATCATTTTGTATCGAAAGCGTCCAATTCGCCATTTTCAGGATGGGAACTGCCCGGAAGGGTACATTTTACCATTTGCAGGGGAAAGATCGTTTACGAGGACAGATAAGAGGGAGCGCCCTGAAAAAGGGCGCAAAAAAATGGAGATAGCGAGACTCGAACTCGTGACCTATGCGTTGCGAACGCATCGCTCTCCCAACTGAGCTATATCCCCATGCAGGCTTTATTATAGCACTGGAGAGAGACGCTTTCAAGTATGAATCTGAAAAAAGGAGAATATTATGGGACTGGGAGATCTTTATCCGGACCGTATGACGGATTCTGTCTATGGTCTGGATTGGGAGAAGCTGGCAGGACGCTACAGGGGGGTGATTTTCGATATCGATAATACGCTGGTTCCTCACGGAGCGCCCGCGGATGAAAAAGCGATAAGGCTTTTTGACCGGATACACGGTCTGGGCCTTCGCACCATGCTGGTATCAAATAATGGAGAAGAAAGGGTGAAGCCCTTTGCGGACCAGGTGAGGTCCGGTTATGTGTATGACGCCGGAAAACCGGGGACCCGGGGATATCTGGAAGCTATGAAGAAGATGGGAATTTCGGCGGAGGAGACCCTGTTTGTCGGGGATCAGATATTTACGGATATCTGGGGAGCAAACCGTGCCGGGATGGATACAATATTAACGAAACCTGTGGATCGGTCCACGGACGAGATTCAGATTGTGGTTAAGCGTTTCCTGGAAAAACCTTTTCGGAAGGAGCGCAGAAAGAGAGGCAGAGCATGAAGAGGAGAAAATTGACAGTCTGGATGCTGCTTGTAACTATGTGCGGTGCGTTTGCTCTGGGGGGATGTTCCGGACGTACAGGGAATGAGGAGGAAGAGACGGCGCCCGCAGTTGAACAGGAAGAAGATGCGGAACCGGCAGTCGGCGCCGGGGATGAGCAATCCCCCGGACAGGAGGAAAGCGAAGCACAAGAGACGGCGCCGCAGGTGACGTTTGCCAGAGAAGAAAAAGACTGGTACGATGAGGAAAGCGGGAAATGGGCCCTGCATCTGGAATATGATACAGCAGAAGTGCAGGGAGAAGGCTTCGAGACAGTTGCCGAGAGCGTAAGTCAGTGGTCCGATCAGCGGAAAGAGGAGCTGCTGACCTATGGAGAAGGACTGTATCCGACCGCCAGTGAGGAAGCGGCGTTGAGTGAAAGCGCTTCCGCAGATTCTTATTACTACAGCATATTCGAAGAATTGGAAGTAATGCGTGCAGACAGCCGGGTGATCAGTCTGCGGGAACTGAACAGTGATTACACCGGAGGCGCGCACGGCAATTACGGATATACGGGTATTGTGTTTGACTCGCAGACGGGAGCTTTGCTGTCCCTGGATGATATTTTGAAGGATGAGGAAGGATTTCAGCAGGAGGCTGCGGGGTATATCGCAGAAGAACTGAAAGTCCGGTATGGAGAAGGACTGTTTCCTGAGTATGAGAGTACGGTAGAAGATATGTGGGAATCCGGCCCGGTCTGGTATCTGGACGGAGCAGGCATTACGTTTGTGTTCAATCCGTATGAGGTGGGGCCTTATGCCATGGGAGCGGCGGAAGTGACGCTTCCCTACGATGTATTCGGAGAGTATATGGAGGATGCTTACGCAGGGATAAACGGAGCCGGGGCGGCGGCTCTTCCGGAGAATACAGATGTTTATCTGACGTTAGCTTCGGAGGACAGTGTGCAGCAGCGGCTGAATATTCGTACAGAGACCGACGAAGAATACGGTGAGACTCAGATTACGCTGGAACTGGGAGATTCCAGTGTGGTGGCGGGAACTTTTGGACGGATGGGGAGTGCGTATCTGCTGAACCTGACAGATGGCCGAAGCTTTGTGCTTTTTGATGCAGACTATGCGTCGGACGACTATGTTACTTTCTTATATGAGATAACAGGAGGAGTGATTAAGGAAGGAAACCGGCTGGAAGGAATCAGTCTGTCGGATGGGGCGATCAATACGGAACTTTTGACTCTGCGTATGAGCCTGAATGTGTTCGGCACTTATTACGGGATGATGGATTATAAGATCGACGAAAATGGAATGCTGGCACAGCAGTCCGATATCTTCCGGATTATGGGAAACGATTCAGACGCGTACCTTTTGACGGTTATTCAGGATCTTCCGGTGACGATAGATGGCCGGGAGACCATACTGCCAGCCGGCAGCCGGATCCGGATCACCGGGACGGATAACCAGGGACTGGCGTATTTTCGCGTGGATGAGAGCGGGGAAGAAGGAAGTATCTTATATGAACGCGGAAATGGAGCGGATGATACCTGGACTTTGTATGTGAACGGAAGACCGGAAACGGATTACTTTGAGATGCTTCCCTATGCAGGATAACAGATTCGGAGATATTATATGAAAAAAATTTTAAATGGACTGGCGATTTTTTTGCTCTGTCTGGGTCTGGGTCTGGGAGCAGTTTGCGTGTCATCAGTTTTAGCGCCGCAGTCAGAAAGTCTGGAGCCGATCCGGACGGTGGAGGAGCCGGGAAAAGAGCAGTCCGATATCGAAGAAGAGCCGCCTGTGGAAGAAGATCCAGAAGAAGAGGGGCATACTGCAGAAAAATCTGCGGAAGAGCCGTCTGCGGACAGTCTGGCTTACAGCCTGCTGGATGAAGAAACAAAGACGGTATACGCGCAGATGCTTGATACACTGGAAAACCATGCGGAGGAAACGGATCTGCCGACTACGGACGAGGAGGTGCTTTCGCGCGCTTTTGAAGCGCTGACCAGCGACCATGGAGAAATATTCTGGGTCAGCGGATATCAGTATGTAAAAGAAAGCCTGGGAGGTCAGACGGTCAGGATCCGTTTTTTGCCGTCTTATACTATGACGCAGGATGAAAGAGAGGATTATCAGGCGCAGGTGGACCGTGCTCTGTCTCCTTTTTTATATGGAACGGGAGAGGATGACTCCGACTATGAAAAAGTAAAAACGATATATGAAAATCTTTCCTTGAACGTGAAATATAATCCGGACGCGGTGGAAAACCAGAATATTCTGAGCGTGTTTCTGGGAGGGCAGTCTGTGTGCAACGGGATTGCCGCCGCGGCGCAGTATTTGCTGTCCCGTCTGGATGTGCCCTGCATGATTGTATATGGAGACGCGGGAGGAGAGAGCCATGCCTGGAACCTGGTCATGATTGAGGGCGATCCATATCTGATGGACGCTACCTGGGGAAACAACGTAGCGGCCGCCCTGGGAGCATGCTCATACGAATATCTGAATCTTACGAACGCAGATCTGGCGGCAACCCATACCACGGATATGGATCTGGAACTTCCGGTATGCGTGAAGACGGAATTTAATTATTATGTACAGGAGGGATTGTTCTTCGAGGCGTTTGAAGAGGATGCGGCGGGAGCGGCGCTCAGACGCTGCAGTGAAGAAGGGGGACGCCAGCTGGGGCTTCGGTTTGGAAGTTCGGAGGCTTACGGACAGGCGAGACAGGCTCTGGTGGCAGACAGCCGTATTGCCGAATACTGTCCGGATATTACAAGCTTCCGGTATATGGAAAATGAAAATCTGCATGTATTGACGCTGAGCTGGTAAACAGCTCAGCGTCAGATATTTTCCCGTATTTTGATAGATAATTCCACAAAATTCTGTTCCTGCTCCGGAAGGATGCCGGAAGTCAGATATTCAAAAAGGATATCCAGGGAACGGGATCCCTGCCGTACCGGCTGCTGGCTGATAGTGGCAGAGATTATCCCATCCTTCAGCATTTCCAAAGTAGTAGGAACTTCGTCGAAGGTAATGACTTTGGGATGGCATCCGGACTCCCGGATGGCGCGGCAGCCTCCGTAGACACCTGCCGCTGCAAAAAAGACCGCGTCCAGATGCGGATATTCTTCCAGCAGCTGTCTGGTAAGGGTATAGCTTTCGAATTCGTCGTCATGGTTTTCCAGGATCCTGGCGATCCGGATCCGGGGATAAGTCTGTTCCAGCACATGCCTGAGACCCCGGATTCTTTCTGTATGGCAGAGAACATTGGAGGAACCGGTGATAATTCCCAGGTCCACAGTTCCTGAAGTCATGAGGGCAAAAAGTCCTGCGGCCGTGCATCCCCCCTGGAAATAGTCGCTTCCCACATAGGCAAGCCTGCGGGAACCGTCGATATCGGTATTGACGGTGACTACAGGTATCTGAAGTTCTACCAGCTCGTCTATTTTTTCCTGAATGCGCATATGGTTATAAGGAGCCAGCATCAGCCCGTGGATCCCTTCGCCTAACAATTCGTCTACGGCAGCCAGCTGGGCTTCCATATCGAATTCCACCCTCCGGGTTAATGTGGTGATGCCGTAATCCTGGAGCTCGGATGCTTTAATGCGGACGCCTTCCATCACTTCATCAAAAAAAGGATTGTTTTCACTGAAAAGGATGACTCCGATTTTATATTTTTTTTTCTGAGCGGCCAGCGTGATTCCTGCCCGATTGGGCCGGTAATCCATGGCGCGCACAATGTCCATGATCTTTTCGGCTGTCTTGGGACTGACAGCGCCCCGGTTATTGAGCACCCGGTCCACGGTGCCCCTGGACACGCCGGCAAGATCCGCGATTTCTTTGATGGTAGTCATAGAGAACCCTTTCTTTTTCTTCTACTGTAAACATACATGAAATTGGAGAAACTGTCAATGCGGTCGGAGCGTGCACGTGCACTCTCATAAAAAAATAAAAACAAAAAAATCATATAATGTGCACAGAAAAAAGGGAGATAGAGTCCTGTTTCGAACTGAAAATTATACACGATTCACAAAAATTTAAGATTGAATAGAAAAAACGTGTCATTCTGTTGAAAAAAGAATGCAAAAGGGGTAATATAAACATATAACGTGCACGTGCACGCAAACTGTGGAGAAAGTATGAATAAAGGAGGAGGATAAATCAATGCTGTATATTGGCGTGGATCTGGGCACTTCCGCTGTGAAGCTGCTTCTGATGGAAGGAAACGGAACGATCAAAAAGATTGTGTCCAGAGAGTATCCGATCTATTTCCCGCATCCGGGATGGTCGGAGCAGAATCCGGAGGACTGGTTTAATCAGACCATGGACGGACTGAAAGAACTTCTGGCAGACTGTGACAGGAGCCAGGTGGCGGGCATCAGTTTCGGAGGACAGATGCATGGACTTGTGATCCTGGACAAAGATGACAAGGTGATCCGTCCGGCTCTGCTCTGGAACGACGGACGTACCTATGAAGAGTGCGATTATCTGAACAATGTGATCGGAAAGGATAAACTTTCGGAATACACGGCGAATATTTCCTTTACAGGTTTTACGGCGCCGAAAATTCTCTGGGTAAAGAATAAAGAGCCGGAGAATTTCGCCCGGATTGAAAAAATCATGCTTCCGAAGGATTACATTGCGTACCGGCTGTCCGGCGTGCACTGCACCGATGTGTCCGATGCGTCCGGCATGCTGATCTTCGATGTGAAGAACCGCCGCTGGTCGAAGGAGATGCTCGAGATCTGCGGAATCCGTGAAGAGCAGCTGGCGAAGGTCTATGAATCTTATGAAGCAGTCGGGAACGTGCTTCCGGAGATCGCGGCAGAGCTGGATATTCCGCAGACAGTCAAAGTCGTGGCGGGAGCAGGAGACAACGCGGCTGCTGCAGTAGGAACCGGTACGGTCGGCGACGGCATGTGCAATATTTCTCTGGGAACCAGCGGAACGATCTTCATCTCCTCTGAAAAATTCGGGGTGGATAAAAATAACGCGCTGCATGCCTTTGCTCACGCGGACGGACATTATCACCTGATGGGATGCATGCTGAGCGCGGCTTCCTGCAATAAATGGTGGATGGACGAGATTATAGGCACGGCGGATTACGCGGGAGAACAGGCGAAGATCACCAGGCTGGGTGAGAATCATGTGTATTTCCTGCCGTACCTGATGGGCGAGCGTTCCCCGCATAATAATCCCAATGCACGTGGAACTTTCATCGGCATGACCATGGATACTTCCAGGGCAGATATGACGCAGGCTGTGCTGGAAGGAGTGGCGTTCGCTCTCAGAGATTCTTTTGAGGTGGCGAAATCCCTTGGCATTCATATTGAGCGGACAAAGATCTGCGGCGGCGGTGCCAAGAGCCCGCTTTGGAAGAAGATCATCGCCAATGTGATGAATATCAAAGTGGATGTGATCGAAAGCGAAGAAGGCCCCGCACTTGGAGGGGCGATGCTGGCGGCGGTGGCATGCGGTGAATATGCGACCGTAGAGGAAGCAGCCGCGAAGCTGGTCAAGGTGATCGATACCGTGGATCCGGATCCGGAACTGGCCGCAAAGTATGAGGAGCGTTATCAGCAGTTTAAAGAGATCTATCCGGCGTGTAAGCCGTTGTTTGAAATCATCAAATAAAACAGGAGGAAGGAATCATGAAGATTCAGAAAGTGACAGACGCCGCATTCCGGAAATACGGCAAAGTCGTACAGAACGTGGACTTTTCCGGGCTTGTGGAAGCATTGAAATCCACCCCGCTTCCGGACGATGTGGTTTATGAGCCGTCGATACCGGAACTGGAAGCGCTTCCGGTGTATGCGGAGCTTCAGAAAAAGGGCTACGGAGAGCTGCCGATCCAGATCGGGTACTGCAATGGCAAGAACTATAAGCTGAACGCGCTGGAATACCACCGTTCGTCTGAAATTGACGTGGCCGGTGAAGACGCAGTGCTGCTGGTAGGGGCTCAGCAGGATATTACGGAAGATTTTACTTATGATACTTCTCTGGTAGAAGCTTTTTATCTGCCGAAAGGGACTGCGGTGGAACTTTACGCAACAACGCTTCATTATGCGCCCTGCTGCGTCCATGAGAGCGGTTTCCGCGTAGCGATCGTACTGCCCAGAGATACGAATCTGCCGCTGGAAGAAAAACATGAAGGATGGGAAGACGCGCTGATCACTGCAAAGAACAAGTGGCTGATCGGTCATGCGGAGGGCGGACTTCCGGAAGGATCCCATATCGGCCTGATAGGAAAAAATATCGATATCAAGGATTCATTGCAATAAATATATTCAGGAATCAGCGGGCCCATACCGGTTCCGCAAAACATAAAATCATAGGAGGATATCTATCATGATGAACATTCCAAAAGTAAAAATTGGTATCGTGGCAGTAAGCCGCGACTGTTTCCCGGAATCTCTGTCCGTGAACAGAAGAAAAGCGCTGGTGGACGCTTACCAGGCAAAATATGATGCGGCAGACATTTACGAATGTCCGGTCTGCATCGTGGAGAGCGAGATCCACATGGTACAGGCTCTGGAAGATATCAAAGCTGCAGGCTGTAATGCCCTGGTAGTATATCTTGGCAATTTCGGCCCGGAGATCTCGGAGACTCTGCTCGCGAAACATTTCGACGGACCGAAGATGTTTGTGGCGGCGGCAGAAGAGACGGGCAAAGATCTGGTACAGGGCCGCGGCGACGCTTACTGCGGTATGCTGAATGCAAGCTACAATCTGGCTCTCCGCAACATTCGCGCGTATATTCCGGAGTACCCGGTGGGAACCGCAGAAGAATGCGCAGATATGATCCATGAATTCCTTCCGATCGCGAGAGCTGTTATCGGACTTTCCGATCTGAAGATCATCAGCTTCGGTCCGAGACCGCTGAACTTCCTGGCATGCAACGCTCCGATCAAGCAGCTTTACAATCTGGGCGTGGAAATCGAAGAAAATTCCGAGCTGGATCTTTTTGAGGCATACAACAAACATGCGGGCGATCCCAGAATCCCAGATGTGGTAAAAGATATGGAAGCAGAGTTGGGCGAAGGCAACAAAAAGCCGGAGATCCTTTCCAAACTGGCACAGTATGAACTGACGCTGCTTGACTGGGTGGAAGATCACAAGGGATACCGCAAATATGTGGCTATCGCAGGAAAATGCTGGCCCGCATTCCAGACCCAGTTTGGTTTTGTGCCGTGCTATGTAAACAGCCGTCTGACCGGAAGAGGCATCCCGGTATCCTGCGAAGTGGATATCTACGGCGCACTGAGCGAGTTCATCGGAACCTGCGTCAGCGACGATATCGTAACCCTGCTGGATATCAACAATACTGTTCCGTATGATATTTACGATGAGGACATCAAGGGCAAATATGATTACAAGAGCAACGACGTGTTCATGGGCTTCCATTGCGGAAATACCAGCAGCAAGAAACTGTCCTTCTGCCAGATGAAGTATCAGCTGATCATGGCGAGAAGCCTTCCGGAAGAAGTGACTCAGGGAACTCTGGAAGGAGACATTGCACCGGGCGATATCACGTTCTTCCGTCTGCAGAGTACCGCGGACAACAAGCTGCGTGCGTATGTGGCAAACGGAGAGGTGCTTCCGGTAGCGACCCGTTCCTTCGGAGCCATCGGCATCTTCGCGATTCCGGAGATGAAGCGTTTCTACCGTCATGTGCTGATCGAAGGCAACTTCCCGCATCACGGAGCGGTTGCATTCGGACATTATGGCAAAGCGCTGTATGAAGTATTCAAATATATTGGCGTTGATGTAAAAGAGATTGGCTACAACCAGCCGGCAGGCGTACGCTATCCGACTGAGAATCCGTTCGCATAAGTTATCAGGCCGGTCCGGAAACCGGCCATAGGAGGAGACTGTCAAGAAATGGCGGATTCTGCCATTTCGAGACAGTCTTTTTGCAGGTATTTTTAGTGGAACTGGAGGGAAAGGAATGAAAAATAAAAAAAACGGGGCGTTTATTTTTCTGCCTTTCTTATTCCTGGCGGCGTTTCTGCTGCTCTACTGGTTTGGAAACCGGGTGGGAGGGGGAGAAGCAGGAGGTTATTCTACATATAACCGCCATTATGCCATGATCACAGGCAGCGGAGACGAAGACTTCTGGGCGGAGGTCTATGAGAGCGCTCTTGAGGAGGGGAAAAAACGCGGCGTATATGTGGAACGCTTCGGCGAGAATCTGGCCGTGGATTATGACCGCACAGAACTGCTGGATATGGCGATCCGAGCCTCTGTGGACGGAATCATCGTCACGGGAGATGACGAGGAAGAGACTGTGGAGCTGATCGATGAGGCGGTAGACGCGGGCATACCGGTGGTGACAATCTTAAGCGACTGTATTGAAAGCCGGAGACAGTGTTTTGTGGGTTCCAACAACTATAATATCGGTCAGGAGTATGGCAGGCAGATCCTTAAAATGCTTCCGGAAGGCGCCGGGCAGGTACTGGTTCTGCTGGATGAAAACCGGACGGACAGCAGTCAGAACCTGATTCTGCTGGCAATCCGCGAAACGCTGGAAGAGGCGCTCGGGAGTCTGGATGCGGTCACGGTGGACACTTACGCCATTGACGGCAGCAGAGATTTCAGCGCGGAGGAATCTATCCGGGACATATTCCTCGGCGAGGAGCTTCCGGACGTACTGGTGTGCCTGAATGCCGTACATACGCGCTGCGCATATTCTGCGGCTGTGGATTACAACAAAGTAGGCACGGTACAAATGATCGGATATTATGATTCGGATACGATTCTGGACGCGGTGTCGAAAAATATTATCCAGGCGACAGTTGCGCTGGATACGGCTCAGATGGGAGAACTGAGCGTAAAAGCATTGGATGAATATGTGGAAACAGGATATACCAACGGCTATATGGCGGTGGATATCCATGTGATTACTCCCGACGAAGCAGAGGAACTGATGGAGCAGCTATGAGAAACAGGATTCTGGAAAAATGGAAGACCATGTCGCTGCAGCAGAAGCTGACGACAATATTCGTGCTGGCCGGCGTGATGATTCTTGCGGTCAACCTTTATATGTCGGCGATCATTAACGGTATGACGGGGAGAGTGGACGAAGTCTATATGAGCAATGTACGCATGAACGAACTGTCCGCCGCGCTGGATCAGGTGCAGAGCAGCACAGAGGATTATCTGAATACCAAAAGCTCAGAGGCCATGGAGGAATATTACCGGAGCGAGCAGGAGTTCCGCAGGCAGATCGACGGGCTGAACACGCAGGTGACAGACGACGTGCTGCTCCTGACGGAGAAAAATATCCGCGGGCTGTCAGAAAACTACCTGTCTCTGGTGGACGATATCATTCAGGCAAAAAGAGGCAGAAATGTGGAACGGTACGGAAGCCTGTATGAAGTGGCCTGCGTCCTGTATGAAGAGATCCATACGTTTATCTACAGCCTGAATAATGAACAGTTTAAAAATAATTCGGAAACCTATCAGATCCTGATGAATTCGCTGCGCTATACGGAGATCGTGACGCTCGGGGTGCTGCTGGTGCTGATTCTGGGGAATATCAGCCTGATCGTGGTCAGTACCCGGATGGTGACCAAACCTCTGCACCGTCTGGCAGAATCGGCCGATGAAGTGGCCCGTGGGAATTTCAACATCGATAAGATTCCTGTGCAGAGCATGGACGAGGTAGGCGTTGTGACCGGAGCGTTCAACCAGATGGTGGAAAGTATCCGCAATTATATCGATCAGCTCACGGAGACCATGGAAAGAGAAAATCAGTTAAAAGAGCGGGAACTCATGATGCAGAGTCATTTAAAAGATGCTCAGCTGAAATATCTCCAGGCGCAGATCAATCCGCATTTTCTTTTTAATACGCTGAACGCGGGAGCGCAGCTGGCTATGATGGAAGATGCCGGAAGAACCGGAGAATTTCTGGAAAATGTGGCGGGATTTTTCCGGTACAATGTGCGCAAGCACGACCAGGACGCGTCGCTGGAGGAAGAAATTCACCTTGTGGATAATTATGTCTACATTTTGAACGTGCGGTTTGCCGGGGAGATTCATTTTACAAAGGATGTGGATGAAAGTCTGCTGGATGTGAGAGTTCCAAGCATGATTCTTCAGCCGCTGGTGGAGAATGCGGTTAATTATGGGATACGGGGACTCGATCGGGAAGGGAGAATCGAATTGTCTGTATATCAGAAAGACGGCCGGATCTGTATCTGCATCTGGGACAACGGCGCCGGAATGGATCAGGAGAGGATTTGTCAGGTGCTGGCCGGAGAGGCCGGAGGGGAAGATCTTTCATCCGATTCCAACGGTGTGGGAATCCGAAACGTGATGGAACGGCTGAAACTGTATTTCCATGGTGACGCGGAATTCTCCATTTGGAGCGAGGGAAAAGACAAAGGAACAGAAGTGCAGATATTGATACCGGAGGAATAGGAGGAGGAAAATGTATCGAGTAATGCTGGCCGACGACGAGGGGATCGTACTGGATTCTCTGAAGCTGATCATAGAAAAACATTTTCCGGGACAATGCCAGGTGGAGACGGCGAAGACAGGACGGGATGTGATCGAACTGGCGGAGCAGTTCCGGCCGGATATTGCCTTTATGGATATTCAGATGCCGGGAATCAACGGGATAGAGGCGATCCGGGAAATTCAGAAAAATAATCCGTCCATGGAATTTATTATTTTGTCTGCTTACGACCGGTTTGATTATGCCAGAGAGGCGATTAATCTGGGCGTGATGGAGTATATCAATAAACCGTTCAGCGCGTCTGCGATCGTGGAAGTACTGGAAAAAGCCATGAAACTGATCGAGTCAAAACGGAAGAAGCGCAGCGATGATCTCCTGATCAAGGAAAAGATGGAGACGGTGACGCCGATTATTGAGAACGGTTTTATCTATTCCATCATGTTTCAGGAAGCGTTTGAAGAGGATATTCAGAACTACAAAAACCTGCTGAGTCTGGACGCGGATTACGGCTGTATGCTGGCGCTGGTCATGGGAGATGACCAGCATGGAAATTACATGACCAACGCGGTAGGCGCCAGCGTAAGGATTCAGAAGAATTATGCTAAAGTGCGGGAGGCTCTGAAAGAGACATGGAACTGTGTGGTAGGGTCGGTGATCTCCAATAAAATCCCCGTTTTTATTCCCTGCGAAAATATGAAGATGGATTATGAAGAGCGCATCGAAATGATTGACGTCTGCCGGGAACTGGCGCGCAAACTGCGGAGAATTACGGATATTTCGTTCCGCGTAGGGATCGGATCGGTTCGTCGTCTGGCGGAGAGTATGGATTCCTATGAAGAAGCGCTGAAGGCTCTGGTAAATTCTACGGGAAGCGTGGCGCATGTGGATGACCTGCCCATCCAGTGCCGGTATGATGAAGAGTATCCCATCGATCTGGAGAACGATCTGTTCGCGAAGCTTCGCGACGGGGAGAGGGAGGAATGCGAAAGACTTGCGGGACAGTATTTTGACTGGATGATGGAAACTTACGATGAGCAGAATATGAGCGTCAAGCTTAAAACGCTGGAGTTTGTTCTGTGGGCGGAGCATCTGGCTTATATAAACGGAGGTCTGACCTACCATTTCCAGGAGAGAGAAAATTATCTGCCGCTGGTGATGAATGCGGAAAGAAACAGCGATCTGAGGGGCTGGTTTGTAAGTAAATTCGGGGATGCGTGCCGGAATATCCGTACGAAAAAAGAGGAACATGCGAACCAGCTGGTGGTTCGGGCAGAGGAGTATATACGGGATAATTATCACAGGGATCTTTCCCTTGACGAAGTATCCAGACAGCTGGATCTTAGCCCTTATTATTTCAGCAAACTTTTTAAGGAAGAAACGGGCAGCAACTTTGTAGAGTATGTAACGAATCTCCGAATCGGGCGGGCAAAAGAGATGCTCAGTCAGGAAGAGTGCAGCATGAAAGAGATCTGCGCTGAGGTGGGGTACAGCGACCCGAATTATTTCAGCCGGATTTTCAAGAAAAATACGGGGCTTACACCCACGGAATACCGGGAGGGAACGAGAGGGCAGAAACATGTGGAAGAAGTATAGGGTATCCGCAGCGCTGCTGTTGGTCTGTCTTCTGACCGGATGTGCCGGGGAGACGGCGGAAAGAGAAGAAATCCAGGAAGAGGAAGAAAGCGGGATAGAGATCGGAATGACCTTCGATTCGTTTATCATTGAGCGATGGCAAAGAGACAGGGATGTGTTTGTGTCCGCGGCACAGGAACTGGGAGCCGATGTGAACGTGCAGAATGCCAACGGAGATCTGGAAGAGCAGATCTCTCAGATTGAGTATTTTATTCAGAAAGGTGTAGACGCCATCGTAGTTGTGGCGATCGATTCCAATGGACTTTCCGACGCGGTGGCGGACGCGCACCGGGCGGGGATTCCGGTGGTGGCTTATGACCGGCTGATCTGCGACGCGGATGTGGACCTGTATATTTCTTTTGATAACGAAGAAGTGGGGCGCCTTATGGGCGAACATATGAAAGAACATCTGTCGGAGGGAGGGAATATTCTGCAGGTATGCGGTCCCCTTGCGGATAATAATGTTCCCCTGGTCATGGGCGGATTCGCGGAGGCGCTGGAAAACAGCGATATCACCATCGCCGGAACGGAGCATGCGGACGGATGGCTGGCCGAGACGGGGTTTGCCGTCACGGATGCTTATCTGAGCACGGGGGAAGTACCGGACGGAATCATGTGCGGCAATGACAGCATTGCCGGACAGGCGATCCGCGCGCTTTCTGAGCAGCGTCTGGCCGGAAGTGTCTGTGTTGTGGGACAGGACGCGGATCTGGATGCCTGCCAGCGGATCGTGGAAGGCACTCAGTGCATGACGGTATACAAACCGGTGGAGAAACTGGCGAGACGCGCGGCGGAACTGGCTGTGGGGCTGGCCAGGGGAGATGTGATCACGGCGACGGAGACGATGAACGACGGAAGCTATGATGTACCCTATGAACGACTGGATCCGGTCGCTGTAACTAAAGAAAATATGGACGAAGTCATCACGGGAAAATATCATGAAGAGAGCGATATCTATCTGAATGTCAGAGATCGTTAGAACTGGATTTTTTTGCACAGGACGGATTTGTAAAGAGCAAATTTGTCCTGTTTTTTATGGGAAGAATCCGGGAGGTGCTGTATAAAATGTACAGAAGAAAGCAAGTTTGTCCTGCGGAACTTGTGATATATTGTAAACATCAAATGAAGGGAGGAATTTCCAAAATGAAAAGAAAAGTACTTGGCGTTCTTTTGAGCGTCGCAATGGTAGCTACGATGGTAGCTGGCTGCGGCAGCTCTTCTGAGCCGGCTGCAACAGATGACGCAGCGGCTACGGAAGAAGCGGCTGACACAGAAGAAGCGGCTCCGGCAGAGGATGCGGCAGAAGAGGAGAGCGCGGATACGGCGGCAGCAGGCGGAAAGATCGGTATTTCCATGCCGACCCAGTCTCTGGAGCGCTGGAACCGTGACGGCGCATATCTTGACGAGCAGTTCCAGGCAGCAGGATATGAGACGGTGCTTACCTATTCTGACAATGATTCTGCAAGACAGGTAAACGACATCCAGAACATGCTGGCTGACGGCGTTGACCTTCTGATCGTAGCGGCTATTGACGGCGAGGCTCTGAATACCGCCATGGATGAAGCTGCAACCGCAGGCGTTCCGGTTATCGCTTATGACCGTCTGATTATGAACGACGCAGTTTCTTACTATGTATCTTTCGATAACTATACCGTAGGTACTCTGCAGGGACAGTTCATCGTAGACACTCTGGATCTGGAAAATGCCGGTGATACGGTTTATAACATGGAGATCACCGCAGGCGATCCGGCCGACAACAACGCAGGTTATTTCTATCAGGGCGCAATCGATGTGCTGCAGCCGTATATTGACGCAGGTACTCTGAACGTAGTATCCGGCCAGACTGATTTCGATACGGTTGCGACGGCTCAGTGGAGCACCGATACCGCTCTTGAAAGAGCACAGAACATTCTGTCTTCCTACTATGCAGACGGAACTCAGCTGGATGTATGGCTTTGCTCCAACGACTCCACCGCTCTTGGCGTAGCACAGGCGATCACCTCTGACTATGCAGGATCCAACAGCGTACTTATCACCGGTCAGGACGGAGACGAAGCGAACCTGAAGAATATCGTAGACGGCATCCAGACTATGACCGTTTACAAGAACGTGAGCAACGAGTCCGTTGTTACCCTCGGACTGGCTCAGGCGATCCTGAACGGCGATACCATCGACGAGTCTCTGATCCCGTCCTTCGGCATTGAGTGCTCTTATGACACTGAGTCCTACGAGACCTCCGAAGGAAATCCGTGCCCGTCCTTCCTGCTGGTGCCGAATGTAATTACGGCTGACAATCTGCAGGATCTGGTAGACACAGGTCTGTATACCATGGGTGAAGACGGATATCTGTCCGCAGTACAGTAATAATAAAGAGATAATTGAAAATGACCTTGGAAAGGGCGGGGCGTCTGTCCCGCCTTTCTTAGGTCAAAGGTTTGGTTGCAGGATATGAGGGAAAGGAGGAAGAATTTTTGGCTGATATTATTTTGGAAATGAAATCTATCACCAAAGAGTTCCCTGGAGTGAAAGCGCTGGATAATGTGAACCTGGTCGTGGAGAGGGGAGAGATCCACGCGCTGATCGGAGAAAATGGCGCGGGAAAGTCTACTCTGATGAACGTGCTGTCCGGTACCTATCCGGCGGGCAGTTATACCGGGGAGATCTATTACAACGGAGAGCTTTGCCAGTTTAAAACGCTGAAAGACAGCGAGGCAAAGGGGATCGTGATTATTCACCAGGAGCTGGCGCTGATCCCGCTTCTTACCATCGGTGAGAATATGTTCCTGGGAAATGAGAAGAAAAACAAATTTGGTCATATCGACTGGGATCTGACCAACAATGAAGCGGAAAAACATATGAGCCAGGTGGGACTGCATGAATCCGCCCAGACTCTGATTAAAGATATTGGTACCGGAAAACAGCAGCTGGTTGAGATTGCAAAAGCTTTCTCCAAGAATGTAAAGCTGTTGATCCTGGATGAGCCTACTTCTTCTTTGAACGATGAAGACGCGAAGATGCTTCTGGATCTTCTGATAGAGTTTAAGAAGAACGGGCTGACTTCTATTATTATCACTCATAAGCTGAACGAGATTATCTACTGCGCGGATAAGGCGACGATCATCCGTGACGGATCCACCATTGAAACACTGGTCAAAGGCGTGGACGAGTTCAGCGAGGACCGCATCATCAAAGGCATGGTGGGACGGCCTATGGACGACCGTTATCCGTCCCGTGTACATAATGTACGGCCGGAGATCGGTCTGGAGGTGAAGCACTGGACGGTGCACCATCCTCTTTACCATGAGAAAATTGTTGACAACGACATTTCTTTCAATGTACATAAAGGCGAAGTGGTCGGATTTTCCGGACTGCAGGGCGCCGGCCGTACGGAGCTTGCCATGTCGATTTTCGGCAAAAGTTACGGCACGAACATCAGCGGAGAACTGTATCTGGACGGTAAGAAAGTGGATCTGAAGACTCCGGAACAGGCGATTCAGCATAAGCTGGCGTATGTGACGGAGGACCGGAAGACGAACGGACTGATTCTGGGCGAGACCATTCGTTTCAATACGACGCTGGCGCGTCTGGACAAAGTCTGCGATAAGGGTATCGTGGATGAGACCGCGGAGAAGAAAGCGGCGGAAGACATGACCGAGGCCATGGGTACCAAGACTCCGTCCATCGAACAGAAAGTGGGAAATCTTTCCGGCGGAAACCAGCAGAAGGCTTTGCTGGGCAAATGGATGTTTACGGAACCGGATGTCCTGATCCTGGACGAGCCGACCCGTGGTATTGATGTGGGCGCCAAGTACGATATCTACTGCCTGATCAACAAGATGGTGGATGAGGGCAAATCGGTTATCATGATTTCCTCGGAAATGCCGGAACTGATCGGTATGTGCGACCGTATCTATGTTATGAATGAAGGCGAGCTGAAGGGAGAACTGGATGCGAAAGAGGCGACTCAGGAGCGGATCATGAGCTTCATCATCAGCGCCGACAAATAATTGAAAGGAGTATCAAAATAATGGCAAATAAGAAAGAAACTCAGAGCGGCGCTCAGTTCAATCTGGGAGCTTTCCTGACCAAGAACAGTATGGTCATCGCTCTTGTTGTCGTATTTATTTTATTCTATTTCCTGACAGACGGACGTCTGCTGTATGCGCAGAACATGTCCAACCTGCTGCTTCAGAACGGCTACGTGCTGGTTATGGCCTGCGGTATGCTGCTCTGTATCCTGACCGGCGGCAACATCGACCTTTCCGTTGGTTCCGTGATCTGCATGGTAGGCGGTATCGCGGCGGTTCTGATTACAAACTACAATTTTAACGTATATCTGACGATTCTGCTCTGCCTGGCTATTGGCATCGCAGCAGGCGTATGGCAGGGGTACTGGATCGGTTATGTGCGGATCCCTCCGTTTATCACGACCCTGGGCGGCATGTTTATTTTCCGCGGATTTGGACGTCTGGTGCTGGACAGCAAGACTGTGGCAGTACAGAATGAAGCATTCCTGAATATCTTCACTGCTTATATCAAGATCCCGGGACTGGATACTGACGAACGTATCCTCTCTCCGCTGGTAGTGGGAGCAATCATCGTAGTTCTGATTTTCTACAGCACGATTTCTTCCCGCGCAAAGAAAGCGAAAAAGGGATACCGCCAGAACAGCGCATTCTCTGATTTCGGACGCAGCGCCATCATTTCTGTGGTATTGATGATTTACTGCTGGATGCTTTGCCAGTACAGAGGAATCTCTGTCATGCTGGTATGGGTGGTGGCAATCTGTCTGATCTACCACTTCATCACCTCCAAGACTGCGTTCGGACGTTATTTCTACGCAGTGGGCGGCAATGAGAAAGCGACACAGCTGTCCGGTATCAATACGAACAAGGTGTATTTCCTTGCGTACACGAACATGGGCTTCCTGGCAGGCCTCTGCGGACTGCTCTGTCTGGCACGTGTCGGTTCTGTAAACGGACAGACCGGTAACTCTTTCGAGATGGACGCCATCGGCTCCTGCTTCATCGGCGGCGCATCCGCATACGGCGGAAGCGGTACGATTCCGGGAGTTATCATCGGTGCGCTTCTGCTGGGCGTAATCAACATGGGTATGTCCATCATGGGTATCGGCGACTCCTGGCAGTACGTGGTCAAGGGCGGCGTGCTTCTCGTAGCCGTTATCTTCGACGTGGTATCCAATCGTAAGAGCGGACACTGATTCTTGCACGACCAGTGTCTGTGCATCCGGTCAGGCGAGTCTGCCCGCCGGCACAGACACTGTTAGGGACTTTCGTCCTGAATTGTAAACAATGTGTGAATCTTTTAGCGGGGCGCATACAAATGCGCCCCGTTGTGATATACTTTAGCTGTTAACATGCAAATGAAGAGGGGGATTTTTATGGTTTGCAGAACGATGGTCCTGAATAACAAGACCGGGCTGCATATGCGTCCGGCCGGACTTCTGGTTGGAGAAGCGAACAGGTGCCGTTCCCATATTATGATGATCCATGGAGAGCATAAGATGAACTGCAAGAGCCTGATGAGTCTTCTGGCGTTTCCGGTTCCTCCCGGCGATGAGGTAACGATCGAGTGTGAAGGAGAGGACGAGGAACAGGATCTGGAACGGATCACGGATTTTATCGCGCATTTGGAGTAGGACTGCGGAGCTGCGGTTTGGCTGACGGGAAAGCCGGCCGGATCAGGCAGCTCTATTTCCTGCTTGACAGAACCGCGAAATGTAGGATATTCTGTATTTGTCTGAAGAAATAAGTCAAACGCCATGGTTCTATGGCAAGATTTCCAGTTATGTGTAAAACAGAAAAGCGCTGCAGTCTGGATACAGGAGGAAAATCATGTATCTGAAAGAAGATGCAGGAATGATGGAAAGAATATTTTGTTTGTCTGACTTTGCGCTGACGCGGATGATTAATCGTATGTTTGGAAAAGAATACAAGCCTGAGACAGAGGTGGTGCGGAACTGGGACAGCGAAGAACCTCTCTGCGTCCGTTTGACGGTCGGATGCGCGGATCGGTATGAGTATCGTCTGATCCATGAATACGGTTGTTTCCAGGTGCGTGCGTCGGAACAGGCCGGGCGGCATTATGAAGCGGAAATACCTGTTTATTCGACAGACCGGGTGAAGGATCCTGGTTTTTCTTACTGCGGAAAAAATATAGAGGAGCGGGAGACTGAGATCCGGGAGTATTCCGGAAAAGAATGTGTCCGTTTGTCGGTGCGCACCATTACATTGGCGGGCTGTTCGGCGGAAAAACTCCGGGAGATGGGGCTGGTTCTGTTTCTGCCGTTTTTGTTTTATGAGTTTCTGAAAAAAGGGTGGGGAAAAAAGGAAAAACAGGACGCGTTGAAATATCTGATGATTTACGACGTTCCTGAAGCGCTGCGCACCGGTATTGCGGAGATGGAACTGACCATGTATGATGCCCAGAAGCTGAAACAGTTGTGCAGAAAGATGGCATGGCATTTGCTGGTGCTGGAAGACTGGGTGGATAGTCTGGAGATGCAGAATCTGATTATGGAATCTCTGGATACGGATCTGGAGATCCTGGAACAAGAATATCAGGAGGTTCTGCGGCAGATTCCGAAGGGAAACAGTTGCCAGTGCCAGCAATGTGGAAGTTCTGGAGGTTAATTACGATGTGGGAGATTATGTGAATGCAGGCGATGTGATCGTTGTGCTGGATTCTTCCAGTCTGGAAGACAGCCTGGAACAGGCGCAGAACAGCCAGGCGCTGAGCTTGAGACTTATGAGACAGCGTCGGAAAACCTGGAGACCGCGCAGACAAACAATGACCGGAATATCGATGACGCGGCAGACCAGCTGGAACAGGCCCAGGTGCAGCATGAGTATTCCAATGACAGCAGCCAGCAGACCATTGAGATCTGCCAGGAACAGATCGAAAGCTGTACGGTGACGGCGCCGATCTCCGGCGTGATTACCGCCATGAACGTAGAGGTGGGCGATACGTATATGGGAGAGAACAGCGCGCTGTTCAGCGTAGCGGATAATGAGAACTTCGTTGTGTCCGCAAACGTGGACGAATATGACATCAGCAGTATTTCCGAGGGCATGGAAGCGGCGGTCATTGTGGAGGTGCTGGGTGAAGATGAACTGCCGGCGACAGTATCCTTCGTTTCTCCGACAGTGACAACGTCCAGTATGGGCAGCTCCACTTACGCCATAGAGATCGCGCTGGACGATGTAAATACGGATCTCCGCATCGGGATGACTGCCCAGGCGAGTATCGTGCTGGAAGCGGCGTACGATGTGCTGACGGTGCCGTATGATTGCGTGGAGACTGATGAAGACGGCAATTCCTTGGTATACGTAGATCAGGACGGCGAGAGGACCGCGGTCAGCGTGGAAGTGGGCATGCAGGGCGACTACTATGTGGAGGTCTCCGGCGACGGCCTGGATGAAAACACGTTTGTTTATTACAATACGCCTCTGGTCAACAGTGAAGCGACAGACAGCGGAGATGATTCCGGCGCGGCCGTTACGTTTACAGGCGGCGGAGGCGGCGGAATGCCCGGTGGAGGCGGCCCGGGCGGCGGTTTCTAGGAGGCGGCCATGGAAGAAAGAAAAACGATTATTGACCTGAAAAAGATTGTTAAGAGATTTTATATCGGCTCCCCCAACGAACTGGAGATTCTGCATGGAATTGATCTTAAGGTAAAGGAAGGAGAGTTTGTCTCCATTGTCGGTTCGTCCGGATCCGGAAAGACTACAATGATGAATATTATCGGCGTGCTGGATCGCGCGACGGAAGGAGAATATATGCTGGACGGTGTGGATGTGGCACAGGCCAAAGACAAGGAACTGTCTCACATCCGAAACCAGAAAATCGGTTTTGTGTTTCAGACTTACAATCTGATCAGCCGGACCAGCGCCCTCAAAAATGTGGAACTGCCCATGCTTTATGCGGCTGTCGGAAAAAAAGAACGGACAGAACGGGCAAAAATGCTTTTGGAAATGGTGGGTATGGAGATCCGTATGGCGCACAATCTGGATGAATTGTCCGGAGGACAGAAGCAGCGCGTGGCGATCGCCCGCGCCATGGCAAATGATCCGTCCATCATTCTGGCCGACGAACCTACCGGCGCGCTGGATTCCAAAACCGGACGTATGATCATGGACATTTTTCAGAGACTGAACCGGGAACAGGGCAAGACGATCGTATTGATTACTCATTCTCAGGAACTGGCAGAAGAGACCGGGCGCATCGTGACGCTGAAAGACGGAGAAATTATCGGGGAAAGGAGGGGAAGCGGATGCTGTTCTTAGAAAATGTCCTTCTGGCTCTGAGCGGCCTTAGGGCCAACAAGATGCGGTCGCTGCTGACGATGCTGGGCATCATTATCGGTATCGCGTCGGTGATCGCCATCATGACACTGGGTGATTCCATCAGCAGTTCAGTGACGGACTCCATGTCTTCCATGGGAGCCAACAATATTACGGTAGGTCTGCAGCAGAAAAGCACTACGGAGGAAACTACGGAAAGCGGTATGACATTCTCCATGGGCCCCCGGGCAACTGAGATGTCGGACGACGATTACGTGACGGATGAGATGCTTCAGGATCTGGAAGAGCGTTACGCGGATTCAATTGACGGATTTTCGCTGACAGAGAGCGTTGGATCGGGAACTGCCCAGGACGGCAGCGCCTATGCGTATGTAAGCGCAACCGGACTGAATGCGGATGCGCTGGAGAATGAAGACCTGACGCTGCTTGCCGGCAGGACTCTGACTGACAGAGACCAGGAGGAAAGCAGGAAGGTTGTGCTGGTGTCGGATCTCCTGGTGGAGAATCTGCTGGGAACATCCAATATAGAGGCGGTAGGGCAGACAGTAAACGTATTGTTTGAAGAACGGTATTACGCGTATACCATCGTGGGCGTATATGAGTATGAAGAGTCCAGTCTGGGTTTTTCCTCCAGTTCTTCGGAGGACACGGAGACAACCATGTATATGCCGCTGCAGACGGCCAGAGATCAGAATCATAATACGTCCGGCTACAGTCAGTTCACGGTTCTGACGGCGGACGGCGTGAGCGCGTCGGAACTTGGAACAAGCATAGAGGAATACCTGAACAGCCGATATTACAGCAATAATGAGAGTTATGAGATCAGCACCATGACGATGGAATCAGTGGTGGAAAGCATGACAGAGATGCTGTCCACGATATCTCTGGCAATTGCGGCGATTGCCGGGATCTCGCTTCTGGTAGGCGGAATCGGTGTTATGAACATTATGCTGGTATCTATTATGGAAAGAACCAGGGAGATCGGTACCAGGAAGGCGCTGGGCGCGACAAACGGCTCGATCCGTCTGCAGTTCATCACGGAGGCGATCGTGCTCTGTCTGGTAGGAGGCGCCATTGGAATCGTGCTGGGAATCGCTATCGCGGCGGCAGGAACCAATATGCTGGGATACGCGGTCAGCCCGTCTGTTGCCGGGATTGTGCTGTCAGTCAGTTTTTCTGTGTTTATCGGTGTTTTCTTCGGTTACTATCCTGCAAATAAAGCAGCGAAACTCAACCCGATTGAAGCGCTCAGATATGAATAAAAAAGTTCCGTTTTTTGTGCAGAATGCGGGAAGTGGCGGTTGAAAATCCACAAGTCTTATGTTATCCTGTCAGTGGAGGATTTACCAATGAGACGGAAAAGAGTATGCATCATTCTGCTGGCGGTGCTGATGGCGTGGGAGACAATCTCGATGACTGCGGGGGCCACGATCAACAGCATTCAGTCCCAGAAAGCGGAGAACGAAAAACAGTTAAACAGTATCCAGTCCCAGATCAGCAGTCTGGAGAGTCAGAAAAGCTCTCTCAGCAGCGAGGTGAGCAGTCTGAACGATGAGCTGACGGATACATTGCTGAATATAGAAGTGCTGGAGAGCGATCTGGCCGACAAGGAAGTGCAGATCCAGGAGGCGCAGGCAGATTATGAGGAGGCCAAGGCTACCGAGGAAGAGCAGTACGAGTCCATGAAGCTGAGGATCCAGTACCTGTATGAAGCGGAGCAGGAAAGCTACATTGAGATGCTGCTCACATCAGACAGCGTGGCGGAGCTGATGAATAAAGTGGATTATGCGGAGGAACTGCAGGAGTATGACCGGCGTCTTCTGGAAGAATATAAGGCGGCCAAACAGGCGGTAATCGATCTGCAGAACCAGCTGGAACAGGAGAAAGCCGAACTTCTGGAAATGGAAGACCAGCTGGAAGAGGACAAAGCGAATCTGGAGACCATGATTGCCCAGAAGCGCAGCGAGATCGCGGACTTTGACAGCCAGCTGAGTTCGGCGCGCGCAAAGGCTCAGGAGTATCAGAAAAAGATTAAAGAGCAGAACGATCAGATCAAAAAGCTGCAGGCAGAGGCGAAGAAGGCGGCAGCGGCGGCCAATAAAGGCAGCGGCAGTTCTTCCGGCGGCGGTTCCTCGGGATCTTCTTCCGGGGGATCTTCCTCGGGGAGCAGTTCTTCCGGCAGCAGCTCTTCTTCCAGTTCCAGCGGAGGCGGCTCCGGATCATCCATCGCGTCCTACGCGCTGCAGTTTGTGGGCAACCCGTACGTATATGGGGGCACCAGCCTGACCAACGGCGCGGACTGCTCCGGGTTTACCATGGCGGTGCATTCCCATTTTGGGATTTCCCTGCCCCGTACTTCCGGCGCCCAGGCGGGAGGCGGAAGGGCGGTCAGCGACTCCGAGAAGATGCCGGGAGACGTGGTCTGCTACTACGGGCATGTGGGCATCTACATAGGCAATAACCAGATCGTGCACGCCAGCACGCCGTCCAGCGGCATCAAGGTGAGCAATATGTATTACCGCAGCATCCGGTGCATCCGCAGATACTGGTAAATGCAAGGAAATCCCGCGAAAAATATTGACAAATCAAAAGTCTGGATTTATCATGATATCCGATGTATTTTATACATCGGATATCTTATTATTTTTAAGAGGAGGACAACATTATGAAAAAGTTACTTTGTCTTGCACTGACAGCAGTCCTGGCTTTTTCTGCAGTTGCCTGCGGCAGTTCCGATTCTGCTGCAACGGACAGCACAACAGATGCGGCGGATGATGCAGCTGCGGCAGAGAGCGGAGACGCGGCCGCTGCTGAGGGCAGCACGCTGAAGATCGGCGGTATCGGGCCGACCACCGGAAGCGCTGCTATTTACGGAAACGCTGTTATGAACGCGGCTCAGATGGCTGTGGATGAGATTAATGCTGCCGGCGGCATCAATGGCATGCAGATTGAGTTCCAGTTTGAGGACGACGAGAACGATGCAGAGAGATCTATCAACGCATACAACACCCTGAAAGACTGGGGTATGCAGATGCTGATGGGTACCGTTACTTCTACGCCGTGTACTCAGGTCGCAGTTGAGGCTGAGGCAGATAATATGTTTATGCTGACTCCGTCCGGATCCGCAGTAGAGAGTATCGCTCCGGCAAACGCATTCCGCGTATGCTTCTCCGATCCGAACCAGGGTATGGCTTCCGCACAGTATATCGGCGAACATGATCTGGCTACGAAAGTGGCAGTGATCTATGACAGTTCCAGCGTATACTCCAGCGGTATTTATCAGACTTTCGCGGCAGAGGCTGCAAATCAGGGCATTGAGATTGTGGCCGAAGGAGCTTTCACTGCAGACAGCAACACGGACTTCTCCGTACAGCTGCAGCAGGCAAAGGAAGCAGGCGCAGAGCTGGTGTTCCTTCCGATTTACTACACAGAAGCTTCTATCATCCTGACCCAGGCAGACGGCATGGGTTATGATCCGATCTTCTTTGGATGCGACGGTCTGGATGGTATCCTTGGAGTGGAGAACTTCGATACTTCCCTGGCAGAAGGAGTTATGCTGCTGACTCCGTTCGCAGCAGACGCAGATGATGAAGCGACTCAGACTTTTGTTGCCGCTTATCAGGAACAGTTCGGCGATACTCCGAACCAGTTTGCAGCGGATGCATATGATGCGATCTACATTATCAAAGCTGCGGCTGAGCAGGCAGGCATCACCGCTGACATGAGCGTGTCTGATATGTGCGAGGCTATGAAAGTGGCCATGACCGAGATCACGGTAGACGGACTGACCGGCGCGGGCATTACCTGGTCTGCAGACGGCGAGCCGACCAAAGAGCCGAGAGCAGTACAGATCATGGACGGCGTTTACACCGCAATGTAATAGATACTGTATATAGAGGCAGTTCTTAGAACAGAGACGTTCCCTATACGGGGGACGTCTCTTTTTTTGAAAATCAAAACATGTCGTCTTGTGTTGCTTTTTATTCTATGCTATAATTGGCGGATAAGGGCAAAAGAGCCGGAATGAAACTGTAAGAGAAGAGGAGTTGAATGAAATGAGCTTTATATCCTATCTGTTGAACGGCATCAGCCTTGGCAGCGTTTATGCGATTATTGCATTGGGATATACAATGGTTTACGGCATTGCGAAGATGCTGAACTTTGCGCATGGCGACGTAATCATGGTTGGAAGCTATGTGGCATTTGTAGCGATTAACAATATGGGGCTTCCTATTCCCATATCGATACTGCTTTCAGTAATAGTCTGTACCGTGCTGGGCGTGGTGATAGAAGGGATTGCTTATCGTCCGCTCCGTCACGCGTCCAAACTGGCTGTGCTGATTACCGCGATCGGTGTCAGCTATTTCCTGCAGAATATGGCGCTCCTGATTTTTGGAGCCAATACGAAGTCTTTCACGTCCGTGGTCCAGGTCAAACCGCTGAGTCTGGCGGGAGGCCAGCTGAATATTTCCGGAGAGACAATCGTGACGATTCTGGCATGCGTGGTGATCATGATTGGTTTGATGGCGTTTATAAAATATTCCAAGGCAGGACATGCCATGCTTGCGGTATCCGAGGATGACGGCGCGGCGCGCCTGATGGGAATCAACGTGAACCGGACGATTTCACTGACCTTTGCGATCGGCTCCGCGCTGGCGGCTATTGCGGGAGTGCTGCTTTGTTCCGCTTACCCGTCGCTGACTCCTTATACCGGTTCTATGCCGGGTATCAAGGCGTTCGTGGCAGCCGTATTCGGCGGCATCGGTTCCATACCCGGAGCGTTTATCGGAGGCATTCTGCTGGGAATTATCGAGATTCTGGCAAGAGCATACATTTCTTCTCAGTTGTCAGACGCAATCGTTTTTTCTGTTCTGATCATTGTGCTGGTGGTACGTCCGACCGGTCTGATGGGAAAAGAAATTCAGGAAAAAGTGTAAGCGGAGGTGAGAGAGATGAAAAAAATGTCGAAAACAGCCAGGAACAGCCTGATTACCTACGGAATTGTAATCCTGGCGTATGTCGGTTGTGAAATCTGGATGAGATTCGGAAATATGTCCAGCCTGATGGAGGGACTTCTGGTTCCGCTCTGTGTATATGCGATCCTGGCAGTTTCTCTGAATCTGACGGTCGGCATCCTGGGAGAACTGAGTCTGGGGCACGCAGGTTTCATGTGCGTGGGAGCTTTCGCCAGCGCTACGTTTACCAAATGCATGGAACAGGCTATCCCGATTCCTACAGTCCGTTTTATTATTGCGGTGCTGATAGGAGTAATCTGTGCCGGCATCTGCGGTATTCTGGTCGGTATTCCGGTGCTTCGTCTGAGAGGCGACTATCTGGCGATTGTAACGCTTGCTTTTGGTGAGATTATCAAAAACCTGGTGAACGCGATTTATCTGGGACTTGACAGCAAGGGATTCCATTTTTCCATGAAAAGTATGCTTGAGCTGAATATGGAAGCGGATGGCATGGTTGTGATCAACGGCGCGCAGGGCATTACCGGGGCGCCTTCCGATTCGAATTTTACCCTGGGTATTATTATGCTGCTGATTACTCTTTTCATTGTGCTGAATCTGATCAATTCCAGGACCGGCCGCGCGATCATGGCGATCCGCGACAACCGGATCGCGGCGGAATCCATCGGTATTAATATAACAAAATATAAGATTATGGCTTTCAGTATTTCTGCCGCCATGGCCGGCGCGGCAGGCGTGCTGTACGCGCACAATCTGACTACTTTGACAGCCCTTCCGAAAAATTTTGGTTACAATATGTCTATTACGATTCTGGTATTTGTCGTTCTGGGCGGGATCGGAAGCATTCGCGGCTCCATGATATCCGCTGTTATCCTGACGATGCTTCCGGAGATGCTGCGTTCTCTGGACGAATACCGTATGCTGATCTACGCGATTGTGCTGATCGCGGCTATGATTCTTACCTGGAGTCCGAAAGCGATTGAACTGAGGGAGAGGTATTCTCCGATGAAACTGCTGCGCAGGAAAGAGAAGGAGGTGCAGTGATATGCCTATGCTGGAAGTAAAAAATCTCGGTATCTCTTTCGGAGGGCTCCGCGCAGTCGATGATTTTAATCTTTCGATCGAAAAAGGGGAGCTTTACGGATTAATCGGACCGAATGGAGCCGGAAAGACTACGGTATTTAATATGCTGACCGGAGTTTACAAGCCGACGGATGGGAAAATCCTTCTGGACGGAGAAGACGTGACCGGGAAGAAAACCATTGAGCTGAATAAAGAAGGAATCGCGAGGACTTTCCAGAATATCCGTCTTTTTTCGGATCTTTCGGTGCTGGATAACGTAAAAGTAGCGCTTCATAACCAGAAAGAATTTACTTATTCGGCTTTGACAGGAATACTGCGGCTGCCGCGCTTCTATCGGCTGGAGAAGGAGATGGACGAGCGCGCCATGGAGCTCCTGGAAGTTTTCGGACTGGATAAAGAGGCCGGTTATAAAGCGTCCAATCTGCCTTACGGCAAGCAGCGGGAGTTGGAGATTGCCAGAGCTATGGCGACAAACCCGAAGCTTTTGCTGCTGGACGAGCCGGCCGCGGGCATGAATCCTAACGAGACACAGAGTCTGATGAATACGATCCGTTTTGTACGGGATAAATTTAATATGACGATTCTTCTGATCGAACATGATATGAAGCTGGTATCTGGCATCTGCGAGAGACTGACTGTACTGAATTTCGGTCAGGTGCTCGCCAACGGAGACACGGAAGAGGTCCTGAAGGATCCGAAGGTGATCACCGCATATCTGGGAGAATAGGAGGAACGCGAAGATGGCTATGCTTGAGATCAAAGACCTGAGTGTCTATTATGGCGTGATTCAGGCTTTAAAAGGAATCTCTTTCGAGGTCAACGAAGGAGAGGTCATCGCGCTGATCGGCGCTAACGGAGCAGGAAAAACAACGACGCTCCATACTGTTTCCGGACTGATTGCGCCAAAGAGCGGCAGCGTGATTTTTGAGGGGCAGGATATTACGAAAACGCCGGCTCATAAAATTGTTTCTATGGGAATGGCGCATGTGCCTGAGGGGCGAAGAGTTTTTGCCTCTTTGAGCGTGCTTCAGAATCTGCGGTTAGGCGCGTATACGAGAAATGACAAGGAAGAGATTGAAGAAAGTCTCCGGAAGGTTTACAAAAGATTCCCGAGACTGGAAGAAAGAAAGAATCAGCCGGCAGGTACCCTGTCAGGCGGAGAGCAGCAGATGCTGGCTATGGGACGCGCGTTGATGTCCAATCCCCGCATTATCCTGATGGACGAGCCGTCCATGGGTCTTTCGCCGATTCTGGTGAATGAGATCTTTGATATTATCAAGGAGGTCAGCGCCGGCGGAACAACGGTACTGTTAGTGGAGCAGAATGCGAAGAAGGCGCTTTCTATCGCGGACAGAGGGTATGTGCTGGAGACAGGGCGTATCGTCCTGGAAGGAAAAGCGCAGGAGCTTTTGAATAATAAGTCTGTGCAATCGGCATATCTGGGTGAATAAAGCGAAAAGTGTACAAAAACAGGGGCCGAATTATGTGAGAATGAACAATTGCCATGTGGGATATTTACGGTAAAATAAGAATGTAACCGTTAGATGTAACAAATCAGTATAGTATTGAGGTGGTAAGAATGAAAATGCAGAAAATGGAAATCACGAGAAGGATGTATGAAGCAGGAGCCCTCGCGGTAGTAAGAGCCGAGACTCTGGAGAGAGCCAGCGAGATCGCAGAAGGCTGCATCAAGGGCGGCGTGCCTGTAATGGAGATGAGCTTTACGCTGAACAATGCGGGTGAGGTTATTAAAGGCCTGAGAGAAAAATACGGGGATGATCTGATCGTGGGAGCAGGTACGGTACTGGATGCCGAGACGGCGAGACATGCGGTTCTCTGCGGCGCTCAGTTTGTCATCGCTCCGAACTATGATGAAGGCGTTGCAAAGGTATGCAACCGCTATCAGATTCCTTATGCTCCGGGATGCACCAGCGTAACGGAAGCAGTGAACGCGCTGAGCATGGGAGCGGCTTTTATTAAAGCATTTCCGATTTCTGATTTTTATGGTCCGAAGCTGGCAAAAGTCTTCAAGACTCCGATCCCGACCATGCCGATTATGGCCAGCGGCGGAATCAATCTGGAGAACCTGGAGACCTGGCTGGAGAGCGGCGCGGACGTATGCGGATTCGGCGGCCTTCTGACCAAGGGAACCTCTGAAGATATCGCGGCCAATGCGAAGAAAATCCACGATATTATCGCAGCATTCAGAAATAAATAAAACAGATGACAGCGCGTGGGCGGATATTACAATCCGCCCGCTTTTTTTATGCATTTTATAAAACAAAATGACGGTTTAAATATTTGGCGATCCAGAATATGAATAAAAAATACCTAATTGGAAACTTATTCTGAAAAAACTGTTAAATGATTTGTACAAAAACATAAAAATGGTCTGTTTTTTTGGGTCAGACGAACATAGGAAAGGAAAGCCTCTTTTGATAAGATATCAATAAAAGGAGGAATGAGATATGAGTATTGTTTTAACTCGAGTGGATTTTCGTCTGATCCACGGCCAGGTGATCACCAGATGGCTGACACAGTGCCAGATCAACGAAATCGTAACAGTTGACACTGCTCTCAGCAAGGACGAGTTCATGCAGGACGTGTTCAAGATGGCAGCTCCCAAGGGAGTGAAAATCAAGATCCTTGACATCGACACAGCAGTGAAACAGCAGCAGGAAGGCGCATTTGACGCGAATCGTGTACTGATGCTGTTCAAGAGCGTGAAAGAGCTGAGCGATGCATGCAAAGCAGGGCTGAAACTTGAAGAGGTGCAGATCGGCGGACTTGGAGGAGGTCCGGGCAGAAAGGCAGTGAATAATGCGATTACGCTTGACCGTGCGGACGCGGATATGCTGCTTGATCTGGAAAAAGAAGGCGTTAAGATTTATTTCCAGACCACTCCGGATTATCCGTCTATTACGCTGCAGCAGGCTGTAGCAAAACTTTAATGACAGAGGGGGACAAAAGAAAATGGACATGATAGTAAAAGCCGCATTGGTAGGCTTGCTCTACTGGATCTCCATGGGGCGGGCGCAGTATTATTTTTCGTTTGCATTCCGTAAACCAGTTGTGCTTGGTGTGTTCATCGGTCTGGTATTTGGAGATGTACAGGCCGGCCTGCTCTACGGAGCAACGATCCAGCTCATGTGGATGGGCGGTATTGAGGCAGGCGGAAACATCCCGAGCGACCAGGGCCTGGCAACCTGTATCGCGGTGCCGGCAGCCATCATGGGCAACCTGGACGCCGGAGCAGCCGTGGCGCTGGCAGTGCCTTTCGGCGCACTGGGCGTTCTGATTAACAACGTGAGACGTACGATCAACTCTTTCTATAACACGAAAGCGGATCAGTTCATCGAAAGAGGCGAGTACGACAAAGTATCCAAGATGTGTTTCATCCTTCCGTGGCTGACCAACGGAGTCCTTTACTTCACTCCGGTGTTCATTGCTACCTGGCTGGGAAACAACGTGGTGCAGGCGTTCATCAACGCAGTGCCGCAGTGGGCGATGGATGGTCTTGCAAATGCAGGAAACATGCTTCCGGCATTAGGTTTTGCACTGACGATCGTGGTAATGGGAAAACAGAAGTATCTGCCGTTCTTCGTGCTTGGATTCTTCCTGTATTCCATTTTGGGATTCTCAATGCTGACCGGCGCCGTACTGGCACTGTGCCTGGCAATGATCGCATCACTCTTTGTGCAGACTGATGAGGAGGTGGAAGCATGAGCGAAGTAACGACGACGCAGGCAGCGGCAGAAGAAAAGAAATCCGTGATTACAAAACTGGATCTGCTGAAAGCATGGTTTAAATGGTGTACCGCCGTTGAGGTGCCGGTAAGTTTCGACAGAATGCAGGCTCTTGCTTTTGGTTATTCCATGAACAAGATCCTGAGAAAACTCTATAAAGATGACCCGGAAGAACTGAAAAATGCCATGAGACGCCATCACTCCATGTTCAATACGAACTGTGACTGGGGCAGCATCATTCATGGCATTACGATCTCCCTGGAGGAGCAGCGCGCCGCAGGCGAAGAAGTATCTCCGGAGGTGATCCAGTCCCTGAAACTTGGCCTTATGGGACCGCTGGCAGGTATCGGCGACAGCGTGGACCAGGGTATCGTGGCTACGATCCCGCTGGCAATCTTTGTGCCGATGGCTCTGAACGGAAGCGTGTGGGCGGCGTTCATGCCGGGACTGATCTATCTGGCATGGTCCTACGGCTGGTCCTGGTTCCTGTTCCAGAAAGGTTATTCTCTTGGTAGAAAAGCGGTGCTGGAGATCCTGCATTCCGGTATGATCAAGAAGGTAATTGACATTGCAAGTATTGTAGGCCTGTTCATGATCGGCTGTCTGTCGGCATCATATGTAAAAGTGACCACAGCGCTGACCTATGTGAACAATGACACGACGGTAGCCCTTCAGGATACATTGAACGGCATCATTCCAAACCTCCTGCCGTTCTGCGTGGTTATGGGAATGTACCTGTACATAACCAAGCGCGGGCCGAAGTATTTAAGACTTATGGTTTATACCATGGTGATTGCGATTGTACTGACATTCTTCGGAATTATCTAATTGAAATGACTGCGTGGGGGCAAACCTGCAAAAGCGGGTTTGCCCCGCTGAATATAGGAGGAAAGACAGATGAAGGTTCTGATTACCCCGAGAGGGTTTGCCAATTACGGCGTGGACATTGTAAAAGAGATGGAAGCAAAAGGCGTGGACGTACACTACAATGACACGGGAAAACAGTATACGCCGGAACAGTTCCTGGAGCTGGCAAAGGATGCGGACGGGATCATCGTGGGTGTGGATGTGATGGACCGTGCCATGATGGAACAGTGCCCGAACCTGAAAGTGGTATGCAAATTCGGCGTTGGTACGGATAATATCGACCTGGAATACGCAAAAGAAAGAGGAATCTATGTGGGAAGGACCGTGGGATCCAACTCCATCGCCGTGGCCGAGCATGTGGTGGCGCTGATGTTCGCGGAATCCAAGAATCTTTATACCAGCATCCGCGACGTGAAAAACCACGGATGGAACAAGCCTACCGGCCGCGAGATCAACGGAAAGACGCTGGGCATCATCGGCTTCGGCCAGATCGGAAAGCACCTGGCGCAGTTTGCGGTGGGACTGGGCATGAAAGTGCTGGCATACGATGTGTTCGAGATCCCGGATGAAGTGGCGGAACAGTACCATGTGACGAAAGCGACACAGGATGAGATTATTGAGAACAGTGATTTTATTTCTCTGCACGTGCCGCTGCTGGATTCAACCAGAGATATGATCTCCACAAACGAACTGAAGAGAATGAAGAAAGACGCCTGCCTGATCAATGCGGCAAGAGGCGGAATTGTTAATGAAAAAGCTCTGTATGAAGCGCTGGTGAACCATGAGATCCGTTCGGCATGCTTCGACGTATACAGTGATGAGCCGCCTAAAGCGGACGATCCTCTGGTCGCGCTGGATAATTTCCTGCTGACCCCGCATACGGCAGCCCGTTCGAAAGAGTCTGAGAGAAGAACCTGCGAGATGTCTTCTCAGATTGTGATGGAACAGCTGCTCGGAAAATAATATCATACATGAATTCTGGAGGGATAAGATGGCTAAATTTAATATTGTAATCGCAACACATGGGAGATTTGGCGAAGAATTGGTGAAATCAGCAGAGATGATCACCGGAAAGATGGAAAACGTACAGGTGCTGTCTTTGCTGCCGACCATGTCTTTTGAGGACTTTATGAAACAGGCAGATGAGATTCTTGCCAAAACAGAGCAGCCGATGATTGTGCTTACAGATCTGTTCGGAGGAACCCCCTGCAATGTATTTACGGCACTCAGCCGGAAATATCATCACGATGTGGTCAGCGGAGTCAATCTTTCCATGCTGATTGATTTGTATGTAACCACGCTGAATATGGATGACGGTGACGTGAACGTGGAAGAACTGGCTGAGAACTGTATTGCCACGTTGAAAGAAAGCGGTGTGCATACAAACAAACGTCTGGATGACGAGGAATAGAGAAACGTATTTCCTGCTGTATGATAAGCAGATTGACCCCTGAGAAAGACTTGTATACAAAAGATATGAATTCTGCTATAATAATCAGATAAGCGTTGATGCATAGGAATTCGTTTCCGCAGATAAGGCACGGTTAGAGGGGCAAAATGATTATTGACAGCGTTTTTAAAGAGTTTATCAATGTGGTGCGTGAAAATAAGAATTATACCATAGGCCTCCTGAATGGAGAGGGAGATGTGGTAGACTGCAGCGATGCAGCGCTGATCGGCGCGCATCGGGATATTGGCAGCCCGGATTCCTGCAATTTGTATTATCCGGTCAAAGCGAAAAATTTTGATTACGGATATTTGTGGCTGAGCGGAAGAGACGAGAATTTAGGTCTGATGGGGAATTTAATCAGTGATTCCCTGAATATCCGCCTTACTTACGAGATTACGCAGAGCACATTGAAACAAAATATTACAGAGGACGACAGGCTGGTTAAGCTGCTGTTGGATGAAGAATCTTTTGATATGAACCGTATTCTGGGTCTGATTGAAGAAATGGGTTTTGATCAGACCCGGTCAAGGGTTGCGATCTATATTGTAAATGAACAGGGATTTGACAATCGTAAGATCGCAAAATTAAAGCTGATGCCGGAAGGAGAAGATAGCCTCTGTTCTTTGCTGAGCCGGTACGCGCTCCTTATTTTTAAGGCGGTTCCTGAAAATATGGAAAACCAGCAGATGAAAAGTCATATCGGAAAGTTTCTGAGGATGCTGAAAGACCTGGACGTGACAGGAGACGGTTACTGGATCGGGTCCGTACAGCGTAAACTCAGAAACTATAAGGAAAGCTATCGCCATTGTCTCTGGCTGAAAGACAACGAGAAAGAGAGCCGTGACAGAATAGTCTGGTTTATGGATTTTCTGTACGACTATTTTATGTCAGAGATTAAACTGAATGATGTGCGGGATGTATTTGATTATTATCACGATTTTGGAAAAGATACGGATATTGATGAGCTGATCCAGATCGCGGATTCTCTTCTGTCCAACAATTTCAATATTTCCCAGACTGCAGAAAGCCTGTATCTGCATAAGAATACTCTTGTATATAAATTAAAAAAATATGAAGAGTCATTCCATATTGATATCAGAGGAGATTTCAAAGGGAGGTTCCTGTTTGTCCTGATTTCTGCATCTTTGAAAGAATATCGGAAGAGACGGCGGGTGGGTGAAGAACTATGAGTATGAAGATCGTGCTGGCGCGTGTGGATAAGAGACTGCTGCACGCAACTGTTACGCTGAACTGCGACCCTTTTCTGAATGCGGATTATGTGGCGGTTGTGGGGTCGGAGTACGATAATGATCCTTTTATCGTCAGTGTTATGCAGTTGTGCCTTCCAAAAACAATGAAGGTGAAGATCCTGACGGAAGAGGGGCTTTTGGATTTTCTGAATCAGAATGATACGTCCAGAGCTTCAACGGTGCTGGTAATTTTTAAAGATCTTGCCAGCGTCCGGGAGAGCGTGAAGAGAGGATTCTATGTGGAGGAGATCCAGATGCCGTATCCGACTTTGTCCGTGGCGCCCAAGAATCTGACAGACTATTTTTCGAAAGAAGAACTGGAAGACATTGATTATATTCAGGAGCAGAATATCCGGTTCTATTTTCAGACTACGCCGTTTCAGGCAAAAGATTACGGGAGCTTCTGCAAGTGATGGAGAGTAATATGAGAGATAAGATTGAAGAAGTGGGAATCCATTTTTCCAAAAGAAGATCGAATCGCGACAAATATCGCTTCATGAACCGTCTGGTAAGCTGCCTGAAAGAGGCAGGGTGTCGGATGGATATGATGGAGGCAGGGGATAAACACAGCCAGAGTCACCATCTGGTAACGGGAGATTTAAATAAAAGCCGGAGAGTGTTTCTTGCTGCTTATGACACCGGGAGCAAAATGCTGGTTCCGGGGTATCGTTACACGCCGCTTGATTCCAGGCGGAATTTCCGGGAAGAGATGAAAAATATAGCAGCGTATTCTCTGCTTACGCTGATCATAGCAGTGCTGGCTGTGTATCTGACCAGAATGTTCTGGGGCGGGAGCATGGCTGTGCGGGCATTGATTGTCATGATAGACATTATTGCGGTCCTGTTGGTATTCCGTTGGATGAAGAAACCGGATAACAAGGTAAATATGAATCGGAACAGCGGTGCGGTAGCGGTGCTGTATTCGAGCGCTGAAAAATCTAAAGACGGCTGTTTCCTTTTTGTGGATAACGGTGTTGTGAGCAACCAGGGGTTTTACGAGGTGTCCGAGCGGATGAAGAGTCAGGATGCGGTGGTTCTGGACAGCGTGGCCGGCGACGGGGATCTTTTCCTGGTATGCAAAGAACAAAATAAAAAGAAAGCAGAGGAAATGGCGAAGGCGTTTGCCTGCCGGATACGCGTATGGCCTCTGTCGGAAGAAGAATATAAGAATACTCCTCTTGAAGGGTTCCAGAACGGATATATACTTACTGCGGGGGAGGAGAAAAACGGGAAAATATATGTACGGCACGCCCGCACTTCCGCAGATATGGATTTGAATATAGAACGGATGGAACAGATCCGTGATGGAATCCTGAAGCTGGTATAGACAGGCGATAAAAACAAGGGAACGGCGCAGAAGCCGTTCTCTTTTTCGTATGGTTGACCGCCCGGTGAGTTTCGGATATACTGATAAGAGACCATAACAAGGAGGGCATCGATGATGGGGAAATGGTATGAAAGCGCGGTGTTTTATCACATGTATCCGTTGGGGATGCTGGGAGCGCCAAAACAAAATGATGGAGGGGAGGTTGTGCACCGGCTCCCGGAACTGCTGCCATGGGCAGACCATATCCGGGATCTGGGTTGTACGGCAGTTTATATCGGACCGTTGTTTGAATCTGCTTCCCACGGGTATGATACCAGAGATTATAAGCTGGTAGACCGCCGTCTGGGGGACAATGAAGACTTGAAACAGTTTGTGGAGTATTGTCATGAGAACAATATCCGGGTAGTGGTGGACGGTGTTTTTAACCATACCGGGAGAGAGTTCTGGGCGTTCCGGGATATTCAGCAGAACAGAGAACATTCGCCGTACTGCGGCTGGTACCAGGAACTGAGTTTTCAGGGGGATACCTGTTATCATGACGGATTCTGGTATAAGGCCTGGCGAAACTGCTTTGAACTGGCCAACCTGAATCTGCGTGATCAGGGAGTGCGGGAGTACCTGTTCGACGTGGTTCGTTTCTGGATTCAAGAATTCGGGATTGACGGTATCCGCCTGGACTGCGCGGATTGTCTGGACTTCGATTTTATGAGAGATCTGCGCAGGGTGACAGATGGGGAGAAAGAAGATTTCTGGCTGATGGGCGAAGTGATTCATGGAGACTACAGCCGCTGGACGGCAGACGGTCTGCTGCATTCAGTGACGAATTATGAACTGCATAAAGGATTATACTCCGGTCATAATGATCACAATTATTTTGAGATCGCCCATACGATCCGGAGGCAGTTTGATGCGAACGGAGGTATTTACCGGGGTAAGAAGCTGTATTCCTTTGTGGATAATCATGATGTGGACAGGATTGCCAGTAAACTGAATGTGAAACAGCATCTGCCGCTGGTCTGGATGCTTCTGTACACGCTGCCGGGGATACCGTCTGTATATTACGGAAGCGAATGGGGGATCGAGGGCAGGAAAGAGGGAGCGAATGATGATCCGCTCCGTCCGGCTCTGGACCTGAAAAAAATGCAGGCGGCTCCTCCGGCAGAGGAGATTCCGGGTCTGTTGAAAATACTGGGAAAACTGAAAAAAGAATGTCCGTATCTGACAGATGGAGTGTATCGGGAACTGCATCTTACTAACCGGCAGTATGCGTTTGCGAGGATTTCAGACGGGAAAGCGGCGGTGATTGCGGTAAACTGTGATGACGCGCCGGCACAGTTCTCTTTTCCGAATCCGATTGGTAAAAATTGCTGCAAAGATGTATTTTTAGGGTGTGAAAAATCGGTAGAATGTGATAAAATAGCTGTATCATTAGACGGAAATTCGGGCAGTATTTTCCTGTTCGAATAAGAGGGGAAAGCTTATGGGTAAGAATGTGGAAAACGCAGCAGTTAAAGAACGGCCGTGGTGTATGGTGACAGATATGGATCAGTATCTGTTTGGTCAGGGGACCCACTATGAGATCTACAAAAAGCTGGGAGCGCATCTGACAGAGTACGATGGAGAAAAGGGCGTTTATTTCGCTGTCTGGGCTCCGCACGCGAAACGTGTGCGCGTAATCGGCGAGTTTAACCGCTGGGGGACCGACGGATATGAGATGACCCGCCTGGAACCTTTGGGAATCTATGAGGCGTTTGTGCCGGGACTGACAGAAGGCTGTATGTATAAATATCTGATTGAAACGCAGAAAGGGGAATACCTTTATAAAGCGGATCCATTTGCGTTTTATGCGGAAAAACGCCCGGGAAACGCGTCCCGTGTAGCAGATATTGATCATTTTCAGTGGAATGACGAGAAATGGATGGAGGAGAGAAAAAACTGGAACGGTCCGGAAGAACCTATGACTATATATGAGGTGCATCCGGGTTCCTGGCGGCGCCATCCCCATGAAGAAGACGAAGATGGTTTTTACAATTACCGGGAACTGGCGGTAGAACTGACAAAATATGTGAAAGATATGGGCTATACCCATGTGGAACTGATGGGAATTGCAGAGCATCCGTTTGACGGCTCGTGGGGATATCAGGTGACGGGGTATTATGCTCCTACTTCCAGGTATGGTACGCCGGCAGACTTTCAGTATATGATTGAGTATCTGCATAAACATAACATCGGTGTGATTCTGGACTGGGTGCCCGCTCATTTTCCGAGAGACAGTTATGGCCTTGCGAATTTTGACGGCACACCGCTGTTTGAACATCCGGACAGCCGGAGAGGGGAGCATCCGGACTGGGGAACCAAGATTTTCAATTATGAGAAGTCCGAAGTACGCAACTTTCTGATCGCGAACGCGCTGTACTGGTTAAGCCAGTATCACATTGACGGACTGAGAGTGGATGCGGTGGCCTCCATGCTGTATCTGGATTACGGAAAGAGAGATGGACAGTGGCTTCCTAATAAGTACGGCGGAAAAGAAAATCTGGATGCGATCTGGTTTTTCCATCATCTCAATTCTGTTATCTCGGGCAGGAAAGACGGTTCTATGATCATTGCGGAAGAATCTACAGCCTGGCCCGGCGTCACGAAGAGCGTGGATGAGGACGGCCTGGGATTCACGTTTAAATGGAATATGGGCTGGATGAATGATTTCCTGGAATATATGAAGCTGGATCCGTATTTTCGCAAGGACAATCATAATAAAATGACCTTCGCCATGAGTTATGCGTACAGCGAAAATTATATACTGGTACTGTCTCATGATGAAGTGGTGCATTTGAAATGCTCCATGCTGAACAAGATGCCGGGATATCTGGTGGACAAATTTGCCAATCTGCGTGCCGGATATGCGTTTATGTTCGGACATCCGGGTAAAAAGCTGCTGTTTATGGGCAACGAGTTTGCCCAGCTGCGGGAATGGAGCGAAGCAAGAGAACTGGACTGGTATCTGCTGAAAGAAGACCTTCATATGCAGATGCAGAATTATGTAAAAGCGCTTCTGCATATGTATACAAAGTACCGTTGCCTGTATGAATTGGACGACAGTTGGAAAGGTTTTCAGTGGATCAACGCGGATGACTGTTTTAGAAGCATTTTCAGCTTTGTCCGGTACAGTAAGACAAAACGAAAGAGTTTGCTGTTTGTGATCAATTTTACTCCTATGGAACGGGCCGATTACCGGGTGGGCGTTCCTAAGAAAAAGAAATATAAACTGGTGCTGGACGGAGATTCGCCGGAGTTTGGCGGCAACGGACGGGAAAAGCCACAGATCTATGAGGCGCAGAAAGGCGCGTGCGACGGTCAGAAATATTATCTGGACTATCCGCTGTCTCCGTATGGAGTGGCAGTATTTGAATTTTAACGATTTTGCGCAGCCCCGACAGAAACACTTCTGTCGGGGCTTTCTGCCGGGTTGCTTTAATGGCTTCTTTACGATTTCTTTATAAAATCCTAAAAAAGTCATCACGCATTGGACACATTTGTCTGGCATAGTATAACCTGTAAACAGTAAGCCAACTGTATCATTCAAAAGGAGGAGATAAGATTATGAAAAAAAGATGGTTTACATTATGCTGCATAGGAGTGATTACGGCATTCGCCATGGTAGGATGCGGATCCTCTTCCACGGAAAGCACTACGGATTCTACGGTTACAGAGGAGACGACGACCGATGAAGAGACTGCGGCTGATGAAAGCGCAGCTGATGAAACTGTAACTGATGAAACCGAGGATGCGGCCGGGGAAACGACCGACGCGGCAGAGCAGGAAGAAGTGCCGGCAGCTGGCGAGGAACAGGAAGAAGTACCGGCGGCTGGCGAGGAGCAGGAAGAAGTACCGGCAGCCGGCGCGGAGGACGGGACTGAGGATACTGCCGCAGAAGAGGATGCTTCCGCAGCAGACAGCGAAGAGGATACTGCCGCAGAAGAAGATACTGCTGCAGCAGAGTAAGTCATTCTCCGGCGATGATTTTCGGGATTTTGCGCATATCGGCCGCAATGTCCGTGAAAGAACTGAAATAACTGCCGATAATTTTCCTGGTATTTGCCAGACAATATAGATCCAATAAGGCATCCTGGATGCCCTCGGCGCTGTCTCTGCGGAGACAGCGTTTTTCATTGGAAAGAATACGTCCGGGAAAGGCCGCTCGGATGGTCCGTTCTTCTTCCAGGTCGTCAGTGGCCAGATAGAAACGGGTGTCCGGGTCGTTGTCCAGCTCTTTTTTCATACATTCAATAAAACATTCCGTAGAACTTTTCCCGATGGCGGGACGGTTGTCGGTGCGGCGGATGTGTATGCCTACGCAGGAAGGTCCGAATCCGGAAGTCATGGATTCAATCCGTTTCCGCATTTTTTCTGTGGGACAGAACAGATGATAATCTTTGGCCGGATAAAATTGTTCCCAGGTGAAAATATAAATATTGCTTCGGAGGCCTTGCACATAATCCGCTGTCAGCCGGCCGTCCGGACTGCGGTGGGCCAGAATCTCCTCGTTGGTCAGATAGGTACGGGCTGTTTTCTGATAAAAGAGTTTCCGCGGACTGGCGACGGACCGGATGTCGGTGATCCGGAATTCTTTTACCGGCTGAAACAGGTCTTCAAAGGGGCAATTCAGTTCCGAATTGCAGTTCCAGAGGACCAGAAGGCGCTCTTTTCGTTCCTGCGCCAGCTGCCATCCGGAATTAATCACCCGCATTCTATTGCATAAACCGCCTGAAGGTTGTATGATTATCATTGATTTACCTCGCTCATTTTTTGTTATAGTATATCACAGAAAGGATGCGCGGACAACGGCGCGCGGAACAGGGGATTGAAAGTTTTGCAGATCAACACCGTATGCGGGAGCGGAAGCGTGGGCCGTATTACGGTGGATATTTACCACATATTGGAGAAAAACGGGGACAGCCCTCTGATCGCTTACGGCAGACGCGGCGCGCCGGACGGACTGAATACCTGGAAATTTGGCGGAAAACCGGATATGGCAAAACATGTGCTGGCAACTTTTTTCAAAGGCGAGCACGGCTTTTCTTCCGCGGGGCAGACCAGAAAGCTGATCCGGAAAATAGAAGACTGGGATCCGGATGTGATCCATTTGCATAATATTCATGGATTTGTTCTTCAGACAGAATTGTTGTTCAGCTATCTCAAAAAGGCGGGGAAACCCGTGGTCTGGACACTTCATGACTGCTGGCCCTACACCGGTCATTGCGCGTTTTATGACTACACCGGCTGTGAAGGATGGAAAAGCGGATGCAGAAACTGCCGGGAATACCGCAGAACATATCCTTACGCGTTGTTTCGCAACCGGACGGCCCGGAATTTTGAAAGGAAAAAGGCTGCGTTTACCGGGGTGCCATGTCTGACTGTGGTGACGCCGTCCAGGTGGCTGGCCGGACAGGTGGAACAGTCGTTTCTTGGGGAATATCCTGTAAAAGTGATCCCGAATGGGATTGACCTGGAGAATTTTTCTCCGGGAGAAAATGATCTGCGGGAAAAGCTGGAGTTAAATGGGAAATATGTGATCCTGGGAGTTGCCAACGTATGGGAGAGGAGAAAGGGGCTGACATATTTTCTGGATCTGGCGGAAACTCTTCCGGAAGAATGCAGGATTGTGCTGGCAGGGCTCAGCAAAAAGCAGAAAAGAAGATTGCCTTCTTCTGTGGTTGGCATAGAAAGGACTTCCAGCGTAAAAGAACTGGCCGAATATTACTCTATGGCCGATGTATTTGTAAACGCCACGCTGGAAGATAATTTCCCTACGACAAATCTGGAGGCGCTGGCCTGCGGGACACCTGTAATTACATTTGATACGGGCGGAAGTCCGGAAAGTCTGGATGAAAGCTGCGGGAGAGTCGTGCCCAAAGGCGATATACGGGCACTGCGGCAGGCGATCCTGGAAGAACGGACGCACCCAAAAGAGAGCAAAGCCTGCCGGAAAAGAGCGGAAAAATATGATAAATACGGCCGGTTTCAGGAGTATGCGGAACTGTATCACAGCCTGACGGCCAGGGAGAATACATGAACAGACTGCCAAAAGTGTCGTTGATTACGGCAACCTACAATGACGTGTCCAACCTGGAGAGAATTATGGAACAGGCGATGCGTCAGGACTACGAAAATATAGAATATGTGATTGTGGACGGAGGATCCACGGACGGGACGACAGAGTTGATCGGCCGGCTGGAAAAACAGATGCCGGAAAAAGTCCGTTGGATCTCGGAACCGGACCGCGGGATTTACGATGCGATCAATAAGGGAATTTCCATGGCTACAGGCGATATCATCGGATGCTGTTTTGACCGTCTGGCGTCTGAACATGTGATCAGCCGTATGGTGGACGCCATACTCCGGGAAGGGACAGACGGGGTTCATGGAGATCTCTGCTACATGGACGGAGAGCGGATCGTTCGAAAATGGCATCAGGGGCAGGGAAGCATCCGTACAGGCTGGCTGCCGGGGCATCCGACTTTATATCTGAGACGGGAAGTCTATGAACGTTTCGGGGTGTACCGGACCGATTACCGTATATCGGCGGACTATGAATTTATGGTCCGCATTTTATACCGAAGCCAGGTAAGACTTTCCTATATTCCGGATATACTGGTATATATGTCCTATGGAGGGACCAGCACAGGCAGTTTTGGCGCTTATCTGGAGTCCTTAAAAGAAGGGCACCGCGCATTGAAAGAGAACGGAGTTCCTTTCGCCTGGTTTACGGATCTCTGCCGGATCTGCAGGGTACTGCTGCAGTTTGTGCAGAGATAATCCCCGATGCTGGAAAAAACAGGCTATGTATGATATAATTTGGCGAAGAGATTGTACAGGAGTATTATTATATGAAGAAGCTTGTCATTATTCCCGCGTATAACGAGTCCGGAAGCATTCTCCAGGTCGTGAAGGATATCCGGGAGCATGCGCCGGGATTTGACTATCTGGTGATCAATGACTGTTCTACCGACGATACATTGGATATATGCCGGAGGGAAGGATTGAATTACGTGAATCTTTCCGTAAATCTGGGAATTGGCGGCGCGGTGCAGACCGGTTATCTGTACGCGTGCCGGAACGGATATGATGTGGCGGTTCAGTTTGATGGGGATGGCCAGCATGACGCGGCTTATCTGGAGAAGATGGCTGAGGAACTGGTGAGTACATCCAGCGACATGGTGATTGGATCCCGGTTTATTGAAAAAGAGGGATTTCAGTCTTCAGGACTGCGCAGGATCGGCATCCGTTATTTTACCGTGCTGATCCGTATTCTGACGGGAAAACGCGTGACGGACCCGACTTCCGGCATGCGTATGGTAAACAGGGATGTGATGCGTATCTACGCGGAGAACTATCCGAAGGATTATCCGGAACCGGAAAGTGTGGTGGCGATTCTGCGGAAAGGGAAAAAGGTAACGGAAGTACCGGTGGTCATGCGTGAGCGGAGGGAAGGAACTTCTTCAATTCATGGATTCAAAACGGTATATTATATGGTGAAAGTAACGCTGGCCATCTGCATGGAGAGGCTGAGAGGGTAAACCGGGAGGAAGACAGATATGATGACGGTAAGACTGCAGGTTGTGATCGCCGCTGCGATTCTGGTGGTGCTGGCGGTTCTGGTCAATATGATACGGCGAAAAAGTCTGGAATTGAAATACGCTCTGCCATGGATGCTGGTGATGGCGGCGTTGTTTGTGTTTGCCTGCGCGCCTCAGCTTCTGAATGTGGTATCAGAGTTTCTGGGCATCTACGCCCCGGTAAACATGATTTTCTTTCTGGGATTTTGTTTTTCGCTTCTGATTATTTTTTCCCTGACGGTAGCGTTGTCGAGACTGTCCAACAGCGTGCGCACGTTGGATCAGATCGTGGCTCTGAACGAGAAAAAACTGGAGGAGCTGGAACAGGAACTGGAGAAGACGAAACAGAAGACAGAAGAGTGACGTCTGCCGCGCAGGCGTGGAGGAGATATGGAAAGAAAGAGAAAGCAGATTTTATACTTGGTAATCCCCTGTTACAATGAGCAGGAGGTGCTGCATGAGACGGCCAGAAGATTGAGAGAGAAGATGGAAAGCCTGATGGAGAGAGAGATGATCTCCAGGGAAAGCCGGATCATGTTTGTCAATGACGGTTCCAGGGATCGTACCTGGGAGATTATCCGGGAGCTGCATGAGAGCGACCCGATCTATCAGGGCGTCAAGCTGTCCAGAAACCGGGGACACCAGAACGCGCTTCTGGGCGGACTGATGACGGCGAAGGAATATGCGGATATGGTGATTTCCATGGACGCAGACCTGCAGGATGACATAGATGTGGTCGACCAGTTTGTGGAAAAATATTATGAAGGCTGCGAGATCGTCTACGGCGTCCGCAGCGCGCGGAAAACGGATACATTCTTTAAACGTTTTACTGCGGAAGGATTTTATAAATTGATCAATTTTATGGGAGGCGAAGTGGTTTTCAATCATGCAGACTACCGCCTCATGAGCCGCCGCGCGCTGGATGAGCTGGCGAAATATAAAGAGGTCAATCTGTTCCTGCGCGGAATTGTGCCGATGATCGGATTTCAGACGGGAATAGTGACTTATGAGCGGCATGAGCGATTCGCGGGCGAATCCAAGTATCCGCTGAAGAAGATGCTGGCGTTGGCAGTGGACGGCATCACATCACTGAGCATCAAGCCGATTCGGGCGATCGTGCTGCTGGGGATGCTGATTTTTCTTTGCAGTATTGCCATGCTGGTTTATTCTCTGGTACAGCATTTCCTGGGGAATACCAGTATCGGCTGGACTTCTTTGATCGTATCTATCTGGGCGATCGGAGGCCTGCAGCTTCTTGCCATCGGAGTGATCGGGGAATATATCGGCAAGATTTATCTGGAGACCAAGGAAAGGCCCAAATATATTATAGAAGAAGTGTTAAGATAGGAGCCCGGATATGGACCGATATATGAGAAACCTGCTGAGCAGGAAAATATCCTTTGGAAAACAGGAGACCAGGGTATCGGAATGGCTGTTTCTGGCGGCGCTCACGATGCTGGCCGTGGCGCTGCGTATTTCCGTGCGGTCTTTTGTGGCGGACGACTGGAGTGTCTACTGGAGCGCCTGGCTGGCGGAACTGGAAGCAGACGGATTTAAAGCGGTTGCGGGAAATTTTTATGATTATGCGCCTCCGGTCATGTATATTCTGTATCTGATCACATTGCTTCCTATCAATGCCATGACGGCTTTTAAAGGATTGTGCTGTCTGCTGGAGCTGATCGGGGCTGCGGTGATCGCGGGGATCGTGAAAGAGTGTACAGGAAGCGCGAAAAAGGCTCATTTGTCGTATGGGATTTTTCTTTTTCTCCCGACGGTGATCCTGAACGCGTCGGTCTGGTCCCAGTGCGATATTATTTATACTTTGCTGATTCTTTGCAGCGCATATTTCATGCTGAAGAACCGTACCTGGACCGGCATGTGGTTTTACGGCGCGGCTTTTGCGGTAAAACTGCAGACCTTGTTTATCTTTCCGCTGCTGGTGATTCTGTGGGTAAGAAAAAGGCTGGATCTGAAACACTTTATTACGATTCCGGTTATGTATCTGCTGGGAATCCTTCCGGCGTGGATAGCCGGAAGGCCGTTTATGGAACTGATCGGGATCTACGCGTTTCAGGGAAGCAAAGACCGCTGGTCGCTGTCTATTAAATTCCCGAATATCTATCAGATCATCGGAAACAATTATTTCCTGGATGAATATGTGGGAGCAGGCATGTACCTGATTCTGGGCATCCTGATGATGGTGATGTTTTATATGGCTTATCGGAAGGTACGTGTCACGAAGGAAATGGTAATCCTGATGGTCGTCTTTTTTGGAATCCTGACCACGTATTTTATTCCGCATATGCATGAACGGTATCTGTATGTGACGGATGCTTTCCTGCTGATCTATGTTCTGATCCGGGTGAAGCGCTTCCCATGGTTCGTTGCTTCGGCTTTTATCGGAGTGATGGGCTACGCGGAGTATTTATCCAAGAATCCGCCTGCCATATCCTACGGCGTGCTGGCATGGGCACAGCTGGCGCTTCTGGTGAGGATCGGACTGGACCTGTATCGTTATCTGCATAATCCGGAGTATGTGCTTCCGGCGGATGCGGAAGAGGAAAGGAGGATTCTGTGATGAATGTGGACGAGACGCTTCGGGGACTTCTGTTCAGAAAATTCCATATCGGCAAGCTGCGGTTTGATTTTCTGGAAGCGCTTCTGGCAGTATGCATCACGGCGGTAGGATATCTGATCCGCACTCCGTTCGAATATGGTCCTCCGCATTGGACATATCTGCTGGCAGAATGGTATCTGGCGCTGACGGCGGGAGTGCTGGTGTTCCGATATACCGGGAGCCGGAAACGGGCTCTGGGCACATATGCAATTTTGTTGATTCTTCCTACCGTGGTCGCGGAGGGGACGATCCTGCGCGGCAGCGCCTGCCTGGGAGCACTGCTCCTGGTCTGCGCGCTGCTGTTCTGGGAGAACGGACGTAAATGGCTGTTTACATTGACAGTGACAGTCCTGCTTTTATATTCAGTACGCTACGTGGGGATTCTGGCCGCGTGCGCGGTGTTCTGGCAGAAAGAAGAATTAAAGACGGAACAGCTGCTGCTCCTCCTGGCAGGGGGAGGGGCGCGTCTGGCGGCGGCATACCGCGCGTATCTGCATGCAGGATATACTTTGACTACATTTCACTGGCCGAACATATATGAAATTGTGGGGAGAGAATCCATACAGGGACAGCTGGTCGATCCGATCGCTCTGGTGGGACTCTTTCTTGCCGTGGGACTGACTTTTCTGACATTGTGGCTGTTCGGGATGGGAAAGTGGAAGACGGACCGCGCGTTTTTGATGCGTCTGTTATTGTTCTTCGGCCTTGCGGCGGTCTATTTTCTACCGTATATGGATCAGTCCAGCGGTTATCTGTTCTGTGTCCTGGGAGTGATATATTTTATGGTGGAACCGGGAGATTTTCTTGTGCCCGTGCTTTTGCAGATCGCAGCGTATGCAGGATATCAGGAGTGCTTTAACGGGGAATCTATGATGCCTATGGCAGTGTTTGCCGTGGCGCAGTTTTTGATTATCGCGTATCTGGGCATCCGCTTACTACAGGAGATGGGAGTGATCCGCATATGGAAGGAAAGAAACTTGTCTACCTGGACGGACTGAAAGGAATCGGTTGTTTGGTCGTTTTCCTGACGCATTTTGTTTTCGCCTTTTATTACGGCATGTATCATTTTCAGCCGGAGAGCTGCCATCTGCCGGGAGACTTGGATATAGCCATCGGCAAATCGTTTCTGAACCTTTTATTTAACGGAAATACCGCGGTACGTCTTTTCCTGGTGCTGAGCGGGTATCTTCTCTGCAGAAGCTATTTCCTCACCGGAGACCGGAGAAGGCTTCTTCAGAGCGCCGGAAAACGGTATCTTCGTCTGATGCCTTCCGTGCTGGCGGTAAACCTGATGATTTATATCTGTATGTGTCTGGGGCTGTATCAGAATGGCGCGGCGGCAGTGTTGGCAGGTTCCGAGGAATGGTTTCAGGGATTTAATGCATTCCCGCCTGATTTCCTGAAGATGCTGGGAGAATCTCTGTTCGGCTGTTTCCTGTTCGGGACGAATGATTACAACGGGGTGCTCTGGACACTTCAGATGCTGTTTTTAGGGGCCTATCTGGACTATGCGCTGGCCGCCCTGGTATCGGGAAAGAAATGGCGCTGGCCTGTCTATGCCGTGCTGGCGCTTCTGCTTCTGCGGACGGATTTTCTCGGAATCTATCTGGGATATGTACTCTGTGACTTTATGCATACGGACTGGAAGTGGAGAAAAAAGATCTGTGCCTGCCGGCCTCTGAACTGGGGGCTTCTGGTGACCGGGCTGTATTTTATGGCGTATCCTTCTGCCGGGTTCGGCTATGAAGGCACGATCTGGGGGATTCTGCCTTTTGTGTTCGTGAATTATTATCATGTGTTCGGCGTGCTTTGTTTTGTGTTTGCGGTACTGAATCTGGAAGCGCCCCAGAAGCTTTTTTCACTGGGCGTTTTCCGGTACCTGGGACGGATCTCTTACTCCCTGTATCTGGTGCATTTCCTGGTGATCGCCACTTTCGGGGCATGGTTTCTGCTCCGGATGGAAGGAATCCTGGGATATAATCTGGCGGCGTTTCTGGATCTGCTTCTGATCTTTGGCACTACAGTGGCGCTGTCGGAACTTTTGACCCGCTATGTGGAACCGCTGGGGAAGAAAGGGGAGGTGCTTGTTGGGCGCATCTTCGGAAAATCGTAGAAAACGTTTGGGCTGGCTGGATTTCGGAAAAGCCATGGGAATCCTGGTAGTTCTTTTGGTGCACGCGGAGTGCAGCCTCGGACCGGCCAGTTTCTATGGCGGCATGTTTTACATGCCGGTTTTCTTCGTGGCTGCCGGATATACGTATCGCCGCAAAGAGGAATCTTTCGGCGCTTTTGTAAAGAAGAAGGCTGTGCGGCTGCTTTTTCCTTATTTCGGGACGAGTCTCTTTTTGTGGGTATTTTTCTGGGTGAAAGATTCTTTGCTGACGGGGAATCCCACAGATCTGAATCTGCCGTCGATTTTCGGCATCCTGTATTCCCGCAATCAGATGTATGCGGCCTCTTATCCGGGGGAGAACCCGGTGCTGATGACGCTCCTGAACGCGCCGCTCTGGTTTCTGACGGCCATGTTTCTGACTTATGTGTGGTATGAGTGGATCAGAAGAAGGAAGAACATGCGCGTCTGGCTGGCGGCAGGGCTGACGGCATCGGTTGTGTGGCACTATGTTTCAGATCTTCTGCTGCCCTGGAGCCTGGAGGCCGTACCTTATTTTGCCTGTTTTTTTGCCGCGGGAGAATTGCTTCACAGGATAGACAGGATCACATATCTGACGGAAAAGGGGAACCGCTGGAAAGGACTGGCGCTGCTGATCTGCTTTGCGGCTCTCGCGAATCTGAACGGAAGCGTGAATCTGTCCATTGGAAATTATGGATTCAGCATGCTGTTTTATCTGGCAGTGGGGATAGCCGGGTCCATACTGGTCTTTCTGGCAGGAGCGTACCTGGAACGTTTCTGCCCGCCTGTAATGCGGCCGATAGAAACGGTAGGACGTCAGACGCTGGTGATCCTGTGTTTCCATATGTTTTTGTTTATGTTTATCCGAACCGGAGCTGGACTTTTGGGACTGCCCGAAGGAGTGACGCAGGCGCTTCTGGTGATCGGAAGCCTGGTGCCGCTGACTGCGGCGGGGGAAGTTCTGCCCTCAATATTCCGGCATATTAGCGGTTCGGTACGTCATGGTCAAAGTTCAAGTATATAATTGACTACCGCCTCCGAAGCATGCCCATCGTCATAATACCCCAGCCGTTCCATGAAGGGAGCGCGTGCCTCCTGATACTTCTCCTCAGAAAATTCCAGAATGTTGCGGATCATTTCTTCGTTGGAGAAGGCGAGCGGGATCGGCAGCTCTTCCAGCTGGAAATAATAGTCCTTGGTCCGCTTCATTTCTTCATAATCTTCCGCATAGAGGAAAGAAGGGCGTCCGAGCTGGATGTAGTCGAATCCGCAGGATGAGTAGTCGCTGATTACCGCGTCTCCGGCAGCGAGCAGTTCCTGGACATTGCTGTAGCGGGAGGCGTTGAGGATCCGTTCGTTATAGCGGATGTCAAAATCATCAGGATTCACGTTGGGATGAAGACGGACCAGCATGATCCAGTCGCCTCCGAAGCGTTGTCTGAAAGCCTGGAGACAACCTTCGAAATCCAGATGATAGACATTCAGCTTGCGGTTTTCCCTCCAGGTAGGGACATAGAGAACCAGCCTGACGTCTTCCGGAAGATGATAGAACCGGCGCACCTGCCTGCGGATTGTGGGGACATCCCGGAAATAGAGGTCGTTTTTGGGCAGCCCTTTTTCCAGAATAGGACCGTCGTACCAGAAGCATCTGCGGTAACATTCTGTGCACCAGCGGCAGTTGGAGATCATCAGGTCCATTTTTTCCGCGTCTTTTTTCGCGTATTCGATATATTCCGCAGACAGACTGTTTCCGGCGTCTTTTTCTATTTTTTTAAGTCCCGGACCGCCGTGCCAGACCTGGATATAAGTCTGGTTTTTCTTTTTCTTAAAATAATACAGTTTCCGCGTATTGTCGATCCAGACGGAAGCGGTGGACATATGATAGACGAACGCCGGGGTATTGGGGCGGACGAGGAAAAGCTGTCCGGGAAAAGCAGGATCCGGACGTTCGCTGACCCAGTAAAGCCGGTAAGGCAGCTTTTGCCGCAGGATCTCTTCCGCGATATAGCGGGGATTGTCTCCAAAACCGTTCCCGTTGAAATTACTGAGCACGATCTTGTCCTTCTGCACGGGGCAGAGCGAGAAAATCTGCCAGCAAAACCAGATGAGAGTTTTGTGCAGCGTCAGATATAATTTCAAAAGCCCGGGATATAAAGGAGAGTGTCTCAAAAATTCTATCATGGCCATTTACCTCGTAAATTCTGTTTATGCCGTTCTTTTGACCGGAACCGGCAAAAAAAGTGTATCATAAAAATAGCGCGTGGACAAGAGAGGATACCTTGACGGAGGGCAGGGAATCAGGTTATACTAACTTTCAACATGTCGGCGTATTCTTATGCCCCGGGAGGGAATAATGAAAGAACGAAATGAATCTTTGGATTGTCTGAAAGGGATCGCGATCCTGCTGGTCATGTTTGGCCATGTGCAGGTACACAATCAGATGACGGATCCGTATTTATATGATGTGATTAAATCTTTGCAGATGCCGCTGTTTTTCCTGATCAGCGGTTACCTGGCAGGTTCCGGGACAAAAATACAGAATCTCCGGCAGTATGCCGGACGAATGAAAAAAAGGGCAGTGTCTTATTTGCTGCCCTTTTTTGCGTGGCTGGCGCTGCAGCATTTGACGAATATTCCGGAGGCGCTGCGTACGGTATTGTTCCAGCTTGATTATGGACTGTGGTTTCTGATGGTGCTTTTTTTGTTTACATGGCTAGCATATACCGCACAGCTGGCGGAAGCGGAGACGGGAAGAGAAGCGGCGTTCTGGGCTGTGTGGCTGGCCGGCTGCGCCCTGGTTCTGGCGGTATACCTGACGGGTGTTACATTTTTAAGCCCGTCGATCCTGGTAACGTATCTTCCTTATTATATGGCGGCGTACGCGGCAGGAAGACATCCGGAGATCCTGGGACGGGTACCGGTGAGACAGCAAAGAGTGTACGCGTATACGGGAGGAGTGATTTTTCTGGGCATGGCGGTATGCCTGGATCTGGTGACAGTAACAGGAGCCGTGATGCTGGGAGTCCAGACACTGGCGTCGTTTCTGGGATGTCTGGCCGTGATACGGCTGGCGGAGGACTGGAGATCCGGCAGAATCAAAAGAGGGCTTGCGTGGCTTGGAAAATATACGTTGGAGATCTATGTGATACATTATCATTTCGCAGCGGCACTGAAGCCGGAAGGATACAGTTTTACTTTCTGGAGCGGAGAGGGGATTCTCTACAGCGCGGCCGCGTTTGTATTTATGAGCGCGGTTACAGCTGCGCTGGTTTATGTGATCGGAAAGATTCCGCCGCTTAAATTCCTTCTGTTTGGGAAGAAATGACAGGTTAATAATTGAAATGGAAAGGTACATATGATACACTGTTTCCAGTAAAAAAGCAAGGAGAGAAGAGAAGATGATAAATAAACTGATCAGAAAAATCCAGAAAACGGGAGCCCCGATTGTGGTCGGCCTGGATCCTATGCTGAATTATGTGCCGGAGCATATTCAGAAAAAGGCATTCGCGGAATTTGGAGAGACTTTAGAGGGCGCTGCCGAGGCTATCTGGCAGTTCAATAAAGAGATCGTGGACAAGACTTTCGATCTGATTCCGGCGGTGAAACCGCAGATTGCCATGTATGAACAGTTTGGCATAGAAGGCCTGAAGGCATACAAGAAAACGGTTGACTACTGCAAATCCAAGGATCTGGTAGTCATCGGCGATATCAAGCGGGGAGATATCGGGTCGACTTCTGCCGCTTATGCAGCTGGTCATCTGGGCCATGTGAAAGTGGGAAGCCATATGTACGCAGGCTTCGACGAGGACTTTGCCACGGTCAACCCGTATCTGGGCTCGGATGGAGTCAAACCGTTTATCGATGTCTGCAGGGAAGAGAAGAAAGGCCTGTTTATTCTGGTCAAGACCTCTAATCCGTCCAGCGGAGAATTTCAGGATCAGCTTATCGACGGCAAACCTCTGTATGAGCTGGTAGGAGAGAAAGTAGCCGAATGGGGCGCTGACCATATGGGCGACGGTTACAGTTATATCGGAGCGGTAGTCGGAGCTACTTACCCGGAACAGGGCGAAAAGCTCAGAAAAGTGATGCCGAAGTCATTCATTCTGGTGCCTGGATACGGCGCACAGGGAGGACAGGGCAAAGATCTGGTACATTTCTTTAATGAAGATGGACTGGGAGCGATTGTAAATTCCTCCAGAGGTATTATTGCGGCTTATAAACAGGAAGCTTACGCTAAATTCGGACCGGAAAACTTCGCAGATGCGTCCCGTGCGGCGGTGGAAGCGATGATCGCTGACATCAGAGGCGCGCTGGAAGCGGCAAAATAGGAGGATAACCTTGAAAAGCAGAGAATATGCAAAGGTAATCGGACAGGAAAAGATTGCTCCGGATATCTACAGTCTCCGGATCGAGGCTCCGCAGATCGTGGCGGAGGCGAAGGCGGGCCAGTTCCTGTCTCTGTACAGCGCGGATAAGAGCCGGATGCTTCCCAGACCGATCAGCATCTGTGAGATTGATCCGGACCAGGGATATATCCGTCTGGTATACCGGGTGGTGGGAGCCGGTACGGAGGAATTTTCCGGACTGTGTGAAGGCGACCGGATTCAGGTCCTGGGACCGTTGGGAAATGGTTTCCCGCTGAAAGAGGGAAAAGCATTTTTGATCGGAGGAGGAATCGGAATTCCGCCCATGGTGCAGACGGCGAAAGAATTGTCTGTTATAGAAGATAACTCTTCGATTCAGATTATTGCCGGATACCGCAGCGAGCAGTTCCTGACGGAAGAACTGGAAAACTATGGGAAACTGTATATTGCCACCGAAGACGGATGCGCGGGGACGAAAGGAACTGTCCTGGACGCGATCCGGGAGCATGCGCTGGAAGCGGACGTGATCTATGCCTGCGGCCCGAAGCCTATGCTTCGCGCGGTCAAAGATTACGCGGAGAAAAAAGGAATCGAGTGCTGGATTTCCATGGAGGAACGCATGGCCTGCGGGATCGGGGCATGCCTGGCCTGTACCTGCCAGTCTTCAGAGGTGGATGGCCATACTCATGTGAAAAACAAACGGGTCTGCAAAGACGGACCGGTATTCCTGAGCACGGAGGTGGAACTGTGAAAAATACAAAGGTGACGCTTGCAGGAGTGGAGCTTAAGAATCCGGTCATGACCGCGTCCGGAACTTTTGGATCCGGCGCGGAATACAGCGAATTTTATGACTTAAGCGCGCTGGGAGCGGTGGTGACCAAGGGAGTAGCGAACGTGCCCTGGCCGGGCAATCCCACGCCCAGGATCGCGGAGACCGCCAGCGGCATGCTCAATGCCATCGGACTTCAGAATCCGGGAATCGATGTGTTTGTACAGAGGGATATTCCGTATCTGAGGAAATTTGATACGAAGATTGTCGTAAATGTCTGCGGAAAAACGGTAGAGGATTACTGCCGGGTTGTGGAACGTCTGGCGCCGGAACCGGTGGATCTGATGGAGATCAATGTGTCCTGCCCCAATGTGAAGGAAGGCGGCATTGCGTTCGGGCAGGATCCTCATGCGCTGGAAGAGATTACAAAAGAAGTGAAAAAACACGCAAAGCAGCCGATTATCATGAAGCTGAGCCCTAATGTGACCGATATTGCGGAGATGGCGCGCGCGGCGGAAGCAGGAGGAGCGGATGCGCTTTCCCTGATCAATACGCTGACGGGAATGAAAATTGACATCTATAAGAAGTCGTTTGCTCTCGCAAACCGTACTGGGGGATTGTCAGGTCCGGCTATCAAACCGGTGGCAGTGCGTATGGTGTATCAGACAGCACAGGCAGTAAAGCTGCCCGTTATCGGGATGGGCGGAATCTGTACTGCCGAAGATGCGCTGGAATTTATTCTGGCAGGGGCTACGGCTGTGTCTGTGGGCACGGCAAATTTTGCGGATCCTTACGCCGCAAAAGATGTGGCAGAAGGAATTGAACGATATATGGATCAGCAAGGCGTGGAAGATATCCGGGAACTGATCGGAGCGGTCAGATAGAAGGAGAAATATATGGGAAAGAAGATCCAGGAGTATTTTCTCTACTTTATGTGTTATTCGGTGATCGGGTGGTGCTATGAAGTATTTCTGGAAGTTGCGGTGTATCGGTGGGGGTTTTCTAATCGGGGCGTGCTTTTCGGCCCGTATTGCACGATTTACGGATTCGGAGCGCTGCTGCTGATTTTTTCACTGAAAGGTCTGAAGAGAAAAAAGTTTTATTTGGGAAAGATACCGGTCACGCCGTTTCTGGTATTTGGCGGAATCGTATTGATCACCACCGTTGTGGAGCTGGCCGCCAGTTATCTTATGGAATGGCTGTACGGAAGCTGGATGTGGGACTATACCCGGTTTGCCTGGAATTTTGACGGAAGAATCGCGCTGAATCCCAGTATTCGTTTTGGAATCGGAGGGATGGTGTTTTTGTATCTGCTGCAGCCGGTGCTGGAAGCGGCCGCAGATCGAATGCCGCCGTCTGTCCGGAAGGCGGCAGCTTTTATTCTGGCAGCTGTTCTGCTTGCGGATATGGTTTATACATTTATTTTCCGCTAAATTGAAAATGTTGTATGTATATGTTAGTATAAAAAAGTAAAGATTTAAAAGGCATCAGCCGGCAGATATGGAGGATTACAGATATGGAACAGTACAAGCAGGAATTTATCGAATTTATGGTGGAATCCGACGTGTTGAAGTTTGGGGATTTTACATTAAAAAGCGGCAGAAAATCGCCGTTTTTCATGAATGCAGGAGCTTATGTGACAGGTTCTCAGCTGCATAAGCTGGGTCAGTATTATGCAAAGGCGATCCATGCCCGTTACGGGGATGATTTCGACGTACTGTTCGGACCGGCATACAAAGGGATTCCGCTGGCGGTGGTAACGGCTATTGCGTACAGCGAACTGTATGGAAAAGAGATCCGCTATTGTTCCGACCGCAAGGAAGAGAAAGACCATGGCGCAGATAAAGGGAGTTTTCTGGGCAGCCCGCTGAAAGACGGGGATCGTGTGATCATGATTGAAGACGTGACTACATCCGGCAAATCCATGGAGGAGACGGTCCCGAAAGTGAGGGGAGCGGCGGATGTAACAATTGTAGGACTTATGGTATCTCTGGATCGTATGGAAGTGGGCAAAGGAGGCAGCAAATGCGCCCTGGAAGAAGTCAAAGATCTTTATGGATTTGAGACCAGCGCCATCGTAACTATGGCAGAAGTAGTAGATTGCCTTTATAATCATCCGTGTAAAGGAAGAATCGTTATCGACGATGTATTAAAGGCGTCCATCGATGCATATTATAAACAGTATGGAGCGAAATAGGAGGGAATCATATGGACAGTGAAAAGACCTATAAGCTGATGGGAGGCATAGGAGCAGGGGATATTGTGCTGGGAATTGTGGTATTAGTCACCGGTATCACGGCCGGTGTGATGATGATTGTGAACGGGGCCCGCCTGCTGAAGGGGAAGACAGATCTGATGTTTTAGAAAATTGAGGAGTTATCAGTGAGAGAAGCGACAAAAAAGCGTGTCCGGCTCTTGAGCCGTATTTTCTTCGGCTTTTATATCCTGCTGCTGATCTACTTTATGTTTTTTTCTGAAGAGTGGGGAAGAAATTTTATGGGAGGAGAATACCAGTATAATTTACTTCCCTTTCGCGAGATCAGGCGTTATCTTCAGCATTACCGGCAGATTGGCGGCTGGCTTGTCCTTCTGAATCTGGCAGGCAATATCTTTGCGTTTGTGCCGTTTGGCGCGCTGCTTCCAGTCCTTCCAAGAAGAAAAGTGGGATTTTGGAAGACGGTGCTTCTGAGTCTGGATCTCAGCCTGTGTATTGAAGTTTCCCAGCTCATTCTGCGGGCGGGGAGCTGCGATGTGGACGATATCATCCTGAATACTCTGGGCGGCTGTGCGGGATATGGGCTTTATATGCTGGCAGTCTGGATAAAGGAGAAAAAAGTTGAAAAAAAGGTATAAGTTTACAGATAAAAACCAGTCAAAAAACGGAATCCTCTCTGTCTGCCTGGGGGCAGCAGCGCTGTTCCTGACAGGGGGGATTTTCGCTGCCGCTTATCTGAAAAGCGGACAGGCTGGGAAAACGGTGGCAGTGCTGGGGTTCCTGGCGCTGCTTTTGTCGGTTGGGGGACTGTATTATGGCAGTCTCGGACTGAAGGAAGAAGATGTATACCGATTGTTTCCGTATCTGGGTCTTGTGATTAACGGCGCGGTTCTGGCGGTATATGTGTTGATTTATGTGCTTGGATGGTGACAGTAAGGTGGAAAACTTGAAAAATGACAGAGTGCTGCTGCAGGAACGATGGGAGCTGGCAGTGACCAGAATCCGGCAGATCGCGGAATCCCCGGAGGTTTCCGGAGAATTTGGGGAGTATTTCAGATCTGCGGCGAACTTCCTGCTGCTGATGCTGGAGGCATGGGAAAAAGCAGGCAGAAGATGGATGGAGAGCGCTTCGCTGGAAGAGCTGGAAACGTGGAATCTCCGGCTGTATGAGGATCTGCTCGGTGAGAATTATAAGAAAAGTTATGCGAATCCTGCTTTTGCCGCAGAGAAGCTGGGGTCCGGCTATGGGAAGATTTTCTCTTTTGTGAGCGCGGAGCTGAGAGGGATGATTGTCTATGCTTATGAGCAGCGGACAGAAGAAATGTTGATCTGTATGGAATTATTCCTGCAGCTTCATGCGGAGTTTGAGGGGAGTGAGATCCCGGAGGCGGACCGCCTGAGAGATGACGTCTACTGGTTTGTCAGCGATTACAGTGAAATCACTGTGGCCGGCAGAGTGCGGGAGCAGATTGATCCGGAGCTTTCCTTCGCCCGCGATATTATCATGGAGTCAGATCTTTCGGATCCGCGGTACCTGTACCGTTTTGGAGAATATATCTCGGATACGGAGCGGAAGATGAGCAAGTTCCTGGCCGGCCTCCCTCAGGAGGAGATTGACAGGATTGCTTCTGTCTTTACAGAAGGATACCGGCTGGGATTTCTGGCGGCAGGTAAGCCGCTTAACAAAAAGAAGACCGTAAATATTCGCTACAGCGTGGGATTTGAGAGAATTATCCGCCAGGCAGTGAAAAATTTCAGGGATATGGGGCTTGAGAGCATTATTTACCGGGCTGCGGTAAGCCGCGTGAATATGCGGGAGGCAAATAAGATCGGATATTACAGTTCTTCTCCGAACAGGCAGTATGACTATGATCACAAAGGAGACGCGGCCCTTTTCCTGGATAAGGCGTTTGCAGAGCGGAAGCTTGGCGTGCTCCGGACGGCATACGAGAGGCAGAAAGAACTGGCAGCGGTCCACGGCGGGCCGGCTGTGATGGAAATCTTCGGGGAAACTCCTTTTGAGCCGGAAACGTGTCCGGCAGCGTGGAAACTAAATGATAAGCAGCAGGCGGTACAGGTATACCTGAACAGCCGGATGGGCCAGATCGTTAATGAATATATAAAGGGAGACGAACGAAGCTTTACCATCATTGCTTTTCCGGTTCCGGATATCGGCAGCCGGTTTGAAGAGATTTTCAGGGAGACTGTGAAGATCAATACGCTGGATTATCAGGTCTATCAGGAGATACAACAGAAGCTGATCGACGCGCTGGACCGGGGAACTTCCGTCCATATTCTGGGAAAAGGAAAGAACCGGACGGATCTTACGGTGGCGCTCTGGCCGCTGAGGGATCCTGACACAGAGACGCGCTTTGAAAACTGCGTGGCGGATGTGAACATTCCTGTAGGGGAGGTATTTACGTCTCCGAGACTGGCAGGGACAGACGGAACACTCCATGTGACGGGAGTTTATCTCAACGGATTATTTTACCGGGATCTGTGTATTACGTTCCGGGACGGTATGGTGCGGGACTACAGCTGCCGGAATTATGAAGCTGAGGAAGAGAACCGCAGATATATCCGGGAAAACGTGCTGTATCATCATGACTCGCTGCCCCTTGGAGAATTTGCGGTGGGAACGAATACGACTGCCTACGTGATGGCCAGGAAATATAATATCGAGGCAAAACTGCCGATTCTGATCGCGGAAAAGATGGGGCCTCATTTCGCGGTAGGAGACACCTGCTATTCCTGGGAAGAAGATGTGGTTACGTGTAATCCGGACGGAAAGAAAATCATTGCCAAGGAAAATGAGTGTTCGGCGCTGAGGGGAGAAGATGTGGAACAGGCTTATTTTAACTGTCACACTGATATTACGATTCCTTACGACGAGATACAGGAGATCGCAGTTGTTCATGAGGATGGAAGCCGGACACAGCTGATCTGCGACGGCAGATTTGTTTTGCCGGGGACAGAGGAATTGAATAAGCCTTTTGCTTGACAAGGGCTGAAAGGACCTGTAATATAATTTATAAGAAATTATAAATTGATATACGCCACTTATTAATTTGACTTATAAAAAACCTCAGGGATATTTATAAGCATACGGCAGAAAAGGAGATTGGATATGGCAAAAGTAGGAATTGTCATGGGCAGTGATTCAGATATGCCCGTAATGAGCAAAGCAGCGGAAGTGCTGGAGAAACTGGGAATTGATTTTGAGATGACAATCATTTCCGCCCACCGGGAACCGGATACTTTTTTTAAGTATGCAAAGGGCGCGGAAGAGAAAGGCTTCAAAGTAATCATTGCGGGCGCCGGAAAAGCGGCTCATCTTCCGGGTATGTGCGCGGCGATTTTTCCCATGCCGGTGATTGGCGTTCCCATGAAGACCTCTGATCTGGGAGGCGTGGATTCTCTGTATTCTATTGTACAGATGCCGACAGGGATTCCGGTAGCGACAGTGGCAATAGGCGGCGGAGCGAACGCGGGGATCCTTGCGGCGAAGATCCTTGCCACATCAGATCCGGAACTGCTGGAGCGGCTGAAAGCGTACTCTGAAGAGATGAAGCGGGATGTGGAGGCGAAAGCAGAGAAGCTGGACGAACTGGGATACCGTGAATATATGAACCGCATGAAATAGGAGGAACTAGGGATGGATTATAAGAATGCAGGCGTGGACATTGAGGCCGGTTATAAATCTGTGGAACTGATGAAGAAACATGTGCAGGCAACCATGAGGCCGGAAGTGCTGGGCGGCATCGGTGGTTTTTCAGGCGCATTTTCCATGAGCGCGTTTAAAAACATGGAGAAGCCCACGCTGGTATCCGGAACGGACGGAGTCGGTACAAAATTGAAACTGGCGTTTCTTATGGACAAGCACGATACCGTGGGCATCGACTGCGTGGCCATGTGCGTGAACGATATTGCCTGCGCGGGCGGAGAACCTCTGTTTTTCCTGGATTACATCGCGTGCGGAAAAAATTATCCGGAGAAAATCGCTACGATTGTCAGCGGCGTGGCGGAGGGCTGCAAACAGGCGGGCGCCGCTCTGATCGGAGGGGAAACGGCAGAGATGCCGGGATTCTATCCGGAGGATGAATATGACCTTGCCGGCTTCGCAGTGGGCGTAGTTGATGAGAAGGATCTGATTACGGGAGCGGATATCCAGGCCGGGGACACCCTGATCGGGATCGCTTCTTCGGGAGTGCACAGCAACGGTTTTTCCCTGGTGCGGAAAGTATTTCCCATGACCAGAGAATCTTTAAACAGATACCATGAAGAACTGGGATGTACACTGGGCGAGGCTTTGATCGTTCCCACCAAGATCTATGTAAAAGCGTTAAAGAGCATCAAAGATGCGGGCGTGAAGATCAAAGGGTGCAGCCATATTACCGGCGGCGGCTTTTATGAAAATATTCCGAGAATGCTTCCCGACGGCGCGCGCGCGGTAGTGAAAAAAGACAGTTATCCGGTGCTTCCGATCTTCCGCATGCTCCAGAGAGAAGGAGATATCGCGGAAGAGATGATGTACAATACGTATAACATGGGACTGGGCATGGTGCTGGCAGTAGATCCGGCAGACGCAGAGAAGACGATGGAGGCAGTCCGCGCGGCGGGAGAAACACCTTATGTGGTGGGAACCGTGGAAGCCGGAGAGAAAGGTGTGACTTTATGTTAAAACTGGCAGTCCTGGTGTCCGGCGGCGGGACGAACCTGCAGGCTATCATAGATTCTATCGCGGACGGAAGGATTGCGGGAGCCCGTATAGCGACGGTGATCAGCAACAACAAAAAGGCTTACGCGCTGGAAAGGGCTGCGAAAGCGGGGATCCCCGCAAAATGCGTCAGCCCTAAGGACTATGAGAGTCGGGAGGCCTTTAATGACGCGCTTCTGGAAGCGATTGAAGAGTCCCAGGCAGACCTTGTCGTACTGGCGGGATGTCTGGTGGTGATCCCGGAGAAGATTGTAGAGCGGTATGAGAACCGGATCATCAATATTCATCCTTCTCTGATCCCGTCTTTCTGCGGAAAGGACTTTTACGGGCTGAAGGTACATGAGGGCGCTCTGGCGCGGGGGGTGAAAGTGACCGGGGCAACGGTACATTTTGTGGATAAAGGAACGGATACAGGTCCGATCATCCTCCAAAAGGCCGTGGAGGTACAGGATGGGGATACTCCTGAGATACTGCAGCGCCGTGTGATGGAAGAAGCGGAGTGGGTGATCCTGCCCCGGGCCATCGACCTGATCGCTAATGGGAAGATAACGGTAACGGATGGAAAAGTGACAAAAAAGTCATAAAGAAGCGGGAGGCTTACACATGAAAATATTGATCGTAGGAAGCGGCGGCAGAGAGCATGCCATCGCATGGAAAGTAGCTCAGAGTCCGAAGGTGGAAAAGATCTACTGCGCGCCGGGAAATGCCGGGATTGCGGAGTACGCGGAATGTGTGGACATCGGAGCCATGGAATTTGACCGCCTGGCGGCATTTGCCAGAGAGAACGAGATTGACCTAACGGTAGTGGGTATGGACGATCCGCTGGTGGGAGGCATCGTGGACGTGTTTGAGGCACAGGGGCTTCGGGTATTCGGGCCGAGGAAGAATGCGGCGATCCTGGAGGGTTCCAAAGCGTTTTCCAAAAACCTGATGAAAAAATACGGGATTCCCACGGCCGCATATGAGAATTTTGACGATCCGAAGAAGGCGCTGGAGTATCTGGAACATGCAAAAATGCCTATTGTGCTGAAGGCGGACGGACTGGCGCTGGGAAAAGGCGTTTTGATCTGCAATACCCTGGAAGAGGCGAAAGAAGGCGTCCGTTCTATCATGATGGATAAAAGGTTTGGAGACGCCGGCAACCAGATGGTCATTGAAGAATTTATGACCGGACGGGAAGTGTCTGTTCTCAGCTTTGTGGATGGAAAGACGATCCGCATCATGACGTCTGCCCAGGATCACAAGAGAGCTCTGGACGGAGACCAGGGACTCAATACCGGCGGTATGGGAACATTTTCTCCCAGCCCCTTCTACACAAAAGAAGTGGATGAATTCTGCAAAGAACATATTTATCAGAAAACCGTAGACGCTATGGCTGCGGAAGGCAGGGAGTTCAAGGGCGTTATCTTCTTCGGCCTGATGCTTACGCAGGAAGGGCCGAAGGTTCTGGAATATAATGCCAGATTCGGCGATCCGGAGGCGCAGGTGGTACTTCCGCGTATGAAAAACGATATCGTGGATGTGTTCGAGGCATGTGTGGATGGCACGCTGGATCAGATCGACCTGCAGTTTGAGGACAATGCGGCAGTCTGCGTGGTTCTGGCTTCCCGGGGATATCCGGTAAAATATGAGAAAGGCTTCGAGATCCGCGGCCTGGAGAATTTCAAGGGAAAAGACGGGTACTATGTTTTCCACGCGGGAAGCAGATTTTCCGATGGTAAAATCGTTACCAACGGAGGCCGCGTGCTGGGAGTAACCGCGCTTGGCAAAGATCTGAAAGAAGCCCGCGCAAACGCCTACGAGGCCGTAAAATGGATTGATTTCGACAATAAATATTGTCGAAGCGACATCGGAAAGGCGATCGACGAAGCATAAAAATAATTTTTCCTTTCGCAAAGTCTGTGTTTTATGTTAATATAAAACGGTAAAGAAACCGCAAAGATTATCAAGAACGGCAGAAAGGCGAATGCGTATTGGGAAATTATCAGGCAAAATTAAAACAAAAGTTACTGGAAAAATTAAAAGAGTCATTAGGAGCTGTTATACCGGTCATGGGGATCGTTTCTTTGCTGTGCTTTACCATAGCCCCCATACCGCCCGGCATCCTGATGGCTTTTTTTATAGGCGGGGTCCTGCTGGTTCTGGGCATGATGTTTTTTACGCTGGGAGCGGAGATGGCCATGACGCCCATGGGCGAACGGATCGGCATTCGCCTGACGCAGATGAAAAGGGCTTGGGTCGTGGCCTTCCTCAGCTTTATTCTGGGATTCATTATCACTATTTCGGAACCGGATCTGCAGGTGCTGGCAGAGCAGGTGCCGTCGGTGCCCAACTATATCCTGATTCTGGCTGTCGCGGCAGGTGTGGGGATATTTCTGGTGGCAGCGGTGCTGAGAATGCTTCTCGGAATCCCTCTGTCCTATATGCTGCTGGCCCTGTATCCGATGGTATTTATCCTGGCCGCTTTCGTGCAGGAGGATTTTATGGCGGTGGCGTTCGACTCCGGCGGAGTGACGACAGGGCCTATGACAGTCCCGTTTATCATGGCTCTGGGCATTGGTTTTTCAGCAGTGCGAAGCGATAAGCATGCGGAAAATGACAGTTTCGGTCTGATTTCCCTCTGCTCGGTGGGACCGATCCTGGCAGTGCTGGTATTGGGGATGATCTATCGTCCGGACGGCGGAGTATATTCCGCGACAGATATCCGGAATGTGGAGAATTCCGTGGAACTGGCAAAAATGTTTGCGGAGGGGCTTCCGAAGTATATGGGCGAGATTCTGGTGTCGCTTCTTCCTGTAGCAGTATTTTTCGGCGTTTTCCAGATCATTTCCCTGCACCTGAAAAAGAAGACTCTGGTAAAAATCCTGATTGGTCTGGTTTATACATATCTGGGGCTGGTATTGTTCCTGACCGGAGTAAATGTGGGATTCATGCCGGCAGGCAATTATCTGGGTCAGGTGATCGCATCTCTTCCATATAAATGGGTGATTGTTCCCATTGGAATGGTGATCGGATATTTTATTGTCAGGGCGGAACCCGCCGTTTATGTGCTTATGGAACAGGTGGAAGAACTGACCTCCGGAGCCATATCCGGGAAAGCCATGGGGATAAGTCTTTCTATAGGCGTGGCGGTTTCCCTGGGGCTTGCGATGATCCGGGTGCTTACAGGAATTCCTATCCTGTGGTTTTTGATCCCGGGATACGCGGCGGCGCTGATCCTGAGCTTTTTTGTGCCCAAGATTTTTACGGCGATCGCCTTTGACTCCGGCGGAGTCGCGTCCGGCCCTATGACAGCTACTTTCCTTCTTCCTTTTGCCATGGGAGCCTGCCAGTCGGTAGGCGGAAATATCGCGGCGGATGCCTTCGGAGTGGTGGCTATGGTGGCTATGACGCCGCTTATTACGATCCAGGTTATGGGGGCTTTGTATCAGATCCAGGCCCGGCGTCCGGAAGAACAGACTGTGCCAAAAGAGGCTGTTCCTGCTGTGCCGCTGGAAGCACTGGGTGATTATGAGATTATTGAGCTGTAAGGGAGGAACGTATGGGCGGATTATACATGATGGCAGTGATTACAAACCGAAATATGAAAGACCGGTTCAAGAGTTTTTTTGAAGAAAACGGGCAGGCGGTCTTCTTTGAAACACCGGGAAGGGGCACGGCCAGCAGTGAGGTACTGGATTATTTTGGCCTGGAAGCCACGGAGAAAATGGTTTATCTGGCCATAGTCACAGATAATATGTGGAAGAAATTGAAGCGCGGGTTGATTGTCCGGCTGCAGATTGATGTGCCGGGAACAGGGATCGCGTTTACAGTGCCCCTTTCCAGTATCGGAGGGAAAAAGGCGCTGCAGTATCTGATCCAGGATCAGGAGTATGTGAAGGAGGAAGAGTCGGAATTGAAGGGCACAAAATATGAACTGTTGATAGCGATTGCCAATCAGGGAAGCATCGACGCGGTGATGGACGCCGCGCGCAGCGCGAATGCAGGAGGCGGAACGGTGATACACGCCAAAGGTACCGGTACGGAAGGAGCCAGGAAATTTTTGGGAGTATCGGTGGCGGAAGAAAAAGAGATGATATTTATTGTCACAAGGACAGAAGAAAAAAATAAAATCATGAAGGCGATTATGGAGAAGACAGGGCTCGGAAGCAAAGAAAAAACAGTAATTTTTTCACTGCCTGTAACGGATACAGCCGGGCTTCGGATCCTGGAAGAGGACCTGAAAGTATAAAAAATCTGTGAAATAAATTGACTTTTTCCCTCAGTGCCTTTATTCTTTAAAGAAGCAGCTTGGAGCAAATCATATAGAAAGTGAGTGTGCTTATGAGAGGTAGAAAGCATTGGCCCTTTAAGACGGGGCTTCTGGTGGCGGGATTGACGCTGTGGTTCGGCACGGCGGTCTTTGCGGCCCCGGCGATAGAAGGAGATACAGATCTGACTGTGGAGGCAGATCAGGTGGTGACCGCGCAGTTTACGGTTACCAATGAGGAACCCATGGAGTCCGTAAGTCTGATGCTGTCCTATGACAAGGATGTCATGACTTATATGTCCGGAAGCGGCGGAGATAATTTCGACGTGACCGGAGGAAACGGAAGCGTTCAGATGACCAGCAGTCCGGAGAGCACGGAGGCCGTTTTCACGGTAAGATTCCGGGGAGCGGAGGATACGGAGACAACGCTGGAAGTCGTGTCCTGTACAGCTGCTGTGAACGGTGCAGAGGTGGATGTGCTGACGGGAGAGACGGTGGCTTCCGAAGAGGAAGCGGAAGAAAGTGACGAGGGGGCGGAGGGGGACGAAGAGAATGAAGAACGTGCCAGCTTCGTTATTGATGACCGTACCTTTTATGTGCGCAGGCCCGGAGATATGGAAGGCTTCGATGTGGTCCATATGGATATTCAGGGTATCGACAGCCGCGTGCTGAAGCACAATACGCTGGATCTGTATGTGGTGTATCTGATCAGCGATAATGGAAGTTTCCGTGATTATTTCGTTTATAATCCGGACACAGGAAATGTGATCCCTTATGTGAATATGAGCAGCGGTACTGACACAGTGATCTTTATTGAAAAAGACGAGGATGTGGAGCCGCCTGTCCGCTATTCCTACGTAGATCTGGGATGGGGACAGAAATATACGATTCCGGCTTATAAGCATGTGACCATCGACGGTGTGGATGAGATTTTTGACGATACCAACCGTTATCTGGTATATGGAATCAACCAGGATGGAGAGAAGGCATGGTACAGTTTTGATTATGATAAGAATTCATTGCAGCTGTTTGATACCATAGCCTATGACGGCGAGCAGATCTATATCACGGAGCTGGAGGAGAAAGATACAGGGATGCGCTCGGAGATGGCTTATCAGCTGGAGCGTTACAATACCGATATGGGCACGCGTCTCTTTGTTATACTGATACTGGTGCTGATTATTATCGCATTGGTGAATGTGGTTGTTCTTATGTATCTCCGTATGAGAAAGATGAAGATGCTTCCGGAGGAAGAATCCGCAGAAGATGACGAAGAAGGAAGAAAAGAATCGGGAGAATATATCGTCGGAAATCTGGAGGAAAATGAAACTGACTTTTCAGACCCGGAAGAAAGCGGGCAGGATCAGGACTTGGAAATTATTGATCTGAACGAACCGGACGAAGATGATGAATAATACGGCAACAGTTCAGCATGTTCTGAACTGTTGCATAATACGAAAGAAAAAGCCGCAAGGCGGTGGAACCCGGACGTAAAATAGAGTCGCCCGGGTTCTGTTTTTCGTGAAAATATATCTTGCGGTGAGTTGACCGCAGAACCAGGAGCTGTTATACTGTATATATAACAATGGGAATACAACAAAGGACAGGTGATATTATGTATCTGGAGATTGATTTTAGCAGCGATGAGGCTTTTTATGTGCAGCTGTGCAACCAGATAATTATTGGGATAGCTACGTCAAGACTTCGGGAAGGCGATACGCTTCCCAGCGTCCGGCAGCTGGCGGATGAAGTAGGAATCAATATGCACACGGTGAATAAAGCGTACAGCCTGCTCAAACAGGAAGGTTATATCCGTCTAGACCGGCGCAGCGGAGCCGTTATCGCCGTTGATATGGATAAGCTGAAAGCGATGGAAGAGATGAAGAGAGAGCTTTCCGTCATATTGGCGAAGGGAAGCTGCAAGAATGTAACCAGAGAAGAGGCTCATGAGCTGATCGATGAAATCTATGCGGAATATGGTGAATAAGGAGGAGTTTTATGCAGAATTACACGGGCAAGGCGGAACGCGCACTCAGAGCGGCACGAAGGGCCGCGCTGCAGCTGGGCCATCCTTATGTGGGAACAGAACATATTCTTTTAGGGTTGGTGCGTGATCCGGACTGTCTCGCGGGTCAGATCCTTCAGGGCGCCGGGGTGTCGGAAAAAGAATTGATTCGCATGATTCATGAATTGATCGCACCGGAAGCAGCGGCAGAATTTTCTGAAAAACGGGAGTTTACGCCCCGTGCACAGAAAATACTGGAGGACGCCAAGACAGAAGCGAAAAAATTCCGTGAAGAGCTGACAGGGACGGAACATATCCTGATCGCGATACTTAAAGATGGAGAGTGCGTGGCGTCCCGCCTGCTGAATACGATGAATATCCGCCTGAAAGATCTCTATACAGAACTGATAGGTTCTATGGGAGACAAGGCATATGAATATAAAGAAGAACAGAAAGGGCGCGGCGTACAGACGCTGGAACAATACAGCCGGGATCTGACCGCCATGGCTAAAGAAGGCAGACTGGATCCGATTATCGGACGGGAAGAAGAAATTCAGCGGGTAATCCAGGTGCTGAGCCGCAGGACAAAAAACAATCCCTGCCTGATCGGAGAACCCGGCGTGGGTAAAAGCGCGATCGTGGAAGGGCTTGCGCAGAGGATCGCGTCAGGCATGGCGCCGGATACACTTTTAGGAAAGAGACTGTGTATCCTGGACCTGACCGCTATGGTGGCCGGCTCCAAATACCGGGGAGAATTTGAGGAGCGGATCAAAAACGTGATCGATGAGGTACGCCAGAACGGCAACATTCTTCTGTTTATTGACGAGCTGCACACAATTATCGGCGCGGGAGGCGCGGAAGGGGCCATGGACGCCTCAAATATTCTGAAGCCTGCCATGGCTCGGGGAGAGATCCAGATCATCGGCGCTACTACGCTGGAAGAGTATCGAAAACATATAGAAAAAGACGCTGCGCTGGAACGGCGTTTTCAGCCGGTGGTCGTGGAAGAAGCCGGCATAGAGCAGACGGTGGAGATTCTGAAAGGCCTGCGTCCCTATTATGAGAAATACCATCAGGTGAGGATTACGGATGAGGCGCTGGAAGCCGCCGCAAATTTGTCGGCCAGATATGTGAACGATCGTTTTTTGCCGGATAAAGCCATTGATTTGATGGATGAGGCAGCGGCAGGAATCAGACTGAAGCAGTCCGGATCCGGGAGTCTTTCAGACAGCGCGGCTGCAGCCAGAAAGACCGCGGAAGCCAGAGAAAATCTGGAAAAGGCTCTTATGAGCGGAGACCTGGAGCAGGCACGGGTCTTTCGGCAGAAACTGCAGGAACTGGAGGGACATATGGAGCCGCAGTCCCGGAAAAAGACTCACAGAACCGGCGTGGTGACCGAAGAGCAGATTGCCAGGACGGTATCCGCCTGGACAAAGATACCGGTACAGAGGCTGGAGGAAGCAGAGTCCCAGAAGCTCCGCCGGCTGGAACAGACGCTTCACAAGAGAGTCGTGGGACAGGATGAGGCGGTAAAAGCGGTAGCCAGAGCGGTGAAAAGAGGAAGGGTAGGACTGAAAGATCCGGGAAGGCCCATAGGTTCTTTTCTGTTCCTCGGTCCCACAGGAGTGGGAAAGACGGAGCTGTCCAAAGCGCTGGCAGAGGTTCTCTTCGGACGGGAAGAATCCATGATCCGCGTGGATATGTCGGAATATATGGAGAAGCACAGCGTGGCGAAGATCATCGGTTCGCCTCCCGGCTATGTGGGACATGAAGAGGGCGGCCAGCTGAGCGAAAAAGTCAGGCGAAATCCGTATGCGGTGATTTTGTTCGATGAGATTGAGAAAGCCCACCCGGATGTATTCAATATTCTGCTGCAGGTATTGGACGACGGGCATATTACAGATTCTCAGGGACGCAGAGTGGATTTTAAAAACACGGTGATTATCATGACGTCCAATGCCGGCGCCAGCGCCATAGTGACGCCAAAAAAACTGGGGTTTGCGTCGTCGGAGGACGCGCGTCAGGACTATGAGTTTATGAAGAACAGCGTCATGAATGAAGTGAAACAGCTTTTCAGGCCGGAATTTCTGAATCGGATTGATGAAGTTATTGTTTTCCATATGCTGCAGAAGGATGAGATCAGCCGGATTGCCGGGATGCTTCTGGATGAGCTGGAGAAGCGCTGTGAACGTCAGCTGTCCATCCATGTGTCGTTCAAAGACTCTGTGAAAAAATGGCTTGCAGAGATCGGATATGACGCCAAATACGGCGCGCGCCCGCTGAAGCGGGCCATTCAGAACCAGTTGGAGGATCTGATGGCGGACGAAATCTTATCCGGCAAAATTCATGAAGGAGACCGTGTGGATGTGAAAGTTGCAGGCGGAAAGGTGAAGATAACCGTGAAAGCAGAGGAAAGAGCATGAAAAAGAATGGAACAGTATTTTTCTGTCAGAACTGCGGTTATGAATCGGCCAAATGGTCGGGGCAGTGCCCGGCCTGCCGCGAGTGGAATACTTTTGTAGAGGAACCTTCGGCAGGATCGGGGCATGCGTCTCAGACTTCCGGAAAAAAACATTCCAGAGGGAAATCAGAACCTGTGTCCTTGAGTCAGGTACAGACCGGAGAACAGAACAGAATCCTTACCGGAATGTGCGAACTGGATCAGGTATTGGGAGGAGGCCTTGTCCCGGGATCTCTTGTGCTGGTGGGCGGGGATCCCGGAATCGGAAAGTCTACGCTGCTCTTGCAGGTCTGCCGGAATCTGTCGAAAAGCCTGGATCAGGTACTTTATATTTCCGGGGAGGAATCTTTGCAGCAGATCAAGCTGCGGGCGGCCAGGATCGGCACTTTTCATGATTCGCTGCAGCTGCTTTGCGAGACGAATCTAACGGATATAGAAGAAGTGATGCTTCGAAAAAAGCCACGGGTGGCGGTAATTGATTCCATCCAGACTATGTATCAGGAGGAGATTTCTTCTGCGCCCGGAAGTGTTTCTCAGGTAAGAGAGGCCACGGGAGTGCTTATGCGTCTGGCAAAGGAGCACAATATCACGATCTTTATTGTGGGCCACGTGACGAAAGAAGGCACGGTGGCAGGACCGCGGGTGCTGGAACATATGGTGGACACCGTACTCTATTTTGAAGGCGACCGGCATGCCTCTTACCGGATCCTGCGGGGCGTGAAAAACCGGTTCGGTTCTACCAATGAGATCGGCGTGTTTGAAATGTCCGATACTGGCCTTCGGGAGGTAAAAAATCCTTCGGAATATATGCTGAGCGGCAAACCGCCCGGGGCTTCCGGATCCGTGGTTACCTGTACGATGGAAGGGACGCGTCCTATGCTGCTGGAAGTGCAGGCGCTGGTATGCCGGACAAATTTCGGCCTGCCCAGGAGGACGGCCGTGGGTGTGGATGTGAACAGAGTCAATCTTCTGATGGCAGTGCTGGAGAAACGTTTAAATCTTCAGCTGTCAGGTTATGACGCATATGTAAATGTGGCGGGAGGAATCCGTCTGAATGAGCCGGCCATTGATCTGGCGCTGGTGATGGCGATCATTTCCAGCTATAAAGATATTCCGATCCCGGAAAAGACTGTGGTTTTTGGAGAAGTGGGTCTGAGCGGAGAGATCCGGGCAGTCAGTATGGCGCAGCAGAGAGTACAGGAGGCAAAAAAACTGGGATTCCTCAGAATCCTGCTTCCGCAGAGCTCCATGGAGCAGGTGCGTCAGATCACAGGGATCGAACTGGCAGGGGCGGCCTCTGTGCGCGACGCCATGCAATTGATCTGTGGGCGGTAAAGCTGCAAAAAATTCGTTGACACTCAAAGGAAAATATGATATATTATCCGAGTGTTAGGAAATACAGGGATATAGTTCAGTTGGTAGAACGTTGGTCTCCAAAACCAAATGTCGAGGGTTCGAGTCCTTCTGTCCCTGTTGGAGCTTCGGATCAATGTCCGGAGCTTTTTTACTGTAAATTATATTATAAAATGATAGATCTGAGGATATAGATAGATGAATAAAATCATATTCGTTTTGTTGTCTCTGGGGGCAGCACTGCTTGTGTCTGCCTGCAGCCGGTCGGCAGATGGAATCGGTGCGGCCGAGACGCATATTTTTGATAAGTCAGGCAACCGCCTGGAAGCGGTTCGGGAAGCGGGAAAACTGGTGATCGGTATTTCGGCGGATTACGCTCCGTTTGCTTTCTCTGTAGAAGAGGATGATGGGGCCATAAGCTACCAGGGATCGGATGTTGAACTGGGAAAATATATTGCGGAGCAGCTGGGAGTAGAGGCGGAGTTTCAGGAGATGGAGATGGAAGAGTGCCTGAAAGCGGCCAAAGAGGGTACCGTTGACCTGGTGCTGCTTGGCATGCTCCCGGAGGAAAGCAGGCTTGCGTATGTGGATTTCACGGATCCTTATTATCAGCCGGGCAGGCAGGTATTTCTGGTAAAAAAGGCTCAGAGAAACGAATATAAAGAACTGGAAGATTTCGCAGGCGCTACAGTGGCCGCCCAGTACGGTACATTGCAGGCTCAGCTGGTGACGGAACAGCTGTCAAAGTCCTATATGGAGCTGGTAGACACGATTTCGGAAGGAATCGAGATGGTCAACACCGGGCGCGCGGACGCTTTGGCACTGGACGCACAGGTGACAGACGACATCCTGGATGAGTACTCTTCTCTGGCGCTGGCAGCGGCTGAGATGGAATATGAGCAGGAAGGCGTGGTAGGCGGCGTCGTGGAGCGGGAACCGGAACTGCTGGAGGCTGTCAACCAGGTTATTGATGAGGTGGTGGAGGACGGACTTTATCTGGGATGGATGGACACGGCTATCCGCATGGCAGTGTCGGAGAGAGAGGCGGACTCCCGGGGTATTACTTCACAAGAGTCCCTACCGGAATCTTCGCGAGCCAGTCAGGCTGCTGGTAGCGATTGACAATATCGCGGATGGTGTCCATGGAGATGGTGGGGACCTTGTCTTTGTGCCGTACCAGGCTGAACGATCTTTCAAACTCATCCGTATTTACATTGTAGATGCGGATCTGCCCATCCCGGATATCTCTCTCCAGAAGACGTACAGATATTACGGCAAGGCATTCGTTATCCAGAATGGCGCTGCGGAAGGTCTCGGGACAGGTGGCTTCCCATGCTGTATGGATATCCAGATGATGCCTTTCGATAAAACGGTCGAACAGCGCTCTGGTTCCGCTTCCTTTTTCACGCATGACAAAGGATTGATGATTCAGTTCCGGAATGTGAAGGATCTCTTTCCGGGCAAGCGGATGTTCCCGGGAGCAGCCGAGAACCAGATAGTCGCGGATGCAGGAAAGGCTGATCAGATCCGGATTGCGGATATCTCCTTCTACAATGGCGATATCCAGTTCCGAATGGAGAAGCTTTTCTTCAATAGTACGGGTGTTTCCCACATAGGCGAAAGTTTCCGCATCCGGGAGCATTTTTTTGAAATCAGACATAATATTGGATAACAGGCAGGCGCCTACGGTGATGGTCCCTCCGATGCGGAGGGATTCCCGGCGCCTGTTTTTCTGCATACGGCTTTCCAGCTGGTCAAACTGTCCCACCGCCTGGTAGGCGTATCCCAGGAGCTCCTGCCCGGCGGGAGTGATATACAGCCTTTTGGAAAGCCGTTCGAACAGCCGGACTTCATAATTCTCTTCCAGTTCCCGGATGGCCTGGCTGACGGTGGGCTGAGAGAGAAACAGCTTCTGGGCCGCTCTGCTCATGGAGCCGGTTTCTGCCACGGCAATAAAGATTTTCAGATGCCGGATAGTCATAGGGGGTTCCTCCTGAATGTATAGGTATTTCCTATATTTATGATAGAATATTATCATTTTTCAAAAAGATACACAAGTGTTATAATACAAACAACATGTAAATGATTTCCAACAATGCGAGAAAGAGGAGAGACAAATGAAAGTAGTCATCGTGGGAGGCGTAGCCGCAGGAACAAAGGTTGCGGCGAAACTGAAAAGAGAGAACCAGAACGCAGAAGTCGTAATCCTGACGAAAGGGAAGGATATTTCTTATGCTGGCTGCGGACTTCCGTATTATGTGGGGAATGTGATCCCGGATCGCACGGGTCTGGTGGTCAACACTCCGGAAAAGTTTCAGGCACTGACCGGTGCGAAGGTGCTGACGGGCATGGAGGTAACCGGAATCAATCGGACAGACAAGACGGTGGAAGCAGTTTCCGTTGATACGGGAGAGACGAGCACCTGGTCCTATGATAAACTGGTGATTGCCTCCGGCGCGTCTCCGATCCGGCCGGATCTGCCGGGGCTGGATCTTCCGCAGGTATTCTTTATGAGGACTCCGGACGACGCGGTAAATCTGAGAGCGGCTGTGGAAACCGGGGAGATCAAAAGAGCGGTTGTAGTCGGAGGCGGATTTATCGGGCTGGAGATCGCGGAGAACCTGAATTCCATGGGCGTGCGCTGCAATGTAATCGATATGGCGCCTCATGTGCTTCCCGGATTTGACAGTGAGATTCAGGAATACGTGGAAAATCATCTGGCGGATGTGGGAATCAATACCATGACAGGCACCCGTTTTGAAGGCGTACTGGGAGACGGCAAAGTAGAGAAAGTACAGACAGGAAAACGCGCGGTCAAAGCCGACGCGGTGGTGCTTTCCATCGGAATACGCGCCAACACGGCCTTCCTGGCGGATACAGGAATTGAGCTGGCGCCGAATCGCACAGTATTGGTCAATGACCATATGCAGACTAATGATCCGGATATTTATGCGGTGGGAGACTGCGCCATGGTAAAAAATCGCATTACTGGCAGGGACGCATGGTCGCCCATGGGTTCCACCGCCAATATCACAGGCCGTCTGGCGGCACAGAATATTGCCGGAGGAGATGTCTCCTACAGCGGAGCCATGGGAACGGCGGTCTGCCATCTGCCGGAACTGAATGTGGGCAAGACAGGACTTTCAGAAGCCCAGGCGAAGGATGCAGGGTACGACGTGGTCACCGTACTGACGGTAGTGGACGACAAGGCGCATTATATGCCGGGAGCAGGAAACTTTATTATCAAACTGGTCGCTGATAAAGAATCCAGACGGCTTCTGGGCGTGCAGGCGCTCGGAAAAGGAGAAGTGGATAAAGTCGTAGATATCTGTGTGGCGGCAATCTCTCTGAAGGCGAAGGTGGATGACCTGGCAGATATGGACTTTGCATATGCGCCGCCATTCTCCACCGCGATTCATCCGCTTACACATACGGTAAACGTGCTGATGAACAAGATGGACGGAGGGCTGGAAAGTTTTACTCCTGCAGAATTCGCGGAAGGCAAGGCAGAGGGATACCGGATCATCGACGCATCTCCGGCGCCGTCCATTGACGGAGCCCCGTATGTGGATCTGACAAGGATTCATGGAGAGGTGGATGGACTCGGCAAGGACGAACCGCTTCTGTTGGTATGCGCGAAGGGCAAGAGGGCCTATCTGACCCAGAACTTGCTGAAGCATTACGGATATACCAATACCCGCGTGCTGGAAGGCGGTCTGACCTTCAACAGAGCGGCAGTGGAAGAAGCGATGGAAGAAGCATAATTACAGAGAAAATCAGGAGGGAAAAGAATATGGCAACATTGACAGTGAGCGCAGCAGATGAGAAACGTGTAAAGGCGATGGGATTTCTCAGCAATAAGGGGACAGATAATTTCAATGCCCGCATTATTACCGTGAACGGAAAGATTACAGCAGAACAGCAGCGCTGCATCGCGGAAGCGGCAGAGAAGTTTGGGAACGGGGAAGTGGCGTTTACCACCCGTCTGACGGTGGAAGTCCCCGGGGTACCGTATGATAAGATCGAAGAGTTTCAGGAATTTATCGGGAAAGCAGGTCTGACAACCGGAGGAACCGGTTCAAAAGTCCGTCCGGTAGTAGCGTGCAAGGGTACGACCTGCCAGTATGGCCTGTTGGATTCCTTTGGGCTCGCAAAAGAAATCCATGAAAGATTTTATGTGGGTTACCGCCAGGTGCAGCTGCCCCACAAATTCAAGATCGCCGTGGGCGGATGTCCCAATAACTGTGTGAAACCGGATCTGAACGATCTGGGAATCATCGGACAGCGCATTCCCAATTTCGATGAAGATTCCTGCAACGGATGTAAAAAGTGCGCGATAGAGAAAAACTGTCCGATAGGCGCGGCTAAAGTGGTGGATGGTATCCTGGAGATTGACAAAGATATCTGCAACAATTGCGGACGCTGCGTGGGAAAATGTCCGTTTGACGCGATCGAGGACGGCACTTACGGGTATAAGATCTATATCGGCGGACGCTGGGGCAAGAAGGTCGCTCAGGGACATGCGCTTCATAAAATATTTACTGACAAAGAAGAGGCACTGTCTGTGATTGAAAAAGCACTGCTTCTGTTCCGGGAACAGGGGAAGACCGGCGAGCGTTTTGCCCAGACCATTGACCGTCTGGGATTCGATAATGTGGAGGCACAGCTGCTCTCCGATGATATTCTGGCGAGAAAAGAAGAAATCCTTGCGGCGAACCTGCATACGACCGGGGGAGCAACCTGCTAAATATATTGTGAACGTAAAAACGCGGTACCGGAAATATCCGGCGCCGCGTTTTTTGGAAACAGGAAGAAAAGATCAGTGAATAATAAATGGCGTAAACGGTACAACAAATGCGAACATGACTACGACTGACAACAGAATGAAGATCAGATTTACCCGGAAGCTGTTTTTCATCGTTACGTGGCCCGGACCGAATACCAGCGGCATAGGTGCGCAGGCAGACGGTGTCAGAGTAGCCATGGAGGAGGCAAAGCCGATCAGCATTGCGAACATACCCATGTTTGTGGAACCTCCGCTTAGCAGGGCTACACCAATATTGAAGAAAATAGTCATTGTAACGATATTGGACATGAAATTCGTCATGAGCACAGCTCCCAGTGTCAGAGCGATGACGACAACAAACGGGTTTACACCAGTAAACAGCGGCTGAAGTACATTTGCCATCCATACGTTGATGCCGGTGGCTTCCGAAGTAACCGGAGTAGCCATAACGCTGACAACACCGGCGAAAATGATCGCGCCCATGGGAAGGCTCTTATAAGCCGCGTTAATATCCAGGAGCGGTTTGTCGTCCACATGGATGACGCAAAGCAGAGACACGGCCAGAATAGCCACCACGATAACGCCGACGTTTTTCCAGTATGCACAGAAGGATGGAAGAAGTCCGCTTCCCAGTTCCGGGAACAGAATCATGAACAGCATGACGATGAATATAGCGGCGGAAATTTTGCCCCGGGTATCCAGCGGACGCATATTGCGTTTTTCTGCTTCTACATCATAGTTGATATAGGCGGAGGTGTCCGGACGCCAGATATTGACGCAGATGATGATGACAATGAACATCAGGATCGCGAAAGGAACGCCTACAGCCAGCCACTGGCCATAGCTCACATCAATGCCCAGCTGCGTGGACATATATCCCATTAGGATCAGGCAGGGTGCATGGGCGATCGGCGAAGCGATAGAAATGACGGTATCTACCCACATAATGCCCATGAACATACAGGTGTAGAAGGGCTGTCCTTTTTTCAGCCCCAGTTTTTCTGCAAGCACCACGGCGATACCCACATAGATGACGGCAAGGGATAGGTTGTCCATAAACATGCCAAGAATCATCATAGAAGCAAAGAACATGCAGAGGAACACGTAGGGACGGTTGTTGACTATTTTACGAGTGATGAACCAGCTGCAGACCAAGTCGATAACGCCGGTTTCTGTCAGACAGTAGTTCAGCATCATGAACACAATCATGGAGATGACGGAAAAATGTCCTACGGAGCCTGCCCAGACTTCCGTGGATGTCATAGCGCCGGTCATAACCAGGAATCCCAGGAATAAGAGCGAAGTCCAGGTGGTGCCTACAGTCAGCCATAGATAGAGAGTCGGGATCATGACGGCGAGAGTTCTTACTCCTATTACGGTCAGACCATTTACAGGCTGCACCGCCAAAAGAATGATCAGGCCGATCACTACGGCGATGATCAGATGTTTGTACATTTTCATTGCGTTTGATTTCATTTGCAGTCTCCCCCTTACCGGCGCTTATGCGCGAAAGTTCTCCTGGTTGTAACGATTGATCTCATCGATGATAATGTTTTCTACCTGCGGATAGATGGTTCCGGGACCGCCGTAGGTCATGCACGGAATAAAATGTTTCAGATCTCCGTATTCTTTCAATGCCCGCTGTGTCTCTTTGCGGATTTCATCCTCAGTCACGTCTTCCCGGTCGATGGAGGAATCGATACCGCCCATCAGAGCCATGCGGCCGTCCAGTTCTTTGGTGATGGCCGGTATATTATTGGTGGGAAGTACTCCCTGCCAGATATCCACGCCGATTTCCGCCATATCTACCGCAATCGATTCACAGTAAGAATCTGAATGGTGCATGACGATTACGTTGTTATCATGCAGATAACGGTACAGTCTGCGGTAAGGCTCTTTGAAGAACTCACGCCATACTTCGGGTTTCATGAACAGGCTGGTTTTGCTTCCAAAATCGTCATGGGACAGGATAACGTCAGGATGAAGGTTTTCTACGACCAGCTTCATGTACTCCAGGCGGTATTCGGTAATTGCGTCAATCAGCTCATGGGTTTCATCCGGGTAGAGAAGCAGGTTGCAGAGTGTATCCTCAAAGGTCATAAGCATGTGCATCTGCTCGAAGATGCCGGTACCCATGACGGTCATGGTCAGACAGTCTTCCGGCGCTTCCGCCTTCTGCTTCTGTACGGCTTCCCATCCCTGGGAGCAGTTTGCCCTCAGATCCGGCACTTTTACATATTCTTTCCAGTTTTCAATATCCTGGATAACCTGGTTCTCCGGCGTCACCAAGGGCACTGCGGCGGGCTGATCCTCCGGGAATGTGATATAGGTTCCCCAACGGTCATAAGAATTGGTGCCGCGGATACGGTTGCCGCGCACGTACTGGAATACCGGATCACCGCCTAGGACCTTAAAGGCTGTGAAACTGTTGCAGAGATGATCCGGTTTTCCATCGGTGCGAATCGTCTCCAGAAAATTTAGCTTTTCGTTGAGCATATTTATTCCCTCCTTGATGTAAATTGTGTATTATGCTGAAAAAAGTGTATCATTTATATTTGAAATTGTGAAATTCTCAAAAGAGCTATCAGTAATTCTAAAACAGAAAGTATTCTGAGATAAAATATAGACCAATTTGACCTTTTAAAATGTATAATACATATGGGATAATAGACAAAACAGTCTGATAAGGAGGAAGAATGCGAGAAATAAATTTGTATAACATTTCCGTCCTGGATCTGGAACTGTTCATGAACGTGGCAAAATACGGGAGCTTTACCAAAGCAGGAGAAAAACTCTTCATGACTCAGTCTGTAGTCAGCAAGCGTATCAGCCAGATTGAAAATGAACTGGGTTTAAGCCTGTTTATTCGAAATAAGCGGCAGGTAGTCCTGACACCTGCAGGGAGGGTGTTGGAAGAACGGATTGGAAATGTACTGGACGATATTCTGGACGCGATTCAGGCTGCTCACGTAGCCCAGACAGGAGCTTCAGGGTATCTTTGTATCGGCTATCTGGAGTGGGGAGATCTGACATTCATAGATGGTCTTAGAAAGTTTATAAAGGACAACCCGCAGTTCTCTATTTCTATGTACCGGGAGAATTTCCCTGAGCTGCGGGAAGGAATTGCCCAGGGCAGGGTAGATATGATTTTTACCATGTCTTATGACTGCGATGTATTCCATTCCGGGGATTATGATATTTTGAAATTTCAGAAAGTGCCTTTGATGGCCCATATGTACCGGGAACATCCGCTCGCTTCAAAAAAATCATTGGCTATCGAAGACCTGCGGGGCCAGCCCATGCTGATGGTAGATCAGAAGTCTTCTTCCGGATATGGAGAATATGTAAGAGGACTTTTTCGAAAACATAATATACGTCCTGTGGTGGCCCAGTATGCTCATAACGGCGGAGAACATATCGGCAATATCCTGATTAACAAAGGAATTCTTCTGGCCAGCGGACAATTTCTTCAAAATTCATTGAATGGTCAGATTGTACGTGTCCCGATCCGGGATGAAGAACTATATGTTACAGCAGTCTGGAGAAAAGAAAACCGCAATCTGGTATTGATGAAATACCTGCAGATGCTGGCGGAAGAAGTAGATCCGGAAATGCTGTAATCAGAGTTGGACAAAACGGCCGCCTTCAGGTATAATAAGCGCAGTGCGCGAATTATACCATCGCGCATGCCGGTTTCTGCGCGCGCCGCAGAAAGCCGGGCGCATCCGCCGGAGGCATCATGTCTGCGAAGCGGACATGATATAATGAGCGCGGAGGAATTATATGCAGATCATTGGCGCACATATGTCCATTGCGAAAGGATGGGATAAAACAGCGGAGAACGCGGTGAGGATGGGGGCGAATACTATGCAGGTATTCAGCCGCAATCCACGGGGATCCGGATTCAGAGATCCGAAAGATACAGAGCGGGAGCTGTTTCAGAAAATACGGAAAGAACACGGATTTGGGCCGCTCCTGGCTCACGCGCCCTATACTATGAATCTTGCCAGCGCCCAGGAAAGAGTCTACGAATTTGCCTGTACGGTGATCAGGGAGGATCTGGCACGCATGGACGCGCTGGGCATGGAGAATATGGTCTTTCATCCGGGCAGCCATACCGGGATCGGGGTGGAAGCGGGGATCCGGAATATCATTGCGGGGCTGGACCAGGCAGTTACCGGGCAGGAGAAGACAATGATTCTTCTGGAGACCATGTCCGGAAAAGGGACAGAGATCGGAGCGCGCTTTGAAGAACTGAAGGCGATCCGGGACGGAGTGAGACATCCGGAAAAGATCGGCGTATGCCTGGATACCTGCCATATATATTCTGCAGGATATGATATTGTGAACGACCTGGACGGAGTGCTGGAAAAATTTGATCAGATACTGGGACTTCCGCTGCTGCGGGCGGTGCATCTGAATGACAGTATGACGCCGTTTGCGTCCCATAAAGACCGGCATGCAGCGATAGGGAAAGGAACGATCGGGCTGGAGGCATTGCTGAGAGTAATGGAACATCCGGGATTGAAGCATCTTCCGTTTTATCTGGAAACGCCGAATGACGACCAGGGGCACGCGGATGAGATTCGCATGCTGAATCTGGCGCTAAAAAACCGCAAAAAAAATTAAAAAGACATAAAGAGAACGCAAATAAAGTAATCGTTTATAGAAAGCTTTGCCCTGCTGTGATATGATTTGTACAAAATAAAATCTGGAAAAGAGGGGTCAGTATGGGCAACATAGGTATTATGATTCTGGTCGCTTTGATGGTTTTGGCAGGAGGCGCGGCTTCGCTGTATATCCTGATAACGATGCCGATCATCATTGTGAGAAAGATTTACGGAAAGGTAAAATACGGAAAATCTCTCTTTGATTAAAGGAATGTATATGTCTGTGATCAGAAATACTTTAAAGACCGCTGCGATACTGTTTGCAGCGGCTCTTTTCTGTTTTTGGCTGCAGCAGTTCGGAGCGGCGGACGCACAGGTGTCGCTGGTATTTGTGGTGGCGATCCTTTGTATTGCGCGCCTGACCGACGGATATTTTTATGGAATTGCAGCATCGATAGTAGTTGTTTTTGGAGTGAACTATGTGTTCACATATCCTTATTTTGAACTGGACTTTACTCTTACCGGGTATCCGCTTACTTTTGTGACGCTTCTGGCGGTGTCGGTCAGCGTCAGTATGCTGACATCCAGAGTAAAAGAGCAGGAAGCGATCCGGCTGGAGGCAGAGCGGGAAAAGATGAGAGGAAATCTTCTGCGGGCTGTCTCCCATGATATCCGGACTCCGCTGACTTCGATCGTGGGAGCGGCATCGGGGATTATTGAAAATCATCAGGTTCTGACAGAAGAACAGACCCTGGAGCTGGTGGAGGATATCCGGCAGGAGGCTCAATGGTTGATTCGTATCGTGGAAAACCTGCTTTCTGTTACCCGGATTAACGGAGAAAGCGCAAGAATCAACAAACAGGAAGAACTGGCAGAAGAGATTGTCAGCAGCGCCGTCCTGAAGACGGAAAAAAGATATCCCGGGGTCGGGATTACGGTGGAACTCCCGGATACAATGCTTCTGGTTCCCATGGATGGTATTCTGATCGAACAGGTCCTTGTAAATCTTCTGGAAAATTCCATACAGCATGGAAAAACAACCAGTCAGATAATGATTCGGGTAAAGCAGGAGACTGATCGGGCGGTATTCGAGGTGGAAGATAACGGTCAGGGGATCCGGGAAGATGTTCTTCCGAAAATCTTTGACGGCGGACGGCAGACAAAAGAAGGAGAAGGCTCTGATTCAGGAAGGAATATGGGGATAGGCCTGTCCGTATGCATGAGTATAGTAAAAGCGCACAAAGGAGATATGAAGGCGGAAAACATCGGCGGTTCAGGCGCAAGAATGACTTTTTGGCTGCCGATGGAAAAGGAGCAGACAGATGGACATTAAAGACAGAGTACTGGTAGTGGAAGACGATAAAAGCATCCGGAATTTTTTCCGGACAATATTGGAGGCCAACAACTACGACGTTATTATGGCAAATACCGGAGCGGAAGCATACAGTATGGTGACTTCTCAGTGTCCGGATCTGGTGATCCTGGATCTGGGACTCCCGGATATGGACGGGATGAAGATATTGAAAAGTATTCGGGAATGGTCCTCCATGCCGATTCTTGTGGTATCTGCCCGTACGCATGAGCGGGATAAGGTGGAGGCTCTGGATGCCGGGGCCGATGACTATATCACCAAGCCGTTTGGCACATCCGAACTTCTGGCCCGGATAAGGACTGCCATTCGCCATGCCCGTACCGCATATTTGATGCCGGAGGGCATGCAGACCGGCATTTTCCATTCCGGAGGATTGACCATTGATTATGATAAGCACCGGGTATATGTGGACGGAAAGGACGCCAATCTTACGCAGAATGAATACAAACTGGTGAGTCTTCTGGGAAAATACGCGGGGAAAGTATTGACTTATGATTACATTATCAAGGAGATCTGGGGGCCGAATATGAAGAATGACAACCGGATACTCAGAGTGAATATGGCGAATATCCGCCGCAAGATCGAAAAGAATCCGGGAAAACCGGAGTACATTTTTACAGAAGTAGGCGTAGGGTACCGGATCGTGGATCCGGACTAGAAAGGACAGGGGATGAAGAAAGGGGACACAGAAACTCTGACAGCCAAGAAGGAGCTGGCGTTGGAGCTGATTGAACGCCTGAAAGAAGCGTACCCGGATGCGGGGTGCACGCTGGATTATGACGACGCCTGGAAACTGCTGGTAAGCGTGCGGCTGGCAGCTCAGTGTACGGACGCTCGTGTGAATGTGGTCGTGGAAAAATTATATGAAAAATATCCGGATGTAAGCGCCCTGGCGGAAGCGGATGTGGACTGCATAGAGGAAATTGTACGGCCCTGTGGATTAGGGCGCAGCAAAGCAAAGGATATCAGCGCCTGTATGAAAATCCTGAAAGAACAGTACGGAGGGAAAGTCCCGGACAATTTTGACGCGCTGCTGAAACTGCCGGGAGTAGGCAGAAAGAGCGCCAATCTGATCATGGGAGATGTTTTCGGCAAACCTGCCATAGTGACGGATACGCATTGTATCCGCCTGGTAAACCGGATGGGACTGGTAGACGGAATCAAAGAGCCGAAAAAGGTGGAGATGGCTCTGTGGAAACTGATTCCTCCGGAGGAGGGCAGCGACTTCTGCCATCGGCTGGTGTTCCACGGAAGAGACGTATGTACGGCAAGGACAAAACCGCACTGTGAGAAATGCTGTGTGCAGGATCTGTGCGCGAAAAACGGAATAGACTAAGGAGGAAACAAGTGTTATGTTATGGAGAAACAAAAAGGGGAAGGCGTCTGCGCCAAAGAAAGATCTGACCAAGCTGAAGACTCCCCATACTTATGCAATCATTTTCTTTGTAGTGGTTTTCTGCTGGATCCTTACTTTTCTGGTCCCGGCGGGGAAATTCAGCACCCATACGATTGAGTACACGGACGCCAATGGAGAGACCGCCACGAGAACAGTCCTGATGGCAGATACATTCCGGTACAGCTACAATCTGGACACGGATTTTGTGGCCGGCGCGCTGGAAGAGATCAGCCGGGATCCGGAACTTATGGAAGAGCTGGAAGTGGATCCGGAGGCGCTGACGGCGCTTATGGAGACAGATTCTTCCGCCTGGACCCAGGAGGATCTGGATGCGGTGGGACTCAGCGACGACGAGATGTACAGTCTGTACGGTGAGGAGTTCTATGACACCAGCAGGAAGCTTCACAAGACTGCGGGGGTCTGGGGGACCGAAGATTTCGGCGGCTTCGGGTTCATGAACTATGTCTTTGAAGGACTGGTGAGCGGAGACCGCTCCGGCACGGCAGTGGGTATCTGCGCGCTGATCCTGGTGATCGGCGGTGCTTTCGGCATCATTATGAAGACGGGAGCCATCGACGCGGGCATCTATGCGTTTATCAACAAGACGAAAGGGCTGGAGAGACTGGCGCTTCCGCTGCTTTTTATTCTGTTTTCTCTGGGCGGCGCTACCTTTGGCATGGCAGAGGAATGCATTCCGTTTGCTATGATCATGGTGCCGTTCGTCATAGCTTTGGGATATGACTCGATCGTAGCGGTGACGGTCACCTATGTGGCGTCTCAGGTAGGAAACGCGGTGTCCTGGATGAGCCCGTTTTCTGTGGCGGTCGCGCAGGGTATCGCGGGGGTTCCGGTGCTGTCAGGCGCCACCTTCCGTATGGTAATGTGGGTGGTAGTGACATTGGCTGCCGACGCTTTCATGATGGTTTATGCAGAAAGAGTCCGCAAAAATCCTCAGAAGTCTGTAGTATATGCAGGCGACGCATATTTCAGAAACAGGCTGGATATGGTGACGGAAGAAGAAAGAGAGTTCAATCTGGGACATAAGCTGATTCTTCTGGAAATGGCGGCGGTTATGGTCTGGATCGTCTGGGGCGTTACCCAGAAAGGCTTTTATATTCCGGAGATCGCGTCCCAATTCTTTGTAATGGGCTTTGTGGCCGGTGTGATCGCCATTATTTTTAAATTAAACGGAATGACTGTCAATGGAATGGCTTCCGCGTTCCAGGGAGGCGTGTCTGATCTGGCAGGCACGGCGGTCGTGGTAGGAATGGCAAAGGGTATTCTTCTGGTGCTGGGCGGTTCCGATGCGGATGTCCCGTCTACGCTGAATACGGTGCTGCATGTGATCGGAACGGCACTCGACGGTGTTCCTGCCTTTATCGGGGCATGGTTCATGTACCTGTTCCAGAGCCTGTTTAATCTGGTAGTAACCTCCAACTCCGGACAGGCAGCGCTTACCATGCCGATTATGGCTCCGCTTTCCGATCTTGTGGGCGTATCCAGACAGATCGCTGTGCTGGCTTATCAGCTGGGAGCAGGCTTTGTGGACGCTTTTACTCCGGTATCTGCCAGCCTGATCGGCGTTCTTGGCGTTGCCAGAATCGAATGGGGCAAATGGGCAAAGTTCCAGATTAAGATGCAGGCATTTTTCTTCCTGCTGGGAACGATTTTTATAGCAATCGCGGTGGCGATTAATTTCCAGTAAGGTAGGACAAATGGTAACGATTATAAAAAACGTAAAAGTATATAAACCGGAATATGCCGGGGTGAAAGACATCCTGATACTCGCCGGAAAGATCGCCGCGGTAGGCGAAGATCTGAGGGCGGATTTTGGCGGCAGCATAGAGGTACAGGAGATTGACGGGGGAGACCTGGCCGCCGTGCCCGGTTTTATTGACAGCCATGAGCATATCCTGGGAGGAGGCGGCGAAGGCGGTTTCCATACCAGGACGCCGGAGGCTTCTCTGGGGGATCTGATTCAAAATGGCATCACTACGGTGGTTGGCTGCATAGGAACGGACGGCGTGGGCAGAGATATGACTGCTCTGCTTGCGAAAGCGCATGCCCTGGAGAACGAAGGAATCTCGACTTACGCGTATACCGGTTCTTATCAGGTTCCGGTACATACGCTGACGGACAGTCTGATGAAAGACATTATGATGCTGGACAAAGTGATCGGCGTAGGGGAAGTGGCTGTCTCAGACCATCGTTCTTCCCAGCCGACTTTTGAAGAATTTGTCAGAATTGCATCAGACGCCAGGGTAGCGGGGATGCTTTCAGGAAAAGCGGGGATTGTGAACGTCCATCTGGGAGACAGCCCGAGGAAGCTGGATCTTATCTGGAGAGTTATCCGCGAGACAGAGATCCCTGCTTCTCAGTTCCTCCCCACCCATGTGAACCGCAATGAGGGGCTGTTTGAGGAATGCCTGGATTTTGCAGGGGAAGGAGGTACGATCGACTTTACAGGAAACGAGGATATCGACTACTGGGAGACAATCTGTGACGAGGTACGTGTGTGTAAAGGCATCCGCCGCCTTCTGGAGAAAGGAATTTCCAACGACCGCTTTACCATTTCGTCCGACGGACAGGGAAGTATGCCTGTATTTGGCAAAGACGGCCAGTTCCAGGGGATCGGGATTGGAAAGGCCTCCTGTCTTCTGAAAGAAGTCCGGGAATGCGTCCGGAAGGAAGGGATTCCTCTGGAAACTGCGATAAAAGGAATTACTTCGAACCCGGCTTCTGTGCTGAAGCTGTCTTCCAAAGGACATATTGGTCCCGGGTTTGACGCGGATATCTGCCTGCTGTCGGAGGATACGCTGGAATTGAAAACGGTGATCGCAAAAGGCCGGATCATGGTAAAAGACGGGAAACAGCAGGTGTTCGGGACATTTGAGAGAAAATAGACAATAAAACATAGACAATAATGGAAGAAAGGACTGCCGGATTAAGATTCGACAGTCCTTTTGCTGATCCGGTATTCCGGCCAAAGATGAAGAAATTTTAAATCGTGTTTTCCTGCTCCTGACTGATCCGGAAGATCGTCAGGGATATATCTGAATACAGAAAATTCCCTCCGACAGCCATGACCTCCAGTGAGACCGGGACATCGGATACTTCGATAACCTGAGAAAAAGATACGCTGGCAGCGTCTGTGGAGGTATGAAATGTATGGCGTGTGGAAGTTCCCGGGGTCTCTGAACCCTGTACCTGAAGGTAAAGCAGGAGCGACAGGGGGAAAACAGCGCCGCTGACAGGCGAGACTACACCGTGGAACGCCGTATAATAGAGACCGGTATCCCGGATGCTGAAAACTGCGGAGCCGGGAGTGTGAACAATAGCAGATCCGTATGTGACTGCATTCTGGTCGAAAATCAGAGGAGCTCCTGAAGAACCGGGCTGGGGAGGCGTAGAATAGGCGTCCATGACTTCTGAAGACAGCGCTTCTCCTGCCGGCCCGGTCGGTCCTGTGGCGCCTCCGGGTCCCTGAGGTCCGGTCGGTCCTGTGGCGCCCCTGGGTCCCTGAGGCCCGGTCGGTCCTGTGGCGCCTCCGGGTCCCTGAGGTCCGGTCGGTCCTGTGGCGCCCCTGGGTCCCTGAGGCCCGGTCGGCCCTGTGATTCCCTGGGACGGACAGGGCGGCGGACAACTGTGGCATCCGCATTTTTTGCTTTCTTTTCCATGGTTGCTGCAGTTCCATAACATAAAAAGATTCCTTCTTTCTTTTCAGGAGATTTGAACAGATATCCGCGACGTTTCCAGGTAGATTTTGTTGTGAAGATAATATGGAGATTCCGGCTGAAAAGTTCCGGCCAGTTCGTTGTATTTCCAGGCATTTTCCAGGTCGCCCAGCCGGTCATAACAGACGCACAGGGAGATGGCAGGATAGAATCCGTAACATTCTTCCTGAATAAATGCTCCGGAAGCCGCACTTTTTTCTGACAGCAATGCCTGGCGAAACCAGTAGGCGGCAATGGCGTACTGATTCTGCTCCATGAAACAGCGGCCCAGATCGCAGCAGAGTTCTCCGGAAGGAACACCGTAAGACAGGCCTGTTAACAGAATGCTCAGAATATCCTGTTCCTGTCCCAGAGCTCTGCTGCAGCATGCAAGCTGCCGGACCGCATCCATTTTGTTTTCTGCCCATCCATCTTTTCTTTCCAGAAAAGACCGAAATATATTTCTGCTTTTTTCGTAATCTCCGTGATCAAGCAATTCTCTTCCATAATAGTAAAGGTCTCTGGCTTCAAAAGGTTCGCCGCCGGATATCATATTCTGGTAGATTTTTAAATTTCGTTCAGGGTCGGAGGCCCCTTTTTTTCGGTGCTCGACAGGAATATCTCGGAAAATAACGTTTCCGGAAAGCGGAATTGCTTCGTGTACCCGTCCGCAAAAGCAGTAACCTTTGCGGTTTCGTATCAGACGTTCCCGGGCGCAGGAAAAAGCAGGACGGCCGAGGGGGTCAAAGCCGGTGTGATAAGGCAGTAAAACCATATCTGTCTGAGGGGACAGTTCTTCTTTCAGCCGGGAGAAGGACGATGCCTGTTCTGCCGGCAGGCAGTCATCCGCGTCCAGCCACATAAAATATTCCGACCTGGCTTTGGAGATGATAAAATTTCTTGCCGCAGAAAAATCATCAATCCATGGGAAATCCCAGATTTTCTCTGTATAATCTTTCGCGATTTCCTTCGTGAGATCCGTGGATCCGGTATCCGCGATCAGGATTTCATCCACAAGGCTGCAGATACTGTCCAGACAACAGCGTAAGACTTGCTCTTCGTTTCGCACGATCATACAGAGACTGATGGTACTCATAAAAAGGGGCTCCTTTACCTGCCGGTTATTTCATAGGTATGCAAAGACACGGGGACCGGTGCTTGACTTTTTTCCATATATGACTATAATATGAGAGTAATTCTCAGATTGGAGGGATTCCATGGCGCACTATCAGACAGAACAGAGAAAGATGCTGCTGGCGTTTTTGAAGGCGCACAGTGATCAGGCATATACCATTGACGAATTATGGGAAGCGATGAAAGAAGAGCAGTCGCTGGAAATGGTTCCGGGGAAAAGCACGATCTACCGGATGATGCCGGGGCTGGTGGAAGAAAGGCTGGTGCGCCGCTTTGTGAAAGGAAACAGCAGATCCTTTGTGTACCAGATGATCTGCGGAGAGCACTGCGGCAGCCACCTCCATTTGAAATGCTCCGTCTGCGGGAAGCTTTACCATATGGGCGACCGGGAGACAGAAAATCTGATCGCGGAGGTGTTCCGCAGACATCATTTCAGCGTGGACGAAGAAAAGACGGTGCTGTTCGGACACTGCGAAGACTGCGGCAAAGAGGAAGGAAAATCATAGATGAGAAAAAGAAAATATATATGGGCGGCGTTTGCGGCTCTTGTGATCGGGCTGCTGTCCGGGTGCGGACAGAAGGGGGAAAGCGTGTCTGCGGAGGAACCGGAGTTCCGGGTAGTCTGCACGGTTTTTCCGCTGTACGACTGGACCTCTGAGATCCTGGGCGGCCAGGAGGGCCGGGTGGAGCTCACCATGCTGCTGAAAGACGGCTCAGACCTGCACAGTTATCAGCCTACCGTGGCAGACATGCTGACGATCTCCCAGGCAGATCTGTTTATCTACGTGGGAGGAGAGTCAGATTTCTGGGTGGAAGACGCCCTTGAAAATGCGGACAACCCGGATCTGCAGGCAATAAGGCTGATGGACGGGCTGGAAGGTTTCCTGCAGGAAGAAGAGTATGTGGAAGGTATGGCAGGAGCGGGAGAAGACGAGCATGCTCATGACCATGACCACGGAGAAGACGAGACGGCTTATGATGAACATATCTGGTTGTCGCTCAGGAATGCCCGGCAAAGCTGTCAGGTGATCGCCGGACAGCTGGCGGCGATGGATGAAGCGCACGCGGAAGAATATCTGGAACATGCTGTGCAGTACGGCGCGCTTCTGGACAACCTGGATCAGGAGTACAAATATGCGGTGGCGGGAGCTCCGTACCATACGCTGGTCTTTGGGGACCGCTTCCCGTTCCGCTATCTGACGGAGGATTACGGCCTGGAATATTACGCGGCGTTTCCCGGATGTTCCGCGGAGACAGAAGCAAGCTTTTATACGATCGCGTTCCTCGCGGAGAAGGTATCGGAGCTGGAGCTTCCGGCGGTGCTTGCCATCGATGGTTCTGACGGGACGATCGCGCGTACTATTGCCGACAACACGGAGACGCGGGACCAGAAAGTGCTGACGATGGATTCCATGCAGGCGGTGGACTGGAGAGACGTGCAGGCAGGAGCGGATTACCTGTCTGCGATGGAAAACAATCTGGCGGTTCTGAAAGAAGCGCTGGGTGCGGGAGGTGAATGAGAATGGCACAGTTGACATGTGAAAATCTGGTATTAGGGTATGAAGGCCGGGCTGTGGTCCGGGATCTGAATTTTGAGGTGAACAGCGGAGACTATCTCTGCATTGTGGGGGAGAACGGCTCCGGAAAAAGCACGCTGATCAAAGCGCTGCTGGGGCTGAAAAAACCCATGAGCGGAGAGATCCGGTACGGCGGCGGGCTGGAAGCGGACGAGATCGGGTATCTGCCTCAGCAGACGGTGGTGCAGAGAGATTTTCCGGCCTCTGTGAGGGAGATCGTCCTGTCCGGGTGCCTGAACCGGACGGGCTTCAGACCGTTTTACAACCGTCAGGAGAAGAAAAAAGCTTCGGAGAGTCTGGAGAGACTGGGGATCCGCTCGCTGGAGAAACGATGCTACCGGGAACTGTCGGGAGGGCAGCAGCAGAGAGTGCTTCTGGCACGGGCCCTGTGCGCCACCAGATCTATGCTCTTGCTGGACGAACCGGCCGCGAGCCTGGATCCGGACGCCATGCAGGAAATGTACGGTCTTCTGGAAGAATTAAACCGGAAGGAAAAGATCACGGTTATTATGGTGTCCCATGATATCCCAGCGGCGGTAGCTTACGCCAGCCACATCCTTCATGTGGGGAAAGAGCCTCTGTTTTTTGGCTCTAAGGAGGATTATGTAAAAAGCGAGACAGGAAAAAAATATTTTAACGGGACAGGAGGAGAACGCCATGATTGAGATGCTTTCCTTGTACTTCAGCTATCCTTTTGTACGCTACGCGATGATTGTGGGGGTATTGATTGCCCTGTCCTCATCGCTTTTGGGCGTATCTCTGGTATTGAAACGTTTTTCTTTTATCGGAGACGGTCTTTCTCATGTGGCGTTCGGTGCCATGGCGGTGGCGACGGTCCTGGACGTAGCCAGTGATACCGCGGTGGTGCTTCCCCTGACGGTGCTGGCGGCTGTATTTTTACTGCGTACCGGGCAGAACGCGAAATTGAAAGGAGACGCCGCCATTGCCATGATCTCGGTGGGAGCGCTGGCTTTCGGATATCTGGTCCTGAATCTGTTTTCAAAATCTGCAAATATCAGCGGGGATGTGTGCAGTACTTTGTTCGGGTCCACGGCGATCCTGACCTTGACCAGGACGGATGTTCGGATCTGCGTGCTGATGTCAGTGCTGGTCATCTTGATCTTCTTGCTGTTTTATCATAAGATTTTCGCAGTAACTTTTGATGAGACGTTCGCGCAGGCTACCGGCATCCGTGTGGGCGCCTACAACCTGCTGATCGCTGTGGTGACGGCTTCTGTGATCGTGCTTGCCATGAAACTGGTGGGATCGCTCCTTATATCCGCACTGATTATCTTCCCGTCTCTCTCTGCCATGCGTATTTTTAAAAGTTTCCGGTCAGTGATTCTTGCGTCGGCTGTTATCTCGGTGATCTGTGCTTCAGCAGGTATCTTTTTGTCTATTCTGGCGTCCACTCCGGTGGGAGCGACCGTTGTGTGCGTGAATATAGCGGTATTTGCGCTGGCAAGTCTGGCAGGAACATGTTTCAGGCGAGGCGCCTGAATTGGGGCTTGACCTTTGATGAAAAATGGAACAAGATATATACTGTATGAAAAGTATGAACAGTCAGGAGAATAGGAAAGATGTTTCTGTTGCGGAAAATTTATTGCAGAACCTTTCAGACCGTATTTCGGATCGCGATCCCGTTTCTGCCCTACCGGAATCCGAAGATTATTCCGGCCGTGTCAGGGATCACGGATGTATGCAGAAAATACGCGGTGGAATCGGTGATGATTGTGACGGACGCAGGGATACGGGCTCTGGGTCTGACGGATTTTCTTGAAAAAACCTTAAAAGAAGAAGGGATTTCTTACTGTGTCTATGACCGTACTGTATCCAACCCCACGATTCAGAACGTGGAAGAGGCAAGGAAGATGTACCTGGAGCACGAAGCGCAGGGAATCATCGCGTTTGGCGGCGGATCTTCCATGGACTGCGCGAAAGCGGCGGGAGCCAGGATTGTCAAGCCCCGTCAGTCTATCCGGCAGATGAGAGGACTATTGAAAGTACATAGGCGGCTGCCGCTGCTGATTGCAGTGCCGACGACAGCAGGAACCGGCAGCGAGACAACGCTGGCGGCGGTGATTACGGACAGTGAAAAACACTATAAGTATCCGATCAATGATTTCAGCCTGATTCCGCGCTACGCGGTGCTTGATTACCATGAAACACTCGGACTGCCCAAAAGCATTACGGCGACCACAGGGATGGATGCCCTGACCCACGCGGTGGAAGCATATATTGGAAATTCCACCACGAAAGAGACCCGTGAGATGGCGGAAGAGGCAGTCAGTCTGATCTATCAGCATCTGAAGAACGCCTATGAAGACGGAAGGAATAAAGAAGCCCGCAGCGGTATGCTGCGCGCGGCTTACTGTGCCGGAGTGGCGTTTACCAAATCTTATGTGGGTTACATTCACGCGGTCGCCCATTCCCTGGGCGGACAGTACGGGACGCCTCATGGTCTGGCGAACGCGGTGATTCTGCCTATTGTCCTCCGGATGTACGGATCCGCGTGCTGGAAGAAACTGGCGCAGCTTGCCAGGAAGGCAGGCGTTGTGGAGCAGGGGCTGAGTGATGAAGAGACGGCGAAATGTTTCATTGACTGGATCCAGGAGATGAACGACTCCATGGAGATCCCCCGTCATTTTCCGCAGATCCGCAGAAAGGATATTCCTGTAATGGCCCGTCATGCAGACAAGGAAGGCAATCCGCTCTATCCGGTTCCTGTATTGATGAACCGAAAAGAACTGGAACGGATCTATGAAGAAGTGAAAGGAAGATAAGGTATGCAGACAGCGGAATTGGTAAAAGCGCAAAGAGAGTTTTTCCGTACCGGAAAGACGCTGGATGTGTCGTTCCGGATACAGGCGCTTGAGAGACTTGAAAAAAGTATTCTGAAATATGAAGGAGAGCTTTCAGAAGCGCTTCGGGAAGATCTGGGAAAATCAGGGATGGAATCCTATATGTGTGAGATCGGTCTGAGTCTGTCGGAGATCCGGTATATCCGCAGGCATACGTGTTCCTGGAGCAGGAACCGCAGAGTAAGGACTCCTTTGTCCCAGTTTGTATCCAGAAGCTTTACGGTTCAGGAGCCTTATGGAGTGACGCTGGTCATGTCCCCCTGGAATTATCCGGTGCTGCTGACGCTGGAGCCTCTTGCGGGCGCGCTGGCTGCCGGAAACTGCTGCGTGGTGAAACCTTCCGCTTATTCTCCGGCGGTATCGGCTGTGCTGGCAAAACTGATCCGGGAAGTTTTTCCTGAGAAATATGTGGCGGTGGTAGAAGGCGGCAGGGCGGAAAACCAGAGCCTTCTGGAACAGAGATTTGACTATATTTTCTTCACCGGAGGCGTGAATGTAGGAAAACTGGTGATGGAGAAAGCCTCGGCCCATCTGACGCCTGTGACGCTGGAACTGGGAGGCAAGAGCCCCTGTATCATCGAGAAGACGGCCAATCTGAAGGTGGCGGCAAAGAGAGTAGTATTCGGAAAATACCTGAACTGCGGACAGACCTGCGTGGCGCCGGATTACGTGCTGGCAGAGAGCTGCATAAAAGACGAGTTTGTGCGTCTTGTGAAGGAAGAGATCCAAAAGATGTACGGGGAAAATCCATTGGAGAATCCACTGTATGGGAAAATAATCAACCAAAAGCACTTCGACCGTATCCTGGGCCTGATCGACAAGAGCAAGACCGTCCATGGAGGCGAAAGCAATCCGGATACACTGCAGATCGCGCCCACAGTACTGGATGGGGTGGAGGCGTCGGATCCGGTTATGCAGGAAGAGATCTTTGGTCCGGTTCTCCCTGTCCTGACAGTGGCATCCATGGACGACGCGTGCAGTTTTGTCAAAGACCGTCCGTCCCCGCTGGCATGTTATATTTTTACAGAGGATAAAAATGTAGAAAGGCGTTTTCTGAAAGAGGTGCCGTTCGGCGGAGGGTGCGTAAACGATACGGTCATCCATCTGGCAACCCCGTATCTGGGATTCGGCGGAGTCGGGAACAGCGGAATGGGTTCTTATCACGGAAAGAAAAGTTTCCAGACTTTCAGCCATGAGAAAAGCATCCTGAAGAAGGCGACCTGGCTGGATCTGACCATGAGATACCAGCCGTATGATTCGGCCAAAGAAAAGCTGGTCCGTTTTTTTGTGAAATAATAGTAATGGTTCGGACGGCGGGGGGAAGATGCCGTATTGAACAGTTGTAAATCAAGACAGCAGGAGGAAAACAGATGAATGTAAGAAAGAGAAGCGGCAAAGTGGTGCCGTTTGACGCTGATTTTATCCGCCGCGCGGTGGCGCTGGCTTCCGCGGCTTCCGGAGAGTCCGGGGACGAGGCGGTGGAAAAAGTGACGGCACATACAGTAGAGAAACTGAAAGCCATGAATACGGAGATCCTGGATATTGAGACGATCCAGGACAAGGTAGAGGAAACCCTGTTCGAGGAGAAATGTTATCAGACCGCCAAAGCATATATCTTGTACCGTATTGAGAAGGAAAAGGAAAGAGCCAGCGGAACCTGGAAAGAGGGGCTTCTGAGCAGAGAATTCTTAAGCCCGTACAAACATGCGCCCAATCCCATGGAACAGCTTGGATCATTTGTATACACCAGAACGTATTCCAGATATCTTCCCCGTTTCGGAAGACGTGAGTTCTGGTGGGAGACGGTGCGCAGGGCCGTGGAATACAACTGTTCTCTGGCGCCCACATCCAGGGAAGAAGCGGAAAAACTGTATGACAATATTTATCATCTGAAACAGTTTCTGTCCGGACGGACCCTGTGGGTGGGGCAGACCCAGGTGGCGGAAGAATACCCCATGGCGAATTACAACTGCGCGTTTGAGGTGATCGACGATTTTCATGCGTATCATGATCTGTTCTATCTGCTGATGGTGGGCAGCGGCGTGGGCGTCCGTGTGCTGAAGGAGGATGCCGAAAAGCTTCCGAAGATCCGTACAGATATAAAAATTCTTCACAAAGCGTATGATGCCAAACCGAAAACGGAGCGTCTGGAGTTTACGAACCTTACTTTTGACGGAGATAAGATGACTCTGGAAGTGGGTGACTCCAAGGAAGGCTGGGCACAGGCGCTGGATCATTATTTTGAGGTTTTGACCAACAGAGAGTATTCCCGCATCAGGGAGATCGTGGTGGACTATGATTCCATACGTCCCAGAGGAGAGCGGCTGAAGAGATTCGGCGGGACTGCCAGCGGATACGAGTCTATGATGACTATGCTGGATAAGATCCATAAAGTAATTACGGCGGCAGGCGCCAGGGACAAGGCGGTCCGCGCGCAGTTAAAGCCCATCGACCTTCTGGACATCGCCAATATCATCGGTGAAAATGTGGTGTCCGGAGGGGTCCGCAGAACGTCGGAGATTGGACTGATCGATGCAGAGGACCGTACCTGCATCGAAGCGAAAAACGAACTGTATCAGCAGATCGACGGACGCTGGGAGATCAACAAAGAGATCGCCCACCGTCAGATGAGCAATAATTCCATCTATTACCGGAAAAAGCCGGACCGGGAGATGCTGCACTGGCATCTGAAACAGATGCGCTATTCGGGAGAACCCGGATGGGTGAACGAGGAAGCCGGACGGAAGCGCAGGCCGAATTTTAACGGCTGCAATCCCTGCGGCGAGATCCTGCTGGACAGCCACGGCCTCTGCAACCTGACCACGCTGAACGTGATGGGATTTGTGGAAGACGGTAAACTGAACGAGAAGGAACTCCTGGAAGCGCAGCGGCTCTCCGCAAGAGCGGGATACCGGATGACCTGCCGGGAGCTGGAAATTCACCGCTGGAACCTGGTGCAGCAGAGAGACCGCCTGCTGGGCTGCTCTCTGACCGGATGGCAGGATATGGTAAATGCGACAGGCATGGACCGCGACGCGCAGGCGGCGCTTCTGGAGAGACTGCGGGCGACTGCCCATGAAGCCGCTGAGGAGATCGCGGCGCGCCTGGGCGGAGCAAAGCCTCTGCTGATCACCACGGTGAAGCCGGAAGGGACGCTGTCCCTGCTTCCCACGGTGTCCAACGGCGTCCATTATTCTCATGCCCCGTATTATATCCGAAGGATCCGGATCAGCGCTACCGACCCATTGTGCAGGGTGTGCGAGGAGCTGGGGTATCCGGTACTGCCGGAAGTGGGCCAGGACCCGGAAGATCCCAAGACAAAAGTGGTGGAATTTCCGGTGAAAGCGCCGAAAGGGCTGGTTAAGGCAGACGTGTCTGCAATCCAGCAGCTTGAGAATTACCGGATGTTTATGAAGCACTATGTAGACCATAACTGCTCGATCACGATCCATGTGCGCGACCATGAATGGGATGAAGTGGAGCAGTGGGTATGGGATAACTGGGATGATATTGTGGCGCTCTCTTTCCTGAGCTATGACGATAACTTCTACGAGCTGCTTCCTTATGAAGAGATCACGGAAGAAGAGTACGAAAAGCGCAGGGCGGCCATGCGTCCGTTCAATCCGTCCCTTCTGGCGAAGTATGAATATGAAGAGACGGAACTGGATATCGGGGATTCCGAGTGCGTAAACGGAGTCTGCCCGGTGAGATAGACGGAGTAAGGACAAATTATGGAAAACGGAAAAAAAACACTGTATCTGGAGTGTGAGAGCGGGATCAGCGGCGATATGGCCGCCGCTGCCCTGCTGGATCTGGGGGCGGATGAGACCGTACTGCGGAAAGCTCTTCAGAGCCTCCCGGTCGGCGGATATGAAGTCCATATCAGCCGGGTGAAGAAATCCGGCCTTGATATGTGCGACTTCGATGTATTGCTGGAACATGAAAACCATGATCATGACATGGAATATCTGCACGGCCATGAACATGCTCATGAGCATGTTCATGGCCATCATGACCACGGCAGCGAGGCTCATCATCACGGGCACGGCCATGAGCACAGCCATCCCCACGAACACCGCGGAATGGCTGAGATCCGGGAAATTCTGGAGCAGGCAGAGCTGACGCCGGGAGCGAGGAAGCTGGCTTTGCGTATTTTTGAAATTCTGGCGGAGGCGGAGGCGAAGGCCCACGGCGTTCCGAAAGATCAGGTTCATTTTCATGAAGTAGGAGCAGTGGATTCGATCGTGGATATTACGGCGGCGGCCGTCTGCCTGGATAATCTGAATATCGGGGAAGTCATCCTTCCGGTGCTGAAAGAGGGAACCGGAACCATCCGCTGCCAGCATGGAATCCTTCCGGTGCCGGTGCCGGCGGTGGCGAATATTGTAAATACATACGGACTGCCCCTGCATATCACCGGGATTCACGGAGAACTGGTGACGCCCACGGGGGCGGCGATCGCGGCGGCCGTCCGGACGTGCGGAACACTACCGGACCATTTTACGGTGGAGAGGATCGGAATGGGAGCCGGAAAGAGGGATTATGAGGCTCCCGGATTTCTGCGCGCCATGCTGATCCGCGCAGAATCAGAGAATCAGGATCAGATCATGAAGCTTGAGACCAACGTGGACGACTGCAGCGGAGAAAATCTGGGATACACGCTGAACCGTCTGATGGAGGCGGGAGCGCGCGACGCGCATTTTATTCCGGTGTATATGAAAAAAAACCGTCCCGGTTACCAGCTCAATGTGATCTGTACGCCGGAGGACGCGCCGGAACTGGAGCGGATTATCTTTGAAGAGACATCCACAATCGGAATCCGTAAGATGCTTATGAAACGGACCGTCATGGACCGGGAGATCCGTACGGTACAGACTCCGTTTGGAGAAGCGAAGATTAAAATATGCCGTTATCAGGGAATAGAAAAACGCTTTCCGGAATATGAAAGCGTGAACGCTCTCTGCAGGAAGAGCGGGAAAAACTATCAGGAGGTCTACCGGATGGTGGAGGAGGCCGGAAGGAAAGATTCCGGCAGTTCCGATTCCATGTAAGTGACAGGGGAGGGAGTATGGAGAAGGAAGATATCAGGTACCAGACTTATGTGCAGATCCTGAAGGAGGAGCTGATACCGGCCATGGGGTGTACGGAGCCGATCGCCATATCTTACTGCGCGGCTAAAGCGCGCGCGGTTTTGGGCTGCATCCCGGAGGACTGTCTGGTGGAAGCCAGCGGAAATATCATCAAAAATGTGAAAAGCGTGGTGGTTCCCAATACGGACGGCCTGAAAGGGATCGAGGCTGCGGCCGCCGCAGGAATCGTAGCGGGAAAAGAAGAACGTATCCTGGAAGTGATCTCGGCTGTGACGCAGGATCAGAAAAAAGAGATCAGAAAATATCTGGACCAAAAGAGGATCCGGGTAAAACCTCTGGAAACGGAAGAACTGCTGGATATTGTAATACAGGTGCACGGCGGAGGACACAAGGTAAAAGTCCGGATTGCAGGCTATCATTCCAATATCGTCCGGATCGAAAAAGATGGGGACATTCTTTATGAAATCGGAGGAACTGCCGCCAAAGAAGGGGCGAACCAGGCGGACCGGAATCTTCTGAACGTAAAAGATATCGTGGAGTTCGCGGACACGGCGGATATCCGGGATGTACAGGAGATCCTGGACCGGCAGATCGAGTATAATTCCGCGATTTCAGAAGAAGGACTCCGAAATCCCTGGGGAGCGAATGTGGGAAAAGTACTGCTGAACGCATACGGCAATGACATTCGTGTGAGGGCGCGGGCCGCTGCGGCAGCCGCGTCTGACGCCCGCATGAGCGGATGTGAAATGCCTGTGATTATTAATTCCGGAAGCGGGAACCAGGGGATCACTGCCTCCCTTCCGGTCCTGGAATATGCGAAAGAACTGCATGCCGACAGGGAAAGACTGTATCGGGCTCTGCTGGTATCCAACCTCGTTGCAATTCATCAGAAAACCGGGATGGGGAGATTGTCGGCCTACTGCGGAGCGGTCAGCGCCGGATGCGGAGCCGGGTGCGGCATCGCCTATCTGCAGGGAGGAGATTTCCGCTGCATTGCTCATACCCTGGTCAACGCGCTTGCGATCGTCTCCGGGATCGTCTGCGACGGGGCCAAGCCGTCCTGCGCGGGCAAGATTGCATCCGCAGTGGACGCGGGGATCCTGGGATACGAGATGTACTGCCAGGGGCAGCAGTTCCGCGGCGGAGAAGGGATTCTTTCCAAGGGAGTGGAGAATACGATCCGGAACGTGGTCCGTCTGGGGGCCGTGGGGATGAAGGAGACGGATAGAGAGATTATCCAGATGATGACGGAGTGCTGAGAGAAAAACCTCTTGCAAAACCAAAAATTTTATTGTATAGTATACGAGAACTGAAAAATAATAAGGTACATGAATGGGCATGGAAAAAAGGTATTTCCATGTCCTTTTTTGTTTCCCGGTTTTGCTTTTGCGAAAAGGAGAGATCAGAATGGACAGTGTAGATCGCAGTATATTAGCATGTTTGAGTGAAAACGCCAGACAGTCGGCGACGGAGATCAGCCATAAGGTACATCTGTCAATCGCGGCGGTGATCGAACGGATCAGAAAACTGGAACGGCAGGGAGTAATACGGCAGTATACGATAGTGACGGATCAGCACAAAATGGGAAATGATGTGTCCGCGTTGATGGAAGTCACTCTGGAGCATCCGAAATATTATGAGGAATTTGCCAAAGCCATGGAAAACACTCCCAGCGTTGCGGCCTGCTACTATCTGACCGGTGATTTTGACTTTCTGATTCAGATTTATACCCGGTCGTCCGAAACGCTGGAACAGCTTCATCGGGTGATTAAAAGCGTTCCGGGAGTTTCTTCTACGAAGACATATTTTGTTTTGAAAGAGATGAAACATGGATCCTGTACAGATATGTGTCCGGAAAACGGCGCGTCCGCATAAATGAATAATCGTTGGTCAGAAGGGATACAATAGGTGCAAAAGGAGGTATCTTTGATGAACAAAGGCTTGGATTATTTTGCACTTACGATAGTGATCATTGGCGCAGTCAACTGGGGACTGATAGGCTTTTTCCAGTTTGACCTGGTGGCATGGCTGTTTGGAAACATGAGCTGGATATCCCGTATCGTCTATGGCCTGGTAGGGATCTGCGGACTGTATCTTCTGTCTTTCTATGGAAGACTGTCCGGCGATTAAAAACATTTGTCTTCCGGGGGAAAATAATGGTTGCCAATTCACCCGCCCTGTGATATACTCTGAAAGATAATGGGGTTATGAGAAGGTAACGGGTGTATAAAATGACAGCAGAGATGTCGGAAGAGTTGAAGCGCATGCTTTCCGGTAGCAGTCTGCCTCTGTTTGAGCAGGCGTGTATTTTTGCGGCTGTGGCCCATCGCGGCGCGACACGCAAAGGGGGAAGAATTCCTTATCTGGTTCATCCGGTGGAAGCCGCAGGCATTGTGGCGGAGATGACAGATGACGAGGACCTGATCGCTGCAGCCGTACTGCATGATATTCTGGAGGACACGGATGTGACCTATGAAGAACTGGAACAGTTCTTCGGATCACGGATCGCAGGATATGTGTACGGTGAGTCGGAGGACAAGCGCAGGGATCTCCCTCCGGAGAGTACCTGGATGCTGCGCAAACAGGAAACGGTCGATTTCCTTAGGGAGAAGGCAGACAGGAATGCCAGGATGCTGGCATTGGCGGACAAGCTTTCCAATATTCGCGCCATCGCGAGGGATATTGATAAAGTAGGCGATCAGATCTGGGAAAGATTCAATCAAAAGGACAAGAATAAACATGGTTGGATGTACCGACAGACTGCGGAAGCTCTAAGAGAGCTGGAGGACTTTCCTGCATGGAAAGAATATGACAGGTTGGTTCGAAAAGTGTTTCATGAGGATTCTATGTAAGGGGGCTGTATTTTTATACAGTCTCTTGTTATGTATGAATGAAAAAGATATGAGGAGGACATAAGATGACAGCTTACAAAGATTTGACCAGAGAAGAACTGCTCGGACTGAAGAAAGAACTGGAGCTTCAGTATGAGGATGCCAAGGGGAAAGGCCTGAAACTGGATATGTCCAGAGGGAAACCTTCAGAGGAACAGCTGGATATGACCATGCCGATGATGGATATTTTCAACAGCCACAGTGATATGCGCGACGATCATGGTGTAGATACCAGAAATTACGGTAATCTGGAAGGAATCTGGAGCGCCCGCAAGCTTCTGGGCGATATGCTGGGCGTGGCTCCGGAAAAAGTAATCGTATTCGGAACTGCCAGTCTGAGTGTTATGTACGACAGTATCTCCCGCTCCATGACGCATGGCGTGATGGGGAGTACTCCCTGGTGTAAACTGGATAAAGTGAAATTCTTGTGTCCGGCTCCGGGATATGACCGCCACTTTTCTATCACAGAACATTTCGGTATTGAGATGATCACGATTCCGATGACAGAGGAAGGTCCGGACATGGATCTGGTAGAAGAATATGTGAAAGATCCTGCAGTGAAAGGTATCTGGTGCGTGCCTATGTATACAAACCCGCTGGGTATCACCTATTCGGAGAATGTATGCCGCAGGATGGCGGATCTGAATCCGGCGGCAGAAGATTTCCGTATCTACTGGGATAACGCATACTGCGTGCATCATCTGTATGACGACAGGCAGGACACGCTTCCGGAGATGCTCTCCATGTGCGAGGCAAACGGAAAGAAGGACATGGTTCTGGAGTTCGCCTCCACATCCAAGATCAGCTTTGCGGGCGCGGGCATCAGCTGCATTGCCGCTTCCGAGGGCAATCTGGAATGGGTAAAAAAATCCATGACAATCCAGATTATCAGCCATGACAAGATTAACCAGCTCCGTCATGTACGCTATTTTAAAGATCTGGACGGTATCAAGGCACATATGAGAAAACATGCGGCGATCATGCGTCCGAAATTTGAGATGGTGCTGGAAACGCTGGAGCGCGAGCTGGGCGGACTGGGCATCGGAACATGGACGAAGCCTCTGGGAGGTTATTTTATTTCTTTCGACGCTATGGACGGATGCGCGAAAGCTATTGTGAACAAATGCAAAGAGGCAGGCGTGGTGCTTACCGGAGCAGGAGCGACCTTCCCATATAAGAAAGATCCGCATGACAAAAATATCCGTATCGCGCCCTCCTATCCGACTATGGATGAACTGAAGATGACGGCAGAGCTTTTCGTCCTCTGTGTGAAACTGGTGAGTGTGGAAAGACTGCTGGGAGAAATCTAAAAAAGTATTGACAAAAAATAAAAGTATACAGTACAATGTCAGCGTATGAATGGATTGTTACTGTACGGCAGGCTATACTATTTATACACGTTTAACAGCGTGTAGGAATAGTATAGCCTTTTTTGCGTGAGAGGGAAGATCGAAATTGAAAGTGGAAAAAGTGATCAACAATAATCTTGTCCGTTCCAGAAAGGAAGACATCCGGATGTTCGGAGAGATGGGATTCAGGACGTTCCGTATGCCTATTGCCTGGTCCAGGATCTTCCCTGACGGAGACGAGGCGGAGCCCAATGAAGAGGGACTTCGGTTTTATGAGGATGTATTTCGGGAGTGCCATAAATACGGGATCGAACCGCTGGTGACGATTACCCATTTCGACTGCCCGATCCATCTGATAAAAAAATATGGAGGCTGGAAAAACAGAAAGCTGATCGAATTTTATAAAAACCTTGTGACGGTGCTCTTTACCCGTTACAAAGGGCTGGTAAAATACTGGATCACATTTAATGAGATCAACATGATCCTTCATCTGCCGTTCATGGGTGCAGGACTCCTTTTCGAAGAAGGAGAGGATCAGACTGCCGCGAAATATTTAAGCGCCCATCACGAACTGGTAGCCAGCGCATGGGCGACAAAGATCGCTCATGAGATCGACCCGGAAAATAAGATCGGCTGTATGGTGGCGGCAGGAGACTATTATCCGTACTGCTCCCTGCCGGAGGACGTGTGGGCGGCAAAAGAAAAAGATCATGAAAACCTGATGTTTATCGACGTCCAGGCAAGAGGCTATTATCCGGGGTATGCGGTGAAATTGTTTGAACGCATGGGACTGGATCTGGGGATTACCGAGGAAGACCGCAGGATCCTCAGAGAAAATACGGTGGATTATGTCAGCTTCTCCTACTATTCTTCACGCTGCATCACGACGCAGGAAGGCGTGGGAGAGACGACAGGAAACGCCTTTAAAGGAACCAGAAATCCGTATCTGAAGGTCAGCGAATGGGGCTGGCAGATCGACCCTCTGGGGCTGCATCGACCTGGTCAGCGCCTCCACCGGAGAGATGGCGAAACGTTACGGCTTCATCTATGTGGACCGGGATAATCAGGGAAATGGAAGCCTGAAACGCTATAAGAAGAGATCGTTTGAGTGGTATAAAAAGGTGATCGCTTCCAACGGGGAAGAGTTGGATTAAGGTGTTTAGAAAACCGGAGCGGAAATTGTTTTTGGCAATTTGCTGCTCCGGTTTTTGTCGTATGCGTCATTCCTTAAGCTGTTGAATGATACTGCGTTTTTTAGATACATGTGCTATAGCGTTATTTAAATCGTCCTGTATGATTCCCAGATATAAAATATCTGTAATTGCATTGCAGGCCATGCGAGAAGCAATAGAACCGATTTTTCTCTCTGGTTCCAGTGAAGGAACAAATAAGGGAACGGTAGCATATTTTACCATGTTGGTCTGTACATTCTGTGAAATGCTTATAGATGGAATACCGGCATCCGCAGCCATCTTTACGGCAATGTTTGTAAGAGTGGTTTTTCCTGAATAGGAAATAGCAATCAGGCAATCGTTTTCTGTCAAATTAGTGGCCTGCGATAACTGGGTATGTGAATCTTCAAAGCAGATGGCAGGAATACCGGCGAATATTAGTTTTCTCACAAAATCAGAGCCGACAAGAAAAGAGGCACCCTGCGCGACGACACAGATTCTTTTGGCGTTCAATAATATATGCACGGCTTTTTCCAACTTTTTAAGGTTTAGAGAATGAATCGTTTTATCCAAAGTATTGTTGTAAAATGCGAGGAGTTTCTGGACCAGAGATGCATAGTCGTCTGATTTTGTGAAAACTTCCACCATTTGTTCGTTCCCGGTTCTGTTTTGCGATTCTTTGGCCAGCTCAATGCGGAATTGTGTGTAGCTTCCATATCCGATTTTTTTGATAAAGCGCATGACGCAGGAAGGGGTTACCTGAACCTTTTCTGCCAGTTTTTGGACGGTGTATGAATACAGATTATTATCGCCTGTCAGCAGAAAATCTGCTACCTTTTTTTCATTTTTACTTAATTTTGAATAATTTTCTGTAATTGCTGCCAGACTGTTCATAAACGCCTCCTGTTTTAGTGAAAATGCATTGTGTATTTGATTATATCGTGATGGAAAAGTTTAGGCAAGAAAAAGAAAAACAGAAAAAAATTCCTAATTTAAAAATATAAAATTGACAAAAAATTCTAAATCTGATATTTTTAATATAAGTAGATATATCCGGAACACAAGAAGCAGTAAAAAACAGGGGAAAAGGGTATGGGAAATTTCTTAAAAGAATGTCTGAAAGAAAAAGGATTAGTTCTTGCTGTGAATACAGAAAATAAATGGCCGGTTGTTATAAAAGCGGCAGAGATTGCAGAAATATGCGATTATGTGGAGATCTGTGAAGAAAATAAATATTTTACTATTGATATGCTGAAAAGTATTGTACATATCTGCGGAACACATGGTTTGCCCTGCATAATGAAGGCCAGGCGTTCTAATGCTGAAGATGCGGTTCGAATGGCCATGACGCTTGGTTTTCGGGGAATACTTTTTGTAGAAGAATCAGATTGTACAGGACTGGAAGATATGTTTGAGAATATAGATGGTTCCATTCAATGCATCGGCGTTTTGATTGAAGACATTACAATGGTAAAAAATTTTGAGAAGGTCTGCCAGATTCCCAAAATAGATTTTATCCAGCTTGGAAAACAAAAAAATGTTGGCGATAAGATAAAAGAAAAGAAAATACGGGCAAAATATGCAGAGAGAAAGGCGATAGAGATCGCTTCACGTTATCAAGTCGATCTTAGAATGCCTCTGGGGTCTGTTGAAGAGGCGGAGAAGTATATTACTATGGGAATACATCATTTTGTGATTTAGGAAGCGGCAGTCTGCGCATGGATATATAAAACAGAATAAATGCCGGTTCTCGTTATCAAAAAACGAGAACCGGTGCTGTCTGTCTTACAAAATAATGAAAGGCATATGAGAGAAAATAATCAGGAAAAGCCGCCTGCCTTTCCAGCCATATAGTTGATGAACTGCTGGGCGGTGCGTCCGGAGATGCCTCCGTGGCTCAGCTCCCATTTATTGGCTTCCGCGCACAGTTCCTCGTCGCTGACGGTGATGGAAGGATAACGCTTCCGCAGTTCTTTGACGATAGCAAAGTATTCTTTCTGAGACGGTTTCCCATAATAAATTGTCACGCCGAAACGTGCCACCAGGGATAATTTCTCCTGCATGGTATCGGACCGGTGCATGCCGTTCTCAGATTCCATATCGTTCCGGTCAGACCAGCTCTCTTTGATCAGATGACGGCGGTTGGAGGTGGCATAGATCAGCACATTGTCCGGTTTCGTCTCCATACCGCCTTCGATGACGGCTTTCAGATATTTGTATTCGATCTCAAAATCTTCAAAAGAAAGGTCGTCCATATAGATGATGAAGCGGTAATTCCGGTTTTTGACCTGGGCGATAATGGAAGACAGATCCTGGAACTGGTGTTTGTAAATCTCGATCATGCGCAGCCCCTGGTCGTAGTATTCGTTGAGCAGGGCTTTGATGCTGGTGGATTTTCCGGTTCCGGCGTCTCCGCACAGAAGCACGTTGTTGCAGGGCAGACCCTGAATGAAAGCTTCCGTATTTTCGATCAGCTTTTTCTTCTGAATCTCATATCCGATCAGATCTTTTAAAAGAACCCGGTCCGTATTGTTGATGGGCAGAAATTCCACGCCGTTTTCCAGATGGCGGATACGGAACGCCCGGTTCAGGCCGAACATGCCGACTCCGTAAGCTGCGTAGAAGTCGGTGACAATCCGGAAAATCTCTTCTTCGTCCGCGGCCTGTTCGATCTGTTCGCTGACTGCCTGTACCTTCTCGCTGACATTTTTATTATACATCCGCTCCTTTTTCTGGATGGAATGATAATGACAGACGGTGGTGAAACAGTCGATGCCGAGTGCCTCCTCGATAGGACCGAAATCAAAATCGAAAAGCTTTTTGAAAATCGCAAAGTCACTTTTTGCAAAATGATTTACAGTACCGTCGTTTGCGCCCACTTTCTCGCTGGTCATACTGAAAGAATTTTCGTTGGTCAGCAGGATGAAAGTCAGATAATTGTGCCAGAGATTTTTATCAAACCCGTACTGAGTAGCCAGATCCAGGAGAGCTTTCATCTGCGCGTAGATCCGCGTGGTCAGTTCGGCTTTGGATGCCCGGTTCAGGTCAAAATCTTCGAAGATCCCGGCAAGTTTCAATAGGATGCTGTCTTCGCCCAGATCCCGGTACAGAATCAGTTTTGCAGTTTCTTTGTACATCTCACATGCCTCTTTTCTTTGGAACTATTTTGTCAGGATGAAATAAGCCAGTACCAGAACACCCAATACAATTCGGTAGTAACCGAAGGACTTAAAGTCGTTTTTCTTGATGTACCCCATCAGGAACTTGATCGCCAGGATGGAGACGATGAAGGCGGATATCATTCCTGTGGCCAGGATCGCCAGTTCCATGGAGGTGAAAGAAAAACCGAATTTGACCAGTTTCAGAAGGCTGGCTCCGAACATAACCGGGATTGCCAGGAAGAAACTGAATTCAGCGGCAATATAGCGGGAGGTCCCTAAAAGCATGGCTCCCAGGATCGTAGCGCCGGAACGGGAAGTGCCGGGAATCAGCGCCAGTACCTGAAAAACGCCGATGAACAGCGCCATGGACCAGCTCAGTTCCGCAAATGAATTTACGCGGGGACGGCGTTTTTTATTGTAATTTTCTACGACGATGAACAGGACGCCGTACAGGATCAATGTGACTGCTACGGTCTGATAATTGTAAAAGACAGCGTCGATCTGATCGTCAAAGGGAAGGCCGATGATGGCGGCCGGCAATACGGCTGCCAGTACCTTGAACCAGAGCATCCATGTGTCTTTTTTTACCCAGCCATTTTGGGGAGAGCAGAAAGGCCACAGCTTTTTGAAATACAGAACAACGACGGCCAGGATCGCTCCCAGCTGGATCACTACGCGGAACATTTCCATGAAATCCTGGCTGACATTCATGTGAATAAACTCTTCCACCAGGATCATATGCCCGGTACTGGAGATGGGAAGCCATTCTGTGATTCCCTCAACAATACCGAGAAGCAGTGCTTTTAAAATCTCTAACATTGACTATACTCCTTTTATACAAATCTTTTTTGTTATTGTACTCATCATGACCTGAAAAGTCAATGCGGGCCGAAAGAACGTATTAACAAAAACGACAAATTATGCTATGATTAACCCAAAAATATGCGAATTTATGGGAAATTAAGGGAGAATGTGATGAAACAGCAGGTGATCGACAAATTTCTGGATATTTATGGAGGCCCGGAACAGGGCATAAAAGTATATTTCGCGCCGGGAAGAGTAAATCTGATCGGCGAACATACAGATTATAACGGAGGACATGTGTTTCCATGTGCGATTACCATCGGGACATACGCTGCGGCGAGAAAGAGGCCGGACGGTATGTTTCGTTTTTATTCCCTTAATTATCCGGAAGCAGGGGTGCTGGAAGTGCCGATGGAAAAACTGGAATACCGGCAGGAAGACGGATGGGCCAATTATTCCAAAGGCGTGATCGACACATTTCGAAAGAAGAATTATCCGGTTCGGCGAGGGCTGGATCTTTTCTACTATGGAGAGATCCCCAAAGGACTGGGGCTGGGTTCCTCTGCTTCTCTGGAAGTGGTGACCGGTCTGATTCTCCGGGATATGATGGAATATACAGATGTGAGTATGGTGGATGTCAGCCTGTTCGCTCAGCTCACGGAAAATGAGTATATCGGAAACCGGTGCGGAATCATGGACCCTTTTACCAGCGCCATGGGAAAGAAGGGCAATGCGCTGCTGCTGGATACCAGTGATCTTTCTTATATATATGTGCCGCTGAAGTTGTCTCATGAGCGGATCATCATTACCAACAGCCGGAAAGAACGGGTGGATGTGGAAGCGGAATACGAGAAACGCAGAGCAGAATGTGAGACCGCCCTTCGGGAACTGCAGCAGGTCATCTCGATCCGGAGCCTGGGAGAATTGACTGCGGAAGTGTTTGAAAATGTGCAGGAGATGATAAAAGATCCTGTGCGCATCCGCAGAGCGCGGCATGCGGTGACGGAGAACCAGAGAACGATCCAGGCGGCGGAAGCCCTGGAAAAAGGGGACATCAGGGAATTCGGGCAGCTGATGAACGCTTCGCATCTGTCTTTGAAAGAGGATTACGAAGTCTCCTGCAAAGAACTGGATATTTTGGTGGAGGAAGCCTGGAATATCGACGGCGTGCTGGGCTCCCGCATGATGGGCGCCGGTTTCGGCGGCTGTACGGTCAGCATTGTGGAAGAGAACGCGGTCAATGAGTTTATCACTAAGGTGGGGGAAAATTACAAAGAAAGGACAGGACTTACGCCGGAATTTTATGTGGTGGTGACCGGAAACGGAGCAAGTGTATTATAGAAAATATCAGGGTATGCAGACCGGAGGGTCTGCATACCCTGTGTTTTACTCCTGCGCGTCCGGACGGGGGCGGCTGTAGCAATGAAAACTGCTTTTCCGTATCTCATCTGTTACCAGCGCGTTTCGTCCCGGCGTTTTTAAGTTACATAAAGTAATATAACTTCCGCCCGGAGCCATTTCCAGGATGGTCTTCCGGACACTTGCCCTCAGTTCTTCTTCCGAGGTACTTGCCGCATCCAGATACTGTGTATCGAATGCTCCGATCATGCACATCTTATGACCGATTTCCTTCTTTAATACTGCCGGCTGATTGGATCTGTGTACCAGGTTGGTTGCTGCGCATCTCATGTCCGCAATTTCACCTAAAATAGGGGCAAAATACCCGCAGCAGTGGTGCTCGTAAATAACGCCATGAGAAGTCACCATATCGATAATGCGCTGCAGATGGGGCTTGATCAGTGCCCGCCAGGTTTCCGGGGACATGAACATTCCTTTTCCGTGTCCGTAATCATCATGCATACAGAGAATATCCGGCTGATAATAGCGGATGATATATTCGTACAGACGTATTTTATGATCCGCGATGGCACCGAAAAAGTCATAGCAGGCCTCCGGTTCTTCTACCAGGGCACAGAGTGCTTCCTGGAATTCCATGACGCTGAACATCCTTTCCCAGGGACCGAACAAGTCGTTGATCCGGGTCAGATGTTTTTCCCGGTCCCAGGAGGCGGTGTCTCTGGAGGAATACCCTTCCCAGTCCAGTTTTGACAGATCCGGAAAAGTCATATATTCTTTCCAGAGCGTGATATCGGGGACCAGATGAACCCCGGGGGTCGGATTTGCCGCGCCGATATTCGGTTCATAAGTCCAGCTTTGGCCGAACCAGTCGTTGGCTGTGCCGGGGACGCAGCTGGATTCGCAGACAAAATCCATGCCTCTGGGCGTACAGGTCTGGATATCCTGAATCATAGGAAGAAATTCTGGCTCCTGATGGCGCAGCGCCAGCAGGGAATTTTCGCGATAAGTCAAATCAGCCATTTTGCTTCCTCCTCGCAAGATTATTTTTCATCATAGAGACGGTCATAGACCTGCCGACTGTAGCGGTACATCTCATTCTCCAGATTGACGGGACCTTTATTCGGCCGCTCGTCGCGGATTCGATAGGCGCATCTGCCCTTTTTGCCTCTGGTATCAATCATATGATGGAGATATTCCACCGCTTCCTCATCGGAAGACAGATCGGTCGGGATCCGGAACTGACCGAGCTGCACCAGCTGGTCGCCGTATTTTTCTATGATTTCGTCTTTGTCGGTAACTCCTTCCTGGCCTTCCCAGCCGTCGAAACCGGCTTTGATGAAGTTTGGTATCTGCATGCGCACGTTGCCGCAGGAATGCAGGGATATAAACATGCCTTCGTCATGGGCTGCCTTCGTCAGCTTCTGATACTGAGGAATAAATAATTCTTCATAGATATCGGGAGAGAAGAACGGCGCTTTTTGCGATCCCATATCGTCGTGGAATAAGATCATATCCGCATGATAATATTTGCGGGCTATCTTCACAAGGTCAATATACCAGTCGATCAGCCGGTCATAGAAGGCAGTAAGCGCTTCCGGCTCTTCCAGAAGATAGCAGAACGTATCTTCAAAGCTGGTCAGGTCGGCGGTCCTTTCAAATATGCCGTTATAGATGACAAAATATGTAAACCGGTCATTGGGAAGCATATGGTACAGTTCTTTAGAGTCTTTCTCCCAGTCCAGATCCATCAGATCGGGGAAGACCAGTTCCTTTTCCCAGTTGGTAATATCAGAAAGCCGTCTGGTTCCGGGACGCACCATGGCAGCCTTGGTCAAAGGCTCGTATTCCCATTCTACGCCGAACCAATCGACGCCGCCAAAGGCCCTGGCGGAAGCATCGGGCATCATGTCCGGGCAGACAAGATTCATATCCCGGTTCATATTAGGGAGCCACATAGGACGCTCCCCTCTCATGACCCGCATCATATTTTCCCTGGGGGTGATCGGAGTATTTAATTTGGGCTGTTCCAGACTCGCCGGTCCGTAACTTCCCGGAATTTTATAGGTGCCGATCCGTTCCATCTCTTTTTCTGAAAATTTGTCGTATAACATCGTGAATTTCTCTCCTTTCGCAGACTACTTTATCCAAAAAGAACCAGTGTCGTAATGGCAGCGGCGATACCTCCGCAGACAACAGGTATCAGGTTCCTCTTTACACAAGTCAGAATATTTACATTTGTTGCAGAAGCGATATACAAAGATGCGCCGGCTACAGGTGTGACAGCGGATCCGAGAGCCAGTCCGATCAGGGCAAGGTGCAGGAAAGGCAGCGTTTCCAGCCCTGCAGAAGCGATCACAGAAGTCATGACCGGCACAATCAGGCTGACGTTGCCGTTGTAGACTCCGGTAACGCCCATAACGAAGATGCCAAGCAGCGTAATGACAAGAACTGCGATGACAGTCCCGCTCTCAAAGGAAGTCAGGCCGTTGACGATGAGCTTCATACCGCCGATAGAATTCAGGGCAGACGCAAACAGCGTTCCGAATACCAGCAGGATGCCGGGCCCTTTAAAATAATCGCCCATTCCATTGAATACCACCGATACATCGTTAAAGCACTGCTTGAAGTTGCGCTGGCAGATCGTATGGATAATTACAGCGATTACAAGGCAGAAATAGCAGGCAGCCACGACGCTGATAACGATGCTTCCGACGACCAGTTCGCTGAAGATCAGAATGGTAATCAAAGGAAGCAGGGGGAGTACCGCGTAAAAATACGGGACGCCGATGTCCTTAATCGATTTTGATTCCAGATTTTCTGTGGAAAGCTCCGCATGTTCCCTTTTGTCAAAATATTTAGAAACAGGGATAAAGATCACAAGCGCCACGATAAGAGTAACCAGCATTACAGGGATCTGCGTCTGGACAAACCATTCGGAGACAGATACGTCTTCTATGCCGGCCAAGGATAAAGCCGTGTACAGACTGGCGTCCGAAGGTCCCCATACAGTCAGATAAGACATGAGGACGGCGGAAGCGCTGGTTGCTTTTGAACAGCCGACTTTCAGCAGCACCGGATAGAGTGTGGCGATCATCAGAGCGGCGACGCTGATACCGCTGGGGATCACGATCTTTATTATATTGCCCACAAGAATCATCATGGCTGCCAGCAGATATGGTTTTTTGATTTTCTTCAGCGGGGACGCCACCATGGTTGCGAACATGTCGGAAGCCTTAATATGGTTCATGTACACGATATATCCATAGATGGACATGATGATCAGTACATTTCCGCCCATGGTCCCGGACGCACTGGACCGGATCATCTCAAAAACGTCAAAGAAAGCGCTTCCGCAGGTATTTTCGCCCATAACGCTTCCTCCGGCGATGGTCAGTCCCGCATAAGCGACCAAAGAAAGTGTAAGCAGGACTACGGTTGTGTTGTATTTCTTGACAATACTGAAGATCAGAAGTCCAAGCAATACAACGGTTGCAATTATCTGGATCATAGAATATCCCTCCTCCTGTTTGATAGTTCTATTGTAACCTTGAATGGGGACACGATCTATTCTTCGCCCGGTTGAAAAAACAGAATGCAAATTTGTGCATATGGTGCATGAAAAGATTAGGCGGTAGTATTCGCTATGTGGATATGGTACAATTTTTGTGACAGCTTCCTCCTGAGCAGCTGCCAATTTCTAAGAATGATTTCGCAAAAAGAGAAGAGGATAGACAGATGAAAAAAGAAGACGACCGCCTGTATCTTAGTATGCAGATATTAACGGATTATATGGATGACCAGTTTTCGGATTATTATTTTTACCGGGGAAATGATCCCATGATCCTGGAAGACGTGCGCGTATATTATGGTCAGGCCGAGATCTCGGAAAGATTTGTTTACATTGTCAAGCCGTCCTATGTCCAGAAAGCGATGGAGAATAACTGCAACATGATATTGATAGGAAAGATGGAACTTCCGGAATTTTTGCCCCAGTATCATAAATCAGTGATTCACATTCCCAAAAATGAACGGATAGAGTACATCCTGGAACTCATTCAAAATATTTTTCACAAATTCCGCAGCTGGGAAATGGATCTGATCCGTATTCTGGCAGAGAGCGGAGACCTGGCGGCAATGTGTAAATGCAGTCAGGATATATTCCAGAATCCGGTCTATGTACTGGACCATAACAATAATGCCATTGTCCGGACAACTTATGTGGTTGGGATGATGACTATGAAACCGGACCCCAATACCGGAAGTCTGATCCTTCCCGCTGAGCGCAGGAATCTTCTGTACCATTCAGAAGAATTCCTGCAGACCTATAAGACAAGGACAGCCCAGTATTGGACTCCTTCCTGGAATAAACACAGAGATATCTATGTGAATGTGTTTGACGAGTACCAGAGATACCTGGGACGTATTCTGATCAATGAGCTCCAGTCTTCTTTTAAACCGAGCCAGCTGAGACTGCTGGAGTATTTTGGCGGGTTTGTCGCGAAAGGCTTCCAGAATTACCGGATAAATGCAAAAGGCTGGGAGTTCCCTCTTCAGAAACTATTGGAAAAATTGCTGCTGGACGAGAATGCGGATGAGGAAGTGCTTCTGGAGAGCCTGAACCGTCTGGGATGGAGGCAGAAAGACAGCTATCTGACTGCGAAAGCAGTACTTCCGTCGGATGATGAAGCTTATGCCTACAGTATCTGTCTGGATATTATGGAAGATGGTCAGGATGTGGCGGCATTTTCCCAGGGGAAGGAGCTGTATGTGGTCTTTCATCTGCCGGAGTCGGAGATGAATCCGGATTCGTATTATGCATTTCTTCATGAAATCGGACTGAAAGCGGGGATTCATTTCGGAGCCAGTAGTCTCTTCTTCCAGATACTGAGGATAAGAGAATATCAGGAGCAGGCTTCCATAGCGCTGGAATATGGAACATTACAGGAGAACGAGAGATATTGTCACCCGTACCATACGATTGCCCTCACTTATTTCCTGAAAAATGCCATCGGCGGCCTGAAACCGCATATTGCCTGCTCGGCGGCGCTTCGCATCCTGCGAAAGACAGACCGTGAGAAAGGGAGCGATTATTATAATACTCTGAAAGAGTATATTCATGCGAACTGCCAGCCGATCCAGGCGGCAAAATCGTTGTATCTTCATCGGGGGACGCTGACCTACCGGCTGAATAAGATCCACAGCCTGACCGGCCTGGACCTGAACGACAGAGATACGATACTGTATCTGGATCTGTCATTCAGGATCGAGGACCTTTATCAGGATGAAAATCTGCTGCCATAGCATTAATACACAGGCCAGAAGAAAGGTACGAAAAGGACGCAGGCCAGAAATCCGATGAGTATCAGCGGCATCCCCTGGATGAACCAGTCCTGGAAGCGGATATCTCCCTCTTCCGAAAGCATGGGAAAAGTGGGAGTGGCTATAGGCAGCGCGAAGCTGCAGCTGGAAGCGATCATGGCGGTTATCATCACCGACTTCAGGCTAACGTCTAAGCTGGAGGCAAGTACCAGCACCAGGGGAAGGACTACGCCGAAAGTACCGGAGTTGTTTAAAAACTGTGTGATAAAGGCTACTATAAGAAAAACGGCCGCGATCAGCACTCGTTCAGGGATGCCGTCCTGGAATAAGCGGGATGCGTACTGCGACAAAGTCTGATCGATGCCGGTACTGCCAAAAGCAGTGCCGAGAGACTGTATTCCCATGATAAACATCAGAATATCCCAGCGGATAGAGCGGATGATCTGTTCCGTATTCAATACATGGAAAGCTCCCAGGATCAGTATAACGGCGAGGCTGGTCACGACTGTGTCCGGAATGCCTTTCTGCCCGTCCAGAGCGATCAGGATTATAAATGCGCAGAACAGGATAACGGTCAGGACCTGTTTATATTTTGTCTGTTTCTGAGCGGAAGGCGGCGCTAATCTGCATGCTTTGGATTCTCTGCGGTCCGGCAGGAACCGGCTCCCGATAAAACAATAATAGAGAATCATGAGAAGTCCGGCAGGAACTGTAATGACAGAGATCTCAAAAATCCCGATTGTGTCTCCGGGCACGGCATTTTCATAGGCAGCGCGTCCCACCATATTTAACGGAGTGCCCATCAGAGTCATGGTGCCTCCAATGGTTGCCGCATATCCGATAGCCATCATGGACTTTGTTTTGCTGACTTTCAGGTTTGTGCCTAAGGCAAGAATCAAAGACATCATGGCCACCTGAACGCCCATGCTGGATAGTACGCTGGACAGACCGGCGCTGATGAGGCAGATGACGAATAAAATCAGGGATTCATGATGGATCTTTTTAAGTTTTTTCTGCATCCACGTTCCCAGCAGATCAGATAATCCGGCTTGAAAGAAAGCCTCGCTGAGAACAAAGGCGCCTGCAAATACAAACATGGAATCGCCGGTAAGTCCTTGCAGAGCCTCCGTGGGAGTGGAAATACCCGTAAAAATCAGGATGCAAGGAATCAAAAGCCCAATCCATCCCAAAGAGGCTTTTTGTGTCAATAAAAGTATAATCATAAGCAGAATGATCCCTGCAACAACCGCCTGATGCATATTTCCCCCTCCAAATTCACTTATATATTCTTTTTCGCTACTATAACATTGGACAATATGAACGTCTATTGTGCCGCAGGTCAAAAATATATATAAGAATTTTCCCCATTTGGACAAAACTGCTTTCTTAAAAAGTCTTAATTCTGCGATGCGGGTATCGTCATATAACCGGGAACATGTTACACTGATACCGGGTGATGGAAATGGAAAAACAAAAAATATTAATTGCGGATGATGAACCGGAAATTCGGGAAGTACTTCGTATGATGCTGGAGAGCGAAGGTTACGATATCGTAGAAGCGTGCAACGCTCAGGAGGCGGTGGACAGGACAGAAGGCGCCGATCTGGTGATCCTGGATATTCTGATGCCCGGTGAATCAGGAATACAGGCTTGTACAAAGATCCGGGAGAAGTCTAATGTTCCGATCCTCTTCCTGACAGCCAAATCCGGAGAGCACGACAAGGTTCTTGGGTTCTCCGCGGGAGGGGACGATTATCTGGTGAAGCCGTTTTCCTATATGGAACTTTTGTCCAGGGTAAAAGCGCTGATTCGCCGTTACCGGGTGTACCAGAAGTCGGAGGATAAGGCTGAGAAAATGATCTTTTACCGGGATCTGACGATTGATACAGAACTTCAGTCGGTGACAGATAACGGGAAAAGGATTTCCCTGACAGAGATGGAGTATCAGATTCTTCTTCTTCTGGTTTCTAATCCCCGGAAGATTTTTTCGGTAAAAGAGATTTATGAACAGGTCTGGAAAGAGGATTTTTTCCCAAGTTCCGGAAATACGGTAATGGTGCATATCAGAAATATCCGGAGAAAGCTGGAAAAGGAAGGAGAGCCATACATTCAGAATGTGTGGGGACGGGGATACTGTGTCAATTAAAAAGAAAATGAGCGGAAAGCATAAACTGGCTCTGGAACTGCTGCTGGCGACAGTGCTTTCTCTGTTGATCGGGGTGTTGGCTGCAAACGGAGTGGCCAGCCTGGCTTATGATTATCTCAATCGAAAACTGACACGGGAAGGATATTATGAGCGCCGGGTGGAAGAAAGTCTGCAAAGTCTTCAGAGATTTATTGACCAGAATCAGGTTACGGAAGAAAATGTAGAACTGCTTTATATATGGGTGCAGAAGCAGCGAGACATTTATGCCGTGTTTTATAAGGATGTAGATTCTCTGTTCAGCCCTTATCAGGAACAAGAACAGGAAGAAATTACATATTATGATGTTGAACTGGCAGATGGGACTCCGATTAAAGCCGAATTGGAATGCTATATGGGCATGAAATACTATTACGGCGTGGACGCGGCTTCGATAGTTGTCGGTATCAGCTGCTTTGTAGTTCTGCTGCTGCTTTTGATCCACCGAAAAATTCGATATATCAACCGCCTGGAAAACGAATTGAAGATTTTAGGCGGGGGGAATATGGAGTATCCGATTTCGATACAGGGAAATGACGAATTGACCAGTCTGGCACTGGGAATCGAAGCCATGAAGAATGAGATACTGGAAAGGCAGCGCCTGAAGGCAGAAGCGGAAAAGGCGAATACAGAGCTGGTGACTGCCATGTCTCATGATCTCAGGACGCCTCTGACTTCTTTGATCGGATATCTGGAGCTTCTGAATCTTCACAGATATGACGACGAGACTCAATTGGAGAACTATCTGAAGCACTGCAGAGAAAAGGCGTTTCAGATGAAAAAGATGTCCGACCGTCTGTTTGAATATTTCCTGGTATATGGAAAGGAAGAGCAGCCGTATCAGTTCCGGAATGTGACATGTGAAAATCTTCTGGAAGATCTTTGCAACAGCCAGTTCTTTGAATGGCAGGAAGCGGGCGGGAGCCTGGACTGTCAGGTGGAAGAACTGGGGGGAAGCGTAAAGATTGATACAGAATATATGCAGAGAGTTACGGACAATCTGGTGTCCAATTTAAAAAAATATGGCGATTTAAATTATCCGCTTACGATTCGTGCGTTTGAGCGGCAGGATATGCTGCATATCCTGCTCACGAACCATGTTCGTGAGCAAAAGAACGTGGTAGAGAGCACTCAGATCGGACTGAAGACATGCAGAAAGATCATTGAAAATTGTGAAGGGAAGTTTGACTGGGAACGGAACGATCAGGAATTTACGGTCCACATGGAACTGCCCCTTCAATCAGCGAATAGCGAAAGCTGATAATGATGCCGCCCGGATCGGCGAACCTTCTGGTTTGCCGATCCGGGCGGCATGGCTTATTTGTCTCGATTTCTTTTGCCATCGAAGATACGCCGGGAAGGAATGGAATTGAACTTCCAAAAGAAAATATTGAACTTCTGAAAAATATATTGAACTCCCAGCGCGCGTGTGATATACTCCTTCTATGAAAAATTGAACTTTTGGAAAGGGAAGGAGACATAAGGATTGAAAGAGACATTCGCGGATCGTCTGAAGCAGGCGATGGACCGTCGGGGGCTGAAACAGGTGGACTTGATCCGGTTTGCTTCCGAGCAGGATGTAAAACTGGGCAAAAGTCATATGAGTCAATATGTGAGCGGAAAGACCGTTCCCCGGGCAGAACTGCTTCATTTCCTGGCGGAAACTCTGCAGGTGGATGAAGACTGGCTTTCCGGAAAAGAACAGGAAGAAAAAGCGCCGGAATATGGCGCAGAGATATCGGCAGAACAAAATCTGCAGGAGACAGAGAAAACAGGAGGAACAAAAATGAGGGAGTTCAAAAAATCATCCAAGTTGAACAATGTTTTATATGATGTGAGAGGCCCTGTGGCGGATGAGGCCATGCGGATGGAAGAATCCGGAACTCAGGTACTGAAACTGAACATCGGGAATCCGGCTCCGTTCGGATTCCGTACCCCGGACGAAGTGATCTATGATATGCGCAGACAGCTGGTGGACTGCGAGGGTTATTCGGAGGCCAAAGGACTGTTTTCTGCCAGAAAAGCGATTATGCAGTACGCGCAGCTGAAAGGGCTTCCCAATGTGAGCATGGACAGTATTTATACCGGAAACGGGGTCAGCGAACTGATCAATCTGTGCATGTCCGCGCTGCTGGACGACGGAGACGAGATCCTGATTCCCGCGCCGGACTATCCGCTGTGGACGGCCTGCGCCACACTGGCAGGCGGGAAAGTCGTACATTATATCTGTGATGAGCAGGCGGACTGGTACCCGGATATCGACGATATCCGCAAAAAGGTCACCGACCGGACGAAAGCCATCGTTATTATCAACCCGAATAATCCTACCGGAGCGCTGTATCCCAGGGAGATTCTCCAACAGATCGTGGATATCGCCAGGGAGCATCAGCTTATGATTTTTTCCGATGAGATTTACGACCGTCTGGTCATGGACGGGGAGAAGCACATCTCTATCGCTTCCATGGCTCCGGATCTGTTCTGCGTGACATTCAGCGGCCTCTCCAAGTCTCACATGATCGCCGGTTTCCGGGTGGGTTGGATGATCCTGAGCGGAAATAAGGAGATGGCGAAAGATTACATTGAAGGACTGAATATGCTCTCCAATATGCGCCTTTGCTCCAACGTGCCGGCACAGTCCATCGTGCAGACCGCGCTGGGAGGACATCAGAGCGTCAACGATTATATTGTCCCGGGCGGACGCATCTATGAGCAGCGGGAATATATCTATAAAGCGCTGTGCGATATTCCCGGCATCAGTGTGGTGAAACCGAAGGCTGCATTTTATATTTTCCCGAAGCTGGATGTAAAGAAGTTCAATATAAAGGATGACGAGAAGTTTGCTTTGGATCTGCTGAAACAGAAGAAGATCCTGATCACTCAGGGAAGCGGATTCAACTGGGGGCAGCCGGATCATTTCCGGATCGTGTACCTGCCCCGGATCGAGGTGCTGAAGGATGCGGTAGGCAAGATCGGCGATTTCCTGAGTTATTACAGACAGTAGGGAGAGAAGAGCATGCTCGCAGATTATCACGTGCACACCGCGTTCAGCGACGACTCGGTCTATCCTTTGGAAGAGGTCATACGGGACGCTATTCGGATGGGGATGGATGAGAACTCTTTACGGGGAGCAGATCACTATCCGGACCGGGATGGAGTTCGGGATGCAGATGCATACGATCTCCAGATATGAGACACTGTTTCACAGGTATCCTTTTGATTTTATCATACTGTCGGTGCATCAGGTAGAGGATCTGGAATTCTGGACGCAGGATTTTCAGAGAGGCCGGACGCAGCAGGAATATAATGAGCGGTATTATAAAGAACTGTTGGATCTGGTACAGAATTATAAGGATTACAGCGTTCTGGGGCATCTGGATCTGATCATCCGGTACGACGAGGCAGGGGTGTACCCGTTCGAAAAAGTACGTCCTCTTATAGAAGAAATTCTGAAAACGGTGATTGCGGACAGCAAAGGGATCGAGGTCAATACCTCGTCCCGCCGTTACGGGCTCGCCGACATGACCCCGTCAAAGGCGATTCTGGAATTGTACCGCGAACTGGGAGGAGAGATCCTTACGATAGGAAGCGACAGCCACAAACCGGAACATCTGGGAATGGATATACCGGAGACCAGAAATCTGCTGAAAGATCTGGGGTTTCGGGAATTCTGCACGTTTGAACGGATGAGGCCGATTTTTCATGAGCTCTGACGACGGCGTCAGAGCTCTATGACTGTAAAAAACAATTATCTCAGCCGCGCGTACATTTTCATATCCAGAATCTTTCCGTTTTTTACGGCGTTGTTTCTAAGGAGCCCTTCAAACTGGAACCCTGCTTTTTCAAGTACCCGGCAGGAAGCAGCGTTGTAAGAAAAAGGCTCTGCAAAAATCCGCAGGATATCTGTCCGTGCGAAAATATCGCCGCATGCCTGTTTCACGGCATGGGTGGCGATCCCGTGTCCCCAGAAGTTTTCTCCAATATAATATCCGATTTCGGCAGTTCGGAAATGGATTTTTGGTTGTTTAAAAGCTCTGCCAGCGCTGCGGCGTCTTCGGGACGCCACTGACGGATTGTACAGTTCATATTGCCTCCTATGGTATAATTCGCGTTTCACGCTCATTATACCATGTCCGCTGCGCCGGCATGGAGCCTCCGGCGGATGCGCCCGGCTTTCTGCGGCAAGCGCAGAAACCGGTATGCGCGATGGTATAATTCGCGTTTCACGCTCATTATACCATATCCAAGTTGCTCCTGACAGCCGCTTGTTGTGACGGTGGATTTGTGCTAAGATGAAACAAAATCGTGAAAACACGGTGATAGGAGGCGGTGCAGGATGGATTACATGGATGAATATGAATTTGGCCGGCCCTATATGGTGGGTGATGAATATATTTTATGGAAGGGAAAACCGGAGAAAGGAGCCCTTTTCACCGGCAGAGAGATCATTATGCTTCCCTTTGCCCTGATCTGGCTGGCATTTTCTGTTTTCTGGGAACTGACCGCCATATTTTCCGGCGCGCCGTTATTTTTCTGCCTGTGGGGAATACCGTTTATAGGGATAGGTATCTATTTGTTAATCGGAAGATTTTTTCATATGGCGTATTTGAGAAAAAGAACTTTTTATATTATCACCAATAAGAAGATCATGATAAAAAGAGGAAACCGGATCGAGATGCATGACGGGAAGAGTCTTCCGCCTATGGACATCCGGATACATAAAAACGGGAACGGTACGATCACATTCTGCGACAATGTTTATATGAGCGGCAGGAGAAGATACGGCGCTTACTTTGCGCTGGAGAATCTTGCGGACGTCGTCGCGGCGCAGAATGCGGTCAGTATGATGGAAAAATAAGGAAGGAGATATCCAACATGCATAATTTGTACACGATTACATTCAGCCCGACAGGGACCAGCCAGCTGGCTGCCGACAGAATCGCAGAGGCGTTTGAAACCAAACCGGTATCAGTAGATCTGTGCCAGGAGGTATCCGGTGAAATACAGATCGAACCGGACAGCGTCTGTATCCTTTCAGCGCCCTGCTATGGGGGCAGGATTCCTGAAACGGCTGTGGAACGCCTTTCGCATATCCGGGGAAACGGGGCTGCCGCCATTGTCTGTGTGACTTATGGAAACCGCGCCTATGAGGATGCGCTGCTGGAACTGGCGGACTGCGCAAAGACCGCCGGCTGCCGGGTGATTGCCGGCTGCGCGGCGGTCGGAGAGCATAATATCATGCACATTTATGGGACGGGGCGTCCGGACGCCTCAGACCTGGATGAACTCCATCAGTTTGCCGTTCAGGCCGCCCGAAAGATAGAGGCCGGTCTGGCAGAGGAACCGGTATTGCCGGGAAATCGTCCCTATAAGGAGAGGCATGTGTCCACAATGAAGATCCTGACAGATGAAAACACATGCAAAAGCTGCGGACTATGCGCGGCCAAATGTCCCGTAAGAGCGATCTCGGACGACGGACGCCATGTGGATGAAACTCTCTGTATAGGCTGCATGCGGTGCATCAAAATCTGTCCTGAAAAATGCAGGAAGATACCGGAAGAACTGGTATCCGGGCTGATACAGAGAGTGGGAAAAGCCTGTGAAGGCAGGAAGGCGAACGAATTCTACCTGTAAAGGGATTATCCGAACAGATCCTGGGCCTTCTCCATCTTTTCCGCTACACGGACCCCGAAGGGACATCGTTCTTCACAGCCCCCGCAGGCGATACAGTCTTTGGCATTGGCCGGAAGCGCCTCGTAATGCGCTTTGATGGAAGCCGGGACCTGTTCCTGCATCGCCGCAAGGTCATAGAGCTTGTTGACCATGGCGATATCGATGCCGGCGGGACAGGGGGCGCAGTGTCCGCAGTAGGTGCACTGACCGGAATATGCGTGGCGCGGCGCCTTTGCCAGTACGTTGGCATAGTCTTTTTCTTCTTCGGATGCAGTCTCGTATGCCACGGCGTCCATCACGTGTTCCGGCGTGTCATAGCCCGCCAGTATGCTGGCGACTGCAGGCCGGGTCAGGGCGTAATGGATGCACTGGACCGGAGTCAGGGCGACTCCGAACGGAGAGGAAGCCGCAGAGAACAGGCGCCCTCCTGCGTAGCCTTTCATCACGTTGATCCCTACTCCCAGCCGCTCGCAGGTCTGATAGAGATCGGCCCGGTCCGGGTGGATGCCGCCCAGGTTCTCATCGTAATCCTCTGCAAAATAGGTATTCATATCCTCGCTGGCAGGCAGCAGGTCGAATGCGGGATTGATGCTGAAAAGAAGCATTTCGATTTCCCCGCTCATAGCCGCCAGCTTTCCTACTTTGGGATTGTGCGTGCTCATGCCGATATGGCGGATCACGCCTTTTTCTTTCTGCTCTTTCACATATGCCAGAAATTCCCCTTCCATGATCTGGTGAAATTCTGCTTCTTCGTCCACAAAGTGGATCATCCCAAGATCGATGTAATCTGTGCCAAGGCGGGTCAGCAGATCTTCAAAAGCCACCCGGACCTTGTCCATCTCCCGGGTGCGGACATATTGCCCGTCCTGCCATGTGGAGCCAAAATGACCCTGAATGATCCATTTTTCCCGTTTCCCCGCGATCGCTTTTCCGATGTTGGAGCGCACGTTCGGCTCCGCCATCCAGCAGTCCAGAATGTTGATCCCCTGCTCTTCGCAGCAGTCAATCACGGCTTTCACTTCTTCTGCGTTGTGGCGTTCCAGCCACTCCGCGCCGAGACCGATCTCGCTGACCTTCAAGCCGGTTTTTCCCAAATCTCTGTACCTCATATTTCCAACTCCTTTCTGTTCTTAAAGCATAGCATAAAATGGTATGCTTCACAATCAGGAGCTTTATAACGGGCTTTCTGCAAGCGTAAACCGTTGATCGCCGGTCAGATCCAGATTATATTCGAAAACTTTAAGCAATTTGGTGATATGTCAAGAGGTGATTAAAAAAAGATTTCAATGAAAACAAAGAAAAAAGGGTACGCGAAATAGACCTGCGGAGAAACCGCAAGAAAAAACAGTCGATATACGATTACCTACTCTTTGCCGGAGAGTAGAGTTGATTCTTGTCCAGCAGACCAAAAATCAGACGTATTAATTTACGGGCGGTCAACGCGAGTGCACGCTTGTGCTGATGTTTGGGAACTTCAGCAAACTTTTTGTTGTAGTAATCTTCATATTCCGGGCAGTATCTGACAACACTGCCTGCAGCCTGGATCAGATAGTATCTCAGGTAACGGTTCCCTGCTTTCATCATGGGAGTGTCCTCGGAATCAAACTCACCGGACTGGTTGTCTCTCCAGATGATGCCGCTGTACTTTGCAAGGGCATTGTTGCTGTTAAAGCAGCGTACAGAGCCTATTTCAGCAAGGATTCCGGCGGCATATACAGGCCCGATCCCCGGAACGGATTTCAGGATCTGATATTCCGTAGGGTTCAAGCCCGCAACAGTTGCAGCGATGGCTTTATCAAGCGCTTTCTGCTCTTTTTCAAAAGCCCGTATGCAGTTAAAGGAACAGGCAATGGATGTAGTGATAGGTTCATATAGAGCCTTATCCAGCCGGTAAGAGTTACGGGCAGTTTTTTGAAGCAGACTGGCGACCTGGTCGGGGTCAGAGAACCTGCCATGACCGGAAGCGGAGATAAAGTCAATCAGCTCTTCTAACGGGGCATTGGCAATATCTTCGGTGGTTTTGAACTCCGTAAGGATTGCCTCGGCAGTGGCGCTGAACTTGTTAGAAACAGGGCTGTCTTCACCGCTGAGGAGAGCAAACTCACTGAACTTGAGAAAAATGTTGTTCAGGACATAGTTTTTCTCCCTGGCAATGGCTTCGCTGATATGCCTGCGCTGCCTTGTGAGACGCTGCAGGGCGAGATACTGGGAGCCGCGCCAGGGGTCGGTCTCAATTCGTCCGGCACGGACGTAATCAGCAACGAGAAAGGAATCGATCCCGTCATTTTTCCCCAAGCCGGTAAAGGATTTCCGGTAATTCGCAATCGTTTTCGGATTGAGGCAGAAAACCTTAACATCATAGGGTTTGAGCTGGTCGCTGGTGGAAAGATAATTGGTCACATGGACACCATGCTGTTTGATTCTACCGGAACAAAGAAAATAGCTGCGCTGGCAGGGTATGTGGTAGAAGGACTTGAGCAGGGAAGAATTCTTGTAATAGATGAACTTGACAGCAGTATCCATTTTAAACTGACTAGGGCAATTGTGGCGATGTTTAACAATGAACTGAATATAAACGCGCAGATGATATTTACCATCCATGATATTAATCTTATGGATTGCAAAAAACTGTTTCGTAAGGAGCAGATTTGGTTTGTGCACAAAGATAAAGACGGGGTATATGTGTACTCACTGGCGGATTTTACTGCCCAGCAGGGCGTTCGTGACACAACAGATATTATAGAAAAGTATAGAAAAGGAGCACTGAGCGCTCTTCCGGATCCCGAATTGCTGAATTCCCTTTTAAGCATTAAAGGGGATGGGAAGGGAGGAGCTGCGGATGGAGAATAGACTTCTTGTTTTCTCTGATAAGCAAAAAATATGTGTCATCTGTGAGGGGAATGAAGAATATGCATATCTGGATAGCAGCAGTTGTGGAGCAGGCTTTGGCTGCATGGTTTGAGGGGAAGGAGACTGCAGTTGTTTAATACAGAAGATTTGAAGTGCCTTGATCCCGAGTATGGCTGAAACCATTCATCATATGGAGTTTACACCTAATAATCTTACCGTAAGAACCTTTATACATACATTTCTGATAAATGAAACAAGGATGGTAGGAGAGAACAGTATACTTAAAAATGGGCAGGGGTATACGAAGAATATCCCTATATCTACGATTACGTCTTTGATTTATCTTGCAACTGGGAATACTTTTTTGAAAGATGGATTTACACCGGAAACAAAGGGAACCGTATTGCGAGGAAAAAGAGCCGCAGCGAGACGGTTCAAATATATGATATCTCATGAAGAGAACCGACAGACTATTATTTTGGAAAATGAAATTCCTAATATTGATTATTCCGGAGTACATATGATTCACTCCACTAAAAAAGAAGGCGATGAAATGTATGGTCCGATAAAAGGATACAGAGATTAAATGAATATTTTTTGATATAGAGTCATCCAGAAATGGATGGCTCTATTTTTAGTGTGCCCGGCGGGCACACGTTCTAACGGGTGAAAGTCCCTGACCCGCCCGGCAGTGGGAAGGGTGCAGCCAATGTGTATGCAATCAGCATGGATTTGCAGGCCTATTTTGACACAGTGAACCACAGCAAACTGATAGAGGTGCTGCCGAGAACGATCAAAGATGGGAGGGTAATCTCGCTGATACACAGATATCTGAATGCCGGGGTAATGGAAGACGGAGGATTCCATGCTCTGCAGCTTCGTCAGCAACTGGCAAAATTTTCTGTAAAGAAATACCAGGCTATACAGAATGCAGTATGTGCTGATGGCAGAGCTAGAGGCATGTTCCAGTTTTATGGAGCAAACAGATCTGGCAGATGGGCGGGGCGTATCACTCAGCTGCAGAATCTTCCGCAGAATCATATGGAAGATCTGGAACAGGCCAGAGGTCTTGTCAGAAACGGAGATTATGAAGCCCTTTCTATGTTATATGATTCGGTTCCCAATGTGTTGTCGGAACTGATCAGAACTGCTTTTGTTGCCAGAGAGGGTAATAAGTTTGCGGTGGCAGATTTTTCGGCAATTGAGGCACGTGTACTGTCTTGGCTTGCAGGAGAGAAATGGAGAACAGAAGTATTTGTAAACAACGGTGATATTTACTGCGCATCAGCATCGGCTATGTTTGGAGTACCGGTGGAAAAGCATGGACAGAATTCGCATTTAAGACAGAAGGGCAAGATTGCGGAACTGGCTCTTGGATATGGCGGCTCTGTTGGTGCACTAAAATCTATGGGTGCTATTGAAATGGGATTATCAGAAGAGGAACTGCAGCCACTTGTGGATTCCTGGAGAGCGGCGAATCCGAATATTGTGAAATTCTGGTGGGATGTTGACCGTGCAGTCAAGACTGCAGTGAAACAGAAGAAACAGGCAGATGTAAATGGTATCAGATTTTTTGCCAGAGTGGGATGCTTTTTATTCAGCTTCCATCTGGAAGAAGGCTTGCGTATGTGAAACCGAGAATGGGACTAAACAGATTTGAGTCTGAGTCGGTAACCTATGAGGGAGTTGGCGGTACCAAGAAATGGGAACGTATTGAAAACTATGGTTCGAAGTTCGTGGAGAATATCGTTCAGACAATTTCAAGGGATATCCTTTGTTATGCTATGAAGACATTATCCCATTGCATGATTTGTGCTCATGTACATGATGAACTAATTATTGAGTGCCGGGAGGATGTTTCACTTGATGCAATCTGTGAGCAGATGGGAAGAACACCGCCATGGGCTGAAGGGCTAATCCTTAGAGCAGATGGGTATTGTACACATTTTTACAAAAAGGAATAGTTATCCCAAAATGGATAGATGGAAATGATGTGGGATAAAACTTGACAAAACATCGGAAAACACATACAATATTGTATATCCCAAAATGAAAATAGATAGGAATGATGGAATATGACATATGAATATGTGCCGAAACTTATTCGGGCAGCACTTAATAATGATAGGAAGAATATTGAGTCGATAGCTTTAATGCTAGGAAGAAAACTAAAAAAGGAAGATCCTGATACATCAGCAGAAATTATGCGTATTCTTGCTTGTACCAATTCAGGAACCGATGTTATGAGAAGTATGGATCTTTCACCAGTACCTGTTGATAGAGAAACAAGGAATCGTTTAGTAAATTTGGAAGAACCTGTGTTTGTAGAAAATCCAATTCTTGTGGAAGCGGAAATGGAGGAATTGAACCAATTTATTCAAGAAAGAAGCTTACTGAATAAATTCTTGGAAGAGGATATTGTTCCTCCAAATAGTATTTTACTTCATGGAAAACCTGGTGTTGGTAAGACATATATATCCAAATGGTTATCGTACAAATTGAATATGCCAATAGTAACCTTGGATTTGGCAAACTCTATATCCAGTTACCTTGGAAGAAGTGGTCAAAATATAAAGAGCATATTTCAGTATGCTAAAGAACAGAATGTAATATTGTTTTTGGATGAAATAGATGCAATTGCAAAAAGAAGAGATGACGCTACAGATTTAGGCGAGTTAAAGAGACTTGTAAATGTTTTGTTGAAAGAATTGGAATCCTGCCCTGTGACATGTATCGTGATTGGGGCAACAAATCATCCAGAACTTTTGGACAAAGCAATATGGAGAAGATTTGATAGAAACATCGAAATATCCCTTCCGGAGAAAGAACAGCGAATGATGTTGATTCAACGTGGAATGGGAAAGAGGTACGAAGAAATCGATAATGGAATTATTCAGATTATCGTAGATGGGACAGAACAAATGTCGGCTGCCGATCTGTGCAAAATGTGTGAGCATATTAAAAGAAGAATCATTATTAATCCTGAATACACAATAACTTCTTGTGTACTAAGAGAATATTGTGAATTTGTAGGGGTGCGAACTAAGGAACAGAAGGTTACGATATGTAAAGCATTAAAGAATAACTGCAAAAAGATATCTGTGAAAAAGATATCTGAATTGACTGGAATACCTACATCGTCAGTTGATAGATATTTAAAGGAGTGATTTTATGGGAATTAATGGAAAACATCCAATAATTGCAAATGGGCAATATTATATCGAACCCTTGACAAAAAGAAATGGAGGAGGCTCGCCAACTTTTCCGCATGAATATGGGGAAGCTAAGGTTAGGTTATGTTCAGATATAAGCAGAATACAGGATTCTATTAGAGATAGTGAAGAAGTGTTTCTGGATGAAAAGATTGTTTGTATTCGTCTAGAACCTAAATATGAGGCAAAATCATATACGCCTAGTTCTCTTGTTGCTGAATCAGGTATGAAATTAGTAGGAGGAAGAAAATATTCTTTAAATTCTGAAGATAGTTCCAAGGCAAAAATGTATTTTGTACGCACGAATGATAGTGAACTGGCCGAATTAAAAAGTAAATTCGAAACAGGGAAAAAAGATCATGTTAAAAAATGGAAAGATCAAGTATGTACAATAAAAAGTATTGATCTGTTAAGACCTGAAGAAAAAACATTGGGATTTTCAGATTCATGGGAAGAGGGCATTGTTGAAGTAGTAATTCATCCTTTAGGAGAAGATTGCGGTAAGGTAGTTGATGGATTTTTTGATGTTGTTAAGATAAAGAAATCGGACGCCGTAGTTAGAACTTATGATGATGGATTAACGTTTGTTTGTATGTATATGGATAGAGAATCTATGGCATTAGCTCAAAAGTATAATCCGTTAAGAAGTATTAAGCCGATGAGGGATGATTGGGAGGAGCAAATCCGAGTGTGTTCAATGGTTGCGCCAGCGCCTAAACTCCCAGATACCATTATGAAATCGAGTATTAAGGTTGGTGTTTTTGATGGCGGTGTGCAGAGTGGAACAAAATTACTGGACCCATATGTAGATAACTATGATATGGTGAGAGCTGAACCAACAGAAGCAAGTCTGGATCATGGAGCTAATGTTTGTGGAGCTGTATTATATGGTACGGGGTTGGCAGGAAAAATGGAAACGGATACAGTGGATAATCCTGTGGTTTCGGTTGAATCATTTAGAGTGTTTCCCGCTGCAAAATCTGATAATCCAGAAGCGGATTATCAGATGTATACAACGATTGACATTATTGAAAAAGTGGTGACTGAAAGACCAGATATTAGAGTATATAATTTATCGTTTGGTCCCAAGGGAGCAATAATTGATGATGAGATTAATAGGTTTACCTATGTATGCGATCGATTGACATATGCTGTTGATGATGGAGAGATAAATCCACTATTTTGTATTGCTGCTGGAAATGATGGTACTTTAGAAAGCCCATTTAACAGAGTTCAATCTCCGGCAGATATGGTAAATGGATTGGCTGTAGGGGCATATACGTTATCTCCACTTAATGATAAATATAGAGCACCATATAGTTGTGTCGGACCGGGAAGAGAAGGTGCCAAGATCAAACCAGATATACTTGAATTTGGAGGTTATACTGATAGACCTTTTATTTCTACTAAATCAGGCAATCTAATTATGGGAACTGCGGGAACAAGCCTGGCAGCTCCAGTAGTGGCTGGTAAGATAGGACGTCTAATGGCCGCATCGGATCAGATTGTTCCCCACTTAGGAAGGGCTTTATTGATTCATTCAGCAGAATCGCAAGGGCTGGAAGGAACTGTTGAGAACGGTTTTGGATTTTGCTCGGATGGTGTAGAAGATATACTAAACTGTTCGGACAATAAGGTCACAATATTATATGAGGGAGAAATCACTTCTTCAGCAACAGTTAAGCTGCCAATATTTGCACCTGGGATTAGTGAAATTCATGGAAATGCTGATATTAAGTGGACAATTTGTACAGTTGTAAATCCAAACATAAATGATCCTGATGCGTATACAAATAACTGTATAGAAGACACATTTTATCCAAACGATATGAGATTTCCTTTTAGAAAGGGTACAACAGAGAAAAAGTTGAATCTTCTGAAAGATGCGGATATTGTTGTAGCTCGAGAATTAATAAAAGAAGGATATATTAAGTCAGAATTACCTGTTTCCAAGCCGGCAAAAAAGCATTTTGCAGAAGCTGATTTACGAAATAGTGATTTTAAATGGGATACTATCATTCGCAAAGATGTAAGAATGAGATGCAGTTCATTGTTGAATCCATTTATTTCTTTGCATGCAATCGGCCGAGATGAATATGAACATGAAAAAATAAAATATTTCGTTGTGATAACGATTGATATTCCAAATTTTAAGGGTAGTCTTTATGATCAGATTTTGCAAACTTATGATAATCTTCTACCAATTCAGATTCAGAATGTAAACCGTATTATGACACAAATAAATTAAGTAGGTGTGATAGTTCTATGAAAAATGGGACTGTCACACTTTTTTGTTGTAATTGGGGATTTTACATATATCAATTGTAAGCGTCAAATAGGTTCTTTCCAGATTTAGTTGATTTGATGAAAATATTCGTTTATGAGTAGTTTTGCTTTCAATAAAGCAAAACTATTCCGTCCATACATAATTCGTTTCGTAAGTTTGATTTTATTTACACTGCCTTCAGCCAGGCCGTTGTTGTATGGGTAGATAATCGCATTTTTTACAGCTCTCAGGTCGTTTCGCAGGCCGTTGATATACCGGTCCAGTTCATCTATCTTCAGCTCCGCTGCCGTTTCCATCCAGGAATCCAGTTCCTCACTTTTTCTGGAAAATACAATACGGTAGAATTCTTTTAGCAGTGTATATAACTGGCCGAGTACAGGATACTTTTGAATCGCTGCCTCATATTGTTCCGCCGTGATCCCTTTCACACTCTCCAGTTCATGGTAGATCAGCTGACACATGGTCTTGCGGGGAATGTACTCAACAGGGACAGTCTCATTTGGGGAAATATTTTTCTGGTGTGTTCGTTCCTTCTGCATAAAGACTCTCAGGGAGGCAACCGTGCCTGTATATCCTTTCCGAGCGATATGTTCATGGATCCTGGCATAAGTCAGCCCTTTGGACCGCAGTTCGATGATCTCCTTCTCATATGGTGCCAGCTTTCCCGGCCGCCTTCTGTCATAGTGCCCATTTATGAGCGGACAGTCCTCTTTCAGGTATGTTTTGACAGTCCGTTTTGCGTGGCCGGTGATCCGGCTGATCTCATCAATCGAATGTCCTTCTGAATGAAGCCTGCGGACTTCATCGATTTTCGCCTGCTTTTTCAGAATCTGCTCCTGATGCTGCCGCTCACGGGTGTTTTCTTTCTTTTCCGGGATCTTATTGATTATTTCGCGTCAAGGGATCCGGGTCTGAGCTTTGCTCAGACCCACTGATTTTTCTCTCAGACCCAGCAATACGCTTTTGGGATCCACCGGTGTGTTTTTTACATTTTATGCTTGGCACAGTATTCCCTCATATTGGTGCTGCCGGTCTCAATCCAGAAGGCTGTGTATGCGTAACGGTCTACAATCGCTTCTGCCCGTACTCCTTCGCCCAGACGTTTCACCCAGTCATCCTTGCGGTATTGCGTACAGAAGATGGTAGAGGTTGTATCAGAGCGCCTTTCCATAAGCTCAAACAGGAAGTGGAGTTCCGCATCCGATATGTCAGACACAAGCCACTCATCCAGTATCAGGAGAGGTATCCGGCTGTAGCGTTCAAGCAGCTTCCTTTGGTTCCCCGAAACTACGGTGGAGTCCCCATACTCCATTAGCAGATCAGGCAGCCTGACATACCGTACCCTGACATGGTTCAGGCAGGCTTCTTTTCCCAGGGCACAGGCCAGGTAGGTC
>NZ_NFJZ01000001.1 GCF_002160135.1 Lachnoclostridium sp. An196 | reverse complement strand
ATTATAGCAGAAAACAGGAGATTTCGCTCAAAAATTTCCTGCAAAATCAGCAAAAAATAAAGTATGGTGGAATTTACCTCTGCACTGGAATTTAAAATTTCAATTTAGCTCTGGCAATAAACTTTGTTAAATTTGTCAATTCACCCGGGATATGTCAGCAGATGTTTTTGCCCATCTGGTAGGCTTCCTGCATCGCAGGATTCTTCTGAATATCGCCAAGCTGCCAGCACAATGCTGAAAGCCACTGTTAACACAAGCAATAAGAGAGTTTTTCTTGTTTTCATCGTATCACTTCTTTACTGTATATACCAGCCGGTTTCCGCCATCCAGTAAATTCCTTTGTCGTTACAGTTCCATAAAGCCATGCGTCCGCATGATATTCTGTGCGGATGCGGCCATACTCCCCACTGACGGAACGGGTGCTCTCCATTCTCATAAACTCTCCCGTGATTTTACCGTCTAATGCGCTGAGAATATGACAAATCGTATAAGGACGATTCATAGACTTTCTCCTTTCAGATAATCTCGATTTGCTGTAAATAGTCGAAAACATATCTTACGGCTTCATCAAAGGCGCTGCCGCTGAATCCGTGGCCCGCACCGTCAATAACATGATAATCTACATCTTCATAAACCTCGGCCGCACGATCAGAATAGGAAATCGGCACAATACTGTCTGCGCTGCCATGCAGAAGAAGGACTTTATCTGTGTAATTTCCGATTTCTTCATACACATCATAATCCCACATATCCTCTGCATAGGGACGTCCTGCTGTAATCCAGTTAAACCGATAACTGTCTGGTACCTCCTCAAGAGAATCAAACTGCTCGTGAATGGCATCGCTGACCAAAAAAGCGGGGTACATTAAAACAAGGCCGGAAACTTGATCCGTATGCCGCGCCGCCGCAATAGCGGAGACAATCCCGCCCTGACTTGTGCCAAGCAGGACGATTCTGCTTTCATCCGCAAAATCCCATTCTGACGCTGCTTCCATAACGGCTTCCAAATCGGAAACCTCCGTCATAACAGACATTTCTATAGAATAACCGTTCAGTGGAACAATCTCAAACAAATCACCGCCCGTTTTTTCGCTCAGGGCAGCAGCCACATTCCTTGTATTGCCGGAATAAGAAAAATAGGAAACCAACACGTCCACATCAGGCTGCGAGAGAATTTCCTCCCGCAGTTCTTCTACCTGGGAATCGTTAAGGGAGTTGTCTGATAAACTCCGAAACATGGCAGGATAACGATAAAGGTTATAGCCAACAAAGAGAAGGGCAATAACCGCAATGACTGCAATTCCCGCAATCCATCCTTTCTTTTGCCTCATAGCCATTCCTCCTTACATACATTCCATGCCGTTCTTTTTCACAGAACCGCCTGTTATAGCCGATTATAGGTTACGGTAGTTACTACCGGTCAATACACATTTTCAAGGGTCTTTTTCTCCCAATATATAAATCCACAAAAAAGTGCCAGAACCTGGGCGTGTTAACGCCGATGGAGAACTATGAGTTGTACCTTACTGCATGAAATACGGCCAGCAACGCTTAGCTGCTGGCCGAAAAAATTTTATATTTTTTCTCTGTCCTCTTGACGGGGAGCAGTTCACAATGATTTCCTGCTCGGTGGTGCCGCTGGTGGCGGTTGGTATTCAGTTTTGAAAGTTCGGGTCGGGTTGGCTCAAAGAGGGATAGTTTAACAGGGAGTCTGTACATCATTCTGAAATGATATCAGAAAAAATAAGGGGTATCGTATATTCATATGACGTCCCATTGTCATTATCTGATAACTGTATTGTGATTGTATCTTCTCTTTCGTTTTCATCTTTAGGAACTGTATAAACAAATGAGTTTGCTTCTATACTAGAGATTTTTCCATTTTCAGATGAAACCGTATAGTCCCAATCCTCTATATCGGTGACAATAGTAACGGTCGTTTCCTTTTCTTTTCCGTTTTCTAAAGAGGGTTTGTCCATCAATACTTCAAATGGTATTCGGTCTAATGCTCCCTCAGAAATATCTACTGTTTCTGATGTATTCGTTTCATTTATCGTTTCGTTAGAAGAAGTTTCTGCATTGCTACAACCAGTAAGCATAATAGCTAAAATCATAAATACTAATACTATCTTTTTCATTTTTCCTCCCCCATTTCTTCAAAATTCCACTTATTGTTAATCCTATTATACTATGGCTGTCCGTCTTTGGGAAGCAGCGGAAACGGCAGTCGCCGCAATCCTCCAGCGCTGCGGCGTGGTATTCAATTTTAATCTGATGTGCTGCCTGAGGGAGAGGCAGTTCACGGGAAGTAGTAAGCGTGTCGAGGCTCACTTCACAAGTAGTAATTTGGTAGTAAATTCAGTGTCTCTATCCTGTGATTTTCTCGTATTTACAGGCTTTTTCTGGATAATCAGAGTTATTCAGCTAAATTTTCAGTGGGGAAATTGTCAAAAAATATCGTTACCGTCTCACGCTTTTCGATCGGACAAATAATGAACAATCCAAAGAAGAATATCAAAAATTTTGTACGTCAAATAAGATTGCCAACCCATAATTCGTGTTGCATATCGTGTTGCATTTTACGAAAATACAACCACTAAAGTGTAAAATCCGAAAATCAAATGTAAAACTGAAATATCCGGGAAATGCCTTAAAATCAACATTCCCCGGATATTCCTTACAAAACCTTTATGGCATAAAAAATGGAAGCAAGGAGGCTCGAACTCCTGACCTTTCGCGTGTGAGGCGAACGCTCATCCCGGCTGAGCTATGCTTCCATGCCCATTATTATATCACGTTCTCGCAGAATTGCAACCTTGATTTTTATTTTTCATCACGCCAAAGTTCTAGTCAATTCTTAGCATATATTTTATATTCTCCCCCGACAAGGGTAAGGCTCCGGATCCCAAAGATACCGGAGTCCAACCTAAGATTTTTACACAAATCCTCATCTGCTTTTTTAATTGTATTCTAAGCATGCTTTGAAGCCAATCGGATATTTGACAGTAGTCCGCAGGAAATGATTGGCATCCTGTTCTTCGCCCACAACAGGCCCCTGGTCTATGCGAATACCGCTGTTTTCAAGCTGTTTTCTTCCAGTTCAGCAGCAGCGCCGAATTGATAATCACCAGTACGGATCCCGCATTGTGCACCAGCGCTCCGACCACCGGATTCAGGATCCCGGTAATCGCCAGAATGATCGCCAGAAAGTTCAAAGCCATAGAGAATGTCAGATTGCACTTGATCGTTACCATCATTCTCCGGGACAGGGCGATCAGATGGGGAAGCTCCTTCACCTCGTCGTCCACCAGCGCGATGTCCGCGGCGTCCACGGCGATGTCGCTTCCCACGCCGCCCATGGCGATCCCCACATTTGCTTTTTTCAGAGCCGGAGCATCGTTGATGCCGTCTCCGATCATGCAGACAGATTCATTCTGCCGCTGGTAGTGATCGATCCGGTTCAATTTATCCTCCGGGAGACATTCCGCGTGGACTTCCTCTATATGCAGCCGGCCCGCGATGGCCGCCGCGGCGTTCCCATGGTCTCCGGTCAGCAGGACGGGCCGGACTTTCAGTTCTTTCAGTCTGTCAATCATTCCTGCGCTTTCTTCCCGCACGGTATCAGACAGGACCAGATATCCCGCCAGTGTTTTCCCTGACGCGATATATATGACGGTACTCCCCTGTCCAAGCCATTGTTCCGCTTCCCGCAATGTCTCTTCCGGCATCATGACCTGCTCTGCGGCCAGCAGTTCCCGGTTTCCTGCCAGGACGCTTTTTCCTGCGATCTCACATCTGACGCCCCTTCCGGGTATCATCCGGAAATCTTCGGCCGAAACGATTTCCTTACCGTATTTCTGCCGGTAGCACCTCACTACGGACTTTCCCAGCGGGTGCTCCGAAAACTGTTCCGCACCGGCACAGATTCCGTAGAGTTCTTCCTCTGTATACTCCGGTAAGATGCTGCGGACCGCCGTCACTTCCGGCGTCCCATAGGTCAGCGTTCCCGTCTTGTCAAACGTGATCCTGGTAACGGCAGCCAGACGTTCCAGCGCATCTCCTTCTCTTACCAGGAAACCATGCCTGGTTGCGTTTCCGATCGCCGCCATGATCGCCGTGGGCGTAGCCAGCACCAGCGCGCAGGGACAGAATACGACCAGAATCGTCACGGCGCGGATAATTTCACCCGTGAAAAACCAGGTCAACACAGCCGCTGTCAGTGCCGTCACCACGATCCAGGTGGCCCAGCGGTCGGCGACGCCTACGATCTTTGCCTTGCCTGCGTCCGCCGACTGCACCAGACGGATCATCCTCTGAATGGAACTGTCTTCCCCTACTTTCAGCGCTTCCATCTCAAAGGCGCCGAACTGGTTCACTGTTCCGCTGGATACTTCCTCTCCCGGGCCTTTATCTACCGGAAGCGACTCTCCTGTCATGACTGCCTGATTCACAGACGTCTGTCCGGAACGGATCACGCCGTCCACCGGCACGGTCTCCCCGGGAAGCACCCGCAGGATATCTCCCACCTGTACCTGCTCCGCCGGTACGATTCTCTCCGAAGCGCCGCTTACAATCCTCGCCGTTCTGGGGGTCAGATGAACCAGTTTCTCAATCCCTGCTCTCGCGCGGGCTACCGTAAGATCTTCCAGAAGGCCGCCCAGCTGCATGATAAAGGCCACCTCTCCGGCGGCAAAATCTTCTCCAATGCAGACAGAAGCAATCAGCGCCAGGGATACCAGCACGTCCGCCTTGATGTCGAAGGAAGTGACCAGGCCGATTACCGCTTCCAGGATGATCGGAATCCCGCACAGCAGAATGGCGACCCACGCCGGATCGAACGGCAAAGGAACCATGTCAAAGATACTGAACAGCAATGCAATACCCGACAGTACCAGCAGTATGATCTCTTTTCTGGTTCCTCCAAGTTCCAGAAATTTCTCCAGTTTTTCCGTCCATTTCATATATTTGCGCCTCCTATACCCATATATGTATAGGTTCATTATACATATGGGGGTATAGGTTGTCAATTCTTTTCCACTGCAGCGTAAGCGAATTGAGACAAAAATTGCTGTTTTCATAATCATATCGATGAGTTTATCTGCTGCTCTGACAGGATAAATCTGCAATAAATAGGCGCACCACCGTTTTCGATGGTGCGCCTGTCTTCATCTCATAAAAAGCTTAAGCATTCTTGCTGTTGATAGCTGCCTGCGCTGCTGCCAGTCTTGCGATCGGCACACGGAACGGCGAGCAGGATACATAATCCAGTCCGATGCTGTCACAGTATTCCACAGAAGCCGGATCTCCGCCATGCTCACCGCAGATACCCAGATGAAGCTTCGGATTCACCGGTTTGCCAAGGTCAATGGCCAGCTTCATCAGCTTGCCCACGCCATTCTGATCCAGTTTTGCAAACGGATCATTTTCATAAATCTTCGCGTCGTAATATGCACTCAGGAACTTGCCCGAATCATCACGGGAGAAACCAAACGTCATCTGCGTCAGGTCGTTCGTACCGAAGCAGAAGAAATCTGCTTCTTTCGCGATCTCATCGGCTGTGAGCGCCGCTCTCGGGATCTCGATCATCGTACCTACCTCGTACTCCAGATCTGCTCCCTGCGCCGCGATCTCAGCGTCCGCAGTCTCAACCACAAATTTCTTTACGTATTTCAGTTCTTTCGCATCGCCTACCAGCGGGATCATGATCTCCGGTTTTACATTCCAATCCGGATGGTTCTTTTTCACATTGATCGCCGCACGGATCACAGCTTTTGTCTGCATTACCGCGATCTCCGGATAGGTAACCGCCAGACGGCAGCCACGGTGTCCCATCATCGGGTTGAACTCGTGCAGCCCGTCGATGATCGCCTTGATCTGCTCCACAGTCTTGCCCTGGGAGTCAGCTAATTTCTTAATATCTTCTTCTTCTGTCGGAACAAATTCATGCAGAGGCGGATCCAGGAAACGGATGGTTACCGGATTGCCTTCCAGTGCCTCATACAGCTTCTCGAAATCTCCCTGCTGTTCCGGAAGGATCTTCTCCAGTGCCGCTTCTCTCTCTTCTTTGGTCTCAGAGCAGATCATCTCGCGGAATGCGTCAATCCGGTCGCCATTGAAGAACATATGCTCCGTACGGCACAGCCCGATGCCTTCTGCTCCCAGTTCGCGGGCTTTCTTCGCATCTGCCGGCGTGTCTGCATTCGCGCGCACTCTCAGTCTTCTGTATTTATCTGCCCATCCCATAATCCTGCCGAACTCTCCCGCGATCGTAGCGTCTACCGTAGGAATGATGCCATCATAAATATTGCCGGTAGATCCGTCCAGTGAGATCGGATCGCCCTCATGGAACTCTTTTCCTCCGAGTGTGAACTTCTTGTTCGCTTCGTCCATCACCATGTCGCCGCATCCGGATACACAGCATGTCCCCATACCGCGGGCAACTACCGCCGCATGAGAAGTCATGCCTCCGCGGGCGGTCAGGATACCCTGCGCGTACTTCATGCCGGTGATATCTTCCGGTGAAGTCTCCAGACGTACCAGAACGACTTTCTCGCCTCTCTTGGCCCACTCTTCCGCATCGTCCGCGGTAAATACGATCCGTCCGCATGCAGCCCCCGGAGATGCTCCCAGAGCCTTGCCGATCGGAACAGCTTTCTTGAGGGCATCTGCATCAAACTGCGGATGAAGCAGAGAATCCAGATTTCTCGGATCGATCATAGCTACTGCTTCTTCTTCGGTTCTCATACCTTCGTCCACCAGATCGCAGGCAATCTTCAGAGCTGCCTTAGCCGTTCTCTTTCCATTACGGGTCTGCAGCATGTACAGTTTGCCGTGCTCAACAGTAAACTCCATGTCCTGCATATCTCTATAGTGGGTTTCCAGGGTCTTGCATACATTCTTGAACTGTTCAAATGCCTCCGGGAATTTTTCCTCCATCTCGGAGATCTTCATAGGCGTACGCACGCCGGCAACCACATCCTCGCCCTGCGCGTTGGTCAGGAACTCACCGAACAGGCCGTTCTCGCCGGTAGCCGGGTCTCTCGTAAACGCGACGCCGGTACCGCAGTCGTCGCCCATATTTCCGAACGCCATCATCTGTACGTTAACTGCGGTTCCCCAGGAATACGGGATGTCATTGTCGCGGCGGTATACGTTCGCTCTGGGGTTGTCCCAGGAACGGAACACAGCTTTTACCGCTCCCACCAGCTGATCCTTTGCGTCTGACGGGAAATCTTCTCCGATCTTCTCTTTATACTCTGTCTTGAACTGGCCGGCCAGCGTTTTCAAATCCTCTGCGGACAGCTCCACATCCTGTACGACGCCTTTTTCTTTTTTCATCTTGTCGATGAGTTCTTCAAAATATTTCTTACCGACTTCCATAACCACGTCGGAATACATCTGGATAAATCTTCTGTAGCAGTCCCATGCCCAGCGCGGGTTGCCGGATGCTTTTGCGAGGGTTTCCACTACTTCTTCGTTCAATCCCAGGTTCAGGATCGTATCCATCATACCAGGCATGGAAGCTCTTGCTCCGGAACGTACGGAAACCAGGAGCGGATTTTCTTTGTCTCCGAATTTTTTCCCGGTAATTTCCTCCAGTTTGCCCATTGCCTCCATGATCTGACCCATAATTTCGTCATTGATCTGTCTTCCATCTTCGTAGTACTGTGTACACGCTTCCGTCGTTACTGTGAATCCCTGGGGAACCGGAAGTCCAAGACTGGTCATCTCAGCAAGGTTCGCACCTTTTCCGCCCAGAAGATTTCTCATGGACGCATTCCCTTCCGTAAACATATAAACCCACTTTGCCATCACATGCCCTCCTAAAAAGTGATATAAATAAGAAATAAAAAGTGCGCAACGTGTGTCTCACTTTGCGCACATAATTATTGTACCATATTCTGTATGAAAGTCAATATATGTTTTGTGCTGTTTTTACATATTTCCATCTGTATTTGCATGTATTTTTGTCATTATTTTAACAATTATTCTTCCCCTTTTCACCTTCAAAGGCCAAATTGCCCAAGAATCTTTATGCATATTCCTTACATCAAAAAAACGGAGGCCGCCTGCTCACGGCAGACAGCCCCTCTTCAATCTGATGATTATTTTGCAATCACTTTTTTCAGTTTTACAAAACGCGGCAGGGAGTTCTCTTTTTTCATCTGGATCTCGCCCTGGATCAGCGGAAGCGCGTAGTCAATGAATGCATCACTTACGTTATTTCCTCTCTCATTGATCCATTCCACCGGAACTTTCTTCTCATAGTTAGCTACAGAAGAAAGATCAAGCAGATCTGCCTCACACTTGTAACCGTTCTCGTCACGGGTGCACTTGAAGCCAACCATCTTGTCCGTTACGCCTTTGATCGCCTCGTTTACGGCAGTCTGTCCGGCCATGAAGGACTCGTCGGAGTCAGTCTGGGACGCGCAGTGCTCTGCGCAGCGCTGCAGCAGGGAAAGCTCGATCGGACGAACCTTTACGCCCGGGATCGCATTCTTCACCACGTCTGCCAGTCTTGCTGCCAGTCCGCCCAGCTGGGCATGTCCGAATCCGTCGGTAGCGGAAGTCTCTGCTTCAGATACGAACTTGCCGTCTGCATAGTGAATACCTTCAGATACAGCCACGATCACGTTGTGGTTCTCTTCCCAGATCTTCTGTACGTCTTCAATAAACTCATCCATATTGAAGTCTACTTCCGGAAGATAGATCAGGTCTGCCGGATATCCTGCTACTCTTGCCAGAGCGGCAGCGCCTGCCAGCCATCCTGCATGACGTCCCATGATCTCTACGATCGTCACCTGGCCTTTGTCATATACGTGGGAATCCTGATACAGTTCTACCAGAGAGGTAGCGATGTATTTTGCTGCGGAAGCGAATCCCGGGCAATGGTCGGTTCCGAACAGGTCGTTATCGATCGTCTTCGGAATACCCATCACGCGGCAGTCGTATCCGACTTTCTTCATATATTTGGAAATCTTGTTGCAGGTGTCCATGGAATCATTTCCACCGTTGTAGAAGAAATAACGAACATCGTATTTCTTGAAGATCTCAAGAATTCTCTTGTAATCGGTCTCATCCTCGTCCGGGTCCGCGATCTTGTAACGGCAGGAACCCAGTGCGGAAGACGGGGTATATTTCATGATTGCAAGCTCTTCCGGATCCTCTTCATCCATCACATAGAGCTTGTCATTCAGCACGCCGACGATACCGTTAGCTGCTCCATAGACTTTTGTAATACAGTCAGCATCAAGTCCAGCCTTGATCGCACCGTAGCAGCTGGCATTGATTACGGAAGAAGGACCACCGGACTGACCAATGATCATAGCTCCTCTTAACTCACTCATTTTTCTAACCTCCAGAAAATGTAATATGGTGCGGCACACCACTATTTTTATTATAACATAGAATATTCAGTGTTTTCAATGCCTTCAGCGATTTTGTTTGCATCTACAATAATTTTAGGAGCGGATGTATGAATCACATCCGCCCCTGCTCAATCCTTCACTGTTTAAAATGTAAACTTCTCCTCAAAATATGCGTCCAGATCCGCGATCTTCACGCGCTCCTGCTCCATCGTATCACGGTCACGGACGGTTACGCAGCCGTCGGTCTCGGATTCGAAATCATAGGTTACGCAGAACGGCGTGCCGATCTCATCCAGACGGCGGTATCTCTTGCCGATATTGCCTCTGTCGTCATACTCGCAGTTGTACTTCCTGCAGAGATGCGCGTAGATTTTCTCCGCGCCTTCCGCCAGCTTTTTGGACAGCGGCAGCACGCCGATCTTCACCGGAGCCAGCGCCGGATGGAAATGCAGTACGGTACGCACATCTCCGCCCTCCAGTTCCTCTTCGTCGTATGCGGAGCAGAGGAACGCCAGCACCACGCGGTCCGCGCCCAGGGACGGCTCGATGACATACGGGATGTATTTCTCCTTCATCTCATCGTCAAAGTAGCTCATGTCCTCACCGGACACATTCTGATGCTGCGTCAGGTCGTAATCCGTACGATCCGCGATGCCCCACAGCTCGCCCCAGCCAAACGGGAACAGGAATTCGATATCCGTGGTTCCTTTGCTGTAGAAGCTGAGTTCTTCCGGCGAATGATCGCGCAGACGCATTTCTTCTTCTTTCATGCCCAGACTCAGAAGCCAGTCGCGGCAGAAACCTCTCCAGTACTGGAACCACTCCAGATCCGTTCCCGGCTTGCAGAAGAATTCCAGCTCCATCTGCTCGAATTCTCTGGTACGGAACGTGAAGTTCCCCGGCGTAATCTCGTTCCGGAAAGATTTTCCGATCTGGCCGATGCCGAACGGTACTTTCTTGCGGGAAGTCCGCTGTACGTTCTTGAAGTTGACAAAGATACCCTGTGCCGTCTCCGGGCGAAGGTACACCGTGCTCTTTGCGTCCTCCGTCACGCCCTGGAACGTCTTGAACATCAGGTTGAACTGGCGGATATCCGTGAAATCCTTCTTTCCGCAGCTCGGACACACGATGTCGTGCTCGTCAATATATTTCTTCATCTCTTCCTGGGACCAGCCGTCCACAGAACCCTCATGCTCGATGCCGTTTTCTTCCATATAGTCCTCGATCAGCTTATCCGCGCGGAAACGCTCATGACAGCATTTGCAGTCCATCAGCGGATCGGAAAAACCGCCCAGATGTCCGGACGCCACCCACGTCTGCGGATTCATCAGGATCGCACAGTCCACGCCTACGTTGTAGGGATTCTCCTGTATAAACTTCTGCCACCAGGCTCTCTTAACGTTGTTTTTCAGCTCCACACCCAGATTGCCGTAGTCCCAGGTGTTAGCCAGACCGCCGTAGATCTCGCTGCCCGGATATACAAATCCCCGGTTTTTTGCCAGAGCTACGATTTTCTCCATTGTCTTTTCCATGAATCGATCTCCTCACTTTTTCAATAAACAATATATGCATACTCTTCAGGGTCTTCAATGGTCATTACCTGAAGCATATGGTCGGAAAGAATCTCCACATTGTTGCTGACGTACCTTACAGGCTGTTCCAGCTGAACAGTCCCCTCGTCCTTCAAGATCACAATCGATCGTTCCCGGTCCGTGGTCACATCTGCGGTCTCCTGCTCCACATAATCCGCGTCCCGGAAATCCATATTGAAGGAAAAACCTTCTTCCAGAGCGCTTCCTATTGTCCCAACATAGCAGAAAGTATCGTTATATTCTGCATAAGCATCCGCATTTGTATAATCCAGCAGAAGGTACATAGTATCATCTCTTACCTCCAGACTTTCCATTGAAATCAGTTCTTCTTCATGATTCTCATTAAAAGCAGCGATCTCACTCTCCACCATGGAAGAAAATTCATCCTCGCTATAATAAGCTTTTTCAAAACTCTCTACGATCGCCTGTGTCAGCGTACCGTCTTTTTTTATGTAAATAGAAGTCACCGACGGCTCAAAGGATGAGGATCCGCATCCTGCTGTCAGCAAAGCAACCGCCAGTACACAGACGCACATTATCCATCGTTTCATTCCGTTCCCTCCTTCCAGACATGGGACACAGCCCGCGGCATACGCCGCTGTCCTGGTAATTATACACATTTTACAGGCATGTTTCAAGTATTTCCAGGGATTTGAAGCGCCGCTTCACATATCTCTCTCTCAGCCACTCCACAACTTTTCCAAATTCTTTGCATACTTCCGGACTAAGCGTAAATGTATACAGTTTTTCCACCGGAGACGCTGTTACATACTGCAGCGCATATATGGTGGACGGATTCAGTTTCCAGCTTTCAAACTGCTCATAAGTCTGGGGGCACTCTCCGCTGTAAACCATAGCTTTCAGTTCAAATATGTAACGGACCAGCATCCTGGGCAGGGCCGGAACAGACAAAGCCCTCAGAGATTGATACAAAAGTTTCAGGTAGTCTGTCCCTTCCACATTTTCTCCCGTATAAAAATCTGCGAATTCCAGAAAATACTGCCCGTAACAGGAAGCTTCAAAATCAGTCATCAGATCACTGAAATAGTTCCGGATAGAAGCCTGGGCGATACTGTAAGCGGTCCTTCCCTCATAAATCTGAAATTCTCCGAAGGCAAACACATTCACCGCCGCCAGAAGCGGACTGTTCATTCGTCTCGCTCCTCTGGCGAATGCGCGGATTTTGCCGCGCTCCCTGGTCAGCAGAACTACCAGTTTATCATAATCTCCGGCCGGCGCTGCAGATAAAACGATACCTGTCACTGTGCAAGCCTGACTGCTCATGTCTCTCACCTATCCCTCTGACTTTTGTCTCTTCAGCTTTATAAGCCAGATAATCTCGTATTTCTCCGGTGTGTGCAAACTGTTCCCACTTATCCATATTCTATGAACCTCCGTTTTCTCCATCCGTATATTCATAGAATCCCCGAAGCAGCCGGGTACTATACTTCTTTCTTGTCATACCCGAAATTTTTTATCAGGAAGTCAGAATCTCTCCAGTCCTTCTTTACTTTGACCCACAATTTCAGATTTACTCTGGCTTCCAGCATTTTCTCTATCTCGTACCGGGCGGCAGAACCGATCTTTTTCAGCATGGCTCCGCCTTTTCCAATGATGATTCCCTTATGAGAATCTCTTTCGCAGACAATCGTTGCCTCGATATCCCACAATCCCTGCCCGGGACGCTGTTTCATCACATCCACGGACACTGCGATTCCGTGTGGAATTTCTTCGTCCAGCAGCTTTAATGCCTTCTCCCGGATCAATTCGGCGACAATCGCTCTCATAGGCTGATCCGTCACCGTATCTTCATCGTAGAACATAGGGCCGTAGGGCAGATACTTGAAAATCTGATCCAGCAGCACATCCTCGTTCATACCTTTTAAAGCCGACACCGGTACAATCTCAGCAAAATCCAGCAGTCTCCGGTATGCGTCAATATAAGCGAGCAGTTCATCCTTCTTTACCTTATCGATCTTGTTGATTACCAGTATCACCGGTGTATGGATATGTGCAAGCTGCTCTGCGATGTGTTTTTCTCCGGCGCCGATATAAGACGTTGGTTCCACCAGCCAGAGGATCACATCCACTTCCTTCAGCGTCCGTTCCGCCACATTGACCATATATTCTCCCAGCTTGTTCTTTGCCTTGTGGATACCCGGCGTATCCAGAAAAACAATCTGCCCTTTCTCACAGGTATAGACAGTCTGGATCCTGTTGCGGGTGGTCTGTGGTTTGTTGGACGTAATCGCTATTTTCTGCCCGATCAGCCGGTTCATCAGTGTGGACTTTCCCACATTGGGACGCCCTACCAGAGCCGCAAATCCGGATTTCTTCTGTTCTTCCATAGATTTATCCTTTCTCATTTTACGTTTCCGCAGAGCGGAACAGATTCCGCGTCCGGTCAAACATATCTTTTTCCTTCTCGATACGGCTCTCATTCCCAATGGCGCAGAGACTGCCTTCATCCAGAAGTTCCCGGATTCCGGATGCCAGGCTGCGGATATCAGCCGGTGTCGCCTCCAATACCTGATCCCTCATGCGCTGCAGATCTTCTAACGTCGTATGTGTCAGCCATGCGGACATAGACCGGTTCCCCGCTGCCGAAGGCGTCAGAGGCGTATCCATATCGCTGATCGTGCCGATGACATACTTGGTCATATCTCTGTCCGTAGCGTCGAAATGTTCCACATAATCCGCCGTATTTTCAAACACCTGGTTCGTCTCTTTCAGATTCGGATCCCGGTAAGATACCAGATAACTGTCTCCATAAACGCCGAAACCGCTCATGCATCCATATGCGCCGCCTTTAACCCTGATCTGGATCCAGAGATATTCATAACTGAGAATCACTTTCAGGATCCGGAAAGCGCCCGTATAATAGCTGATATGTCCCGCGCGCGCCACATACTGAACGGCAGACGGTGTTTTCAGCCCTTCTTTCATACATTCCATGGAGGGCGATTCTTCCTCCGGCGCCGCCGGAAACGATCCAGTATACAACGCTTCCTTTAAAGATGGGATCTCCCGTTTTACCGCTTCGATCCCTTCCGTTTCCGCCGTACAGGAAACGATGAGATTTTCCGGCCGAATCACATACTGCATGACTTCCGTCAGCTTTCGGATCAGTTCTTCCTTTTTCTCCTCAAAATTCTGCTCCAGGTCTTCTATCAGCCAGTAAAATTCCACTCCGTTCATCCGGTCGTTGATCTTCGCGGATCTGGAGAATTTCGCCATGGCGCGTACGGCCGCCGCCGAATGTCCTGCCGACATCAGATACATCTGCAGACGCGATTTCATCTGGGCAATGATCTCGTAAAGTCTCTTGGTGTCTGTGAACCTGGTTTTCTGCAGAATCTCTCTCATCATGGCGAATGCAAAGTCTGTTTTATTATAAAGTGTCTTTGCCTTCATCTCGAGTTTCATACAGAAACGTTCTTTTTCCCGCATGTTCCCGTACAGATTGACCGCCATACTGATGCCTCCCGTATGACAGTTGATCTCGTTAAACAGCTCTCCATAACTGTAGTTTTCCGTATCCATAAAGCCCAGGACCTGTTTCAGGATTCCCATATAAGGAACCAGTTCATCAGGGAGATCGTCCGCATCAAACAGGAGCCGGATATAACTGATCCCGCTGGTGGGAATGTTCTGCCAGAGAACCGTCGTTCCATCCACATCCAGAACCTCATTGGCCAGCGGTTCCACCTCCCGGCGGATGTCTTCTCTTTTCAGCATGGGAATCTTTTCCAGTTCTTCCTGGGGTGAAGGCTCATCCTGATATTCCTTCAGCTCTTTCGCATCTTTTATCACCTGTTTTATCTCTGTCCGGGACAGGGTATCTTTGTATTTTTTCAGTTTCTCCTTTACATACTCCTGTTCTTTCGCTTCCAGTCCCGGCACAGGGCGCAGGACCAGCAACGCCGCATGATTGTTTTCCAGCAGATATTTCCGAACCAGATCTTCAAAGTATCCGCTGCCTACCTGATCCCGGAATCTGGCAAAACGCTCCAGACATGCCAGATGCAGGAACGGTTCTTTCTCATCATAAAGCCAGCTGTCAAACATCTGCAGCCCGTACATCAATCCCTTCGGATAGTTCCCGAAATCGGCTTCTCTGTAACGGAATTCATAATAGTTAAGTCCTGCCAGCAGCGCTTTCCGGTCAAAACCTTCTTCCGTGATCTTTTCCAGCGTCTCACGGATCACCTTGCAAAAAACATCCTTCTGCTCCACATCCGCATTCTTCGCGATCACGGAGAAATAAGGCTGCGCAATACCGTTTTCATATGTGCTTAAAATATCTTTACCGATACCCGCATCCAGCAGAGCCTGCTTCAGCGGAGCTCCCGGAGCGGACAGCAATGCGTACTCGATAATTTGAAAAGCAAGATACAGATCCGCATCCAGGGAAGTCCCCACAACCGCATTCCAGGACAGATATGCCTGCCCTTTCGGAGATTCCTCTGAAGAAACCGGGTAATCCACGATCCGTTCCACCGGCTGTTCAAAAGGCTTCTGCAGGCTGATCTCTGAGTCAATGTCCAGACGGTCATATTTGCTCAGATAGTGTTCGTCGATCCACTCCAGCTTTTCCGCCATGTCCATATTCCCATATAAATAAATATAACAATTGGAGGGATGATAGAACCTCCGATGAAAATCCAGAAACTGTCCGTAAGTCAGTTCCGGTATATGCCTGGGATCTCCGCCTGATTCATAGTAATATGTCGTATCCGGATATAAAGTGGTCATCACTTCCCGGTCCAGCATATCCTCCGGAGAGGAAAACGCGCCTTTCATCTCATTATAGACCACACCATTGTAAGACATTTCCCCGTCTTCCGACTCCAGTTCGTAATGCCACCCTTCCTGGCGGAATATCTTTTCCTCTTTATAAATATTGGGATGGAATACTGCATCCAGATATACGTGCATCAGGTTCTGAAAGTCCTGGTCATTGCAGCTGGCTATCGGATAGACAGTTTTATCCGGATAAGTCATCGCGTTCAGAAATGTATTCAACGATCCTTTCACCAGCTCCACAAACGGATCTTTGACCGGAAAATCTGTCGAACCGCAAAGCACGGAATGTTCCATGATATGGGGCACTCCCGTGCTGTCTGAAGGCGGCGTGCGAAATCCGATATTGAATACTTTATTCTCATCATCATTGGACAACAATGCCACTCTGGCGCCCGTCTTTTTATGCCTCAGCAGATACCCCGTAGATCTCAGATCCGGGATCTGTTCTTTTTGGATCAGTTCATATGCTTTTAATGATTCTACCGTCATTGTTTCCTCCAGATTTTCTACTTATTATATACATATCCGCGCCTAGTATAACACAGCCTTGCAGTAAATGCAAAAATCCGTATGAATCCATGCGCCTGCCGCACATGGTTCCATACGGATTTATTCATCTTTTTATCATCTGATCCTTACAGATTGGATTTGAAGAACTCTTCCATTGCTGCGCATGCTGCGTCTTCGTCTTCACCCTCTACGGTAACAGTAACCGTAGTTCCTTTCTTAACGCCCATTCCCATGATCGCCATCAGTCTCTTTGCGTCTGCTTTCTTGGTGCCGTTGTCAATAGTAACAACGCTCTTGTAACCAGCTGCAGCTTTCGCGAGCATTCCTGCCGGTCTTGCATGGATTCCCAGTTCATCCTGAACAGTGTAAGTAAAAGATTTCATAGTTCATTCTCCTTTTATACTTTTTATATCATGGTTTTCCCTGTAAGGGACAGTCCCATAATGTCTCTGATTAACACTCGCGGATCCGTTTTCTCAGTTCCAGCGTATAGCCCGGAGAAACGGAAAGTTCATCAATACCCATCTGGATAAATCTGGCCGTCACCTCCATATCAGCTCCAAGTTCTCCGCAGATACCGCACCATGCGCCGGACTTGTGGGCATTCTCAATCGTCAGCTGGATCAAACGCAGGATCGCTTCGTGATGCGGATCAAAGAAGTTATCCAGAGACTGATTCTGACGGTCGATAGCCAGAGTATACTGACTCAGGTCATTGGTTCCGATGCTGAAGAAGTCCACATGCGGAGCCAGCAGATCGCTGATCACAGCTGCCGCCGGTGTCTCGATCATGATACCAAGCTCAAAGTTCCCGTACGCGATATCTTCCCTGTCAAGTTCCAGTTTCACTTCATCCACGATCTCCTTGATGCGGACAATTTCTTTTACGGAGATAATCATCGGGAACATGATCCCCAGATTGCCAAATGCGGATGCGCGCAGCAGCGCCCTCAACTGAGTACGGAATACATCCTCTCTGGTCAGGCAGATACGGATCGCACGGAATCCAAGCGCGGGATTCTCCTCCTTTGGAATACCGAAATAGTCCGCCTGCTTGTCCGCTCCAATATCCAGAGTACGGATAATAACTTTCTTCCCCTGCATCCGGGCCAGAACTGTTTTATACGCCTCGAACTGCTCGTCTTCCGTGGGATAATCATCCCTTCCCAGATAAAGGAACTCGCTCCGGAAAAGGCCGATGCCTTCGGAATCGTTCTCCAGCACCGCGTCCACGTCCTGCACGCCTCCGATGTTTGAGTACAGATGGATATGCTTGCCGCTCTTCGTAACGGTCTCTTTTCCTCTCATCTCCTGGAGCAGCGCTCTCTGCTCATCAGCCCGTTTTTTCTTTTCCACCATCTTCGCCATGGTCTCGTCATCCGGATTGATATAGAACAGTCCGGCGAAACCGTCTACCACAGCCGTTCTTCCATTATATTTTGTATCCACTTCGATATCCGTTGTCACAAGAGACGGGATATTCATAGTACGCGCAAGAATCGCCGTATGGGAATTTGCCGACCCTTTCTGGATGACAATAGCCAGAATCTTGCTCTTGTCAAACTGTACGGTCTCGCTGGGCGCCAGGTCCTCCGCCACAATAATTACCGGCTCCGGCATAGCTTCCGGACTCACCTGCGTGCCATTCAGAATCGAGATCACACGTTTGGAAATATCCTCGATATCTGCCGCGCGGCCTCTCATATATTCATCATCCATGCCCAGGAACATTCCCATGAACTGTTCACAGGTCATAAACACCGCATATTCGGCATTCATCTTTTCTTCTTTAATAATGTTGGTAATAGACTCATTATAGTCCAGATCGTCCAGCAGCATCTGATGGACGTCGAAGATCATTGCCTCTTCTTCTCCTACGTCACGGAGCGCTTTCTCATAAAGGCGCTTCAGCTGCTCCATAGCTTTGGCCTTGGCCTCCTCAAAACGGGCCAGTTCCGCATCCACATCGGTAATCGTTTCTTTGGTCACTGCGTTTTCTGCCTTTTTATAGACAAAAATCTTGCCGATCGCGACTCCTTTAAATACACTCTTGCCTTCTCTTACTATCATGTCAGTCCTCCCCATATATTATTTCCGTCCCATCCGAATCCGGGCCCCCATCATACGGTCTGCTCCTCCAGCGCTGCGCTCTCCTCTTCTTTCTCCGGTTCAATGGTCACATAACCTTTGCTGAACTCCTCGACAGCGATGGAAAGCGGTTTCTTCCCTCTTGCGTCCACAAAGGGCTCTTCACCGGCGATCAGCTGACGCGCTCTCTTGGCAGTTCCCAGTACGATCGAATAACGGCTGTTCACCACAGGGGTATCGCCCTCCTCCACTTCACCGTTGATAGTCTTCATTAAGTCTGTATAAGACGGATGTAACATAATTATTCTCCTTTCGAAAACTCTTCCAGTTCTTCTCTGATTTGACATATAAAGTCTCTGTTCCGGCTGATCCTGCGATGCTCGCTTTCGATGATCCTATGAATTTCTTCCACGCATGTTTCCAGATCGTCGTTGATCACCAGATAGTCATACTCCTCGATTCCTTCGGCCTCCTGCGCCGCTCTGCGAAGTCTCTGGGCAACCACCTCCGGCGTTTCTGTCCCTCTTCCCGTCAGACGGCTGCGAAGAGTGGGCAGATCTTTTGCCGTCACAAACAGCAGCACTGCTTCGGGGAACTGTTCACGCACCTTGCGCGCGCCCTGGATCTCTATCTCCAGGATCACATCGCGCCCCTCCGACAGCTGCTGCTCTACATAAGCTCTGGGCGTCCCATAATAATTATCCACATACTGCGCGTATTCGATCAGAGAACCATCGGCAATCATCTGCTCAAACTCATCCCTTGTCTTAAAAAAATACGCTTTTCCTTCTGCTTCACCCGGTCTGGGCTGCCTGGTTGTCGCCGAAACGGACAGCGCGTAACTGTCATAACGATCTATCAGGCTTTTCATAACCGTGCCCTTGCCGGCTCCCGAAAAACCGGACACCACTATCAATATTCCCTGTCTGATCATACAATATCCTATTCTATATTTTGAATCTGCTCGCGGACCTTTTCAATCTCTGTCTTAAGATCGATCGCGCAGTTGGAAATCTCCAGATCATTGGCTTTGGACAGCGTCGTGTTCGCCTCCCGGTTCATCTCCTGTGCGATAAAATCCAGCTTCCGGCCGATGCTTCCGCCGCTCTCCAGTGCCGCTTTCGTCGCCTCTACATGGCTTCTGAGACGCACAATCTCTTCATCCACACAGATCTTATCAGCAAAGAGGGTCACCTCCATGGCGATCCTGCTCTCGTCCGTCTGGGCATCTGTCAGAAGATCCTGAACCTTTGCCTCCAGCTTCTGGCGGTACTCCGCCATGATCTGCGGCGACCGTTCTTCAATAAACGCCGTCATCCTCAGCATCTCGTCCAGCTTGGCAAGCAGATCGCATCTCAGCGCTTCTCCTTCGCGCACCCTGGTTTCCACTACTTTCTCACAGGCGCCGCGCACCGCTTTCTCCAGGAGCTGCCAGATCTCTTCCTCATCTTCCTGCTGTTCTTCCATCACCAGGACTTCCGGACAGCGGGCCAGTACGGATACTTTCATGTCATTTTCCAGCCCGAACTGCTCTTCCATCTGCCGGAAATACTTTACATACTGCTCTGCCACCTTCTGATTATACACCAGAGATACATTGCTCTCGCTCAAGTCCTCATAAGTGACAAATACGTCCACTTTCCCCCGCTGAAGATACTCCTTCAATACCGTACGGATCGCAGAATCAAAAAAATTCAGTTTCTTCGGCATCTTCATCGCAACATCCAGATACCGATGATTGACTGTCTTGATCTCAACCGAGACCTTTCGTTCTCCCTCGGAGAGCTCGCAGCGGCCGAAACCGGTCATACTTTTTATCATCGCTTATTCTCTTCCTTAAATACCGGCAGATAGTTCCCCCTGCCTCATAACCTTTGTCTATTATAGTTGATTTTCAAAATGCCGTCAAGTATAATGGGGGAATGAAAAGGAGAATCAACCATGGCATTTGACGGCATTACCGTGTCCTGTGTGGCACATGAGTTAAACGAAAAACTGGCCGGAGGACGCATTTCCAAGATCGCCCAGCCGGAGACAGACGAACTGCTCCTGACCATCAAAACCCGGGACGGAAATTTCCGTCTCCTGCTCAGCGCGTCCGCGAGCCTTCCTCTTATATATCTGACAGAATCCAATAAAAACAGTCCTCTGACTGCTCCCAATTTCTGCATGCTTCTGCGCAAGCATATCAGCGGAGGCCGGATCCTTTCCGTCACTCAGCCCTCCCTGGAACGCATCCTGCGCTTCGAGATCGAGCATCTGGACGAGATGGGCGACCTGTGTAAAAAATATCTGGTCGTGGAGATCATGGGAAAGCACAGCAACATCATCTTCTGCAGCGGCCAGGACATGATCATCGACAGTATCAAGCATGTCTCTTCCCAGATGAGTTCTGTCCGGGAAGTGCTTCCGGGCAGACCATACTTCATCCCGGAAACCCAGGAAAAGGCGGATCCCCTCTCTGTCACGGAAGAGCAGTTCCTGTCCATCCTGTCCGCAAAATCCGTGAAATTGTCGAAAGCGCTTTACACCTCCCTGACAGGGCTTAGTCCGATCGCTGCCGAAGAGGTCTGCTGCCGTGCTTCTCTGGATTCTGACCGGGCGGCCTCTTCCTACGAAACTGAGGAATTGATTCATCTGTACCGGACGTTCTGCCGTTTTCTGGAACCGCTGCGTTTCGGCGGCTGGGAACCGGCTATTTATTACGATGGTAAAACGCCGGTGGAATACTCATGCCTTCCGCTGACCATCTACGGACATTTCCGCAGGGAGTCTTATAATTCCGTCTCTGCCATGCTGGAGCATTATTACGCAGAACGGAACACTCTGACCCGAATCCGCCAGAAATCCACCGACCTGCGCAGGATCGTGCAGACCGCGCTGGAACGCAATGTAAAAAAATACGACCTGCAGGCAAAGCAGCTGAAAGATACAGAAAAACGGGAAAAATACCGTGTGTACGGAGAGCTGATCAACGCCTACGGCTACAACGTGGAACCGGGAAGCAAAAGCTTCGAAGCGGTAAACTACTACACCGGCGAGACTGTCACGGTTCCGCTGGATCCTCAGATCTCCATACAGTCCAACGCTTCCAGATATTTTGATAAATACGGAAAACTGAAAAGGACCTGCGAAGCAGTCACAAAGTTGCTGGAGGAGACTTCCGCCGAGATCGAACACCTGAAATCCATTCAGACGGCGCTGGATATCGCGCTGCAGGAAGAAGATCTGGTCCAGATCAAGGAAGAACTGATGGAATCGGGCTATATCCGCAAGCGTGCTCCGGGAAACAGGCGACCGAAGATTACCTCAAAGCCCTTTCACTACCTGTCCGGCGACGGTTTTCATATATATGTGGGAAAAAATAACTTCCAGAATGACGAACTGACCTTCCAGTTTGCCAGAGGAAACGACTGGTGGTTCCACGCAAAAGGCATACCGGGTTCCCATGTGATCGTACAGACGGAAGGAAAAGAACTTCCGGACCGTACTTTTGAAGAGGCGGCACGTCTGGCCGCCTATTATTCCGCGGCCCGGGGCGCCGATAAAGTGGAGATCGATTATGTGGAGAAAAAACATGTAAAAAAACCGAATGGTTCCAAACCCGGATTCGTAGTTTACTATACAAATTATTCTATGATGATCGATTCTGACATTTCGGGAATTGCACAAATCTGAAAACTGTGTTATACTATAAAAGTTCTGTTCGCAGAGCTTTTATCATGGAGACGTATCGAAGTGGCCATAACGAGCTTGACTCGAAATCAAGTTGTCGGGCAACCGGCACGTGGGTTCGAATCCCACCGTCTCCGTTTCTGAAATATGGGTTAACACTCATATTTTATTTAGCTGCCAGCTGCAACCTGGCAGCTTTTTTATTATGTGAGTCTCCAGCAAAAAGGCCAAAAGATAAACGGACTGATACACCATTATTATGCTGCTTTATTTCGGCTAATTCCAGAGCCTTTATCATTGTAAAAACAAGCTCCTGCTTACTTGGAGAAGCGTCTTCCCAGAGAGCTTCAATATCCCTGATCGTCGTGATTTCATTTTCTGTCAGTTCATCTTGCAGAAGATAATCTGGCGAAATATGCAGCGCATTACATTAGTTCACCACATTTTATTTAACACGCACGCAAATAGAACAGACTATTATGACAGCACCCGGGAACAGGACATGGAGATCGTCCGCAGGGTCCATACGCTGTCCGAGAGGTACGGCGTCAAAATGCAGCAGATCGCCCTGGCGTGGGAATGGGCAAAAGGCGTAGCAGCTCCTATCATCGGAGCCACCAAGGCTTCCCATTTTGACGACGCCGCAGGAGCCTTAAACGTCAGGCTCACAGAAGAAGACATCTCCTATCTGGAAGAACCGTATGTACCCCATAGAATCGTAGGCGCGATCGACCGCAATCCGGAAGAAGGCGTCAAACTGCTGGATGTAAAAAAATAAAGAAAGCGAGGCAGACACAATGAGTATTACAATGAATCTCTATTATACCGGCAAAGACGGCGGCGCCCGCAGATTCGCCGAGGAGATGGAACAAAGCGGAACGGCCGCCCTGATTCGTGTGGAAGCCGGTAACGAGAAATATGATTATTTCTTCCCGATGAACGACCCGGAGACGGTTCTGCTGATCGACAGCTGGAAGGACCAGGCGTCCCTGGATGCCCACCACGCATCCCCTATGATGGGGACTATCTCCGCCCTTCGGGAAAAATATGACCTTCATATGAAGGCGGAAAGATATGTTTCGGACAATGCGGGAATCCCGGATTCGGATTCAAAATTCCTCAAAAAATAAATTCGCGCACAGATTTTAAACAGTATTGAAAATCGCGGGGCCGGATGTTATGCTGTATACAGAAGTAAAAACGTGATTCCATATGGAGGTGAAGCAAGATGAAGTTCAGCAAAACCAGAACCCTGTTATGCACCCTCGGCGCCGTATTTCTGTGCTCGGCTTTCGCCGCAGTTCCCGCCAGAGCGGAGACCGCGTTCGATCCGCATTATTATTTTCAGAAATACCCGGATGTGGCCAATGTGACCGGATTTGATCCTCAGGCCCTGTTCAACCACTACGAATCTTTCGGGATGGCAGAAGGGCGTTTCCCGAACATGCAGGCAGAATGGCGGGATGCCGCCGGGATCGTGGATACGGAAGAAGACCGTACCGCTTTCCTCATGACCAATTATCCATCTGATCCTGACAATGCCGACAGCGATCTGCCAAAGCTCGATCCGGTATTCTATTACAATACCTATCCGGATGTGGCGGAGGTGATCGGAAAAGACCCGGTAGCTCTTCTGAACCATTATTTTGCCTACGGATACAGTGAAGGCAGACTGCCTTTCTACGGTGCGGAACCCTGTACCGAAGTGCAGACCTCTTTTTAACATGAAACGAGCCGCCTGTCCATTTCCGGACAGGCGGCTGTTCGTTATTCACCGGTTTTCATATATCCAGTCGGCCCATTCTGCATAATATTTGCCCATCAGATGCGCGTCATCCGCCGTGTACTCTTCTGCAAGATTCCCTTCGCCGTCATCAAACCGTTCATTGATATCGATACAGGCAAGGCCTTCCTCTGAAGCGATCCCCCGGATTCGGTTATTAAACGCGTCTATGTTTGCATTATTATAAATAGAGTCTGTTTCTGATCTTTTTTTCGAGACATGCATATTCATTTCCAGAATGAGTCGGGCCTGAGACTGCGACTGTACCAGATACCGTACCAGTTCCTGGTATTTTTTTGCTGTCGCTTCCTGATCGTACCCCAGCTCATTAATGCCGAGCATCAAATATATGCGGCCGTACTGTCTGTTCTCCAGAACTTCCTGCAGTGTTTTTTCTCCCTGGTCTCCCATTGAAAGACGCACTTCCATCACTTTATAAAGACTCATTCCCGAATCGGCAAAAGCATCTGCCGCCCCCATGTCCGCATACTCGAAAAGTCCCACTGTTCTGGAGTCCCCGATGAACAGAGCATCATCAAAAAAATGTTCTCTGGAAATCATTTCCGCTTCTGCAACTTCCTCCGGTTCTCCATCCTGTGGATTCTGTCTCTCCGGGTTCTGCGGAATCTCCGTCGTTTCAGCACTTTCTTCGGACTGGAATTCCTCCGGTTCCTCCTCACTTTCCATGATTTCCGGAGAATTTAAAATATCCGGCTGTGAAAATGCCTCCTGCGCAGGTTTGCCCTGTACAATCGCCTCTCTGACCGGTGTGAACAGCATAGCCGCGCAAAGACTGATTCCCAGCATACAGGTATATGTATATTTCATTTTTTTCCTTTCGTATCTCTAAAAACTGAAGTACAGGAAGGGATCATCCATACCCTTCCATATGCAGTAAATACTGAACCAGAAAATGACCAGCAGTACTGCCGCGGTAAGGAATCTGTGTTTACGTCCCAGAAGTTTTTCAGGAAGCGCGCCAATACACAATATGCCCAAAAGCAACGATATACCATATATTTTTCCGTATTTGAGATAATCTCCGGAAAATACCGCCGCCGAGGATTTGCCCAGAAACGGAAACAGCCGCGTCAGATAGACCCACAGCATCGGAAGATCCTCTACCGCGAATATCAGCCAGCTTATGGGAATCCAGAAAGCCATATACAAATGTCCCAGAATATGGTATCTCTCCAGGATCCGCAAGAGTCCCAGTTTTTCTATGACAATGATCAGGAAAAGGACAACTCCCCACAAAATATAATTCCAGCTGTCTCCATGCCAGAGTCCGGTCAGGAGCCATACAGCCAGAAGATTGCGAAGCGTCCTCCACGTCCCGGTCCTGCTTCCTCCCAGAGGTATGTATACATAATCCCGAAACCATTCTCCCAACGTTATATGCCATCTTCTCCAGAACTCTGTCATGGACACAGACAGATACGGCTGCCGGAAATTATCCGGAAAATGGAATCCCATGATCCTCCCCAGTCCGGAGGCCATCATAGAATAACCATAAAAATCAAAATAAATCTGAAGAGTATACCCCATAAGTCCCAGCCATGCCATAGGAGTAGATATGCTCTCAAAACCGATCGCCGTTGTCTGCCGCCACAGATTTCCCACCTGGTTGGCAATCAACACTTTCATTCCCAGACCTACCGTAAAGATTCTGATTCCCTCTTCAAAGCCTTCCATGGAGTGTTCTCTTCCTTTCCACTCCCTCACCAGCTTTCCATAACGGATCAATGGCCCTGACAAAAGCTGCGGAAACATACAGACATAACCCATCAGACGGAATAAGGACCGCTCCGCACGAATCGCGCCGCGATACACATCCATCAGATAAGAACATATCTGAAACGTATAAAAGCTGATTCCCAAAGGAAGCGAGGGTCTGACAGAAGGAATCCGCACGGGCACGCCGGCCATATTCATAAGCAGATTTATATTTTCTATGATAAAACCCGAATATTTAAAAACCGCGAGGACTCCCAGGCTGTATCCCAGCCCTGCCAGTAAATATATTCTTTTTCCGCGCTTATTCCGGCTTTTTTCTATACCTCGGCCGGCCAGATAAGCAGCCGCGGAGGAAAAAAGAAGCATGCCAATATACAGAGGGTGACCCTGAGTCCCGTACAGATAGAAGCACAGACTCCCGCCAAATAAAATCCAGTTCTTGCAGGAAAATGGAACCAGAAAATAAATCGCCAAAAATACCGGGAGGAAATGAAAAATAAAATCGATACTGCTGAAAACCATGTGTTATTTCCTCTCTTACTCATTATCAAAGCTTATTATATCTGTCCGGTTTTCTCTCCGCAATATGCCCTTCCCATTCTTCATAATTCTTCACAATTATGCTTGCATTTTTTTCCGGCGGAGGTATACTAGTGCGTATGAACAAGCGAAATTATCAAAAAGAACTGGACCGGGAAATCCAAAAACTGGAGGAAGGACATGTTCCTTCTCTTCTGCTGCACAGTTGCTGCGCGCCCTGCAGCAGTTACGTGCTGGAATATCTGTCTGAATATTTTTCCATCACGGTCTTCTACTACAATCCAAATATCTATCCCGAGTCGGAATACCGGACCCGGGTACAGGAACAGAAACGTTTTATCGGCTCGCTCCCGGCGAAATATCCTGTCTCTTTTCTGGAAGGAGACTACATCCCTCATGATTTTTACGCATGCGCCAAGGGAATGGAGCATCTGCCGGAAGGCGGAGAACGCTGCTTTGCGTGTTACCGGCTACGCCTGGAGGCGGCTGTCCGGATGGCAAAGGAAAAGGGCTATGACTATTTTGCCACAACCCTTTCTATCAGTCCTTTAAAAAATGCGGAAAAATTAAACGAAATCGGAGAGGAGCTGGCCGCCTCCCATGGAGTGCGCTGGCTCCCCAACGATTTCAAAAAGCGGAACGGTTATAAACGTTCCATCGAACTCTCACGGGAATACGGTCTGTACCGCCAGGATTACTGCGGCTGTATCTATTCCTGGAAAGAGCGTCATCCAGAGATCTCCTGACTATCTCTCAAGAGCGATCTCCTATATATTTTTGCATATCTGGAGGAAGCGGACTGACAAACTCCATCGGTCTTCCCATAATGGGATGAACAAATGACAGTTTCCAGGAATGAAGCGCCTGCCGCGGCATCTGTTCCTCCCGGCTCCCGTATAGGAAATCTCCTATGAGAGGATGCCCGAAGCTGCTCATATGAACGCGGATCTGGTGCGTCCGTCCTGTCTCCAGCCTGCATTCTATCAGCGTCCAGTCTTTTCCGTGCCGGACCGGACGGTAATGGGTCACCGCGCGCTCTCCATGTTCCAGATCTATCATCCGTTCAATCGCGGAATCTTCTTTTCTTCCCACAGGAAGGTCTATGGTTCCTTCTTCCCGGATCATTCCTTTTACAATCGCCAGATATGTTCGGCGAATCTCTCTTGCCCTCATCTGTCCATAAAGGCCTGTCGCGCTCAATATATGCTTTGCCAGAATCAAAAGTCCAGTAGTATCGCGATCCAGGCGGTTCACACACCGATACACGAAACTGTCTCCCTTTGTCCTTCCATACCATGCCGCCGCGTTAGCCAATGTATTATCATGATTTTTCATAGATGGATGAACCGGCATATCCGCCGGTTTATCTACGACCATCAGGTCGTCATCTTCATAAACTATGCCGAACGGAAGTTCTACTGGTTCTATCTCCTCCGGTACTTCTTCCTTCAGGAACAGATCCATACGATCCCCCTTCCGAAGGGGCTGACTAAGATACACTTCTCTTCCGTTACAGAGTATTCCGCCTTCTGTCTGTTTCAGTAAAATCAGGGCGTGACGCGAATAACCCCGCTCTTTTAGAAACTGCCCTACGGCCATCCCCTGCTCGGCTTCCCCTGCTATATATGAAAAACGGCGCTCATTGTAGAACGGTTCCATCATGTACTCTTTTCAGCGGATACGGTCCGGGAATCCCACTTTACGCTGTACTTTCCGCAGGGTTTTCGTCGCCACATAATCCGCTTTTTCAGCATTTTCCTTGATAATCCGGTCAATGTATGCCTTATCCTTCTCCAGCTGCGCATAACGCTCCTGCAGCGGTTTCAGCACACTGTTCACAGCCTCTCCGACCGCCATCTTGAATTCCCCATAACCTTTTCCGTCGAATTCTTTCACAGTCTCTTCCGGCGTCTTGCCGCTGCATGCGCTGTAAATATCGATCAGGTTACGGATTCCCGGCTGTTCCTCCCGATAAAGGATCTGCCCCTCCGAATCCGTGACAGCTCTCTTGCATTTCCGCATAATTGTGTCCGGATCGTCCATCAGATAAATAGAAGCGTTCGGATTCTCATCCGACTTGGACATTTTTCTGGACGGATCCTGCAGGCTCATGATTTTCGCACCCACCTTACCCACATACGCCTCCGGGACCGTGAATACATCACCGTAAATACCGTTAAAACGCTGCGCGATATCACGGGTCAGCTCCAGATGCTGCATCTGATCCACGCCTACCGGAACCACATCCGCCTGATAGAGCAGAATGTCCGCCGCCATCAGCACCGGATATGTGAAAAGTCCCGCGTTAATGTTATCTGCATGTTTTGCCGCCTTATCTTTAAACTGAGTCATGCGGTTCAGTTCTCCCATATAGGTAAAACAGTTCAGTATCCATGCCAGCTCCGCATGTCCTGACACGTGCGACTGATAATACAGGCAGTTCTTTTCCGGATCCAGGCCTGCCGCTATATAGATCATCAGCAGTTTACGGGCACGCTGACGCAGTGTGGACGGATCCTGACGCACCGTGATAGAATGCATATCCACCACACTGTAGAAACATTCATATTCATCGCTCAGCGTCACCCAGTTCTTCATAGCTCCCAGATAATTTCCAAGAGTCAGGTTTCCTGTGGCCTGCATCCCGCTGAACAGCACTTTCTTTCCATTTATCATTTTCGTTTCTCTCCTATATATTTAATAAATTACATGCAATTCTAAAATACACGATCAGACTGCAGGCATCCACGATCGTAGAGATCAGGGGCGCCGCCATGATCGCCGGATCCAGCTTCAAAAGCTTGGCAATAATAGGCAGTGTGCATCCGATACTTTTAGCCATGATCACGGTAATGTAGAGGCTGATCACCACTGTCAGGCAGATCATAATCTGCCCCGGATACATAATCATAAGCCGGAGAAAATTCAGCGCCGCAAGCAGGAATCCCACCACAAGCGCCACTCTCACTTCTTTCCATATTACCTTAAGAATATCCGACGGTTCTACTTCCCCGATGGCCATGCATCGGATAATCATCGTGCTGGACTGACTGCCGGCGTTTCCACCGGTTCCGGTAAGCATAGGGACAAAGCTTACCAGAAGAGGGAGCACTGCAAAAGCTTCCTCATAATAAGTCAGAATCCCTCCTGTAATCATAGAGCTGACCATGAGCACCGTCAGCCAGACAATACGGTTCTTTGCCAGTTCGAAGATTCCGGTCTTCAGATAAGGCTTATCGCTGGGAAGCATGGCCGCCATCTTTTCAAAGTCTTCCGTAGCCTCTTCTTCCATGACGTCTACCACATCGTCTACCGTAACGATACCCACCAGACGGTTTTCATGATCCACAACCGGAAGACAGATCAGGTCATATTTATTAAACAGATCCATGACCTCTTCCTGGTCGTCCGTAGTTACCGCCTTGATAAAATTGATATCCATAATGTCCTGGATCTTCGTCTCGTAAGGATTCATCAACAGATCCCTGATGGTCACAACACCCTCCAGATGACGCTCCCCATCCATGACAAAGCAGGTATAGATCGTCTCCTTATCCACTCCATGAGCGCGGATATAGGAAAACGACTGCTCCACATTCATATACTTTTTCAGACCGATGTACTCCGCGGTCATAATGCTTCCGGCGCTGTTTTCCGGATACTGGAGAAACTGGTTGATCAGAGTCCTCGTCTCCGGCGTCGCCATACGCATGACTCTTTTCACCACTGTGGCAGGAAGTTCTTCCAGCATATCCACCGCGTCATCCACAAACAGGTCTTCGATGATATTCTGTATCTCCGCATCCGTGATGCCATTAATGATATCTTCCTGGTCATCCGCTTCCAGAAATGCGAATACATCTGTAGCCAGTTCCTTGGGAAGCATCCGGAAAATCAGGACTTTCTGATTGTGGTCCAGTTCTTCCAGGAACTCCGCAATGTCCGCCTCATTCATCTTCATCAGCCTGGACCGGAGTTCACGGAACCTGTGCCCGTCCAGATAATTCTGCAGTTCAGATACATCATTCTGTTCCATTTCCCGTGCCCTCCTCCCATTATAATCCGAATTTCATTTTATCTTTCTTCCTTGCCTTTGTCAACAAACTTTGCTATCATGGAAACAATGATAAAATTAATTACAGGAGGCATATACTTATGGAGAAAATCACCAGTTTTACCATAGACCATATCCGTCTGATCCCGGGAGTCTATGTGTCCCGCAAAGATCAGGTGGACGGTTCATGCATCACAACTTTTGACCTTCGCATGACCAGCCCCAATGATGAACCCGTTATGAACACCGCAGAGGTACATGCCATCGAACACCTCGGCGCTACATTTCTCCGCAATCATCCGGTCTTCGGTTCCAGAATCATCTATTTTGGCCCCATGGGCTGCCGCACCGGTTTCTATCTGCTGCTGGCAGGAGACTATGAATCTTCTGATATAGTAAACCTGATGATTGAAATGTATGAGTTCATCCGGGATTACGAGGGAGAGATCCCCGGATCCAGCCCCAGAGACTGCGGCAATTATCTGGACATGAACCTGCCCATGGCAAAATGGCTGGCAAGGAAATATCTGGATGAAGTGCTGTACGATATCACAGAGGAACGGCTGGTGTATCCGCAGTAACTGACGGCTCAGGGATTTGCCGCATTGATTCAGATTCTGCAAAAATCGGGGACTTATCTCTGGAAACCAGAGTTGTCCCCGATTTTGATGTTCCTTTCCCCCGCCGCAGATGATGGTATTTTACAGCAGGATCCTCTCCAGGTCTTCCGGTACCAGAAGATTTCCGTGATAGTACTGTCTGCCTTCCTCCGTATACAGATTCTTCCTCTCTGCCAGATTCTTATCTTCCGTATGGTACAGGATCAGGTTTTTAGCGCCCAGCGCTTCCGCCTGCTCGCATGCTTCTTTTACCGTCGCATGGTGCTTCTCGTAAGGACTGTACAGATCCCGGTCGCGGTAAAGACAGAATGCCTCATGGAGCAGCCAGTCCGCATTTTCAGCGTATTTTTCCTCATGTTCCTGATAAGGCTCGTCTCCCAGAAATGTAAATTTCCTGCCATTCTGAAGCTTTGTGGTGAATCCGAACTGTTTTGCTTTTGTGGAACGGATATCAAAAAATGTCACATCATAATCCAGGATCTTTTTCGTCTCTCCATCTTTTACGGTACGGAAAAAAATCCTCTCTCCGATCATCCTGCAGAACTTTTTCTGTACTGTAAGCTCCACGATCGTCCGGATCGTCTTTTCCAGTTCTTTATGACAGTAAATCTGCAGATCACCTTCATATTGTCCCTTTTTCATCCTGGTAGCGATCATGCGGATCAGCCACACCAGCCCCAGCAGATGATCTGTATGTTCATGACTGATAAAAATCTCATGTATGGCTTCCAGCGGAATCTCCGCTTTTTCCAGCTGTGTCAGAATCCCGTTCCCTCCCCCGGTATCTGTCAGAAAATATTCTTCCCCGATCTGAATCGCAAAACAGGTATTATAGCATCTGGTCACCGTGGCATTTCCCGTGCCAAGCAGTATCAACGTCTCTGACTGCATATTGTTCACTCCTATTCAAATGTACTGTTTCAAGTATACAAAGTTTCCGATTTTTTATCAATCACCGCATTTAAAGATTTCTGCAAAAAAACAGGGCCGTCAGAAGACGTCCCTGTTTTGTTATTTTCTGTATACAATTCAGGATAGAATCTGCATTACATCCATGCTTTGATCTTTTCATAGATGCTCTTTGCGTCCAGTCCGTATTTCGCGATCAGGTCTTTCGCCGGACCGGATTCGCCGAATACGTCGTTCATACCGATACGCATCATCTTTGTCGGCTGGTTCTCGGAGAGCGCTTCCGCTACGGCTCCTCCCAGTCCTCCGATGATGGAGTGTTCTTCCACAGTCACTACTTTTCCGGTCTTCTTCGCGGAAGCGCATACCAGTTCCGCATCCAGCGGCTTAATGGTATGGATATTGATCACTTCTGCAGAGATACCGTCTGCCTCCAGCATCTTTGCCGCTTCCAGGCTCTCGTTCACTTCCAGGCCGGTAGCGATGATCGTCACGTCTTTGCCTTCTTTCAGCGTGATGCCTTTGCCGATCTCGAACTTGTATGTAGCCGGGTCATTGAATACCGGAACCGCCAGACGACCGAATCTCAGATATACCGGACCTTCGTACTCGACAGCCGCTCTCACTGCCGCTCTCGCTTCCACGTCGTCCGCGGGGCAGATCACCACCATGCCGGGAATCACTCTCATAAGCGCAATATCCTCGTTACACTGATGGGACGCTCCGTCCTCGCCTACAGATATACCTGCGTGCGTCGCACCGATCTTCACATTCAGATGCGGATAGCCGATAGAGTTGCGGACCTGCTCAAACGCACGTCCTGCCGCGAACATAGCGAAACTGGAAGCGAACGGAATCTTGCCCGTTGTCGCAAGTCCTGCCGCCACGCCCATCATGTTTCCTTCTGCGATACCGCAGTCAATATGTCTGTCCGGGAATGCTTTCTTGAATACGCCCGTCTTCGTAGCGCCTGCAAGGTCTGCGTCCAGTACCACGATATTCGGATACTCTGCTCCCAGCTCTGCCAATGCATTACCGTAGCTCTCTCTTGTAGCGATCTTCTTTACTTCTGACATAACGCTTCACCTACCTTCTCTAAATCTGCCATAGCGACTGCATACTGCTCATCGTTCGGAGCGGTTCCGTGCCAGGATGCCTGATTTTCCATGAAAGAAACGCCTTTTCCTTTTACTGTCTTCGCGATGATCGCCACCGGTTTTCCTTTTACTGTCTTCGCTTCGTCAAATGCCGCGCGGAGCTGGTCCATATCGTTGCCGTCCGCCACATTGATTACATGGAAGTTAAATGCTTCAAACTTCTTGTCGATCGGATACGGGGAGTTTACATCCTCGATCCTTCCATCGATCTGGAGTCCGTTATTGTCCACGATTACTACCAGATTGTCCAGGTGTCTGTGTCCCGCGAGCATGGAAGCCTCCCAGACCTGTCCTTCCTGGATCTCGCCGTCACCGAGAAGCGTGTACACACGGTAGGATTTCTGATCCAGCTTTCCGGCAATAGCCATACCTACTGCCGCGGAGATGCCCTGTCCCAGAGAGCCTGAAGACATGTCCACGCCCGGAAGATGCTGCATACAGGGATGTCCCTGTAAATGAGAACCGATATGGCGAAGAGTTACCAGATCCTCTACGGGGAAATACCCTCTGTGAGCCATAGCGCTGTAATATCCCGGAGCCGTATGTCCTTTGGATAATACAAAACGGTCTCTGTCCGGATCTTTCGGATTTTTCGGATCGATGTTCATCTCCTCGAAATACAGGTAGGTAAAAATGTCTGCCGCTGACAAAGATCCGCCCGGATGTCCTGCTTTTGCGCTGTGCACGGCAGTCACAATGCCTTTACGGACTTCATTTGCCATTTTCTTCAATTCTAAAGTCTGCATGATTCTCTCCCTTTCCATACAAAATTATACATTTTTATCATACCACAAATTCCGCACATTTCAAGATCATATCTCACTTTGAAGGCGTCCTGTGAGCTTTTTTTCAGCTGCGTTGCGGACGACTTCCCCAAACTGGGAACCGCAGTGCTCCACCTCTGTCAGCACCAGCCGGATCCCTTCCTCCGAACGGTACCAATTCTCCCTGCTGATCCCCTTGGTGACTACCGGAGAGACGAGAATCTTTGCCTCGGGAAAGCATGCCTGATAATAAAGGCTTGCCCTTCTGGCGTGATATGCCTGGCAGCAGAGGATCGCCGTCCTGACGGACATCCCTGCCGCATCGGTCACTTCCCGCGAACGAAGAGCATTCTCATAAGTAAAAGTGGCTCTGTCTTCTCTCCAGATCGCGTCTTCCGCCACCCCCTGCTCTCTGAGCACGTGATGAAGATACTCCCACTCCGTGCCATAAGCAGGATCGCCGGTGAACCTGCCTGTCAGCTTCCCGTATCTTCCGGAAGGGAGGATCACCGGAGCATAACCTTCCTTCCAGAGTTCTGCCGCGCGCACGGCGAGCACGCCTTCATCCGAACCGGGGATAAAGATGATATCGGACCGCTCCGGCTTGTCCTCCAGAAATATAAATTCAGTAAATACATCCAGAACATTCATTTCAGGATCCCGCTCTCCGCAACAGCCTTCACTGCTTCCCTGATAGTATTCACCGGATATACCAGCGCCAGCCGCACATAGCCTTCTCCCAGCTCTCCGAAACTGCTGCCCGGCACCACGATCACGCCGGCCTTTTCCGCCAGATCCATGGCAAACTTTTCACTGTTGTCGTAATTTTCCGGTATAGGAGCCCATACAAACATGGTTCCGTCACAATCCGGCACTTTCCAGCCTATCCCGGTCAGTCCCCGGCTGAGCGCGCGGCTTCTGCGTTCATATTCCCTGCACTGCTCTTCCACGCTGTCCTGCGGACCCGTCACTGCCGCGATCGCCGCATACTGGACCGGCAGGAACGTACCGTAATCTATCTGAGAACGCACCTTGCGGAACGCCTCGATCACTTCGGCGTTGCCCAAAGCAAAGGAGATCCGCATACCGGTCACATTGTAAGACTTGGACAGAGAAAAGAACTCAATGCCGGTTTCCATAGCTCCCGGATAAGAAAGAAAAGATTTCCCGGTTTTCCCGCCGTATACCAGATCCGCGTAAGCGTTGTCATGCAGCAGAATCACATGATATTTCTCCGCAAACGCGATGGCGTTTTGATAAAAATCATCCCCCGCCACCGCACACACCGGATTAGCCGGCGCGGAAATAATCATAAACTTGGCCTCTCTTGCTGTTTCTTCCGGAATATCATCAAAATTCGGAAGGAAATTATTTTCTTTATACAAAGGATATGTTACGCTTCTGGCTCCGGCCAGCTCCGGTCCGATGCCGAATACCGGATAACCGGGATCAGGTACAAGCACCACGTCTCCGGGATCGCACAGCGCCAGCGCAATATGGGCCATACCTTCCTGGGACCCGTACATGCTCATGATCTGATTCGTCTCTAGTTTCACGCCAAAACGCCTCTGATAGAATCCCTGCATAGCCGCCAAAAGCTCCGGGCGGTCTGACAGAGCATATTTATAATTCTCCGGATCCTTTGCCGCTTCCAGAAATGCCTCCATAATATGAGCCGGTGGCCGGAAATCAGGCGTCCCTACCGAAAAATTGTAGACTGTCCTTCCCTCTTTCAGAAGTTCCTCTTTTTTCTTATTCAGCACAGAAAATATCCCCTCAGGAAAAGCCTGGGATCTTTTGGAAAATTCCATCTTCATCTTATCCGCTCCTTGTTTCTTTATTTATTGACAGCATTTCAGGACGGCATACCTTTTTCCCGCCGTCCTGAACTTTTACGTATATTGTAACGAAACCGTACAGAAAGTCAAGTTTTGCCTTCCCGGCTATTGCAAATAAAAGCATATTCTGCTACATTGATAGGGATACTTCAGAAAACATAAAGAAATGAGAGGTTTTTTCTATGTCAAATAACTGTGATGAGACCAAATGCAACGGCGACTGCGCTTCCTGCGGCGGCGAAGGAGTCACTGTCACTTTGACCCTGGATGATGACAGTACGGTGGAGTGCGCTATCGTAGGAATTTTTGACGCGGGAAGCAAAGAATATATCGCACTGCTTCCTCTGGACGAAAACGGACAGAATGAAGACGGCGAAGTTTATCTGTACCGTTATACTGTCGACGCGAGCGGTCAGCCCAAACTGGATAACATCGAAAGCGATGAAGAGTATGAGATCGCTTCCGACGCCTTCGATGAACTGCTGGATTCCATGGAATATGACGAACTGGTCTCAGAAGATGAACTGAACTGAACCTGAAAATGACAGGGGCGTGCCGCATGGCACGCCGTCACAAAAAGAAGACGCGGACATGTGCCGCGTCTTCTCTGTTATTTGAAAAAGATCTTATAACTCGATCTGAGCAATGACTTCTTTCAGCGCATTCGCACTTGCCTGAAGTTTTGCCACTTCTTCGTCATTCAGTTTTACCGGAACCTTGCCGCGGATACCGTTCGGGCCGGCAAGGGTCAGCGTACTGATACATACGTCCTCGATTCCGTACTCGCCGTGCATCATGGAAGATACGGTGATGACAGAATCTGTAGAAGCGCTCAGGATAGAGCAGAGCTTACATACGGAAGAAGCAATCGCATAGAAAGTAGCACCCTTGTTTGCGATAACGATTCCGCCGGATTTGTGCACAAAATCAACCATTCCGTCTTTGTCCAGATCCTCTACCTCTTTGCCGAAGGATTTCATCAGCGCCAGGTACTCATCCAGCTCCACGCCGGATACGGATGCGCAGCTCCACGGAACGAAAGAGCTGTCGCCATGCTCGCCAAATACGTAAGCGTGGATGTTGCCCTGCGCTACCTGGAAATGCTCAGACAGGGTGTTGCGAAGTCTCGCAGTATCCAGAAGAGTGCCGGAACCGATGATCTGGTTCTCCGGAATACCGGAAATCTTCGTAAATACATAGGTCATAATATCAACCGGGTTGCTCACAATCACGTAAAGCGCGTTCGGAGCAACTTTCGCGATCTCCGGAGCGATGCTCTTCATGATGTTTACATTTGTCTGAGTCAGTTCGATTCTGGTCTGGCCCGGTTTACGCGCAATGCCGGAAGTGATGATGACGATATCGGAATCCTTCGCGTCCTCATACTCTCCTGCCACCAGAGAGATCGGGTCGCGGAAGCAGGTTCCCTGCGCGATATCCATCACTTCTCCTTCTACCTTTTTCTTATTGATATCGATCAGGACAATCGTAGATGCGATATCCATCGTTGAGAGGGTATACGCAATCGTAGATCCTACGCTGCCCGCTCCGATAATAGTTACTTTGCTTTTCATATAAGTAAGCTCCTTTCTCTCATGCAATCAACCTATTATATATAACTGCATGGTTCATGAATTGTAAAATATCCACAACATATATCCTAATCTATTGACATTTTTTTGACAAGTCCTATTTTCATTTTTTTACAAAAATTTTGCTTCTATTTCATCCAGAGTCCGATCAGCTGCATGTTTTCGTCAAAACTAACGGTATATGTGATGCTCGTGTGCTCATACGAAGCGTTCATCTGTACCACCGCCGAACGGACACCCTTTTGCCGTACTTCCGCCATGTACAGATTTCCAAAAGACTGGAACTCTCCCCAGTCGGGAGCAAACTGTTCCTTCACCGCATCCATCTGCTCTTTCGTAAGCACAGATATCATATCTTCTGACGCGTACTCCTGAATCTCTTCATAGTTTCCTTCGCCCAACAGGAGCACTGTATGTTCCGCCAGTTCCTGTACTTCATCTGCCCGGAAAATATCGCTTTCTTCCAAAGGGATGTTTTTAGGCATCATCCGGAACACAATCACAAACAAGATGAGCAGAAGCGCCGCTGCCGTGAGGAATCTGAAGACTCTCTGTTTTTTCTTATACTCCTTCTTTTCTTCCTGTGCAAGGTCCTGGTTGTGAATATCTTTTTTATTCATTTTTCTTTTCCATCCTGTATTTTCTATTTTATCTGTTCTCCGCCAGATACTCCTCCGCATAGTGTGCGGCCACCGCGCCGTCTGCCGCCGCGGTCACTACCTGTCTCACCGCTTTCGTGCGGATATCGCCTACGGCAAAGACTCCCGGAACATTGGTTCTGGTAGACTCATCTGCCGCAATGTACCCCGCTTCATCCGTCTCCAGTACTCCTTTGAACAATTCTGACGCCGGAACTCTGCCAACGCTGACAAAAACGCCGTCCACAGAGAGGACAGATCCTTTTCCCGTCCTCTTATTATGAATCCTCAGACCGGTAAGTTTATCACCATGAAGAAGCTCCGTCACTTCGCTGTCCCAGATAAACTCCACATTTTTCGCTTTCATAAGCGGTTCATGATAGACTTTGGTGGCCCGCAGCGTATCCCTCCTATGAATCATATAGACTTTCTCGCAAATTCTGGACAGTACCAGCGTATCCATCACTGCCGTATCTCCGCCGCCGACGACGGCCACCGTCTTCCCTTTGAAAAACATACCGTCGCATGCTGCGCAATAACTGACCCCGCGCCCGATCAATGAGTCCTCTTCCGGAACGCCCAGTTTCCGCGGAAATGCTCCCGCAGCCAGAATCACGCTGCGCCCCTGGAAATCACCTTCGCTGGTATGCACGGTTTTCACCGGACCTGTTAAATCCGCTCCGAAAACATCCGCAAGCTCCGTCTCTGTTCCGAAACGTTCTGCCTGGGCCTGCATTTTTTCCGCCAGCGTAAAACCGTCGATCCCTTCCTCAAACCCGGGGTAATTATCAATCTGCGTGCTCAGCGCCATCTGCCCTCCTGCGGACAGCTTTTCCAGCAGAATTGTCTTCAGACCTGCACGCACACAATACAATGCTGCCGTGTATCCGCCCGGACCTCCTCCGATCACCACTACATCATAAATCTCTCTCATACCTCTCACCTGTCATTTCCATATTTTTCTATAAACGCTTTTATCGCCGCCTTGGAATCCGGCGCAGCCACAGACCCCGCAGCTTTTCCGTCTTTAAACAGAATCTTTATTCATAGAGTACCCGGCTTCCCGAAAATCTTCCGTGACATTATCACGAAAATGTCCTATACTGATTCCATAAAGGAGAAACAGTCATGGATATTTCAAATTATTTTCCGGTCTGGGACCAGCTGACAGAAAAGGAACAGACGAATCTTTCCGCCTCCTGCTCATCCCGCTCTATCTCGAAAGGAACCATACTTCACAGCGGCTCCGGCGACTGCATTGGCCTTCTTGTGGTGCGGACAGGACGTCTGCGCGCCTTCCTCTCTTCTGAAGACGGCCGGGAAGTTACCCTGTACCGGCTTTATCCCCGGGATATCTGCCTTTTTTCCGCCTCATGCATCATGCAGAACATTCAGTTCGATATCTTTATCGAAGCGGAACAGGACACAGATCTCTGGGTCATTCCTTCCGGCACCTATAAAAAGATCATGGACGGATCCGCGGTTCTGGCCAATTATACCAATCAGATCATGGCTTCCAGATTTTCAGAGGTCATGTGGCTGATCGAACAGATTATGTGGAAAAGCATGGACCGGCGTCTGGCCTCTTTCCTTCTGGAGGAATCCTCTGCGGAGGACAGTCCCGTACTGAAAATCACGCATGAGAAAATCGCTGCTCACCTGGGAACCGCCAGAGAGGTCGTCACCCGGATGCTTCGGTATTTCCAGAGGGAAGGATACGTCCGCCTCTCGCGGGGGACGGTCGAGATCACGGATCCGGCCGCTCTTGGAGTCCTTGATGCCTAGCGCATTCTCATATTGGGCCATATTACTTCCACATATTCATCCGGACACTGATAATCTACATATTCTTCCACAATATTTCTTGCGGGGATTCCTTCTTTCCGCTCTACGTAGCGAAGCAGCGCCATGCCGGAAATCGCCAGATCGCAGGCCATCAGCACCATGCATACCCAGGTCACGATCTTGCCCGTCATGGGCGGAATCCTTTCAATCAGTCCGCTGAGCTTCGGATAAATAATCTTCACCCATACCAGAGCAAGGATTCCCCAGAAGATACAAAACAAAAGATTTGTCCGCCCTCCGATATTGAAGGGCATATCGCTGTAGTCCCAGAATACTGTTCCGAAAAAGACCTCGCTGATCACGCTGCACATATATTCATAAGTGCCTCCCAGGAAAAATCCCCCCAGAAAGATATACCTGTCGTCTTTGCTTGACAATTTATGAAGAAGCACCGTCAGGAGCGCTCCTCCCGCTCCCCATACAATGCTGAAGGGGCCGTAAAGCAGACTGGCCCGGCTCATCCACCTTCCGGTTGTAACGCCCACAAAGACCGTCTCAATCACGACTCCGGCAACTGCGGTGATCACGAAAATCCAGAATACTTTATCCAGACAGATTCCTTTCGCGAACACATAATTTTTCCGATTTTCTTCTTCACCGTCTTCTGCCGCCTGCAGCTTGGGATATGCTTTCTTAAGCCGGTTCCAGATATGTGCCGTCAAACGGCTTCCCACAGTCTTTTTCTGCACCTGCAGTCCCGCTGCCAGCGTCCGCACTCTGCCCGCCTGCAGCTTTTTCCTGGATGCCAGATAAACGGCCGACGCGTCTATGACCACCAGCACCAGAAGCACGCCGGAAACGATCTGTATCAGAAGATCAGGAAGCGCATGAACCGCCAGATACAGAAACGGATGCACCAGCAGGATCACCAGCATGGCGCATACGGCCGCAGCTGCCATATAGAGAAACCCCTTCACCCTGCCGGCGTATACTGATTTTTCATCCTGATTCCACAACTTCTTTCCGGTCAGACGATATGACACTTCCGACGCCAGCTGAGCCACTGCGGAAGTAATCACCATATATGCCACAGGCTGAAAAAGCCAGTGTTCTCTCAGCGTAGGCTGGATCAGAATCAGCAAAACTGCCGCTATCCCATAAGAAAGGGACAGCGGCAGATTCAGTACACCTCTGTTGCAGAACCTGCCGGTCTGCACAGCCATATACAGGACTTCCAGACACCAGCCCAAAAAAGAATAAATGAACAGAAAAAACAGCAGCTCAAAAATACTATAGTCCATAATTGTGTTTTTCCTTTCCATGCCAATTTCTTACTATTGTACTGGAAATTCTTTTTTTATTCAAGATTTAAATGCCTGGACAGAATATGCACAGTCATCAGATGCCAGATCACAATCTGGAATAATGTGATCAGAAGCAGAACCAGCATATACAACAGTCCGAATACGCCAAAGTCCTCCGTAAGATAATATGCTGTATCCGGCAGCGCCAGGCTGACAATAATTGTAAAGATCCCTGAGATCAACGACCACGCAATGCCGATGCCGATATAAGATACACAGGCGCCAACTACTCTGTGCCCTTCAAAAAGCTGGCCCAGAGCCATGGCTGCATACACGCGGTAGACGCTCTCCGCCGTACCTACGATCATCAGCAACACAAAAAGAACCACATTGCAGGACCATATCATTACGCCGTCCGCTTTCACCGCGTATCCGATCAGCTGTCCGATTCCATTCCAGAGTTCGTCAAAACCGCTGATCGCGCCCATAAACATCACCACGCAGCTGACCACTCCCACCAGGATACTGACACAGCTGACCACTGTCGCACAGATTCCCTTGGAAACTACCAATTCCCATGTTTCCACCGGAAGCGTAAACATCAGGTATCCTTCTTCTTTCAGCAGTCCGTTCCAGAATCTCTGAATAATGAACAGAACCGTCATCACCAGAATAGCGATCATAACTCCGAAAAAAACCAGTGTAGTGATACCGGTAATAATCGCGCTGCCCTGAATAAGCGCCTGATTCTCCAGAGTATTCTGGACGGCGTACTCCGCTGTCCCGACCAGCCCCCTGATAGATATGCTGAACAAGAGGGAGATGACCGGCGCCAGAATCCATAGCGGAATCAACGTCCTTGAGATAGATTTCATATCATATTTAATTAATTTACCTAACATTCGCCGTACCTCCGCCATAAGGCACCGTCCGGAATATTTCCCGGAACAGTTCATCCACTGATTTTCCTTCCTGTTCGCGGATATCATCCACCATCTCCTGGCGGATCACTTTTCCGTCCTGAATAAAAAGGACTTCGTCCAGTACCCTCTCCACATCCGCAATCAGATGAGTAGAGATCAGGACAGTTCCCTCCGGATTATAATTATTCAAAATCGTCGCAAGAATATAATCCCGGGCTGCCGGATCCACCCCTGCGATCGGCTCATCCAGAAGATACAGCTTTGCGCTGCGGCTCATGACCAGAATCAACTGCACTTTTTCTCTGGTACCTTTGGACAGGATCTTCATTTTCTGATTTGTCTGAATCTGAAGCGTTTCGCACATCTGCTCCGCTTTTTCCCGGTCAAAATCTTCATAAAAATCCTGAAACAGATCAAACAGATCGCTGACTTTCATCCAATCCGCAAAATACGTCTTGTCCGGCAAATAACTGACGACAGATTTCGTATAAATTCCAGGCTCCTCTCCGTCGATCAGAACCACTCCTTTCTCCGGCCGCAGAAGACCGTTCAGCACCTTCATCAGAGTCGTCTTTCCGGATCCGTTAGGGCCGAGAAGTCCTACAATCCGTCCGCCGGACAGTTGAAAATCCAGGCCTCTCAGCGCTTCTTTTCTCCCGTAGTATTTCCACACATCCTGACACTGTATCAAAACTTCACCCATCTAACTTCCACTCCTCTTTAACAATTCCAGCGCCTGATCTCTGGCATATCCCAGCTGCTCCACCTCTTCATAAAACTGCCGGATCAGTTCTCTCGCCAGCTTCGCACGCATTCCTTCCAGTACCGAGTCATCCTCCGTCACTGTCCGTCCCGCGGTACGGTTCGTTACCGTGAGCCCTTCCGCGTCCAGCCCTGCCAGTGCGCGCTGCATGGTATTGGGATTCACTCCTGCTTCCGATGCCAGTTCTCTCACGCTGGGCAGTCTTTCACCCGCACGAAATCGTCCGGAAAGAATCATTCTGGTCAGCTGTTCCTGCAGCTGGATCCAGATCGGGCGGCTGTCATCCAGTTTCCATTCCATCTGCTCACTCCTTTGCCGTGCATTATTGTATTATTAATATAGTACAATAATACTCTGCCCCGGTTCATTTGTCAATCCCTGTATTCTAAAAAACAGCAGATCCTGCCTGGAAGACCAGAAATGCCATCAGCCAGGCAATCAGAAGCTGTACGCAAACCATAAGTCCGGTCCATTTCCAGCTCCCTGTCTCTCTTTTCACCGTAGCAAGCGTCGCCAGACAAGGTACATAAAGAAGGCAGAATACCATCAGCGCATAGGCGTTGAGCGCTCCGAATCCCATACCTTCCAGCACGGCGGCCAGTCCGTTCATACCGGAAATTCCGGTCACATTGCCAATGCCGAACAGGACGCTGCAGCTGGACACCACAACTTCTTTTGCCGCGATTCCGGAGATCAGCGCCAGTACGATCTGCCAGTAGCCAAGCCCCAGCGGCGCAAAAACCGGCACGAGCGTTTTACCGATCAGAGCCCCGAAACTCTGTTCCATATCTGTCGTAAATCCCTGAGGTCCTAAATTCATCACGCACCACATAATCATGGAGGCAAGGAAGATTGTCGTTCCGGCCTTCGTCAGATAATCTTTCACTTTCTCCCATACATAGACCCGGATCGTATGGGCATTGGGCGTCTTATATTCCGGCAGCTCGATCAAAAGCATATTTCCGTTCTCTTTCCGGTCCGCCAGCTTCATGATAAAGGCGCCCAGAATCGCCATCGCCAGTCCGAGCACATACATGGAAAATGCGGCGATCATCGCTCTGTCGCCGAAAAACATCTCAGAAAAAAGCACATAGATGGGCAGACGCGCGCTGCAGGACATAAACGGTGTGACCATGATCGTCTTCAGACGATCCCGGGGATTTTCCAGCACCCTGGAAGCCATAACCGCCGGCACCGTACAGCCGAATCCCAGCAGCATAGGCAGAAAAGCACGTCCGGAAAGGCCGATCTTTCCCATGATACCGTCCATCACATACGCCACTCTGGCCATATATCCGCTGTCCTCCAGAAAAGCCAGCGCCAGGAACAGAATAAATATATTGGGCAGAAAAGTCAGAATTCCTCCCACACCGGCCAGGATACCGTCCGTAACCAGAGAGATCAGCAGCGGGTTCGTATGGATCGTTTCCATCGCTGATGTGACAAGCCCTGTCAGACTGTCCAGCCCGATCTCAAAATAGCCTTTCAGCCAGTCTCCCACAGTAAATGTCAGGAAAAACACCAGCGCCATGATCAGCAGAAAGACCGGCAGCCCCCATACCGGATGTGTCAGGACCCGGTCGATACGGTCTGTTGACTCTGCCTTCCGGCTCCGGTTCGCCACACACTCCGTCATAATTTCTTCAATAAAAGAAAACTTCTGGTTGATGATTTCTTTTTCATAATCCCTCTCCAGAATCTCCGACCAGTTCAGCGGATATGCTTTGCGGATCTCCACATCGTTCTCCAGCACTTTTATGGCATGCCAGCGCAGATTATCGATCTTCGGATAATTTTTCTGCAAAAGATCCGATATCTCGTCAATCTTGTCCTCCACATCGTCGGAGTACACCATGGCGTACATTTTATGATGTTCTTCCGCGTCCTTGTGATGGCTTTCTTCAGGCTCATGATGGTGAATCAGTTTCTCTCCCAGAATTTTATCCTTATGATGGGCCACCGTATGAATCAGGATCTCAAGACCGGTCTTTCTGCGTGCCGAGACAGGCACACAGGGAATCCCCAGCATCTCCGGCAGGCGGTGCAGATCGATCTCCATCCCCCGCTCCTGAACAATATCCATCATATTCAGCGCCAGAACCACCGGTTTCCCCAGTTCAATCAGCTGAAGCGTCAGATAGAGATTTCTCTCCAGCGCCGACGCGTCTGCCACGTCCACGATCACATCCACCTCATCGCTCAATATGTACTGCCTTGTCACAGTCTCTTCCATTGTATAGGAAGTCAGGCTGTATGTACCGGGCAGATCCACCAGACGGAACGTATCGTCATGAAAACGCATGGCTCCTTCTTTTTTTTCCACCGTTACTCCCGGCCAGTTGGCCACTTTCAGATTAGCTCCTGTATAGGCATTAAATAATGTCGTTTTTCCACAGTTCGGATTTCCTACAAATCCTACCGTCAATTCCTTCTTACTCATACCGGTTCCACCTCGATGTTCTTTGTGATCTGTTCTCCTATTGCAAACCGGGTGCCTCTGATCTTGATAATCATAGCCCCTCTTTTCTTCCTGTTCACCACAGAAATCACAGTTCCTTCCAGCATTCCCAGCACTTCCAGGCGGCGTTCCGTCTGGACGGGAAGGTCCATATGCAGCACTTTGAGCCTGCTGCCTTTCGCTCCTTCATTCAATCTCATCTGTACACCTCTCGCTCGTCTGCCCCGGCAAATATATGCTGATATCTTTATTCTCCGGTTGTCCGGGGCTCAAACATCATAATGCAGCTGATAATATTTATCAGCTGCATTATAGCGAATTTTTATTATTTATGCAACAGACCCGGATTTACTCCGCCGCAGTTACGGGAGTGATGGTGATATTTGCCGCTTCGATTCCGGTTTTCCGTTTTACGATATCCTCGATCTGGGCACGCTCCGCGTCACTGACCTGCGTGTTGCTCACTACCACATCCGCCGAAGATTCATTGATACTGACTACCACGTCGTTAAAGCCCTGCGCGGACAGCAGCGTCTCCGCCGCCAGTTCCTTCTCCGCAATGTCCGTCATCTCCACCATTTCATCGATTGCTCCCTGCTTCTGTTCATCTGTAATATTGGTGCTGTTGATTAACTCCATAAGTATTTCCTTATTTCTGGAACGTGTCTGTTCCCTGGTCACTTTTGCTTCCGACACCAGGCCCACGCCTACGCTGCTTCCCACCATCACCGTATCTCCCACTTCTGCTTCCGCCTGTTCTTCCGCCGCAGGTTCTGCCTCTTCTTCTGCAGCTTCCGTATCTTCATCCAGGCTGGCGATGTCCCCGGTCTCCTCCGTACCGGTCTGCGCATAGATATCTTCCGCCGAAATATCTTCTGCCACGCTTGCATCCTCTGTATCTTCGATCGCCGAGCTGTTGGCGCTTAATAAATCCTCATCCAGTCCGGTCCCCGAATAATTCAGGTATCCGGCCACCGCGATCATGGCGGCCAGCGCGGTGATAATCATCTGATTTTTTTTGAATACCGGTTTCTTAAATATCTGCTTCACTTGCTTCCCTCCATTTTCATTATTTTAATTTTATGAGCCTCTATGCCAAATAATGCCTGCGCGGCCTCTATAATCTCCTGCTTCACTCTGCTGGAATCCCCTCCCTCGGCGATCACCAGAACTCCTTCCACTCTCGGATTAGTTTCGGAAGCCACATATGGGGTTCGTCCGCTGTTCCCGCTCTCTTCATAGACTGTCTCTTCCTGTGTGCTGTCTTCCGTAACTGTCTGGTCCTTCTCCACCTGTTTTTCCCCGCTTCCCTCGAAAGTCAGCATAATTTCAACATTTCCCACTCCTTCTACCCGAGACAGAAGCTCACCCAGTTTCTGCTCCATTCGGGTTTCATAGTCGTTTTCCGCATCCTCCCGCGCTGTTTCTTCTTTCTCCTCTCCCACCGGTTTCTCCCTGTCTACCGGAATCGCTATCACCGCCAGCAAAAGACCGAACAGCACCAGAATCAACAGCTGATCTTTCCTTGGCGGCCAGTATCTCTTTTTGATTTCATTCCATTTCACCGGCACAGTTCCCGCCTCCTCTCAGCATCTACCGCAGATCGTCCGCTTCCTGCACGGTTTCGTATACCAGCGCTTCCGCATCCAGAGTCTCTGTCAGACGGAATATCCTTAAAACCGGCTGGAGCAGCAGCAGTACCAGCAAAAGCCCCAGATAAAACCGCACATATTTCTCATAAATTTTGCCGGGAAGCAGATTCAGCACCGTCTGCTCCAGCAGATAAAAAACCGCCACATATCTTACCATATCCAGAATCTCCTGCATCCCGGCATACCCCCTCTCTATCCGGACGCCGCTGTCGCCAGGGCAATAGTCAGCAAAAACAGCACCAGGACAGTAAAAACAGTCTGGAACAGCAGACGGACCGCATGGCCCATCCCGGTCAGGCAGCCGGTGATGCGTTCTTCAGACACCGGCTGCAATATGGCTGCCAACAGATAATACGCCGCCATGATCACCCCCAGCTTTGCCAGGGGGACCAGACACAGCAGAATCAGCACCGCCAGCGCAGCCGCTCCTACGCCATTCTTGATCAGCATCGCCGAACCCAGCACCAGATCTGTGACAGAACCTCCCACGTCTCCCACCCCCGGCACCATCTCGATCCCTTTACTGACCGAAGAGGCCCGGAACGCGTCCGCCGCCGGAGTAATCAGACCCTGTATCATATGAAATCCCATAACTGCTGCCAATACCGCTTTCAGGCTCCATCCCACCAACATTTCCACCAGTTCGGTAAGACGTCCCAGTCTGCCTTCTCCCGACATTCCATTGACCAGCGTCAGTAATACATAGATCTCAACGCAGGGAAGCACAAACGCCTCTGCCAGCCAGCGGACCGCCGAAATCAGCAGGAGAATAAATTCATAATACACTCCGGCTGACGTCACCCGCGCCGATAAAGTCATGGCCAGAAAATACGCCGGAGCAAGAACGGTCATAAAATCCCGCATATGATCCATAACCTGCTCCGCGATCCCCATACTGTTCTGAAACGAAGTCAGCAGAAGCAGAAAAAGGAGCATATAGATCATGCAGAAACTGATCTGTGAGACACTGCGGTTCTGGAAGACATCCGCAAAGTGAACCAGAAACGCCGCCGCGACTGCCAGAATCAGAATATGTACCCACATCTGCCGTTGCTGCAGCAGTTCTTTAAAAAATGTATCCTGCAGGAAACCCGCCAGCGACTCCCAGGAAAACAACTGTCCCCCTTCTGTCCCCCGCATTACCATATCCCCAAAATCCAGGCCGTTTCCCAGAAGTTCATCCAGCAGCTGCTGGATCTCTGAAAAATCAATATCTCCCATGTCAGCCTCCCAGGAATGTCCGCACGGTATCCAGAAGCGCCGTCAGAATGGGGATACTGACAGCAAGCACCGACAGCTTTCCAAACATCTGGATCTGTCCGGCCACCGCCTGATATCCGGCGTCTTTGCACAGATCAGAAGCAAATTCGGCAATATATGTGATTCCCACAATCTTGATCAGTGTCCGGATATATCCCGCATTCAGCGGCAGAGTGTCCTGGATCATTTCCAGTCCCTCCAGAATGCTTCCCAGCTGCTCCGTCATATACCAGAAAATAAGCGCACTGACTCCCAGACACAGATATATGGAATATTCTGACTTTAACGATTTCAGCTGCAGCGCCAGAAGCACACCTGCAATTCCCAGCAAAGCCACCCGAACCATCTTTGTTCCTCCTATAAAGTAAACAGCCGCTGCATGGTAGTAAACAATTCGTATACATAGGGAACAATCCACAGGAGCACCAGAATCAGTCCCGCAAGGCTGGTCAGAAATGCCTGCTCCTCCCTCCCGCTGTGCTTCAGTACCTGAGAAAGGACCGACACCAGGATACCCACCGCGGCAATCTTGAAAATCATGGTTTCATCCATCTTTCTTCCGTTTCCCGTCCTTCCTTTATATGATCAGAACCGCCAACACAGCGCCGCTTAAAATTCCCAGATACCGGTACAGTTTTCTGCGGCTTTCCGCCGACTGTTCCGCCTGCTCCGCCGACTGTTTCAGCTGGTCCAGATAATAATCCAGCGTGCTCACCTGCATCTCCACATCCAGGCAGCCCAGCATGCTCCCCAGTTTTTCCAGTTCTGTCAGTTCCTGTCTGGTAATATGCAGGCCCGAAAAATGTTTCTGAAGATTCCGCGTCCAGATCTCTTCCGCAGTCTGTCCGCTTCGATCCTGAAGTTCCAGAGATGTCTGACGGAAAAAATCGGAAAAAGGAGGCGATGCGCTGCCGGCCAGATTAAAAAAAGCCTCCGGGAGGGTCCGGTGCATATACCGGATCTCCCCCCTCAGCCGCAGCATCAGCTTCTGGAGCTGCAGCAGTTCCTCGATCCGCAGTTCCAGTTCCCTGGCCATAGACATGCCCAGCCCCGTACTTCCCGCCAGGATACACAGGATTCCTACTGCCTTCAGCATACACTCTCCCCCTGTCTGTCCAGGATCTGTCCGATCCTGCCGGGAATCTTCCCGGCTTCCAGGAACACATATCTTTCAAATATTCCCTGCTCGACAAGTTCTCTCAGCACGGGTTTTTGCAGCAGCTCCTCCATACAGCTTCCGTGGACCGTAGCGAGCAGGACGCATCCGCAGTTCATGGCATAGCGGAGCGATCCCGCGTCTTCCCGGCCGCCGATCTCATCCACAGCCACTACATCCGGAGCCATGGACCGGATCAGCATCATCATACCCTCCGCTTTCGGACAGCCGTCCAGCACGTCCGTACGCATCCCCACATCGTTTCCCGGTACTCCCCGAAAACATCCGGCGATCTCCGAACGCTCGTCCACAACCCCGACCGTTTTTCCCGGACGCGTGTCAGAGCCGTCGGAGATCTGGCGGATACAGTCCCGGAGGAGAGTCGTTTTGCCTCTGCCCGGCGGGGAAACGATCAATGTATGCAGCAGTCTCTCCCCTTCCCATATATACGGCACCAGCGGATCCGCACAGCCCCTGATCTGATGGGCGAACCGGATATTCAGCGAGGAGATCTCTCCCAATGTTTTCACCCGCCCGGCTTCCATCACCGCCTTTCCGGAGAGCCCCACCCTGTGGCCTCCCGGAAGGGACAAAAAGCCCTGTCTTATTTCAGCTTCATAGGCATAGAGAGAATAACTTCCCAGATATGCCAGAATCTCTGCCGTCCGGTCCCGGCTCACTGTCCTGCCTGTCACCAGTTCCCGGTTCCGGTACCGGATCAATATCGGACGTCCCGCCCGGATCCGGATTTCCTGCAGCCCATCCGGAGACAGATGGAGAGACTGTACCAGCTCCCGGATCTCTTTTGGAAATATGGATAATACTTCGTCACACTGCATGTTTCCCACTCCTTACCCCCAATATATGAGACCGGGACAGGTTTTATACCGCAAAGACGGAGGAAGCGGGAGACAAAAAGTCTGCTTCCCGACTCTTTGTCTCCCGCTTCTTCCTCTCCTCCCTGTCCGGTCAAAGAGGCAGTATACGGTCAGTATTCAAACATTTTATTTACCAGAGTTTTCTTGTCTGTTCCTGTCCGCGGCATATATCTGCGGATCACCTGCTGAGAAGACGCGAACCCCATCAGTTCCGCTATCATGTCCGAGCTGGCCCCTGCCTGCACTGCGTGAACTGCATATGTATCTCTCAGCATCCGGGGAGTCACCTTTCCCAACCCGCAGGACTGGGCCCTGCGCATCAACGCCGCACGCATCCGGTCTATGCGGACCGGCTCGTTCTCCGACTGACTCAGAACAAATTCTTCCGGACCGCCCCGATATTGTCTGCGCGTATTCTCCAACTGTTTCAGCAGAGAGTCCGGCACAGGAATGTTCCTTTTTTTTCGGCCTGTCAAAGGCTCCAGTTCATATCTGCGATTTTCCTCCGGCCCGGAATCCCGTTTTACTGCAAGGAAATATTCCAGATGAAATTCTCCGTTTTCAAAGTCCACTTCTCCCCAGCGGAGGGCGGCTGTCTCGCTCAGCGTCATTCCGGTATACAGGATCATCTCAAAACCTAACCCCAACGGATATCCGTCTTTTCCCTGATATGCACATAATACCGGCATTAATACCTTAAGCTGATTTTCATCCAGCCAGTCTTTTTCTTCCCATACATTTCTCCCCTGCAGAATCCATGAGGACTCTGTGCAGGGATTCCTGTCAATCAGACTGCTTTTCTGAGCGTCCCTCATACAGCCGCTTAAAACAGACAACGTATTCCTCACTGTGCCTTCTGTCATACATCCGTTCTGTGTCCCCGAGACGGGCGTTACCCGCAAAGTTTCCAGCCATTGGCCGATCACTTTCTCAGTCATATCACACAGGCGTATTTTCCCCAAAGAAGGCAGAACATGTCGTTCCATCGTCTCAGCATACATGCAGATCGTCGTTTCCTTCACCACATTCGGCAATACGCTGCGAATCCATACATATACCCACTCTTCCAGAGTTTCTATGGCAGAGAGATTGCCATGACGGAACGCCGCCATTTTTTCTTCGATCTTCTCATCATATTGACGCTCCAGATAATCTTTTCGTCCCCGCACCGACAATCGGTCACATCCGCAGCTGACGACTTTTCCGCTTTTCAGATCCCGTGTTGCGATACTTTTCTCCCGTCCGCAGTCACACCGGCAAATTACCTTCTGTAGCGTCGTATGATTATCCAAATCTTCAGCGATTACAGTCAGTTTTCCAAACCGTTTCCCGATCATCTGATCCGGGGTAGAACGAATGCAGCCGCAGCTTTTCCTGCGGCCGCTCTTTAACAGATATCCCTGTGCGATGCAGGTATTTCCGCAGTCACACCGGCATTTCCAGAGTGAGATTCTTTGTCTGCCTGTCTGGCCGTAGCCGGCAAAGCCGGCTACAACCAGTTTCCCAAACCGTTTCCCTGTAATATCTTTCACGGTTCTTGGCATCTTTCTTACTTCCTTTGTACTTTATTTCGTAAGTTTTCTCTTTTTATATACAATAACTCCGCATGCTCCCAGAGCGGCCACTGCGACAGCTGCCAGAACTATATACAGTGTAAGGTTGCCGGTATCCCCTGTTTTAGCGGATCCGACCTGCTGCGGTGTGGAGGCCGCGCTTCCTGTACTGCCGTCGCCGCTTCCGCTGCTTCCGCTTCCGCCGTGACTACCGCTTCCGGATTTCACCTGCCGGTTCGTAATCACGATATCCGCTGTAACGGCAGTCTTAGACACCGTCACCTGGCTTCCCTTCACATCAATCTGGTAGCCGAAGTCTTTTCCGCTGCTTACCACATTTCCGTCTTTATCCGTCTCCATTACATAGTAGGTACGGCTGCTTCCGTCTGCTGGCGTCTCCACGTTCACCGTCACGGTCACTTCGCTGGCATCTGTCAGTTTCAGTTCGATCACATTGCCGTAACGATTCTGATATTTGTCGTCCGTAAAGATAGATGCGTAGAAGGATGTGCTCACTTTCTTGGCTTCACCCTTATTCGTCTGCACTTTCTTGGTGATGTTCAGTGTGGCGGTTCCTGCGGTCGGCTCCTCGGGTACGGGAGTCTCGGGAACGGTGTAGCTGACGGTGGGTTTATTAAACTCCTCCGGAGTTCCCTCGTTTCCGTTGCTGTCTACCGGATACAGCGTCGCGCTGTTGTTGGTATAAAGTCCTGCGTACTGCTCGCTTCCGTCTGCATCGTACTGGCCGTAGGTGCCTGCTGCCGTTTTCGGATTTGTCAGTTTTACGGAGTAGGTCAGCTGGACCGGCGCGAAATTGGAAACCGGTACATTGATGTCCCAGACGAAACATTCGCCATACGTTGTTCCTTTAATCGCTGCTCCATCTGCGTAATAATGCAATACATACGGGGCCTCGGCGCCATTTGTCGCTTCTACGCCAGGACTTGTAAATGTATAGCGGGCAGTCTCTCCTTCTCCCAGGTTTCCAGTACTTACAGCCGTTGTATATACTGTACCTCCTACTGTCAGGACTAAATTCTCTGCTTCGTTAACAAAATCAAAGTTATAGTCGTCTCCGGAACCAATCTCATCGATTACTGTACTACCTGTATCCAGAAGATAATAAATATCATTCTTAATGGTATCAAAGCTGACTTCCTCTCCTCCTGCAAGATACTCCATAAAAGAAGTAGCCCATGGATAAGATGCCGCCGCGCTCGACTGCGCTCCCATTGCATAACAATGATATTTAGAAGCTGCTTCCTGATAAGTCTGATACGTTAAGTAAAGTGCTTTATCAATAGACATCGCATGATTTCCGCGATCATCATAGTGGATGTAACTGTCACTTCCATCTGGAGGATATGGCTCTCTATACGTGTCATCATATTTTCCATTATCCGTCTGAATAAGCCCCTCTATTTCTCCCAGCCATGCAGACCAGTCATCAGGCGCATCACTATTTCCATATTTTGTTACCCAGTTATCCGGTCCGGGGAAGACATTTGTATAATCGCCATTCTCAAGTCCGATCGCTGTTGGATTCTCGTTATATATGTAGGTAATGCCGTCACTTACAAATACCAGATACTTGCGGCTGTCATCTACATCGCTGTCCTTTTCCAGCATATCAATGCCAGCCAACAGACCTGCATGCGTATTGGTTCCACTGCTGATCGTCGTTCGAATTGCAGTTTCTATGCCGCTCATTGTACTGTCAGTTAGTTCTGTCAGTTCAAGAACATTATTCGCTTCTTTATTAAAGATAACTACCCCGACTTTTACTGCTGCACCTGTGTTTTTCAGCTGTGTATTCAAATCATTCAGCATTTCAATGGCCTGATCTTCAACATCGGCACTGGTGGATTTATCCAACACAAATACAACATCTGATACAAGTTTTTCTTCTGCGGACGGCAATGACAATGTTACCTTGGATTCATAACTCTCATCTAAATTTGCAGCCTCTTTAGATTTCGATCTTTCCCATTCCGGCACCCCAGGTGTTGGATCTGGATCAGGAGTAGGCTCCGGGTCGGGTGTTTCATCAGTAACCCAGTAAATCATGTCTTTAAACCAGGTAAAGGTCAGTAAAAAATTATCGCGATCATCAACTCCAAACCTTAAAATGTTGGAACCTTCTTCATTAGCTTTGTCAATGGCCTCTTGGATTTGCTCTGCAGCATCCTCCGGATTTCCCCCGCCTACAGGATCTTCTTTTCCGGTCCACTGCCAATAACCCTTCTCATTTTCAGGTGCTGTATAATTCGCGTGCATTTCTATTTGGCCAGATACTTTACTTCCAGTGACCACAAATGTATTCTTGTTTATGGTATTGTCCGTAAATACGTTATCTGACGTCCCGGCATTATCCTCAAGATTTACAAGTCCAACAATGGCGTTCTCAAAAGTATTTTCCTCAATGTTGATGGTATATCCATCACTTTCATGTCCTTCATTCTCAACATACAGGTCTTCGAAATACGCTTTATTATATAAAGTGCTGTTGCCTATTACGTTGTTGCCAATGAAGTTGTATGTACCACTCTGATCATTTTCATCAGCATTTCCTGCATATTCATGAACAGCGAAACTGCAGTCAATAAAATCATTATCCAAAATATTTACTGTGTCAACATCTGCATTATCGGACTGTCCCCGAATAGCTTCCATTAGATTAGTAAATGTACACCCTTCTATCGTGAATGAATCGAAGGAGCTGATTGAAATACCCACATTGCCATTTGCCTGTCCGCTCATATTGTCATTGCCGACAAAAGTACAATTCTGTACTGTAAAATTATCAGCCTGTTCCGTACTTTCGCTATGATTGGAAACTGCAGCTCTCATATGATGCGTCCCATCATCACCATCACCAATTTTAAAAGTAAGGCCCTCCAGGACAACATTATTCGCGTTCCACAACTGGACTCCGCCGGTATCCGGCGTACCTCCTCCAAATGTTACGCCTTCTGGTACAAAACCATTCAAAGTTTTAATTGTTACATTTGCGTCCTTCGCAGTTTTTACTGTAAGTCCATTTAGTCCGCTCAGTACAACAAACCTTTCATATTCACCACTTTCAACAATAATCGTCCAGTCCTCTTTATCTGTCTGTTCGTTTATAAAATTGATAGCAGATTGAATATCCGTATATACTCCTGACTCTGCAGCTTCTAAACTAGCATCAACAGACAATGTTCTGCTACTGATGTACTCAGGCACTTCTTCATTTGCAGAATTCTCTGCGCCAGCTGACATTAAATCTATATTTGATGGTTCCGTCATCGTGCTTTCCGGCACTGCAACTATTGGTTCTTCCACTGCTTCTTCTGTCAATTCCGCTTCCGTTTTTTCTGAAGTTTCCGTAGAAGGCTTTGTCTCCTGCACTGGCGTTTCTTCTGGTTCAGCCACAGGTTCTTGCGTAGTCTCAGATTTTGATTCTGTATCCGTTACCACATTTGTTCCTTCTGCCGGCTCTGTTTCCACTGCTGACTCTTCCTCAGCTGACGGAGCCACAGCCCCCGAATCGTTCTCGTCTGTTGGTTCTTCCGTAACCGTCATCTCCTCACTGGAAGGTTGTTCAGCTTCTGTTACTTCGCCAGCAGCCTCTTCAGATTGCTCAACCTCGTCCACAGCCGGCCCCGCTTCTTCAACCGGTTCGGCTTCTTCTGTTGCATCGATCGTCTGAATCTGATCAGCAGACCCATTGTCTTCCGTCGCATACGTCATAAATCCGCTCTGTGCAACAAGAACAACAGCCAACAGCATTGCCATGAACTTTTTCATCCTGTTCATTTTTTTCCTCCTTCATAAACTCTTTCTCTCTGGAGGAATTCATAGGATTTTGGTATACTTTTAAAAAAATTTCATAGAATACCTAATTCTGTGAAAGCGGGATGATCTTGTTCATCTGTGTCTGTTTGTATTCAAATGAGGAATGAAAATAGTATTCCATCGTAATCTTGATATCGAAATGGCCCAGTATTTCGCTCAGAGTCTTCATATCCCATCCAAGCGTCACGCATCTGGTTGCGAAAGTATGGCGCAGACAATGGAAATTCAGATATGGAACTCCGATTTTCTGCAGCATTTTCTGATAATGATACTGAAGTGTCCGGGGCTCCATGGGCGTGTATATTTCATTGTTCAGGACGTATGCATGCTCAGCTTCATGCGGAAACTGTCCCAGATATTTTATGAGAAAAGCAGGCAGCGGGATCAGCCGGTTGGAGGCGGCGCTCTTTGGATGGGAAACCAGGAGCTTTGTTCTCGCATCCCCGCTTTTATTCGTGGTATTCAGACGCTGAACTGTCTTGTTGACATACAGTGAATTCGTCTCAAAGCTGATATCTTCCCACTGCAGCGCGCAGATTTCGCCGAGTCTCAGACCTGTGAACAGCGCCAGCATGACAGCCAGGGAGCATTCATCGTCATGATGCAGCACATAGTCTTCGATCTTTCTTTGGTGCTCCTGGGAAAATACCTGCACCACCCTCCTCGTACGCGCCAGTCTGGGGCGGATATAATATCTTTGATCCAGTATGCGGGAATCATATGCATAATCCAGCGTATTATTCATGATCATAAATATGGTTCTCTGGTTTCCTACAGATAAGGGTCTCTTTGAAGTGCTTTCTTTCTGATGAATAACACTGCAAAAACGGTGCAACTGGTTATTATCTAATTCTTTGCATGTAATTGTGTCAAAATATGGCACAATATAATTTCTGGCCAGCTGCTCATACTTTACATATGTTGACCTGGCGATTCTCGGTTCCACAGAAGCCAGCCACTCGTTTACAAGTCCGGATACTTTTCTGCTCTCGTTCATTTGTCTTCTCCTTTCTTCTACCCGTGAAATACTTTATTTTGACCAAAAACACCCTATTTTTCCATTGATTTTTTCCACTTTTTGGTGTACTATTTAGGAGGGTTTTCATAGTATTAGGTATTCCACGAAACAGTTTCCGCGTCCGGAGACTGTTTTTTATTTTAACTGCATAAAAAACGAGAAATGACAAATCAACATAAAAAAGGCTTCCGCAGATTTCAGTTTCTGCGGAAGCCCTGCTTCTTTTTTATTCCATTTTAACTGTCTTACTGTTTGCAGTCCTTGATGGAGAAGCTTACGCGTCCCATCTTGTCTTTGCCAAGGCATACCACCTTTACCACGTCTCCCAGAGTCAGCACGTCTTCCACGCGGTTGATTCTCTCTTTCGCGATCTTGGAGATATGAACCATGCCTTCCTTGCCCGGAGCGAACTCCAGGAATGCGCCGAATTCTTTGATGCTGACCACTTTACCGGTGAGCACCTGGCCCTCCTCGAAATCGGTCACGATGATCTCGATCAGTTCTTTTGCCTTATCCATCATCGCCTGGTCGGTACCGCAGATAGATACTGCTCCGTCGTCGTCGATATCGATCTTCACGCCGGTCTGCTCGATGATGGCATTGATGGTCTTTCCTCTCTGGCCCACCACATCGCCGATCTTCTGCGGATCGATCGTCATCTGGATGATCTTCGGCGCGTACGGTCCAACCTGCGGACGCGGTTCAGCGATCGCCTTCTTCATACAGTTGTCCATGATGAAGAGTCTCGCTTCACGGCACCTGGCAATGGCGCCCTCCACGATCGGGCGGGTCAGTCCATGGATCTTGATATCCATCTGGATCGCCGTGATGCCGTCGGTGGTGCCTGTTACCTTGAAATCCATGTCGCCGAAGAAATCTTCCAGTCCCTGGATATCCGTCAGAAGGACAAAATCATCGTCTGTATCGCCGGTCACCAGACCGCAGGAAATACCTGCCACCATCTTCTTGATCGGTACGCCTGCAGCCATCAGGGACATACAGGAAGCACAGGTGGACGCCATAGACGTAGAACCGTTGGATTCAAAGGTCTCCGACACGGTACGGATCGCGTACGGGAACTCTGCCTCGCTGGGAAGTACCGGGATCAACGCTCTCTCTGCCAGAGCGCCATGTCCGATCTCACGGCGTCCCGGTCCTCTGGACGGCTTGGTCTCGCCTACCGAGTAGCTCGGGAAATTGTAATGATGCATATATCTCTTGCTGACTTCATTCTCATCCAGTCCGTCCAGTCTCTGCTGTTCGGAAAGGGGAGCCAGCGTACACACGTTACAGATCTGGGTCTGTCCGCGGGTAAACATGGCGGAACCGTGTACGCGCGGGATAATATCCACTTCTGCCGCCAGCGGACGGATCTGCGTAATCTCACGGCCGTCCGGACGCTTATGATCTTTCAGGATCATCTTGCGGACTGTCTTCTTCTCATACTGATAGATAGCCTCGTCCAGAACTGCCAGCCACTCTTCATTTTCGGCGAATGCCTCCTGCAGCTTCTCGGTCAGGGCGCGGATATTGCCCTCTCTGGTCTGTTTGTCATCCGTGAACACGGCCTCCTCCATCTCTGCCGGGGGAACGATCTCTTTGATCGCCGCAAACAGTTCTTCCGGAATCGCGCAGCTCTCATAGGTATGTTTTTCCTTGCCTGCTTCCGCTACGATCTGATCGATGAATTTAATGATCGTCTGGTTGACGTCATGCGCCATATAAATGGCCTCGATCATTTTCTCCTCCGGAATCTCATTGGCTCCGGCCTCGATCATGATGACCTTTTCTCTTGTGGAAGCCACCGTCAGATTGAGATCTCCCTCTTTCCACTGAAGCTGGGACGGATTGATGATGAACTCACCGTCGACCATTCCCACCTGAGTCATAGCGCAGGGACCGTCAAAAGGTATATCAGAAATACTGGTCGCGATGGCGGCGCCCAGCATGGCTACAAGCTCCGGACGGCACTCCGGGTCCACGCTCATGACCATATTGTTAAGCGTCACATCATTGCGGTAATCCTTCGGAAACAGCGGTCTCATAGGACGGTCGATCACACGGGAAGTCAGGATCGCGTTCTCGGACGCTTTTCCTTCACGCTTGTTGAATCCTCCCGGGATCTTTCCTACCGCGTACATTTTTTCCTCATAATCCACACTCAGAGGGAAGAAATCAATACCCTCTCTCGGTTTTTCAGAGGCAGTCGCCGTGGACAGCACTACCGTATCTCCGTAGTGCATGAAAGCCGCGCCGTTCGCCTGAGCTGCCACACGGCCGATATCCACTCTCAGAGTTCTGCCTGCCAGTTCCATTGTGTAACTTTTGTACATACTAACTGTATCTCCTTTCTGTCTTATCTGTAGAAGATACCGAAACTACTGAAAAATGCAAATCCGTACTTTTTGCACTTTTCAGTGGTCTCGGAGATTATCTTCTGCCAGATAAATTTAAATTTTCACGAAAACAGGGCGGAGGAACCCTCCGCCCTTATGACTGTTATTTTCTCAGTCCAAGTTTTGCGATCAGCGCACGGTATCTCTCGATATCGATTTTCTTCAGGTATGCAAGCATACCACGTCTCTGACCTACCATCTTCAGAAGTCCTCTTCTGGAATGATGATCCTTCGGGTTTGCTTTCAGGTGGTCAGTCAGCTCCTGAATCCTTGCGGTCAGGATAGCAACCTGAACTTCCGGTGAACCGGTGTCGCCCTCAGTGCGTCCGTATTCTGCGATAATCGCCTGTTTCTTCTCTTTGGAAATCATGTGTTTCTCCTCCTTTTTCTCCTTAACGCCAGTCATTAAGAACCGGTCGGAGTATCCTGATCCTGAATGACGGCTGAATTCATACTTTATAACAATAGCATAAACCCTATCTTTTGTAAAGTCGTTTTTTCTTACTTCCAGCAGGGCGGCAGCTTCGGATCATTTACACGTACGGGTTCCGGATACGTTTTTCCAAAAAGCTCTACCTCCACGTGATCGATCACCTGCGGCTCCACGGGACGGTTCACTTCCACTCCTTCAATAGGGAAATCCGTCACCGGCACCGTCTCTACCTTTTCCAGCCGGTAAAGCTCGTCCATGCCTTCCAGAACTTTTCCGAATACCGGATAGATTCCTTTATGCTCCGGGCAGTCCCTCAGCGGGAAGAAAAACTCACATCCGGCAAGCCCGGCTTCTCCATAACCGCCCATACAGACCGCTCCCGGATGAGAATCCATCGGTTCAATCTCCGGATGCAGTTCAAACTCATTGGGAATCAGATACCGGCAGGCTTCCTGTCCGAAGGCTGTATAACTCACATCGATCCAGTTGCCCGGCACAATTCTTTCGATGGCGTGATGATCCATATAACCTCCCAGCGCCGCGAAAAGGAAACTGTTCACCGTGTTGGGCGCCGCATCCGGCAGAAGTTCCATCACGATTTTAGAACCATTGGCCATGTGCAGTGTCACTCTCGGATTCACCCGATCACCTCCAGATCTTTGGAGTAATGGTTCAGCACCTCGCAGCCGTCTTCTGTCACCAGAACCAGATCCTCCACCCGGACTCCGGTATCGCCGGACAGATAGATTCCCGGCTCAATCGAAAAGATCATGCCCGGCTCCGCCTTCCAGTTATTGGCGGAGGACACATCTCCATACTCATGCTCGGCAAGGCCGATAAAATGCCCCAGCCGATGCGTGAAATATTCGCCGTATCCCGCATCCGTGATCAGATCACGGGCTGCTCCGTCCAGTTCGCAGAGCGGCACGCCCGGCCGGATCATAGAGATCGCCTTCTCATTGGCGCTGCGCACGATATCATAGATCTTCCGGCGCTCCTCACTGACTTCTTTATAATAAAAGGTTCTTGTCATATCCGAGCAATATCCGTCCTTGATACAGCCCACATCAAACAGCACACAGTCTCCCGGTTTCACAGCCGTATTATCCGGCGCATGATGCGGATCCGCCGCATTGGCGCCAAAAGCCACCAGCGGTTCAAAAGAAAATCCGTCCGCTCCCAGATCCTGATAGATCTTCAGCATCTGATCCGCCGCCTCTTTCTCCGTCACGCCTTCATGAATCAGCGTCTTGAACTGCGCCATCGCACGGTCATTGATCAGGGAAGCCGTCCGCATCAGTTCCTGTTCTTCCGCGTCTTTCACGCCCCTGGTCCGGTCTGCGGCAACAGAAGCGTTTATAAATCCCGCCGCTGCCCTCCGGTCGATCAGCGGCAGAAGGAAGGAGGCGCGGAGATCTTTATCTACACCCAGAGGCGTGTTTTTATCCAGTCTCTCCGCGATCAGATCTGCCACCGGATCGGTATCAGAATACCATACCTTTTCAATCCCCACATCTTCCGGCACATGGAAGAGACGGTTCAGAAAATAGACATGCTTTCCGTCCGCTCTCAGATAGAGCCCGTAAAAACGTTCAAACGGCGCTATATAAACTCCCGTCAGATAGTAAATGGTCATGGGGTCCACAATCAGCATCTGGGACAATCCCATATCTTCAAGAGCTTTCAGTACACGATTCACTCTGTTCTGTTTCATAGCAAAGGCACCTCCTTTTAGAACTGTTTTCTCAGTTTCGGATCCAGGAGATCCCGAAGTCCGTCGCCGATAAAGTTGGCGCCCACGGCCATAGTGAAGATCGCCAGCCCCGGAAATCCGGCCACCCAGAATTTATTAAAATAATCCACGCCTTCAGAAACCATCATGCCCCATTCCGGCGTAGGCGGCGCGCTTCCCAGTCCCAGAAAACTCAGGGTGGAGAACATCAGGATCTGATTTCCGATATCTGTGGTCGCCATGATCAGCACCGAGCTGATGCTGTTCGGTATGATCTCTTTGACCAGAATACGGAGTCTCGACGCTCCCAGAGCTTCCGACGCCGTCACATATTCGTTTTCTTTCACGCTCAGCACCACGCTGCGCATCAGACGCGCGTAAGTCGGCCAGGCCACCACTACCAGCGCGAACATGGTGTTGAACAGGTTGGAACCCAGCACCGCGTTGATGATCATGGCAAGGACCAGCGACGGAAAGGAAAGAATCATCTCGGAGATTCTCATCATGATATTGTCCGTCCTGCCCCCCACATATCCGGCGATGGCGCCGTAGAAGGTGCCGATGATCCCCGCGATCACCACAGTCAGACATCCCGCCAGCAGCGAGTATCTTCCACCGTAAATGACACGGCTGAATATGTCCTGTCCGAAAGTATCCGTTCCGAACCAGTGTTCCGCTGACGGCGGCTGCAGGCGGAGCGTCAGATCCTGGGCAATCGGGTCATACGGCGCGATCACCGGCGCAAAAATCGCCGCCAGGATCCACGCCAGGCAGATAACCACGCCCAGAGTAAACAGGTAATTGGATTTAAACAGTTTTTTAATCGCATGCAGCATTACTTACACCTCACTCTCGGGTCGATCAGTCCATACAGGATGTCCACCACCGTATTGATCACCATATAATTCAGCGCGATCAGCAATGCCACACCGATGATCGAGGGATAATCCGCCGACATGACCGATTCATAGGCGAACTGTCCCACTCCGGGCCAGTTGAAGATCGTCTCCACCAGCACCATGCCGCCCAGCAGATTGCCCAGGCCCAGACCGATCACGGTCAGAACCGGGATCAGCGCGTTGCCCAGGGCATGGCGCAGGATCAGCTTCGCCCTGCCAAGACCCTTTGCCTTTGCAGTACGGATATAATCGGTGGACATCACATCCAGCAGATTGGAACGGGTCGTCCTGGTGATCAGGCCCATGGTAAACATGGCAAGCACCAGCGCCGGCAAGAACAGATGGCTGAGCGCATCCAGCGCCTTCGCCGGATTTCCTTCCAGCAGACTGTCAATTACATACATTCCCGTCACCGTGGCAGGAGCCGAGAATGTGTTGCTCAGGCGTCCCGGGCCCGGGAAGATATGCAGCTTATAATAGAAAAAATACAGCATCAGCAGCGCGAACCAGAAACTGGGAATGCTGACGCCCGTCACTGAGATCGCGCGCACGATCTGATCCAGGATACTGTTTCTGCGGATCGCGGAAATCACTCCGAACAGAATCCCCAGCAGCGCGGCGATAATGATCGCAAACAGGGCCAGTTCGATTGTAGCCGGATAGCAGCGCAGCAATTCCTGCAGCACCGGATTGTTGGTACGGATCGACGTACCCAGATCAAACTGCAGCAGATTTCTGATATACAGAAAATACTGGACAATATACGGTTGATCCAGCCCGTACCTGGCGCGGTAAGCCGCCACGATTTCCGGATCGCTCAATGCTCTCTGGCTTAGATTCGCCACTGTCGGATCTCCCGGAATCATCTTGGTCAGGATGAATACCAGCGTCGCCACTCCCAACAGCATGACGACCAGATACAGCAGCCGTTTCCCTATGAATTTCAACTGTTCCATACAGCACCTCTCTTTTTCTTTTGAAAATCTGCCTGTCGGATCTTTCCGTCAGCGCAGGGCATCCCTGCATTCACGGCAGGACCCGCCGCGCGCCGTCCGCAGGGAGAGCCCGCTTTTGCGCGGACTCTCCATTTATAAGACGGTTTATTCTGCAATATTGATCAAAGTCAGGTCCAGAGAGTAGGGATCAGAGATCGCTACGCCCTCAAGCCTGGTATTATATGCGATATGAGCCGGAGCCTGCACCACAAAGATAAACGGTCCGTCCTCATACATCGCGTCCTGGATCTGCTCCAGAACAGCGATACGCGCGTCGTTGTCGGTTGCGTTCAGAGCCTCGTCATACAGAGCTGCCAGTTCCGGATCCATATCCTCTCTCCAGCCTGCACGCACGCCTACCGTTTTGCCCGGAAGGAACTCAATCTGTACGTTCGGATCGTTGTAGTCGGTTGCCCAGTACATCACGGTGAATCCCAGCGTTCCGTCGCGGTAAGCGTCGCCATATCCTGCCGCCCACGGCTGGGATACGATATTTACGTTGATGCCGATCTGCGCCAGGTCAGATTTCACAAGCTGCGCCAGGTCGGTCAGAAGGATGCCCTCCATATCCAGATCGCACACGGTCAGATCGATGTCGAATCCGTCTGCATATCCTGCCTCTGCCAGCAGTTCTTTGGCTTCTTCCACATTGGTGTAATCCGTAGGTCTTTCTCCCTTGCTTCCCATGAAACCTACCTGAATCAGAGAATACGGAGTCGTAGAACCTTCGCCGCAGATGGTCTGGAAGTTCTCATAGTTCAGCGCCTTGCGGATCGCCTGCTGTACCAGCGGATTGGATACCGGTCCGCCGTACTCTTCATTCATGTTCATCATCACAAATCCTACGGTCTTGGTTGCGCCATTGATGATCTGGATGTTCTCCTGGCCTTCCAGCTCCGCCATGGTATCGTCGGTCATGTTCATGGCCACATCGATATCTCCGGTGGACAGCGTCATCATCTGGGTATTGGAATCCGGCTGGATCTGAATGATATATTTATCCACATTGGTAGCCTCTCCCCAATAGTTCGGGTTCTTCTCCAGCACCACTTCCTGATCCGGAATGTAGCTGGTCATCACATACATACCGGAACCTGCGCTGGTAGTATTCAGATAAGCCTGCGCGGTATCTGTAGAGGACGCGTCCTCCGCATCCGTACCGCCGTTCGCCTTTACAACTTCGCTGTCCAGCACAGCCAGGGAGCTGTAAGTCAGTTTGGACAGGAAAGCGCTGTCCGGCTGGGTCAGGTGAAATACTACCGTATAATCATCCGGTGTTTCGATGCTCTCGATCGTGTCGCAGATGAAAGACGGATTGCCCTGCAGGTTCTTGCAGCGGTTGATGCTGAACGCCACGTCAGCGGACGTCATGGGATTGCCGCTGGCAAACGTTACGTTCTGTTTCAGATTCACCGTCAGAGTCAGGTTGTCGTCGGAAAACTCATACGTATCGGCAAGACACGGTTCCGGCGCGCCATCGTTGCTATAGAACTTGAACAGGTTCTCATAACATGCGTTCATAATCAGCGGCGGATATTTTTCATATACATAACCCGGATCCAGAGTGGAAAAACCGGATCCCATAGCCACTACCACCGTATTGGAGCCATCTGAAGAGCTTCCGGAAGCAGTGTCTTCCGTCGTTCCTTCTGCTGCCGGTTCACTGCTGTCGGCCGAATCGCTGCTGCTTCCGCAGGCAGCGGTCGTAAGGGCCATAGCCAGACACAGCACCGCAGCCAAAAGTTTCTTTTTCATAACAAAACCTCCTTAAATCTATTGAGACGCCGGTTATCCGGCAGTATCTCCTCTCTACGCGTCGTATAGATGACAGGCGACCAGATGTCCAGGAGCGATCTCCCGAAGCGCAGGTTCTTCCGCTTTGCAGCGGTCGCAGGCCTTCGGGCAGCGCGTATGGAATCTGCACCCGGACGGCGGATCCGTCGGGCTGGGGACTTCTCCTTCCAGATGAATTCTTTCTTTCCGGTCCTCCTGATTTACCTGGGGAATCGCGGAAAGCAGCGCTTCCGTATAAGGATGATAACGCTTTTCATACAGCTGATCATAATCGGCGATCTCCACCATCTTTCCCAGATACATAACTCCCACCCGGTCGCTGACCTGATACACCACATTCAGATTGTGGGAAATAAAGAAATAGGTCAGCCCCAGTTTCTGCTTCAGTTCCTGCAACAGATTCAGCACCTGCGCCTGCACCGACACATCCAGCGCCGAGACTGCCTCATCGCATACGATCAGATCCGGTTTCAGCGCCAGCGCCCTTGCGATCCCGATCCTCTGTTTCTGACCGCCGGACAGTTCGTGCGGATAACGGCTCAGATGATAAGAATCCAGACCGACCAGCTGCAGAAGTTCCATAATCCGCGCCTCCACATCCTGGTCTTTATCCATCTTGTGTATTTCAAACGGCTCCATCAGAATCTGGCGCACCGTTCTTCTCGGATTCAGACAGGCTGACGGGTCCTGGAAGATAATCTGCATCTTCCGACGCATGGCTTTCAGATCTGCGCCCTTCAGTTTGGATATGTCTTCTCCGTTCAGATAAATATGTCCGTCCGTCGGATCGATCAGGCGGATCAGCGTGCGTCCCAGCGTACTTTTGCCGCAGCCGCTTTCTCCAACCACACCGAAAGTCTCGCCTTTCCGGATGTCAAGACTTACATCGTCCACCGCCTTGACGGTTCCGTCCTTTCGGCTTTTTCCTTTAAAATATACTTTTACATGATCCGCTCTTACAAGCGTTTCTTTTTCATTTTCCGCCATCGTCCGGACCTCCCGTCTTCTCTTCTTCTCCGGCATACAGCCAGCACCTGACCAGGCGCTCCTCTCCCATGTGCACTACCGGGGGTTCCTGTTTCTTGCATATCTCCGATGCATGCGGGCATCTGGGCCAGAAACTGCATCCTTCGATCTTTTCCGTAGGATTCGGCACCATGCCTTCGATGGTCTGCAGCGGCTTTCTCTCTTTTGTGATCGCAGGAATCGCGCTCATAAGTCCCACTGTGTACGGGTGCTTCGGATCCCGGAACAGATCTCTGACCGGAGCCTGCTCCACGATATGGCCCGTATACATCACGATCACTGTATCGCACAGCTCGCTCACCACACCCAGATCATGGGTGATGAAAAGCACGGCAGTGTTCATCTCCCGGTTCAGGTCCCGGATCAGATCCAGAATCTGCGCCTGAATCGTCACATCCAATGCCGTCGTGGGTTCATCGGCGATCAGGATCTGCGGCTGACAGGCCAGCGCCATGGCAATCATCACACGCTGACGCATACCTCCGGACATCTGATGCGGATACTCATGAGCTCTCACTTCCGGATTGGCGATTCCCACTGCCCTCATCATATTCACAGCTTCCTGCATGGCCTCTTTTTTGTTCATACCCCTATGAAGTCTCAGAGACTCCGCGATCTGCTTTCCGCACTGGATAATAGGATTCAGAGAAGTCATAGGTTCCTGAAAAATCATGGACACCTCGTTTCCCCGCAGTTTCTGCATCTCTTTTTCGGAAAGTTTAACCAGATCCTTCCCTTTATACAGGATCTCGCCTCCCGTAACCCGTCCGGGCGGATTGGGAATCAGCTGCAGAACCGCCAGAGACGACACGCTCTTGCCGCTTCCGCTCTCTCCCACGATTCCCAGCTTCTCTCCTTTATGTAAGGTATAGTTCAGATGATCGACCGCCTGTACTTTTCCTTCGACCGTCTGAAATTCCACACACAGATCTTTGATTTCCAATACTGTCTCTGACTGCTTCATGATTTCCTCTCGTTCTTTTCCACTGTACTTCTGTATGGCCTGACCATTGGACTCTGCTATCACTTTATCAGTTTAAATCAATAGCGCATACAATGTATAAAGCCGCGAATTCTTTCAACATAGTTACAAAGATATCACATTTTCCCTCACAATTCAATACACAGATTTCCATGTTCCCCTAAAAGAGATTAATTGCCAAAAATTTTCTGCGCATAAAAAACCTGCGGCAGTTCCGGATATCTTTAAATATAACACCGGAAGTATCCTGCCGCAGGGTATTTCTTTCTGTAATTATAGCAGCAATCAATCCTGAATCAGTCTGACCGCTTTCACCGGAGTTCTGTAGTTCACGCTGGAAATCGTGATGCCCACGCGCGCGTTGCTGGCGTGCACTACCTGTCCGCCGCCCACATAGAGAGCTACATGGTTGATACCGGAACCGTTTCCGTAGAATACCAGATCGCCCGGAAGCAATTCGCTGGTACCGATCGTCGTTCCGCAGTTCGCCTGCGCTCTGGAAGAATGCGGCAGGCTGATGCCGTAATGACTGAAGATAGACAGTACGAAGCCGGAACAATCCGCGCCATTCGTCAGGCTGGTGCCGCCCCATACATAAGGATTGCCGATAAACTGCTTCGCATAGTCGGAAATCGCCACGCGCACATCCGAGACGCCTTCGCCGTAGAGCAGCTCGGAAATCGTCAGCGCTTCGTCCAGCTGAGATCCCACTTCCACGTAATCTGTGGAAAGATATCCGGTCTCACCGTCCAGATCGATGCGAACCCATCCGTCCAACTCTTCCAGCACGTCAAAATTCTGTCCGGATCCAACCATATCCAGAATCTCGCACTCGGTATTCGGTTCTGTTCTCACTTTCAAACCGTCGGTGGTTACTTTTGCCACCTTTTTCAGCAGCGTGGACGCCTGCTGCAGCGCGTCTGTACCGGTCAGCACGTACTCTGCCTTGATATAGCCTTCCACTTCTCCGGATCTGATGTGAAGCCATTCGCCTTCCTCGCCAAGCACATCACAGCCAGCGTCTTTTCCGATCTTTCCAACGATCTTGCCGTCTGTGGAAGGGGTCTCGCGAATATTGACTTTTCCTTCGGAAACCGTTACGATACCCAGATTGGAATATCCGTCCAGATTGAATTCGGAGATCACGATATCGTTCATGGCTACTTCCAGGACTGAAGTATCTTCCACTGCCTCCAGATCCGCGGATATGCCGACCTGACTGCTGCTTCCCAGCGCTCCGGACGCCTGTACATCCATCGGCACGCATACAACCGCGGCTCCCATCAGGACCGCTCCCATGCTTCCGATCCATCTTTTATTTCTACTATTGAATACGAACATAGACAAACTCCTATAATTATTACAGAACTATTACATTTATTACATTTCGAATACAATTCTATAACACATAGGAGTTTTTGTCAATGTCTGATTCTATTTTTCTACTTCTTTCTACTACTTTGTGAGCTTATCTACCACCGCCATCAGCTCATCGATCTTCTCATCTCCGGTTCCTTCCAGAATAGCTTCTTTCACACATCCCTTCATGTGGGCACGTATGATTTCATTATTTACCTTCCGCAGGATGGCGTCTGTCGCCATGACCTGAGCCGATATATCCATGCAATACCGGTCTTCTTCCACCATGCGCAGAATCCCGTCGATCTGACCTTTCGCAGTCTTTAAGAGACGTTCAATCTTTTTCCGGTCCGCCTGCATGCCTCTCTCCTTACGCGATGCCGACGACCTGATAGCCTTCGTCTTCCACTGCTTTTTTCAGCGTGTCGTCGCTGACATCCCCGTCAATGGTCAGATAAGCCGCTTTGTCTTCCAGACTCACTTCAGCCTGTACGCCATCCAGCGCGTTCAGTGCCTTCTCCACTCTGCCGGTGCAGTGTCCGCACATCATGCCTTCAATCTTCATCGTCTTCTTCATTTTCTTTTCCTCCTTACGCTCTGTATTGTTTTCCAGTTCTGTATCCGGAACCCCGGTCTCTGCCTTTGCCGCAGGAACCGGGCATGCCGTCAATTCTTTTTTCTTTCGGAAAGAAGGACGGAATCCTTTCAGGCGCAGCGCGTTCGATACTACGAACACAGAGCTGAAGCTCATGGCCGCGCTTCCGAACATAGGACTTAACTGCCATCCCAGAAACGGGTAAAAGACTCCCGCCGCCAGCGGAATGCCCAGCGCATTATAAAAGAACGCCCAGAACAGATTCTCTTTAATATTCTTGATCACCGCCCGGCTGAGCTGGATGGCTGCCGCCGCGTCCAGCAGGTCGCTCTTCATCAGCACAATATCCGCAGATTCAATCGCCACATCCGTGCCTGCCCCGATCGCGATACCCACATCGGCTCTGGCAAGAGCGGGCGCGTCGTTGATGCCGTCGCCGACCATGGCCACCTTATGGCCTTCTTCCTGCAGCCTGCGCACTTCTCTTTCCTTATCCTGGGGAAGGACCTCCGCCACAACCCTGCTGATGCCCAGCTGTCTCTGAATCGCCTTTGCGGTCCGTTCGTTGTCGCCGGTAAGCATAACCACGGAAAGCCCCATCTTTTCCATCTCACGGATCGCCTGCGCGCTGGTTTCTTTCACCTGGTCAGCCGCGGCCACAAGTCCCAGGAGACGACCGTCCGCCGCGATATAGAGCGCTGTCTTTCCCGCTTCTGCCAGTAATCCGGCAGCCTCTTTTAAGTTCTCCGTACTGATGCCGTTTTCTTCCATCATCTTCCGGTTTCCCGCCAGTACTTTCCTGCCCCGGACTGTTCCCAGCACTCCCTGTCCTGACACAGCGGAAAAATCTTCTACCTTTTCCAGGGGTACGCCGCGTTTTTTCGCTCCGTCTACAATGGCTTCCGCCAGCGGATGCTCCGACGCCTGCTCCAGAGAACCGGCCAGCATCAGGAGTTCCTGCTCCTGTACGCCTTCCGCGGTCCGGATATCCGTCAGCTCCGGACGCCCCTGGGTGACGGTTCCCGTCTTATCCAGGACCACTGTGTCTACCAGATGGGCCGTCTCCAGGCTCTCGCCGGATTTAATCAGGATGCCCTGCTCTGCCCCGCGGCCGGTTCCAACCATGATTGCCGTAGGGGTAGCCAGGCCAAGCGCGCACGGACACGAGATCACGAGCACGGCGATTCCGGACGCCAACGCGAAGCTGAAACTCTGTCCTGCCAGCAGCCAGACCGCAATGGTAATCAGCGCGATCGTGATCACGACCGGTACGAAGATACCGCTTACTTTGTCCGCCAGTTTTGCGATAGGAGCTTTGGATCCTCCCGCTTCTTCCACCAGACGGATAATCTGGGAAAGCGTCGTATCTTCGCCCACCCGGTCTGCCTTCATATGAAAATATCCGGCCCTGTTCACAGTCGCTCCGGTCACCCGGTCTCCGGCTTTTTTCTCCACCGGAATACTCTCGCCGGTAATGGCAGATTCGTCCACCGTTCCTGTTCCTTCTATGAGAATACCGTCCACCGGTATCGACTGCCCCGGTTTTACAATGACTGTCTCGCCCAGCTGTACTTCTTCGGAAGGGATCTCCATCTCCCTGCCGTCCCGTAAGACCAGAGCAGTTTTAGGCGCCAGGTCCATCAACCTGGTCAACGCATCGGAGGTATGGCTCTTGGAGCGGCTCTCCATGTATTTCCCTATGGTCACCAGCGCAAGGATCATGGCCGCCGACTCGAAATACAGGTTCATCGCGCTCATGTGCGCCGCTTCCAGATTTCCTCTTCCCAGCTCATAGCCCATGACAAACAGCTGCGCGGCACTGTAGCCTGCGGCTGCCGTGGAACCCATCGCCACCAGCGTGTCCATATTGGGCGCGCCGTGAAGCAGAGACCGGAAACCGTTCTCATAATATTTTCGATTCAGATACATGACCGGAAGCGTCAGGAAAAGCTGGGTAAGCGCGAACACCATTACATTTTTCTCTCCCAGCAGAATCCCCGGCAGCGGCCATCCAAACATGTGTCCCATGGACACATACATCAGAACAAGCAGGAACGCGATCGACCATGCCAGACGGTGCTTCATCTTCCGCGCTTCGTCCGCGGTCTTCTTTTGAAGCTCATTCTTCTCCTTTGCCTGGTCTTTCTGTCCTCCGCGCACGGAAGCTCCGTATCCTGCCTCCTGCACGGCGTTTATGATTTTATCCGCGTCCGCAGCCCCCTGCTCGTATTCCACTTCCATGGTATTCTGGAGCAGATTGACCTGGACACGGTCTACGCCCGGCACTTTGCTGACTGCTTTTTCTACATGAGCGCTGCAGGCACTGCAGCTCATGCCGGTCACATCAAACTTTTGTTTCACCTGTGCCATCTCCTTTCAAACACCCCACCGGGGTGTCCTGTTATTAATATGGCACAGTTCCCTGCTTTTGTCAAGAGCGGACTAGGTCTTTGACTTTTGATTTATCAGAACATTCTTTCCCCAGTGAACATCGGAAAGTATCTGTGATTTTAGTTCATCCAGGGACCCGAACTTCTGTTCCGGACGCCGGAATTCCAGAAATTCCACTTTCAAAAAGCGGCCGTACAGGTTTCCGCTGTAATCGAAAAGATAGGTCTCCACGCCTTTTCTTGTCTCGCCGCCCACTGTGGGCTTATATCCCACGTTGGTGATGCCGCAGTATTCTCCCTCATCCAGAACGGTTCTGGTCAGGTACACCCCGTTGGGGGGGAGCAGTTTCTCCGGCGCAGGCAGAAGATTTGTAGTCGGAAGTCCCAGCGTCCTGCCGATCTGGCGGCCATGCAGCACCTCTCCGCTGACAAAATACGGGTATCCCAGCAGTTCATTTGCCAGAGGAATATTTCCTTCATGCAGAGCCTCCCGGATATAGCTGCTGCTGATATCCTGACCGTGACTCTGTTCTTTCGGAATAATTTCGGTCAGAAATCCGTATTCTTCTCCCAGGCTGACCAGCATCTTGCTGTCCCCCCGCCTCTGATATCCGAATCCGCAGTCTCTGCCTACAGCCACGTAGGCCGCCTTCATCTGGCGCACCAGTATTTCCTCCACGAAATCTTCCGGTTCCATATGGGAGATCTCCGGGACAAACGGACATTCCAGAAGGCGGTCAATGCCCGCCTCCTCCAGCATCCTGCGGCGTTCTTCGTTGGTCAGGATATTTTTCCCTGACAACCCGGAGAGAAGTCTGGTGGGATTTTTTTCGAAAGTAAATATCACAGTCTGAAGCCCTTTCTTTTTCTGCTCCAGCAGCCGTCCGATCAGCTTCTGATGCCCGCGGTGCAGCCCGTCAAATTTTCCGATACTGACCGCAGAAGGTCCCTCTGTATAAAATTCAGTCTTTCCTGTTTGATAAATCATGGCGTCTCCCGCTTTTCATAAAACATTTTCACCGGACAATACAGATGTTTTTCCTGCCGGTATTCATACAGACCAATGAATGTCCCCGCCTGATCGTAGACACGGACCTGTCCTTCCGCACCGGCTCCCTTTTCCAGATCTGAAGCGGCGAAGGCGTTCCCATTGTATCCCAGACGTTCTGATTCTCTGCGCAGCACCGTCTCCGGGCAGGATGCAAACACCTGGTCAACAGGCAGGATGATCTCATCCAGTCTTCCTTCGTCTCTCAGCTCTTCCACCTGTTCCAGACGGCAGCTGTCCTTCAGGAGGAACCGGCCTGCTTTTGTCCTCAACAGGCTTTCCATGCAGCCGTGGCATCCCAGCTTTTCTCCGATATCATGGCACAAGGTACGGATATAGGTCCCCTTCGAGCAGGACACTTCCATCCGCACTCTGGGCAGACAGACCTCCAGAATACGGATCTCATAAATCTCCACGCGCCGTGGTTTCCGCTCCACTTCTTTGCCTTCCCTCGCCAGATCGCAGAGTTTTTTCCCCCCTACTTTCAGCGCCGAGTACATGGGAGGCACCTGATCGTATGTTCCCGTAAATCCGGAGATGGCGTTACGCACCTGTTCTTCGGTCACCTGCACCTCGGACTGTTCAAGCACCGTCCCCGTTACGTCCTGCGTATCGGTAGACTGCCCGAGAAGAAGCACCGCTTCATATGTCTTGTCATGATCAGTGAGCAGTTCGCAGAGCTTCGTCCCTTTTCCCAGACATACAGGAAGAACTCCCTCCGCATCCGGATCGAGAGTTCCTGTATGTCCTATCTTTTTCTGTTTTAAAATTCCCCGCAGCTTCGCTACCACATCATGGGAAGTGAAACCGCGCTCTTTATAAATATTGATAATTCCGTTTTTCACTCTGTCTCCTGCTCCGTCAGCTGACGTTCGATATGCAGTGTCAGGTTATTGACAATATCATGAAAAGTTCCCTGCATGGTTACTCCGGCCGCTCGCACATGGCCGCCTCCGCCGAAATATGACGCGATCTCGCTTACGTCCACCAATTCCTTGGATCTGAGAGAGACCTTGTACTCATGATTGCCGGTCTCGTAGAGATAGATCGCCACCTCCACACCTTCTGTCAGTTTGAGCTGGCTGACGATCCCTTCCAGATCCGCCGGTCCCACTCCGAAGAATTCCATATCTCTCTTCCTGGTTGCGCTGACAATGCACCTTCCGTCCAGAAGCAGCATGCTCTCCAGCAGCGCTCTTCCCAGAACCTGATTCTGAAGATAGGTCTTTTTGTAGAAAGTCTCCTCCAGAATTCTGGAATAAGGGATCCCTTTTTCCATCAGAACTGCCGCTGCGCGCATGGTATCCGGCGACGTGCAGCTGTACTGGAATACGCCGGTGTCGTGGGCGATTCCCATATAGATGGCAGTCGCCGCAGCCCGGGATATCTGTTCCGGCTCCATCATGTGAAAAAGCACTTCACAGGTAGAGCTGGCATCCGGAACGATTACGTTCTCATCCGCGAATCCCTTATTGCTGATATGATGATCGACGCAGACTGTTTTTTTTGCGTTTTCAAAATACGGAAGCGCATCGCCCAGACGCTTCAGATCCGCAGCATCCAGCGATATAAACAGATCGTACTTCCGATCCTGTCCGTCCGGACGCCTGATCATCTCAAACCCCTCCAGAATGGAAAATTTCCGGTCGGGCTGTTCCAGCCAGATATCCGCGCGGATCTGAGGGAAATTGTCTTTGATATAATTCCAGAGTCCCACACAGGCCCCTACGCTGTCTCCGTCCGGACGGATGTGCCCGGCAAGCCCCACAGTCTGTACGTTCTGCAATATCATTTCCAGCCGCATCATTTTTCATTATCCTCCATATCCATATCCCTGGTCACTTCATCGATCAGTTTGGACATACTGACTCCATAGGCAATAGACTGATCCATAATAAACGTGATCTCAGGTGTGTTGCGCAGGTTCAGTTCATGGGCCAGCTGGCGGCGGATATATCCCTCCGCGCTTCTTAAGCCCCTCAGTGTATCTTCACGTGCCTTCTCATCTCCCAGCACGCTGACATAGACCTTGCAGGTCTTCAGATCCGGAGCCACTTCCACCGCCACCACCGAGGTCATGGGGTGGATCCGCGGATCCTTGATCTCTCCCCGGATGATTCCGGCGAGCACCTTTTGTACCTCGCCGTTAATCCGGGTATTTTTTATGCTGTTTTTTCTCATTCTATCTTGGCACCTCTACCATTATATAAGCTTCGACAATATCCAGTTCCTGGATGTCATTGAATTTTTCAAATACCAGTCCGCATTCGAAGCCCGCTTTTACTTCTTTTACATCATCCTTGAAACGTTTCAGGGAAGCAAGCTCACCTTCGTAAATCTGTTTTCCTTCTCTGCTGATCCGGATCTTGCATCCTCTCTGGAACACACCGTCCAGGACATAGGAACCGGCGATATTGCCCACGCCGGAAGCCTTGAAGATCTGACGGATCTCGGCATGGCCGATCACCTTCTCCTCATATATCGGATCCAGCATACCCTTCATCGCGCGCTCCACATCGGCGATCGCGTCATAAATGACGCGGTACAGATGAATATCCACTTTCTCGCGCTCTGCCGTATCTTTCGCCGCAGCGTCCGGTTTTACATTGAAGCCGATGATCACCGCGCCTGACGCGCTGGCCAGAGTCACGTCGGACTCATTGATCGCTCCGACCGCTCCATGGATACATTTTACCACGACCTCTTCATTGGAGAGTTTCAGCAGAGACTGTTTCATCGCTTCCACGGAACCTGCCACATCCGCTTTGATGATCAGGTTCAGCTCTTTCAGGCTGCCGGTCTGGATCTGGGAATACAGATCGTCCAGGGACATCTTCATCTTGGTATCCTCCAGCATCTTCTCGCGGCTCGTCTTAATGAAGGTCTCTGCAAAATGTCTGGCCTCTTTATCTGTCTCCGGAGACACGAAGATCTCTCCTGCCATAGGCACATCGGAAAGTCCGAGGATCTCCACCGGAGTAGAAGGCCCTGCTTCTTTCACACGGCGTCCTTTATCGTCCATCATAGCGCGGACTTTTCCGTAAGACGCTCCTGCCGCGATGAAATCGCCCACATGCAGCGTGCCCTTCTGTACCAGAACCGTTGCCACCGGACCTTTTCCTTTATCCAGCTCTGCCTCCACGACAAGTCCTCTGGCCTGACGCTTCGGATTTGCTTTCAATTCCAGAACATCAGCGGTCAGGAGCACCATCTCCAGCAGGTCTCCGATGCCTTCGCCGGTCTTCGCGGATACCGGAACGCAGATCGTGCTTCCGCCCCAGTCTTCCGCCACCAACCCGTACTCTGTCAGCTCCTGCTTCACGCGGTCCACGCTGGCTCCCGGCTTGTCGATCTTATTGATCGCCACAATAATCTCCACTTCTGCCGCTTTCGCGTGGTTGATAGCCTCTACCGTCTGCGGTTTGACGCCATCGTCCGCAGCGACTACCAGGATAGCGATATCCGTGGAATTAGCGCCGCGCATACGCATAGCCGTAAACGCCTCGTGTCCCGGCGTATCCAGGAAGGTAATCTGTCTTCCGCTCACAGACACTGTATAAGCGCCGATATGCTGAGTGATGCCGCCCGCCTCCCGGTCTGTCACATTGGTATGGCGGATTTTATCCAGCAGAGAGGTCTTTCCATGGTCTACATGACCCATGACGCAAACCACCGGCGGCCGCGGCTTCAAAGACTCTTCCGGATCCTCATGATCCTCCAGCATCTTGCCGATCACATCTTCTTTTTCTTCCGGCTCCGGATCGAAGTTATATTCCAGCGCGATCTCACCTGCCGCTTCGAAATCCAGCTCGGAATTCACAGTCAGCATCTTCCCTTCCAGGAACAGTTTTTTGATAATAACCGACGGCTGGATCTTCATACGCTCTGCCAGGTCCGAGATACTGATGGTCTCCGGAAGCGGCAGCTTCTTCGGCTCGGTGTTTTCTTTTTTGGGCTGAGGCTTCGCTTCCGGTTTGATAAAGCGCCCCGGGCGGTTCTTCAGCTTGCTGATATCCTCGTCTTTGTACTGTTTTTCCTGCTTCTGATGATTCCGGTTATCATACCTTCTGTTTTCCGGTTTGGTCTCCACCGGGGTATCAAAAGCTTTATTCATCTGGCGGCCCAGATTGTTTCTTCCTCCCTGTCCGCCGCGTCCGCCCTGCGGACGTTCAGAACGGTTGCTCCGGTCTCCCTGCGGACGCTCGGAACGGTTGTTCCGATCCCCCTGCGGACGGCCATACCCGCCCCGGTCTCCCTGCGGACGTTCAGAGCGGTTATAATTTCCGCGGTCCCCCTGCGAACGGCCGGGACGGCTGTTCCGGTCTCCCTGCGGACGTTCAGAACGGTTGTTCCGATCTCCCTGCGGACGCTCCGGACGATTGTTTCTCTCTCCCTGCGGACGCTCGCCGGCGGCTGGTCTTGCCGGACGGCTTCCCTGTCTGTTTTCATTTTTCGGCTCTGATTTTTCTTCCGGAGCCTTTTTGATCTCCGCCTCTGCCTTCACCGCGGCTTCTTTTTTGGGCGGCTGCGGGCGGTTCTGTTTCACCGGAACTCTTCTCTCAGGGCTCTTCTTATCCCTGCTGTTTTCCGGATTATGCACCACGATAAATTTCTTTTTCTTGGGCGCGGGCTTCGATTCCTGAGAGCCTTCAGCTGCCGGCGAGGGCTTTGCCTCTTTCTCAGCCTTTTTCCCACCCAGTTCTGCGCGGAGCATTTCCGCCTGCTTATCATCCAATGTTGCCATATGTGTCTTCACCTCAATATTTTTCTCTGCCAGTACGGCCATAACTTCTTTACTCGTTTTATTCAGTTCCTTCGCGAGTTCATACACGCGGATATTATTCGCCATACTTACTACCTCCGATACTAGGTTCCTGCTCCAGCTGGCCGGCTGCCGCCCTGGCCAGTCCTTCGTCCTCAATCGCTGCCAGAATGCGGAATTCTTTTCCCAAAGTCTTCCCCAGCTCGTCGCTGCTTCCAAAAATATACAGCGGTACTTTATAGTAAGTACATAAATCCCGAAACGCCTTTTTTGTGTTCTCAGAAGCGTCCTGCGACACGATCACCAGTTTCGCTCGCCTGCGGCGCACTGACCGTTCCACGCAGAAACTTCCGCTCACTGCCTTACCTGCCCTGGCGGCAAGCCCGAGATAGCCCCATACCTTACGGTTCTGCAAACTGCTCCATCTCCTTCGCCAGTTTCTCATACACTTCTTCCGGAACCGCCGTCTTCAGCGACCGCTCCAGTCCTTTGGACTTCATCGCCTTTTCCAGGCAGTCCGGATTCTTACAGAGGTAAGCGCCCCGGCCATTTTTCCTGCCTGTAGCATCCAGTACGATGTCTCCTTCTGTTGTCCTTAAGACGCGTATCATCTCTTTTTTGCTTTTCATCTCACTGCATCCGATGCACTGACGCATCGGGATCTTTCTTGCTGCGCTCAATCTATCACTCCTGCTCTTTATGACTCTTCCGGAACTGTCTCGCCGTCCTCGTACTCTCCCTCGTATTCTATCTCATACTCTTCATCGTCATCATAGAACCCTTCATAGAATCCTTCAATGGCGTTTGCCTGACTCTCGCTCTTGATGTCGATCTTAAATCCGGTCAGCCTTGCAGCCAGTCTCGCGTTCTGTCCCTCTTTGCCGATTGCCAGGGAAAGCTGGTAATCCGGCACAACCACTTTCGCGGTCTTTTCTTCCGGATCTGCCAGTACCACGACTACCTTCGCCGGGCTCAGCGCATTCTCGATCAACAGGGCCGGATTCTCATTCCAGTTAATAATATCGATCTTCTCGCCCCTCAGCTCGTTGACAATGGAGTTCACCCTGGCGCCGTTCAGACCTACACACGCGCCCACCGGATCCACATCCGGATCGTTGGACCAGACGGCGATCTTGGTACGGGATCCTGCCTCTCTGGCAATGCTCTTAATCTCTACGATACCGTCGCGGACCTCCGTCACCTCAGACTCGAACAGCCTTTTCACCAGTTCCGGATGCGTTCTGGATACCAGAATCCTCGGACCTTTCGGCGTATCCTTCACTTCCAGAATGTATACCTTAATACGCTCTGTCGGCTTATACACCTCGCCTTTTACCATCTCGTTCTCATTCAGGATCGCGTCCACCTTACCCAGATTTACACTTACATTCTTCCCGATATAACGCTGCACCACTCCGGTGACCACGTCTTTCTCTTTTGCATAATACTGATTAAACAATACCTTGCGTTCTTCTTCACGGATCTTCTGAAGGATCACATTTCTTGCGTTCTGAGTCGTGATCCTGCCGAATTCCTTAGACTTGATCTCTTCCCTGACAATATCACCGATCTCGTATTTACTGTCCAGAAGCTTCGCATCCGCCAGACTGATCTCTGTTACATCATTCTCGACCTGCTCCACCACGGTTTTCTCCACATATACATGAAAATCATAGGTTTCGCGGTCTATTTCCACGCGGAAATTATCCGTGTCTTTTCCAAAATGGCCTTTGCATGCGGTAATCAGCGAATTCTCAATGGCTTCCAGCATGACGTCCTTGCTGATATCTTTCTCTTTCTCCAGCGTCTCCAGAGCCATCTTTAATTCCGTGTTCATTTTCTGTCTTTTCCTCCTTAAAAATCAAATGCCAGACGGATCAGGGCGATATTATCCCTGTCTATGTCCAGAACAGCTTCATCCTCAAATTCCAGAGTCACAGTTTCTTTGTTCCAGGCTTTTAAAATACCTGTAAATTCTTTCTGTCGGTCAATTGCCCGGTACAGCCGCACTTCCACGGACTCTCCCAGACTTCTTTCAAAATCCCGGTCTTTTTTCAGCGGTCTTCCCAGCCCCGGAGAACTGACTTCCAGGATATAAGTTTCCTCGATAAAATCCTTTTCATCCAGCAGATCCGACAGAGCTCTGCTGACCAGTTCACAGTCATCGATCGTGATTCCGCCGGGCTTATCAATATAAGCGCGCAGGAACCAGGTCCCGGCTTCTTTTACAAACTCCACGTCCACCAGTTCAAACCGGTGCTCCTCAAGAAGCGGCGCAAGAAGCGCTTCCGTTTTCTGTTCGTAAGTCTCTCTCTTCGTCAATTGCGATCCTCCTTTATACTCCTTCTTATGTAAAAGGACTGTAAAAACCCGCTTACATAAGAAGGAGTGGACTTTTGTCCACCCCTTTCTTCAGTCTACATATCATGCTTTTTTCAGTATAGCACAACTTGCGGCAAATGCAAGCATAAAATCAAAGGTTTTTTAAAAAAACAGCGCCGCCACTGCCACATCATACTCCGGAAGACCATCGGCCGCCCACAAAAGCGGGAGTCCGAAAACTTCTTCCAGAATCTTTCCGAAATCCAGGCCAAAACCTGTAATGGAATACCGTCTCAGTTCCGGATGTCTGCAGGGTTTTCCTTCTTCCCTGGTGCAATGCTCACAGAGAATACAGCGCCCCGCTCCCAGAGTCCTGCTTCCCGGAATCCTTTTCTCCAGCTCCAGAAGCTTCATCAACAGTTTCCGTTTGGCTGATTCATACACTTCTTCACGGATCTGATCCGCGTATTCCGGATTATCCTTCGCTTTTCCACGTACCTCCTGTGAATAATTCACTTTCAGCGCCACCAGACAAAGGCTTTGATACTTTTCCAGATAGCTGTAAGCATGAGGAAGTCCGGGCGGGCAGGACCAGCGTTTCCCATAATAAGGGCAAAGCCTGCAGTCCTCTTCTGAACCGTCCCTGCGGATATAGCGATCCAGGAAATCATCTTTATCCAGATACCTGGACAGGATCTCTGTCTGTCCTGTTCCTGCATCCACTTTTGTCATCCGCGTCACCTCTTCTATCAGAAATAAGTATAATTCTTCGGCTTCCGGCTCCATCCGAGAGCATTCTGAATGTCCTGTTCATAGCTTCTGTCGCTGCATGTCATCCTTCCGGTCCAGAGAAACGCACTCAGCGGAATCGCTCCCATAACAAAAGAGGAAAGATCCGCAATATTTGTCCGCAGAACCACATCTGCCCGGGGACCGTCTGTCAGTTTCACGCTGTTGTTTTTTACATGAAGATACAGACTTCCGCTGTTTTCCTCCACAAAATTGTCGTCCACCTGCAGTTCCAGCGTAAACTCCCGTTCGGCCGGCCGCTCGCAGTGGCTCTGCTGACGGAAATATTCTTTTACATCGAAGATCCGGAACATATAACCCATGTTCTTCCTTCCCACTTCCTGAATCGCGCCGTCAAAAGCACGATTTTCTCCGCTGTCCGGATTGGTGAACAGCATGTGGAAATTATCTTCATGGGTGTAGATTCTGACGCGGTCGATCTGATCTATCTGTGACGCAAAGAATGTCAGAAACTGTTTCATCGTTTCCATATCCTCGCACACAATCTCGCGGACCGCCAGATCATGGTACATATCCGTATAATGATCCACTTCCACAAATTCAAAGGTCAGATAGCCGGTGATCCTGCCGTTTCTGCGGCACACCACCACATAAGGCATATCGAAGATCCTGTGTCTGTCCATATACGGATGTATAGTGGCTCCATGCGTTTTCCGTGCATAGTTTCGATAAAACTCCAGGATTTCTTCCTCATCTCCCGGTCTGGCATAAGCCAGACCGGATTTGTCTCCGTAAGAGCGGATATACTGAGGTTTTGGAGAATACATTACTGACTCATTGCAGTATCCGAATCCCATTTTTCCGTAAAACGCCGGATTAAAAGGGTGCAGCGCCCCTACCGGAGTACCGGTTTTCGCAAAGACGCCGATGCCCACACGGATCATATTTCTGGCGATGTGTTCCTTCTTATGAAGGAAACTGGTAGACACATAGGCAGTGCCTCCCATTTTCATCAGCTTTCCCCGCACATTCATCTGAAAATCCATCAGGAGCGTGGAACCGATCAGCGTCCCGTCATCGTCGAAGCAGCCCAGGTAACGTCCTTCATCAGGCTTTACCAGTTCGCTTCCCATGTTATTTAAGAGAGACTCGGGTGTCTTGGAGGGAAAAGCCGTCTGTATATTTCTTGCCAGCTGCGCTTCCTCCTCCGGTCTTACAAAACGAATCTCCATATCTCCTGCACCTTCTCTCTCTGATTATTTGCCTCTATCCTACTGCCAGTCTGCCGGATATACAAAATACGCGTATCTCGTCTTGGACGGAGTCTGGAAATGGATATGGGAGTTTTTGGGAATATAGATAATATCTCCCGGATTTCCGGTCAGCACCCGGCCGTCAATCTCAATTTCCAATACGCCGTCAATAACCATGTCGTACTCGTCGTAGGTCAGCGTCCACTCGAAGCTGGTATGATCCAGTTCCATAATGCCGCACCCCATACGCGGAGCTTCTTCCAGCGTCACCACATCCTTCAGCGTCACGCCCTCCTGTTTGAACGGCTCGCACTTTACAGTGCTTGTCTGAATCTTGATAATACCGCTGGGATCTTTTTCTTTTACAAAATCTTCCTTGGGGGAATCCGCTTTCGCGGACTCCTCCAGGATCCGCTTAACTACCTCGCGGATCAATTCTTCGCTAACGTTCATATCTTATCCTTTCTTTCAAGGGCAGCTCTATGTCCGTCTGATTATCAGTCTTCTTTTGCCTGCGCCTTAAGGCTCTCGTCCACCTTCTCAAGCAGTTTGCCGGACAGGGCGTTGGCTACGATAAATGCGGTAACGCCTGCAACCAGTTTGCCGATGATCATCGGAAGGATCATATCCTGGTTCACGCCTGCGGTGAATCCCAGGTGATCGCCGAATACAAATGCCGCGCTGACTGCGAACGCCACGTTGAGCAGTTTTCCTTTCGGATTCATATCGCCCATGATGTTGAACATGGCAATGTTGTTCGCCAGAGTTGCCACAAGACCTGCAGAACTCTGTTCGTTCATGCCGAACTTCTTGCCCAGAGCTTCCAGGGCGCCGCCGAAGGTACGGGTAATCCACTCAACCATCGGGAATGCTCCGATCAACACGATGGAGATGATACCGCATGTCAGAAGACCATTTTCCAGAGGAACTACGCCGTCCGCGTCTGCTTCTACCATGATGTTGAGCAGCGGGAACTTAATGCCTGTCTGATACTCAAATACTGCAATAGCGGTAAAGATGGTGATAACAATTGTAACGCCCGAACCAAATTTGCTGAATCCGTTGATCATCTTAAGCGGCGCTACCCACAGACCTACAACGATCAGGGCCGCGATGATGATAACCGGGATCAGGTTCTGGATGATGGTAACGACATCCAGCTTGTAAGGAGTCAGATTCATGACCAGACCGCCGACGATACAGCCGATCGGAATGGTGATCATACCTGCGAAGATACCTGCGCCAAGATACGGTCTGTCTTCTTTCTTAATAATAGAAAGCGCAACCGGGATCGTGAACACCAGGGTCGGCCCCATCATGGTTCCCAGGATCAGACCTGAGAAGTTACCGATAGCTTCGTTCCCTGCCATCTGCATTGCCAGCGGATAACCACCCATATCGCATGCCAGCAGCGTGGTGGCAAACATGGATGCGTCTGCGCCGAACAGGCTGTAGATCGGCACGATAATCGGCTGCAGAATAATTGCCAATACCGGAGCCGCCGCCACAACGCCGGCCATAGATGCCGCCAGCGGGCCCATCGCATTGAAACCTTCGTCAAATTTTTCGCCATATCCCAGTTTATTTCCGCGGATCTTGTCGATGGCTCCTACCAGCATAAAGATCATCATAATCAAAATGATCACAGAGTTGATGGAGATGTTGCTGATCCATTCTGAGATACTGTCCGTAAATACACTCACGTTCGTAATGTTGTCAATTAATTCCTGAAACATACTTTCCTCCTCTCGCCGCCCGTCCGGACGGCCCATTGTTGTCTTTGAAGTGTGTCTCTATTCCCTACAGCAGAGACTTGAAGACCTGCGGCGACGGCCTTGGAATCACCGTGCTCGCCACGTACAGATCTTTGTCCTGTTTTGCCGCCGCTACCGCAGCCCGGACCGCACCCACATCTCCCGTCAGGGTCACGAATCCTTTTCCGCCGACCGCATATCCCATACGCACCTCGATCAGCGTAATATTTGCTGCTTTGGCCGCTTCGTCCGCCGCCAGTATGGCAGAAGCCATGGAGTAAAATTCTATCACTCCCACTGCTCCCGGGTTTTCCACCGAAACGGTTCCGGTAAGCGCCGGAATCAGCTGCTCATGCACATTGGAGATTCTGAGAGAATCCACTACATATTCCCCGCCTCTGGCAAGGCCTTCCTGCATAGCCGCCTTTACGTCTCCGGTATCACCTCCCACAATCACCACATATTTTCCGGGGCAGACTGTGGATGAGCGTAACAAGTCTACCTGAGCAGCTTTTACCATGTAATCACTGGTCTCTATTCCTTTTGCAATGCTGGACAATTCAACCATGCCAATCGCTTTGCTCATCGTTTATTCCTCCTCTCCACAGATTCTGATCCCTTTGTCCGTGACCTCGGTCACAACGCCGCTCATTCCTGTATGGATGTTCACAGACAGCCCTTCGGCCGCTGCGGCTACCAGCGCGCCCTTCTCTACATGGTCTCCCGCCTTCACCGACGGCAAAGCAGGTTTCCCGATGTGCTGGGACAGCGGTATCATACATTCTTTTACCTTCACCTCTGTAAACTGAGGCAGGTCGTGCGTCACGTACCGGGAAAGGTCCAGTCTGGCGATCAGTCTCTCGGTGGGAATCTTCCGATACTCGACCGCTTCTCTGGCTACCGGATGCATATTGCGCGCCGGATTGATTCCTCTCTCCTTCAGGAGCTTCTTGGCGTATTCGTTCATTTTTCTCGGCGACAGCCCCATAGGACAGGCAAACATCTCGCAGACGCCGCAGCTGCAGCAGTTGACCGCGCTGCCAAACGCCTTTTCAAACTCCTCGTTGGAGCTGATGCTCTTCTCTCTCCACAGGTTTCTCATCACCATATTGGGCCGCACTTCATGCCCGATCATAAAACGCGGACACATATCGGTGCACATTCTGCACTGGATGCAGGCCGTCGCTGCCCGGTGGATCATCTGCTCTTCCGTCAGTTCCGATCTCTTTACCAGATAGTGATCTGCAGGCAGTACCAGCAGATTACCTGTGGTCTTCGTAACTACTGCCTGCCGGATCGCCTCTTTATCCTTCAGCATGCGTCCCATCATGGGCCCGCCTACAATCACCGCATAATCGGGCTCTGTGATCTCCGTTTCCTTCAGAATCTCCGTAATCGGAGTCCCCAGCGGCACATGGAACATCCGGGTCTGTTTTACAGCTCCCGTCACAGACAGGAACTTTTCCGACACCGGTTTTCCTTCCAGGGCATCTGCGATGGCAAGAACCGTTCCCACGTTGTCCACAACGCACCCCACATCCAGCGGCAGTCCCCGTTCCGGCACTACCCGGCCCGTCACCTGCTGAACCAGGGTCTGCTCATCGCCTGCCGGATAAAACGTCCGAAGACCGAACAGTTCCACCGGCGCTCCGCTTTTATCGATCGCCCCCTGCAGAGCTTCCATCTCGCGCCGGTATTTCGCCTTCAGCGCGATCACCGCGTGGGAAGCTCCCAGATGTCCTGCAATCGTCTTCACCGTCTCCACGATCCGGTCCGGATAGGTACGGCAAAGATACTTGTCTGTTTCAATCAGCGGCTCACACTCTGCCGCGTTAACCAGGAACCACTCCGCTTTCGCGTTCAGTTTTACGTGAGTGGGAAATCCCGCTCCTCCGGCTCCTACCACGCCCGCCGCTTTTACTGCTTCTACAAAATCCATAGCATCACCGCTTTCCGTTTATCAGGCTTTCGTCTATTTCCTGGTCGTCCACGATGCCTACGATCGTCGCGTCCACCGGAATCTCTCTGCTGCCGGCGGCGCTCCTTGCGGAGCTGCCGCCTACATAGATCACTTTCTCTCCGGTACCGGCTCCGATGATATCTGCCGCCACAATGGGCGTATCTACCGGGCTGTCGTCCAGCAGGCTGATCGGCTGTACCACCAGCAGTTTCAGACCAGACAGATTATCTGCTTTTCTCGTTGCCCAGATATTTCCGATGACTCTTCCTGTTTTCATAGGTTATGCCCCTTTCCTGAAGAGGTACCCCTGCGCAGAACGGCAATCCGGTGCTTCGAGGCATATTCCCTCGCCAGGTCTGTCAGAATCGCCTTTTCACCTACGGTTACTTTCCGAACCCTGTTATTTCCCAGGTCTATCATATCCTTCTCCGTGATAACCCTCTTGTCCAGCACCGCCTCTTTCACACAGCTTTCGTCCTTTTTCGGGACTTCACAGTCTTTGGACGGCCCTTCCGGCTCCACGCCTTCCTCCGGTTCTCCGTGAAGGATCAGGTCGGGGATCTGCGACTGGGACGCTATGGTTACTCCGCTGTTTTTCAGCATCTCCAGACTGGCTTCCAGGCATCCGTAGTACGCCTTCGGCGCAGTATCTTTATAACGGTACAGTTCGATCTCTTCTTCCACCAGATAAATTTTCTTTCCGGCTAAAATCGACTGTCCGAACAAACGGGTATAACCGCTGTCAAAGATTCCGTACGCGATCTTTCCCAGCGACTCGTTGCTCATGCCGTATGCGACCACCGCTTCATAATCCGCGGGCGAACACTGGTACTCTTTCAAAAGCGCGCATTCCGTCCGATAACATTCCGCCAGTTTCTCATCTTCCAGCATCTCATGGCAGGCTGTGCCATGGTCCGGAGTCAGGATTAAGATAGCCGGTTTCGTGTCTTCCGTCCTGTTTTCCAGTGCCTGAATTTTCTGCTGCACTCTGCGGCAGATCTCGTCAATCAAAGCATCCATATCCACGTCAGTTCCCTCCTTCCTCTTTATTTAATTCTGTCTCAGCTGATCCTGCAGTTCATCGCAATACCCGTGGGGGTCACAAGGAACGGATTCGCCGGTTTGATCGTCCGGATCCCCGTCTCCTTCTGTATGATCTGCTCGATCCCTGTCAGACAGCAGGTACCGCCGCACAGATAAATGGTATCCACATCGCCGGGCCTGATATAGCGATTGATGATGGATGCAATTTTTTCCACCGTCGCCTTTACCACCGGCAGAATCTCTTTATGGCGGCTGTAATCCTGCTTGATTGCTTCTGCTTCTGCGAATGATATATGGTAGTTTCCTGCCAGTACCAGCGTCAGATGGGTTCCTCCTGTGGGTTCGTCTTCGATCTCTACTACCTTTCCGCCTCTCAGAAGCGCCAGACCGGTCGTTCCTCCTCCGATATCCACAATCACGCCGTCTTCTATCTGATAGACCGCGTTGGCAGAGGAAGGTTCATCCAATATGGCGGTCACTTCAAATCCTGCGCCTTCCGCCACATACTGATGGGTCTTAACGCTGCCTTCCGTTCCTGCCGGCATGGCGATCGCACAGTTTACCAGCTCCTGTCCGATTCTTGTCTCCAGTTTTTCCTTCAGTTCTCTGACGATCCTGAGCGCCCCTGTATAATCGACCACCACACCGTCTCTCAACACACTGGCCGCCTGCTTCTCGCAGGCTACCGGATGATTTTCCTCATCCAGCACCACAAGTACGATATAGGCAGTTCCCAGATCCACCCCGACCTTCAGCTTTCCGGTAAATGGAAAGGTCTTCGTCTCTGACTCCTCCACAAGTTTCATAAATTCTTCCACACGTCTGATATCCATCCGCTGTCTGCTCCTTAAGCTACTATTATTCTTTTCCGTGGGGTATAATCTTCCCCAGAGTAAATCCACTGACGGATGCCGCGTTGGCCTCATCAAAATCTATGTGCATTCGGAAAGTAAACGCATCGCTGACCCGAATGATCACATCTTCAAAAGTGACCGGCCGCTCGCTCAAGATCTTCACACTCACATGTTCTTTGTCTTTCAGATCCAGCATACGCGCCACGTCTGTGGGTACATGGATATGATTGTGGGCCACTATCGTGCCCTGAGTGATGGAAATGCTCCCGGCCGGTCCCTCAATGGTGATCGGTCCTGAGCCTTCCACGTCACCAGATTCCCGAAGCGGCGCTTTCACTCCCAGAGACACGCAGTCGCTGACGGACAGCTCCACCTGCGTCGCGCTGCGGACCGGTCCCAGAACAGCCACGCGCTCCTTCTTTCCCTTCGGTCCGATCAGAGTCACCCGTTCCTCGCTGAGATATTGTCCTTTTTGGGAAAGCGGCCTCTTTTCATGCAGAACCGCTCCCTTCCCAAACAGGACTTCCACATCCTGATCTGTCAGATGAACATGTCTTGCCGATACTTCCACCTGCACCAGTCCGGCTTTCGTCATCGTATCCATCACTTGTTCTATCAGCTGTTCCATAGTTCCTCCCATGCCCGTTCCTTCGGTCAGTCTTTTTTATATTCCCCTGCCAGATACTTGCACATAACGATGTGCATGGCACTGGACATCCGGTTCAGCTCTTCGATGATGTCTTCCCTGGTATAGGTTTTCCCCTCATGGAAAGCCGCAGCTGCCGCCACTTCTGTCTCGCGGACCGCCGCACGCAGCTGATTCAGGAGGGCATATGCTCTTCCCAGCGTATAATCCGGGAGCACCATCTGTTTTACATTGTAATATTTCATTGGATTATGGGAATGTTCTCTGAGTTCTTTATGGCTCAGTCCGATGAGAAACTCTCTGCGGAACGGCTCTTCCAGCACGTCGCAGCGCATCATCTCTCTTAAGCTTCCCACAATATCCTGCAGATCTTCGATCAGTTTCTCCGATTCTCCCATCTCCAGAAGGATCGACTGATTCAGAACAAACAGGGCCTCCAGGCTGTCCAGCTTGCCGCGGAACAGGATCCTTTTATGATCCTTCGCCACCAGCGTGTTGCCGTACAGATGCGTCATATGCTCCGGTTTTTCGTAATAATACGCTCCGGTCTCATAATCCACATATTTAGGCTTCTTCTCTTTTTCCACCTGTACTTCAGGCATAGGCGGAACTTCCGTCGCAACCACTTTGGTCTGCTGTTCCCCGCCTGACTCTTCCCTGGAAGTGTCTTCCTGTTTTCTGGGACCCGGACGGCCTTTTCCGTCATCGATCCGTATCTTGCACTGCTGGAGATATTCTCTTGCCGCCGGAGAAAGGATCTTCCCTTCCGGCACTTTGTAGCATTCCGGAGTGGACGCCCGCAGCTCGCTGCGCAGTATCGCTTCTGTGATTACCTTCATATCCGGTAAGCCACCTCCTTATGTCGCCGTGAGAGTCCGTGCTGCCGCCGGGAATCCCGGCGGAAACACTTTTTTCTTACGGATCTTATTTGTCAAGAGAAGGCAGAATGGATTCCACTTCCTCGTGCGGTCTCGGGATTACATGGATAGATACCAGCTCTCCCACTCTCTCTGCTGCCGCTGCTCCCGCATCCGTAGCTGCTTTCACTGCTCCCACGTCGCCTCTTACCATAACGGTCACCAGGCCGCCGCCTACATGTACTTTTCCGATCAGCGTCACATTCGCTGCCTTTACCATTGCATCCGCCGCTTCGATGGATGCAACCAATCCTTTGGTTTCAATCATTCCAAGGGCCTGCTGTGCTGCCATAATCTATTCCTCCTTGATCTGTGCTTATAATTATTTGCCGAGGGACGGAAGGATCGCTTCTACTTCCTCGTGCGGTCTCGGGATTACATGGATAGATACCAGCTCTCCCACTCTCTCTGCTGCCGCTGCTCCCGCGTCCGTAGCCGCCTTTACTGCTCCCACGTCGCCTCTTACCATAACGGTCACCAGGCCGCCGCCTACATGCTCTTTTCCGATCAGCGTCACATTCGCTGCTTTTACCATTGCATCCGCCGCTTCGATGGATGCAACCAATCCTTTGGTTTCAATCATTCCAAGGGCCTGCTGTGCTGCCATAATCTATTCCTCCTTAAATCAGCTGTTCTGAAGTCTTTTAATGATCTCACGGACTACTTCGTCAATATTGATGTCGTCATATTTTCTCTGTGCCCGGCATACTCCGTCAGAGCAATCCGGAAGCGCAGCCTTGATGTCTTCCAGTTCTGATACTCCTTCCGCCACATAGCGCATATTCAGAAGCTGCATCGGTCCCACATTCTCAGAAGTCGCGCTTCCGCCCACTGCGCCGCAGCCCAGGGTCAGAGCCGGCTGAAGTTTTGTGGTGCCTCCGATGCCGCCCAGCGCGCTGGGGGTATTCACGATAATCCTGGATGCCGGAACTCTCTTCGCAAAGTAGTCTACCATCTTCTCGTCCTTGGTGTGCATGGAGAAAGTGTGTCCGGCTCCTTCATAATGAAGGATCTCCTTACACAGCTCGCAAACTTCCACATAGGACGGAGCCGTATAAAATGCCAGGATCGGCGCGAGTTTCTCGTTGGAATATGGATGGCCTCTGCCGATGCCCGTCTCCTGCGCCACCAGGATCTTGGTTCCCGCCGGAATCTCGATGCCGGCCAGATCCGCGATCACCTGCGCGCTCTTGCCTACGATCATAGGATTCATGGTACCATTCGCTCTGAGGATGAATTTCCCCAGCTTGGCGATCTGCTCCGGACTCAGGAAATATGCTCCCTGACGCTCCATCTCTTTCTGAACGGCTTCCTTCATGTCGTCGTCGCATACCACGGACTGCTCGGAAGCGCAGATCGTACCATTATCAAAGGTCTTGGAATCTACAATCCTCTTTACCGCCAGCGGAATATCCGCCGTCTTTTCAATATAAGCGGGTCCGTTTCCGGGACCTACGCCGATAGCCGGAGTTCCTGATGAATATGCCGCGCGTACCATCGCGGAACCACCGGTTGCCAGGATCATCGCCACATCCGGGTGTTTCATCAGATTGTCGGTAGCCTGAATCGTCGGAATCGTGATGCAGGACACCAGATCCTCGTTTCCTCCCACCTCGGCAATCGCCTGACGTACTACCTTCACCGTCTCCAGAATACAGTTCCTTGCATTCGGATGCGGGGAAAATACAATGGCATTTCCTGCCTTGATGGCGATTTCCGCCTTGTAAAGCACGGTGGACGTAGGATTTGTGGACGGAATCAGACCTGCGATCACGCCTACAGGGACCGCGATTTTGCGGATCTTATTCACATCGTCCCTTTCTACCTCTCCGACCGTCTTCATATCTTTAATATGTTCGTATACGCCCTCGCTGGCGAATACATTTTTAATTACTTTGTCAGACTCTACGCCAAACCCGGTTTCTTCGTGGGCCAGCTTCGCCAGACGTCCTGCGTTTCTCACTCCTGCTTCCGCAATAGACTGAACGATACGGTCCACTTCTTTCTGGCTTTTCGTACTCAGCTCTTCCTGAGCAGCTTTCGCCTTCTCTACCAGCTCGCGTACTTCCTGGACTGACAAAAGATCCTTATCATATAACTGCATGCCCTACCTCTCCTGTCCAGTAAATATTGTGATTGCATGAATCAGCTCCTGCTTTTTGGCAAAGCGGATTTCCTGCGGCGTCATATTGGTGATTTTCAGTTTTCTGGCAAGCGTCCTTAAGCTCACCACCGTCATCTTTTCCAACTGGTCCACTGTGGGAATCTCCGGCTCTTCATGCTCTTCTGGATGCGGCTCTTCCGGTTCCTTGTCACCGGTCTCTTCGATTACCGGAACTTCCGGTTCTGCTTCGCTGACAGAAGACTCTTCCGCCGGTCCTTCCGGCTCTTTGTCCGGTTCGGGACCCGGTCCTTCAGGCGGCTGCTTCGGCCCGTCCGCACGCTTTGCCAGCATATTCCAGACATCCTGCGCCGGTCTGGGGATCACGTGAACGCTTACCACGGTGCCCACACGTTCCGCCGCTGCGGCGGAGGCGTCTATAGCTGCTTTGACTGCACCCACATCGCCTTCCACCATCACGGTAACCAGTCCGCCTTTTACCTTTGTCACATCTACCAGAGATACATTTGCCGCTTTCAGTGCACTGTCCAGAGCTTCAACTGCTGCAAGGTAGCCATAAGTTTCTATCATTCCCAATGCATTCATGCACAATCCTCCGCTCTGCGAGTCTGGATATTATTCTTCTTTCGGGTTATCTGCAACAAATTCTACTGCAGCCGCAAACGCATCGCATGCAGCCTTGCATGCAGACTGGCTTCCGGTGAGCAGCGCGCCGCCGAAGTTGGTCTCCGAAGGCGGAGCGTACAGTACGCACATTTTTACATCTGCTGCTTTCAGGGCCGCATCTACGCCGTACATTGCTTCCAGAGGCGGCGCGATCAGATATGCGAGCGCTTCGCCTTCCTGAATGCCTGCGCCTTCAGACAGGTAAGAACCCGTACGGGAAATGCAGTGCGCATAGTAGATGATGCTGTCGTCTTCGTTTGCGGATATGAAATATGCCTGGTTTTCGATCATATCAACCGCTGCCTCCAGACCGCTTCTGACTTCTGCCGGATTCGGGCCCGCCAGGATGCCGATGATTTCACCGGCCAGCTTGGTGTTTGCATTCGCAGCGCCTGCGTAAAAACTCTTAGCGTATACGACTTTTACGTCTGCTTTCTTCGTCGCCTCATCCAGAGCGGTATAGGTCACATCATCGCTGTCGGCGGTGATCAGTGCCAGAGATTTCATGCTCGGATCAAGATTGAACTCTTTCGCCATATCCGGGCTGACGTTGGGGATGATTTTGGTTGCAAGAACTGATGCTCTCACTGGATCTCGTTTCATGGATATCCTCCTCTTTATCTTTTCTTTTTACGGTTTTACAGTTTCAGGTCTGTTCCGCTGGCCTTGTTGTCAAGAATCTTCTTGATAATATCGGCAATATGAGCGCCTGCTTCAGCCGGAATTGTTCCTGCTTTATGAATATTGGAAACCACGGTTCTGCGCGCCTCCGGCATGCCTACCGTTGCTTTGTAAGCAATATATGCAGACATGGATTCTGCGGTGATCAGACCCGGACGTTCTCCGATCAGCACACAGGTTACGTCTGCTCCGGTAATCTCGGAAATCTGGTCCATAGCGCCTACACGTCCGTATTTCACGAAGAACGGCGTTCCGTAATCAATGCCGTAACTCTTTAAGCCCTGCTCGATAGCCGGAAGCACATCGCCTACGTTTGCAGCGATTGCAGCGGAGCTTAAACCGTCGGAAACATAAATCTGTACCGTCGGGTTCATGCGGCATTTTTCTTTGATCGTTTTCACTGCCTCGTCGCTCAGCTTACGTCCCAGATCCGGTCTGGTCAGATAAGTATCTTTGCTGTCGCACTGAGTCTGCACGGAAAAGAGTCCCATTTTATCGATAAAGTCCTGATCCACATCGGAGAACACCGCATCCTGAGCCGCGGAATGAGCTGCGCGGAACTGCAGGACCGGATCGGTCTTATATCTTGCGCCTGCTTTGCCGATACCCAGACGGCACGGAGCGTACTGTTTCAGGTCGTAATATGCTTCGCCGTTCTCCGGGTTTTCTACCAGATACTGCTTACGGATATCCACTTCGGTTACATCCGGGATGCATCCGTTTTCAATCACCGGTTCATTGCTGCATGCAGCACATCCGGAAGTCTCCGCTTCTTTTGTATCTTCTTTCTGATCCAGGTTCATCTCGGAAAGAACCTGCGCGATAATTGTCCTTAAATCGTTTTCGTTTACCAAGATCCGCTACCTCCTATTTACAAAATACAGATGCATCGCCTGCCAGCGGTGTCAGTTTGCCGTCTTTGGAGAATCCCATTTTTTCCAGCCACTGATCAAATTCTTTGATCGGACGGAGTCCGAATACTTCACGAAGGCTGGCTGCCTCATGATATCCGGTGCACTGATACATCAGCATACAGTCGTCGCCCTGCGGCACGCCCATGATGTAATTGCATCCTGCCGCCACCAGAAGAGTTGCAAGGTTCTCAATATCGTTCTGGTCTGCTTTCATATGATTGGTATAGCATGCGTCGCAGCCCATCGGGATACCTGTCAGTTTGCCCATGAAATGATCCTCAAGACCTGCACGGGTTACCTGCTTGGAATCATACAGGTACTCCGGTCCGATGAATCCTACCACGGTATTTACCAGGAACGGCTGATATCTCTTTGCGAAGCCATAGCATCTTGCTTCCATGGTTACCTGGTCCCATCCGTTGTGAGCGTCGGAAGAAAGCTCCGAACCCTGTCCGGTCTCGAAATACATAACGTTCGGGCCGGTGCTGGTCGCGCGGTGGAGCATCAGGTCGCGTCCTTCATCCAGCATGGATGCGGTAAGACCGAATGCCTCGTTTCCTTTCTGAGATCCCGCGATAGACTGGAACATCAGATCGCACGGAGCGTTCATCTTCTCGATAGCTTCCATCTGGGTCGTAACATGCGCCAGAACGCTGATCTGGGTCGGTACCTCCCATTTATTCTTGAACTCGTCAAAGCTCTTCAGAATTCTTGTAACACTCTCTACAGAGTCGTCTACCGGGTTCAGACCGATTACGGCGTCGCCGCATCCAAGGCTTAATCCTTCCATAACGGAAGCCATGATGCCCTTCGGATCATCCGTGGTATGGTTCGGCTGCAGACGGGACGAGAATGTTCCCTCAAGGCCGATTGTTGTGTTACAATGCGCGGAAATACGAATCTTCTTCGCCGCGTAGATCAGGTCCAGATTGGTCATCAGTTTGCAGACGGCTGCTACCATCTCGCTGGTAAGACCTCTGGAAGCTCTCTTGATCATATCTCCGGTAGTATTGATGTCCAGCATCCACTCTCTGAACTCTGCCACCGTCATATTTTTAATTTCGTTGTAAATAGTCTCATTTACGCCGTCCTGAATAATCCTGGTTACTTCGTCCTCTTCATAAGGAACAGCCGGATTATTTCTCAGGTCTGCCAGCGTGATATGGGAGAGTACTACCTTTGCCGCAACTCTCTCTTCCGCAGTCTCTGCGGCAATGCCTGCCAGCTTGTCGCCGGACTTCTCTTCATTGGCTTTTGCCATTACTTCGCGAAGAGATTTAAATTCATACACTTTGCCGAATAATTTTGTTTTGAGAATCAAATTGTCTCACCTCTCCTTTTCTGTATTCTTTCATTGCCGGATGTCTTTTCTCCGTCATGAATTGAAGATCAGCGTTTTTGTTACCACCGGCACCACATGGCCTTCCGCCACAGGTTCGCCGATATCGATGTAATCGCCGTTGCGGGTATGGATTCCGTCTATACAGATCACATCTTTCTTCCCTTCCAGCAGAACACGAATGGCGTTGCCGAGCACTTTGGCTATATCATTTTCAATAACCAGAATCAACGGATATGGCCCCCGTATGATACTGTCTGCCCCCTCTGTCACCAGGCGCGCCAGCTCCTGGACCTGAGAGAACGAAGTATGGTATCTGCCTGAAAATGCAATGGCAATCTGTTCTGTATCGCCCTGCGACTCGTAAAGGGAAATCCCCCTGCGGATCGCCGCCTTCATTTCCTCTCCATCGGACTCTTCCTCCTCGGTTAGTTTCATGACCGGAATGTTTTTGATGGGAAGCTTATCTCTCGAATAACTGATTGTGCTTCCGCTAACATCTGTGGTGTGCGTTCCGGCTCCCACCACGGTAGCCCGGATTGTTTCCGCCGCCGGATAGATTTTCACTTTCCGGAATGCGCTGCAGCGGTTGACCGCTCTAGCCAGCAGTACACCGATATCTCCATACCGGAACACATCCCCTTCTTCGTGAAGCATGCACTCCGCCACGCCTCCGGAGAATGTTACCGCCTGGATTTTTGGCTCTCTCGCCAGAGGTCTGCCTTGATTGGTGTACAGTCTGCTGTGAAATTCATCAGGTTCCTCGATATACAGAGCCATCGCCAGCTGCTGCGCCATATATTCGCAGACACGGTACAGAACATTCTCGTCCGCCCGGTCTCCGACCCTGATCCGGATCTGATGCCTGTCGGCCAGTTCCTGGATCGACGGGAAAATATAGCTGATCTTTCCGTCTTCCACCTTGATCAGTCTGCCGCCGATATCCAAACAGCAGGTGCCTTTCAGGTTTCCTTTCTGGAAAAACGCAATGTTGCTGGTGCCTCCTCCGATATCCAGGTTGGCTACCACCTCCCTTTTCTCTTCTGAGATTTTGTCTGTCCCGGCTCCTTTCGCCGAGAGCACGGACTCCAGATCCGGTCCGGCAGTCGCCACCACAAAATCTCCGGCCATATCGCTTAAGCTTTCCAAAACCGTGTTGGCGTTCTGTTTCCTGGCCGTCTCACCTGTGATAATGACTGCTCCCGTCTGGAGATCCTCCGGCCTCATATCTGCTTTTCGGTATTCGTCCCTGATAATGTCTTTCACCTGCGCCGCATCGATCTCCGTCTGGGATTTCAGAGGAGTAAAATGGATGCCGCTCCGGTAGATGACTTCTTTGTTTACAATGCTTATGCGGGGTACCGTGTAATTGCTTGCCAGATTCTCTATGGTCAGCCTGCTGAAAATCAGCTGGGTCGTGGATGTCCCGATATCAATCCCCACGCTTAAAATCGTTTCCTGCAAAGGCTATCACTTCCTTCCCGCCGCTTATTCCGAAACACTCACAAAATCTGCTGTTTCGTTGATAAAATCGAAGCTCACGCTGGTTCCCGACTCTCCGGACCGGATTCGGAGTTTGCCGTGCAGTTTATCCTGCACTACAGATCTGACGATATCAAGCCCTAGGCTTCCCGCCCGGGTATTCTCTGTGTCAAATCCCATCCCGTCATCCCGCACCGTAAGTTTGGAATATGCGTTTCCTCTCTCCACAATAATAAAAATCGTGCCTTCCCGTCTTCCGTCAAACGCATGTCTCATGGAGTTCTGAAGCAGTTCGTTGACTGTCAGCGCCACCGAACTGGCAATATCCGTATCCACGATAATGTCGTCTCCCTGGAGTTCCAGATTCAATTTCAGTTCCGGCTTCAGAAAAGGCTGAATCGCGTTGTTTTTCACCGTGCGCAGAACCTCCATCAGGCTCACCCTGTCCTCTCCCGTCTGAGAAAGAAGCTGATGCGTCACCGAAATGGATAAAATTCTGCTGATCGTCTCGTTCAGGACCTTTTTTGTCTCCTCATTGTCGACCCGTCTGGCCTGAAGTCTCAGGAGCGATGCGACAATTTGAAGATTATTTTTGACCCGGTGATTCAGTTCCCGTACTGCTACGGACTTCAGAATCAGATCTTTTTCCTGCTCCCGGTTCCAGGTGATGTCCCGGATGATTACCGCCAGCCTCAGATTCCCCTTTCTGAGAGGGATCTGACGAATCTGCAGATAAAACTTTCCGTAGCGGACTTCCCTGAGCTGCTCCATCCGGTTCAGATGCTCTTCCCATTCCGTGAGACATACGTTTTTATATTTCTGCCCCAGGATGTCCCTCACATAGCCCAGATTCTGAAACAGCTTTTTCGCATACATATTGCGGAATATGACTTCATCCCGCTCATCCACCAGGATCAGTCCCTCGTCGATGCTCTCGGTCAGCCATTCATTTTCGTTAATCATATGCGCCAGCGGCGTCTCCACCGCCATATAGCGGTCACCGTCGTTCTGCTCGTCCTGCTCATCGGTAATTCTTTTTTCCCGGATCAGCACTCCGATTACCCTGCCGTTATACTTGATCGGCTCCACAGACTGGATCGTATAATTATCCTCCTGCGTCCGGGCTTTCATATGTTTGGTGGCGACTCCCAGACGAAAAGTTCTGGCCACTGCCGGCTCGTTTTCCGACTTGGCGAGCATGCCCACCACACTGTTCCGGTATGCGGACGGATCTTCTTCCGGTTTCGCCTCCGCCACGACAATGGCGTCGCCTTCTCTGCACGGACAGTCCACAAAAATATCTGCCGCTTCCAGATTTGCCAGCGGCTGCAGCGTACCTGCCATCATCTCGATCACCTGGATCTCGTCGTCAGTCAGGTCGGTATATTCCTGACACAGCTGCCTTATCGCTCCCTGCATCTTATTTACCTCTGCCCATCAGAATGATCTCCGCCACTTTTTTCATGGAAATATTTTTCATGCGGCTGATATTCCGGATGTAATCATAGGCCTCCTGCTCTGTCATTCCCCGTTTGTTCATGATCAGCCCCTTGGCCTGTTCCACCACCGCCCGGCTTTCCAGTCTCTTGGTCATATCCCGGCATTCTTTTTGAAGCTTTTTCATCTCGCGGCTTCTGTCCACTGCGATCTCCAGCCCCGGCAGGAACGTCCGTTCCTCCACCGGTTTGACGAAATATCCGCTGACTTTCGCTTCTTTCGCTTCTTCGATAAACTCCCGGTCGCAGTACGCCGTGAGCAGAACCACCGTCTCGGCCAGATCTTCTTCCGCAATGACTTTGGAAGCGGTAATGCCGTCCAGCAGGGGCATCTTTACATCCATAACCACCAGGTCCGGATGACAGTCCCTGCAGCATTCGATGGCGTCAAATCCATCTGCCGCCTCCGCCACCACCTGATGTCCTTCTTTTTCCAGAATCTCTTTCAGATCCATTCTGGTAATCGGTTCGTCGTCTGCTATGACCACCTGCATGGCATATAATCCTTCCTGTTTTGCTATCCGCGTTTTTACTCTGCCGTACCTTCCAGCGACCAGTCCTGTTCCGTCAGATATTCCAGCAGCGCTTCAAATCCGGTTCCTTCGTAGCTGCTGGTAACGAAAACCTTCTTCGCTCCCGCCGCTACAAGATATTTTTTTGCGTCTTCGATCTGCTTGTCATCAGCAAGATCACTTTTTGTCACCACGCCGATACATGGTTTCGCAAAGGTGCTGGAATACCCCGGCGGGAACATAGTGCCGCCTTCATTGGCCTGCTGAACCAGCACAATCACATCTGCGTCCACCGCAGTCACAGTCAGAGCCCCCCGAAGATAAGTGCGCTCCAAATACTCGCCCGGCGTGTCGATCATATTCCCGTTAATCACCTGTACAGTCTGCGTCTTGTGATATTTCAGATCTTCATGTCGTATGTACTGACACAGCGTCGTCTTTCCAGCCATCGATCTTCCGATCAGGATTATTCTCTTGGGTTTCGTCTCCATCCTGCCTGTCCTGCCTTCCTGAAAATCATGATCTGGTGATCGGAGCCGAAGCAAATCCCATCTGATCGCACAGCACGCTCATCACATCGTGCAGCGCCGCTTCTACTCCCGCCACATCTCCGGTAATAATCAGAGATCCGTTAAAACGGTCCACAAATCCGATCTGGATATCCGCGGCCTTGCTGGCCACATCCGCCGCGATGATCGCGGCCTCGCTGGGTGTGATCGTAAAAATACCGATCGCTCCTTTTGCATCGATCAGGCCCATCTTCCCGTACAGATCCTGCACCGGATGGGGAATTACATGCGCCAGCGTCACCTGCTTGCCGGGAACGAACTCCTGTATGATCCGTTCTTTTTTTTCTTCATACATTTTCTGTCACCATCTGACGCCTTTCTTTTTTCTCGGAAATCAGGACCGGGTAACCGGTGTAGAATCAAATCCCATTTTCCCGCACAGCACTCCCATCACATCGCGCAGCGCAGCCTCAACGCCTGCCACATCTCCGGTGATCACCAGCGAACCGTTGAATCGGTCCACAAATCCGATCCGGATGTCTGCAGCCTTGCTGGCCACATCCGCCGCGATGATCGCGGCCTCGCTGGGCGTGATTGTAAAAATACCGATCGCCCCTTCCGCGTCAATCAGGCCGATCTTCCGGTACAGATCTTCCACCGGATGGGGAATCACATGCGCCAGCGTCACCTGCTTGCCGGGAACGGATTCCTGTATAATCCGTTCTTTTCTCTCTTCCTGCATGTTCTGTCACCTCTTCCGGCTTATACGCGCATCTGTGTCAGATCAGTTTCCCCGTGTACGCACGCTGGAACACTTCTTTGATGTCCTCCACAGAGCATGCTCTCGGGTTCGTCCTGGTGCAGGAATCGTTGTAGGCTGCTTCCGCCATCTCGTCCAGCGCCGCCTCGAAATCTTCCCGGGCAATGCCGGCCGCTTCAATCGTATTCGGGATATGAAGCTGATGGATGTACTGCTTGGTCGTGCGTACCACACTGAATGCGCTCTGGCGGACGCTCGGGCCTTCCAGCCGGAGCACCTCCGCGATCTGTGCATAGCGTTCCGCTACCGGAGTCAGGCCGTCATGACAGCCTGCATTGAAAGCCATTACATAGGGAAGCAGGATTCCATTCGCTCTGCCATGAGGAATATGGAAATGCCCGCCCAGAGTGTGCGCCATGCCGTGGTTCAGTCCCAGTCCTGCATTGCTGAATGCGATACCCGCCAGGCACGAAGCGTCATGCATTTTCTGACGCGCCTCCATGTCATTCGGGTTTTTGCAAACCTTGAGCAGGTTGGCTTTGACCAGTTTCATGGCTTTTTCTGCCGCCGCGTCCGTGAAATCATTGGCATTCGTAGATACAAACGCTTCAATCGCATGCGTCAGCACATCGATGCCCGTATCCGCCGTTGTAGCAGGCGGTACCGAACGGACCAGCTCTGCGTCCAGAATTGCCGCATCCGGCAGCATATCTTCTGATACCAGAGGATACTTCGCGGATTTCTGCGGATCGCTGATGACCGCGAAAGTGGTCACCTCGGAGCCTGTGCCGCTGGTGGTAGGAACTGCCACAAATGACATCTTCTCGGCAAGTCCGCCTTTCACCGACAGCCAGTTCATGGCTTTCGCCGCATCGATCGACGAACCTCCGCCAAGGGCGAACAGAACCTGCGGCTTAAAGTCCAGAAGCTGTCCGATCCCTTTCGTGACCGTAGCAATGTCCGGATCCGGTTTCACATCTGAAAAGATCTGGTACTGGACTCCCTTTTTCTCCATGGGTTCCGTCAGGTATCCGACCATTCCGCTTTCATGCATGAACTTGTCGGTCACGATGAACGCGCGGCTGACGCCTGTCAGGATCTCATCCAGTCCTTCTTTCCCCAGATAGACACGGGTTTTCAAGATAAATTGTCCCAATTCCAGTCCTCCTTTCTCCAAACGCAAAAAGTGCCCGGACTCCCCCTCTCTTCTTTGACAGGGGAAACAGCCAAGACACTTCAACGCTCTCAGATTCAATCCAAACGCATCTGCTACGTCGCAGACACACCTAAATTTCCTTCATTATAGCATGCACTGTGCTCATTGTCAACTTTGTTTATTTTTTATTGCAATACTTGCTTTCTTCTGTATATTTTTACTATTCCAGCTCTTTTACCAAAATTTTTTCTTTGTCAAAGCCCTCTAAAGCTTTTTTATAAATGTTGTCAGTTCACTCCTTTTTCGTCATTTCTGTGCCGCCAGTGCTTCCAGTTCCCTCTTCCTATGTTAAGGATGAGCACACTAAAAAGAGGGCTGCGCGCCAATCTGGCGCGCAGCCCCTCTTATTTTCAATGTTTATATTGATTACAGTCTTGCCACTCCGGTCTTTCTTGCAGCCTCCGCTACTGCCGCAGCCACTGCTTTACCGACTCTCGGATCGAATGCCTTCGGGATGATATAATCCTCGGTCAGCTCCTCATCGGTGATCAGATTTGCCAGCGCTTCTGCCGCTGCCAGCTTCATCTCATCGTTAATGTCCTTCGCACGCACATCGAATGCTCCGCGGAATACGCCCGGGAATGCCAGCACATTGTTGATCTGGTTCGGGAAATCGCTTCTTCCGGTAGCGATGACTCTTGCGCCGCCTTCTTTCGCTTCATCCGGGAAGATCTCCGGAGTCGGGTTCGCGCATGCAAAGATGATCGCATCTTTATTCATGGTCTTCACCATATCTACAGTCACAGTCTTCGGAGCGCTTACGCCGATGAATACGTCGGCGCCTACCAGCATATCCGCCAGGCTTCCTGCCTTCTTCTCCAGATTGGTAATCTTAGCCATCTCTTCTTTCACCGGATTCATGCCTTCCTGACGGCCCTCGTAAATCGCGCCTTTGCGGTCGCAGAGAGTTACATTCTTGCAGCCTGCGGTCAGGAGCAGTTTCGTGATGGAGATTGCGGCTGCGCCCGCGCCGTTCACCACGATCTTCACATCTTCTTTTTTCTTGCCTACCAGACGCAGCGCGTTAGTCAGTCCTGCCAGCGTAATGATGGCGGTTCCGTGCTGGTCGTCATGGAAAATCGGAATATCGCATTTCTCTTTCAGCTTTTTCTCAATCTCAAAGCAGCGGGGAGCGGAGATATCCTCCAGGTTCACGCCGCCGAAGCTTCCGGAAATCAGATAGATCGTGTTGACGATCTCGTCCACGTCATGACTCTTGATGCAGAGCGGGAACGCGTCCACATCTCCAAAAGTTTTAAAGAGGACACATTTTCCTTCCATAACCGGCATTCCTGCTTCCGGTCCGATATCTCCCAGTCCGAGCACCGCGCTTCCGTCGGTCACTACCAGACACATATTATGACGGCGGGTCAGGTCGTAGCTCTTTTCCACATCCTTCTGGATCTCCAGACAAGGCTGCGCCACCCCCGGAGTATAAGCCAGAGACAGATCTTCCTTGGTCTTGACCGGAACAGTCGCCACCACTTCAATCTTGCCCTTCCACTCTTCATGAAGTCTTAAAGATTCTTTTGCGTAATCCACTTTTGTATCCTCCTGTTTCAGATAAATTTAATATGAAATTTTAAAGCCGCAAAACGGCTGTACAAACAGAAATCTCCTACTTTGTTAAGAATATATCATTCCCTGTTTACTGTCAATACCCTTTTCTGCAGCATACTTACCTGGATTTTGCCATAGCAAAAACCGCAAGCACACCGGCCCCGGTATGAGCGCCCACCACAGGCCCCACAAAGTTGATCATAGTCTCTTCCACACCATATTTTTCCATTAATGTATCGCGAATGGCCTCCGCTTCTTCCAGACAGTCCCCGTGGCTGATAAATACTGTCTTTTCACCGTCCTGAATCAGATCCATCAGTTTCTCGATGATCGTCTGGACTGCTTTTTTCCTTCCGCGGGCTTTTCCGATCACTTCCAGTTTCCCTTCATCATTGATGCGGATCACCGGTTTGATGCCGACCATGCTGCCCAGGACCGCGCTGCTCCGGGAGATACGTCCTCCCCGGTATAAGTGGTTCAGATCATCCACGGTTACATAAGAAGCGATCTTCATCTTATTTTCTTCGCACCACTGCGCCAGTTCGTCCAGAGGCATCCCCGCCTCTTTCTTCTGTACGGCCCTGTACACCAGAAGTCCCTGTCCCATGGCCGCCAGCAGCGTATCCACCACCACAATCCTGCTGTCCGGATACTCTTCCATCAATTCATTCGCCGCGATCACCGCGCTCTGGCAGCTGCCGCTGAGGCCTGAAGAGAACGCCAGATGCAGCACATCGGTTCCTTCTTTTACATATGGTTCAAAAAGCGCACGCGCCTGTTCCGGATTCACCTGCGCCGTAGTAGGCATAGCGCCTGCCCGGATCCTCGCATAGAACTCCTTTACCGGAAGAGGATTTTCTTCATTATATATTTCCCCGTCCATGAGACAATTCAGAGATACCACACCGATCTGGTGCTCTTTCAGATAACTGTTCTCCAGGTCCGCGCTGCTGTCTGTTGTAATTACATATGGTCTCATTTGATCCTCCTTAATAATTTCCCAGAATTTTAAAGTTTACCGCTTCTTCCGCGATACCCCGTATGGCGTTTTTTACCGCGCTGTCATCAAGATTTCCCTCAAAATCCACAAAAAAATGATATTCCCAGTTGCGTTCCGGAATCGGACGGGATTCGATCTTGCACATATTCAGATCATTATATATGATATGGGAAAGAATATTGTAAAGACTTCCGCTGACATGGGGCAGTTCAAAGCAGATACTTACCTTTCTGGCGTCTTTCTCATACATTTTCCGGTTCGTAACAATGATAAACCGTGTAGAATTAAACCGGCAGTCGTTCACCGGCATTTCCAGAATCTCCAGACCGTAAAGCTTTGCCGTAATTTCTCCGGCGATGGCCGCCTGACTCTTATCGCCGTCCTGAGCCGCTTTTTCCGCCGCAACCGCCGTATTGGAAAGGCTGATCTGTTTCCACTGAGGATGCCGGTTTAAATAACCCGCGCACTGCATCAATGCCTGCGGATGGGAAAATACAGTCCGGATATCTTCCAGTTTTGTTCCCGGTACGCCAAGCAGCGCATGCTGAATCTTAATAATCTGCTCCCCTACAATATAATTCTCATATTCTTCCAACAGGTCATAGATATCGTTCACTTCTCCTGCCGAAGAATTTTCTATGGGAAGCACCGCGTAATCCGCCATCCCTTCCTTGATGGCTTCCATGCACCCTTTCCAGGTATCCATATGGAACACATTCACATCTTTTCCAAAGTACTCCAAAGCGGCCTGGTGCTGATAAGCGCCTTCTACTCCCTGATACACTACCCGGCAGTGTTTCCGGTCGATATGATCGATCCGCGTAAACGGCAGGCTTCCGGACACTCCTTCTTTTTCCAGCAGCTGATACTGCAGCTTGCGGCTCATGGCCATAATCTGCTGAAAAAGCTCCCGGATCCCATGCCGGTTAAAATCATTGTGCGCCATCCCTCCCAGCGTATCCAGTTTTTCCAGTTCCCTGGAACGGTCCAGCACTTTCTTTCCATTGGCGATCTTGTATTCCGCCACCTGGCGGCAGACGTCCATACGCGCTTCAAACAGACGGACCATCTCCTGATCGATCTGGTCGATCTGTTTTCTCAGTTCCTGTAAGTCTTCCATCTACTGCCTCCTCTTCTGTATATATCCGGCCAGTTCTCCCAGATAAGACAGGGAGCCGAACGCCAGGATGACGTCATCTTCTTTTGACGCATCCAGAGCCTTTTCCACCGCTTCCGGAATATCTGCGCATGTCTGTGCCGGAAGTCCGTGTTTTTCAGCCGTTTCAGCCAGAATCCCGGCCGAAAGCGCCCTCGGATTCTCCGGCGGCGTCACTGTAAACACCCGGTCCAGACAGGGCGCCATGGTTTCTGTCACCCGTTCATATTCTTTGTCCGACAGCATCCCCATAATTCCAATAATACGACGGCCTTTCAGCGTAGTTTCCACCGTACGGCGAAGTTTTTCCGCAGCGTCCCGGTTATGGGCCCCGTCAATAATAAAAAGGGGACAATCGTTCAACACCGTAAATCTGGCAGGCCAGTATGCTTTCTTCATACCGCGGTACACCGCTTCATCCGAAATCTCATATCCCATGCCGCGCAAAGCTTCCACGGACTCCAGCGCAAGAGCCGCATTGCCAAACTGATACTCTCCTGCCAGGGAAATCTCCATGTCTTTCCATGTTTTATAATCAAAACGCTGACTCCGGATCCCTCTTCTGCGGTTGACCGCCCGTTCCGGATCTGCCTGCACTACCGGACATGAAAGCGCTTCTGCTTTTTTGCGAATCTCGCGCTCCGCTTCCGGCTCCTGTCTATATGTAACTACCGTACAGCCCGACTTAATGATGCCCGCCTTGTTGGCGGCAATCTCGCCCAGTGAATCACCCAGCACCCCCAGATGATCCAGACTGATAGAAGCAAACACTGTCAATCTGGGATGTTTTACCACATTTGTGGCGTCTGTCAGACCGCCTCTTCCGCACTCCAGAGTCACCAGGTCACAGCCCTGCTCTGCGAAGTAAAGAAAGGCGAGAGCCGTCTCCGCTTCGAAAGCGGTAGGATGTCCATACCCTTCCTTCAGCATCTCTTTTCCCGTCTCACGAATCCGTTCCGTCAGGCGTGCCAGATCTTCTTCGGGAATATATGTGCCGTTCACCTGAATGCGTTCCCGATATTCAAAAATCGTGGGAGAAATATAACGTCCCACACGGTACCCCGCCTCCTGAAGAACCGAAGATATAAATGCCAGTGTGGAACCTTTCCCGTTTGTTCCTGCGATATGGACCAGGGAAAGCCTGTCCTGCGGGTCTCCCAGACGGCGCAGCATCTCCGACAGCGGACCAAGCGAAAGCTCTTCCCCCGCATACCGGTTGCACCCTTCCAGAAATTCCCTTGCTTCTCTGTAATTCATCCTTTTTTCACCATCCTGCATCTGTTGATAGCCGTATACAGTATAGTATATTTCTGTTTATATTTCAAATACTATGCCTATGATGAAACAAAATTTTTTTCGATGCGGAATCCTGGGCTGGGCCATGGAAATCTTCTGGACCGGACTGCACTCCTTCCGTGTGCGCGACCCGAAACTTACCGGGACCTCCTCTCTCTGGATGTTCCCGATCTACGGATGCGCCGCCTTTCTGGCGCCTCTGATGCGGCGGCTCCGCCGCTATGCTTTCTGGCAGAGGGGCCTGATCTATATGTCTCTGATCTATCTGGCAGAATACATCAGCGGCAGTCTGCTGAATCTGCGCGGCATGTGTCCCTGGAATTATGGACGGAATCCATTTCAGATCCGCGAAGTCATCCGTCTGGATTTTGCCCCGCTCTGGTTTCTGGCAGGTCTTCTGTTCGAGCGAATGATAAGTCCTTCAAAAACAAGTTGAATTTTCCTCCTGTATCGTGTATTCTTATGGGAAGGGCCCGGCCCCTGTCCGTAAGACTATATTAATTTCATACAGGAGGTATTTATGAGACATTTAATGAGTCCGCTGGATTTCAGTGTCGAAGAGCTCGACCAGCTTCTGGATCTGGCTGTCGACATTGAAAACCATCCGGAGAAATACGCGCACGCGTGCGACGGCAAAAAACTTGCCACTCTGTTCTATGAACCAAGCACACGAACCCGCCTCAGTTTTGAAGCTGCCATGATCAATCTTGGAGGCAGCGTTCTCGGTTTTTCTTCCGCGGCCAGCAGTTCCGCATCCAAGGGGGAAAGTGTTTCCGATACGATTCGTATGATTTCCTGTTACGCTGATATCTGTGCTATGCGTCATCACAAAGAAGGCGCTCCTATGGTAGCCAGCGCCGTTTCTTCTATTCCTGTCATCAACGCCGGCGACGGCGGACATCAGCATCCCACCCAGACTCTAACCGATCTGCTCACTATCCGTTCCCTCAAAGGAAGACTGGGGAACCTTACGATCGGTTTGTGCGGAGATCTGAAATTTGGCCGTACCGTACATTCTCTGGTAAAAGCGCTGGCGCGATACGAAGGCGTAAAATTTATCTTCATCTCTCCGGAAGAACTGCGCATCCCCAGCTATATCAAAGAAGACGTACTGGAATCCCATCACCTTCCATACCAGGAAGTGGAACGCCTGGAAGACGTCATGGGCGACCTGGATATCCTGTATATGACTCGTGTTCAGAGAGAGCGTTTCTTCAATGAAGAAGATTATATCCGCCTGAAAGATTTCTATATACTGGACTGCAAAAAAATGGGACTGGCAAAAGACGACATGATCGTCATGCATCCCCTTCCCCGTGTGAACGAAATATCCGTGGAGGTGGACAAAGACCCGCGGGCGGCTTATTTCCGCCAGGTACAATACGGCGTTTATGTACGCATGGCGCTTATCCTTACACTTCTGGAGGTGAAAGTATGTTAAATATCGGTGTGCTCCACGAAGGCTTTGTGCTGGACCATATTGAGGCAGGCAGAAGCATGGAAATCTATAAATACCTGAATCTGGATAAATTTGACTGCTGCGTGGCAATCATCAAAAACGCCCGCAGCAACAAGATGGGCAAAAAAGATATTATCAAAATCGAGTGTCCGATCGACCAGATCGACCTGGACGTATTGGGATTTATCGATCACAATATCACCGTCAACATCATCAAGGACGACGCTGTAGTTGAAAAGAAGCGTCTGTCCCTGCCGAAAGAGATCAAAAATATTGTCAAATGCAAAAACCCCCGCTGTATCACTTCCATTGAGCAGGAACTGGATCAGATCTTCGTCCTGACCGACGAAGCGCGCGAGATATACCGCTGCAAATACTGCGAAGAAAAATACCGGCGCAAAAAAAAATAAAGATCCTTCTAAGAGCGCAGACCCGCATCCGGCTGCGCTCTTTTCCTAAATGCCATATCGCTTAGACATTTACCAAAATATTACTGCCGCTATGCAGACCAGCGCAATTATGGTTCCTGCCAAAATCCTCAGCGCTGAAAAATGATACAGGTTTTCCGGCTGTTTTATGTCATAACGTACTGTAACAGGAGTCCCCACCTGCGCCCACATCGGCACCTGGACACGGTTCCGGGATGTATAGGTGCGTCCGTCAACTTTATATGAAACCTGTGCCCACTTAGAATTACAGCGTTTTACTCTCTCCGGACCGGGAGACATAAGCGTGACAACTGTACCTTTCGTACAGGCGCTCCTATGATACATGCACGCCATAGATATTCCGTTGTAAATGGCGAAAGCCAACGACAGCGCCGCGATCACACAAAGAAACATCTTTTCATGATTCATTTGATTCCCGCCTTTCATATTATTGTATTAATTATCTAATGCAATAATATTATTAAAAAGACGTTTTGTCAAGCCATGAATCTATTATCCCTCCAACGCGTCCAGCAGTTCCCGGGCCGTGCGATTATACACCGGATGCCTCGCATACGGGGCAATCTGACAGAGAGGTTTGAGCACAAAATCCCGCTTATGCATCTCTACATGCGGAATATGGAGATCCTCATCATCCAGGATCAGGTCGTCGTACAGCAGGATATCCAGATCCAGGGTCCTGGGACCCCAGCGGAGGATTCTTTCCCTCTTTGCCTCCTGTTCTATCTCATGCAGACGGGCCAACAGTTCCCTCGGCAAAAGCAGCGTGCGGATTTTCATGACCCCGTTTAAGAATTCGTCCTGGTCTGTCACTCCGTAGGGTTCTGTCACCAGATAATCCGAGACTGTCTCCACCCGGCATCCCTGCGTTTTCCGGAGTCCTTCCACTCCCATATCCAGATACGCTTTCTTGTCTCCCATATTGGAACCGAGAGCAATATACGCCGTATGCCATCCCCTCTCGATCTCCACAGAAACTGTCTCCAGAGGCAGGCCGACAGGCGCCCACGGTTTTTTGATCTCGATCTTTATCTTCTCCAGATGTTTTGTCTCCAGAAGCAGCTGCTCCGCCAGCTTTTCCGCCGCCGTCTCCAGCAGCTGAAAGGTATGTTCCTTCAAGAAGGAATCTATCTGACGGCTGATCTCCCCGTAGTGGATCGAGCAGGACAGATCGTCCGACTTTCCGGCTTCCCGGGTGGATGTATAAAGAGTCGCGGACACCAGGAATTTCTGTCCCAGCACATTCTCCTCGGGAAATACTCCATGATGCGCAAACACTTCCAGATTTTTGATGTGTATCTTATCCATCTTCTTTATTCCTCTCCGGCCGCCAGGATCGCTTCTGTCATCCTGACCGCTCTGGCATTGGCTTTTACGTCATGCACTCTCACAAACGCATATTTTTTCATAACCGCCATCACGGTTGTCACCATCGTGCCTTCTTCCCTCTGATCCGCCGGAAGATCCAGCGTAAGTCCGATAAAAGATTTCCTGGAAGTTCCCAGAAGCAGCGGATATCCCAGCGTATGGAAACGTTCCATATAATGAACGGTTTCCAGATTCATGGCGCAGTCTTTGCCAAATCCCACGCCGGGATCCAGGATGATCTTATCCCTGGCAATCCCCGCTTCCCTGGCAATCCTGACACACTCTGCCGTTTCCTGCAGGATGTCCGGGTAAAAATTCTCATACTCCGCCTTATCTTTATTGTGCATCAGACAGCAGGCAACCCCGGCCCCGGCGATCAGGCCCGCCATCTGCGGATCATATTTCAGTCCCCAGATATCATTGACCAGGTCGGCGCCTGCCTGAATCGCGGCTTTGGCCACCTTCGCCTTATAAGTATCCACGGACACCGGCACATCAAAGTGGGCTTTTACCGCCCGGATCACCGGCGCCACCCGATCAATCTCTTCTTCATCTGAAATCTGCCGGTGCCCCGGCCGTGTGGATTCCCCTCCGATATCTATGACAGCGGCTCCATCCGCGATCATCTCTTCCGCGTGCCTCAGAGCCGCGTCCTGGTCCTTCCACTTTCCTCCGTCCGAAAAAGAGTCGGGCGTCACATTCAGGATTCCCATAATGTATGTCTTATTTTTTACGTCAAAATCTTTATTTCCGATTCTCATGTCAACGATCCTCTCAGTCTTTCACGGATGCATTTCGTGTCAGCAAATGATATTCCGGTTCTTCTTTTCTTCCGGCCAGTCGCACCGTTCTCTCGCCGGACAGGCAAAACAGTTCCGGGACAATTTGTCCGCGCGGTAAAACAGTCCCTTCAGATCTTTCCTGTCTGATCTCGTCCGATGGCTCAGGATCAAACTCAGGATCTCCTCACTCTTTTCGGCTGTAAACCCGCAGTCCTGCAGAATACCTTCCGCTATCCGGGCGCTGGCCTGCTCATGCGGGATCCCCTGCTGATACTGCAGGTGGCGTCCGATATCGTGCAGCAGCGCAGCAGCGTACACGGTTTCCCGGTCTGCCGGAAGATCTTCTTCATATGCCAGCAGACAGGTAATTCTCGCCACATCCAGAAAATGTTCCGGCGTATGACGGCAGAAGATTCTCTCCTTTTCACAGACACGGATTTTCTCCAGACAGGACTGATATTCCGGATGTCTCCAGATCCGGTTCACACGCTCCATCATCTCCTGCATGGCGCTATCCCTGCCTTACCATGGCAAGGAACCGGTCCTGGAGCTCCGGCTTTTCCAGAAATACACCGGTCGCTTTTAATGTCACCGTCTTGCTGCCCGGCTTTTTGATGCCGCGCATGGTCATGCAGGTATGTTCCGCCTCCAGCATCACGATTACGCCATCAGGATCCAGGCTCTCTTCCAGCGCCTCCGCGATCTGCGCCGTCATCTTCTCCTGAATCTGCGGCCTGCGGGCAAACACATCCACGGTACGCGCCAGCTTGCTCAGCCCCACTACTTTTCCGTTCGGGAAATATCCGATATGCGCTTTTCCATAAAAAGGGAGCAGATGGTGTTCGCACATGGAATAAAACGTGATATCTTTCTCGATGACCATTCCGCTTCCTTCCGCCGCGAACTGTTTTTTCAGATGCACTGCCGGATCTTCGTACAGTCCTCCGTAGATCTCCGCGCACATACGGGCGATCCGGTCCGGCGTCTCCAGAAGCCCTTCCCGGTTCACATCTTCTCCGATACCTTCCAGCATCAGACGGACTCCCTCTTTTATTTTTTCATAATCCATAAAAAAAGCACCTCCTTATCTTTGTGACAGAACATATGACGAAATATCCCTTCACAATATGAGATGCTATCTGATATTGCTGCAACGGGTGCGGTCTCCATATCGTAAGACAGGCTTTTCGTTTCGGCGGCAACTCCCCATCCACCGAACACTTGACGCATGGAAACCTATTTTGCATATTATTCTTTTGTCCAATGATAGTAATATAATAACACACAATGGCAGAGATGCAAGATGCATTCATAAAATATTTGCTATTGCTGTAAATAAGTATTTATCGTTCTCTGCAGAATCTTCAGACTGCTGTCCACCGTCTTGTCATTTTCCAGGATACTGCTGACCTCGCTGTCAGCCAGAGACATGGCCTGTTCATACTTTTTGAACTGAGGCTTGATTCTCCCGGTTTCAATTACCTGGCCCAGCAATTCTCCGCTGATAACCGTATCTCCTTCCTCCATATCTTCCTGGACAATACTCTCCATTTCTTCTGACTGCGTCACTTCTTTGAGAACAGACGCGCCCTGAGAAGACCGGAAAATCTCCATCTGAATTTCTTCATTATAAGTAAGCAGCTTCAGAAATTCCCACGCCAGTTCCTCGTGGCGTGTATTTGTGCTGATCCCCATCAGCAGCGTGTCTACCTGAGACAAATTTTCTCCCTGCCCGCCTGCGGGCATCGTAATGCAGTCCCACTGAAATCCCGTATATCTTTTAATCCTGTAAGGATATGTTTTATAAGTACGGTACTCCGCGAAGGTCAGAGGCATAAACGCCACATCGCCCGCGTTAAAATCCTCCTGCGTCACATTCTGCCCCTGGTAGAGATCGTCGATCTGCCCGATAAATTTCACAGCTTCTACCACCCGGTCGCCGGCAAGATAGCATTCTGACCCGTCCGACTCAAAGATCTCCGCCCCGTTTGTATATACCGCGTCCAACCAGTCATAATTATAAGTTCCGAACTGGTCCAGAAGTCCGTCGCCATCCACATCCTTCGTCACCTTCTGGCAGATTTCGTACAAGTCATCCCAGGTCCAGTTTTCGTCCGGCATGGCAATCCCCTCTTTCGTCAGAAGAGACTTATTGACGAACATCAGCGTGGGGACCACCTCGTAAGGCAGCGCGTACTGCTTTCCTCCATACTGGCCTGTCCGAAAAGCGCTGTCGAAATATTTTTCAGGGTCGAAAGAAGCGTCTCTCTCTATCAGCGGTTCCAAATCTTTCATAACGCCCATAGAAGAAAACTGATTAAAATCCGTTCCCAGCACCATAAATACGTCCGGTTCCTGACCTGCCAGCAGCTTTCTGGAAAACCACTCGGAATAATCGTCTTTTCGCACGCCGCTGTAATAATGGATGCGCACGCCCGGATGTTCCTTTTCAAAAAGTTCGATTGCCTTATCAATAATAACAAAACTGTTGGCATTCGCCACATCCCAGTTGCTGCCCGCAAACATCCCGAATTCCAGCACGGTTTCATGCTGCATATTCCCCGCGTACGCGGCGATCCCTATTCCGCCGAAGACTGCGGCCGCAGCCACTCCAATCAGAATATTTCTCTTTTTCATCCGTCTCCTCCCCGGATCACTCGTCCGGACCATAGCCCGCTGCCCGCGTCTGCACCGCCCAGATCGCAAGCTGCGTACGGTCTCTGAGATCCAGTTTCCCCAGAATCGTGCTCAGATAATTTCTCACCGTTCCGTCAGACAGGCTCAGAGCTTCGGCAATCTCCTTATTGGTAGCTCCGGTTGCCACCTGGCTGATGATTTTCCATTCTGTCTTCGTCAGCTCTTCCACGCCTTTGTCTCCTACAGGAATCGTATAATCCGCTTTTGCCATCCTCGAAAATAACTTTAATACTTTCGTGGCGATATCCGGGTTAATCATCGCCTGTCCCCTGTACACAGTCTTTATGGCATTTTCCAGCTCATCCATGGATACCCCTTTTAAAAGGTATCCGCTGGCTCCAAACTTCAATGCGTTGTACACATATTCGTCATCATCAAACGTGGTCAGAATGATGATTTTTATCTCCGGATAATTTTCCTTGATGATTTTGGTACACTGTACGCCGTCCATTTTCGGCATCCGGATATCCATCAGGATCACATCCGGCTTCTGTTTCCGAATGCAGCGGATTACTTCCTGTCCGTCCGCCGCCACATCGCTTACTTCAATATCCGGTTTGCTGTCCAATACTATCTGCAGACTCTGACGGATCAGTTCCTGATCGTCTGCAATCAATACTTTAATCATACGTCTCTCCCCACCGGATCGGTATCCGCGCGGTTACGGTAAATCCATTGCTTCCGTCGAAAGTCACCGTACCTCTCAGCATCTCGATCCTTTCTTTCATATGTTTTGTCCCAAAACCGCTCTTGATTTCTTTGGCGCCGATTCCATCGTCGCGGATCACCAGAATAATCTCACCGTCCACTTTTTTCAGAGTAATCCAGATCCGGTTCGCTTTTCCGTGCCGCACCGCGTTTGTAATTCCCTCCTGAATCACCCGATAAATCGCATTTTCTTCATCTTCATCAAATTTCAGGTGTTTCTCATCTGTTTCAAAATATATTTTCACATCAGACACCTGACTCATCTCCGTGACCATTTTCCGAATCGCCACCTCCAGGCTAAGCCGTTCCAGAGAATCCGGACGAAGTTCGTTGACTGAACGCCGGATATCCTTGATCCCCTCTCTGCTTACCTTGGACAAAAGTTCCAGCTGCTTTTTGGTCTGTTCCGGGGAAATATCCATCAGCGCCAGACAGGCATCCAGTCCGGTGGCAATCCCTGTCAGCGTATGACCCAGCGTATCGTGAATCTCCCTCGCCAGACGGTTTCTCTCTCTGGTCTGGGCCATCCGTTCCGACATGTCCGCATATTCATGAAGCTGTTCGTTCGCCGTCTGCAGTTCATGATAGAGCTGATTGACCTCCTCGATGGTGCCTCTCTGGCGGTTGATCACATAGATACAGTATGCAATAAACAGGATCATATTCAAGGACGCCATAATACTGTTGATACTGGACAGATACTGCTGTGTATTGGCCGGATAATAGCGGATATAGTCAACCACGCGGTACAAAGGCATGTAAATGGACAGAAGATTATAATCCGCCACCAGATAACCGCATACTGCCAGTATTACGAACAAAAGCTTTATCTTGCCGTCCCGCACATAGGCAATAACATTGGCGAAGGCCAGCAGCAGAAGACCATTATAATTAAAATCCAGCTGATAGATCACCGCCGCGCATACGATAAAGTCCACAAGAAGCGTGACTACCGTCCAGGAGTTGGAAAGGCTGGTCCAGAAATGGCGGATGGCGAACGTCACCACCAGCATCCCCATCAAAGACAGGCAGATAATCAGATTCATCCGGGGATCCGCCGGAATCGTCACCACGCTGTCCAGAAACTCTCTTGCGTCGTAGCGCGCCCGGATTCTCTCCGTCGTCATATAGATAAAAATGCAGATAAAAGAAACCATGGCAAAATTAACCGCGAGCATCGCCCCCTGCAGGGCCGCTACCCGGCGGTCCGCCGCTTCGCTTTCCATATTCTGTTTTTTACTGCCATTCATTGATTTCGTATTCATCCAGATTTTCCCTTGTAACCAAATATGGTTCGATGCTGATATACGGTTCTACTTCCCCGCCCGCCAGATACTGATAGGCCGTCTCTGCCGCCACGGTTCCGATTGTTTTGGGGCTCTGAGAACTGGTCGCCGTCACATATCCAAGTTCCAGCATGGATTTAAAATCCGGAGAACCGTCAATTCCATAGATAAGAACCCCATCCTCCATCCGGTACTGTTGAAGCGCTGCCAGCGCTCCCAGCGCAGACGGATCGTTCCCGCCCAGGACCACGTCGAATTCGATTCCTTCATCCAAAACCTTTTCCAGAAAATTCGCCATCACTTCCGCAGACACCTCAATTTCCCCGGCTCCGATCTCGGTATCGATCACCTGGTAATTGGGGTTGTCCCCGATTGTATCCATAAATCCCTGTACACGGTTGGCAATCGAAGTCTGTATGGGATTGTCGATGACGACGATCCTGGCGCTGTCCACTCTGCTCATCATATCTTCTGCGCACAGTACGCCTGCCTGATAATTGTCTGTTTCCACGATGGACACTACATAGTCTGTATCCTTTACCACCGTATCGATATTGATAATCACTACGCCAGCCTCCCGGCATGCTTCCAGAGCCGGCTTCACTTTTTCCCAGTCCACCGGATTTAAAAACAAGACCTCGATTCCTTCCTCGATCATCTCCATGATCTGCCCGTTCTGCTTTTCCTGATCCTGGCTGGGATCCCTGGAAATCAGGATATCCCCGTTGCCCTCCACCACTTCTTCGATGGCTTCGTGGAGCACGTCGAAATAGGGATTGTTTCTCGTCATATAAGTAGCCCCGAAGATTCTGGGCTCATGCGCGTCTTCCGGGGCTTCCGGCATCCTGCACCCGGAAAGCGCCCATACGCAGACCGCCAGCAATATCGTCCACGCGTATTTTTTCATTTCTCCTCCACAGCGCAAAAGCCTCCTTGGCCCCGAAAGGCCCAGGAGACTTGTATACTGCCTTATATTATCTTCCGGCTTTCTTGTTACGGATGAAGTCCACATATACCGCAAGAAGGATAACCAGACCCTTTACGATATACTGCCAGTTGGAATCCACGCCCATCAGGTTCAGACCATTGTTCAGCACGCCAATGATCAGCACGCCGATCAGTGTTCCTCCGATCCGTCCGGAACCGCCGCTCATGGATGTACCTCCGACTACCACCGCCGCGATGGCGTCCATCTCGGCGCCGTCTCCTGCAGTCGGCTGGCCGGAATACAGACGGGAAGCCACTACCACTCCAGCAATACCGGCCATAATTCCAGTATAAGTATATACGATAAACTTCACTTTAGAAACATTAATTCCAGAGAACTTTGCTGCCTGCGCGTTGCCGCCCACCGCGTAGATATGGCGGCCGAGCTGCGTCCGGTTGATCATCAGCGCCGCGATAACAAACACGATCAGCATCAGGATAACCGGCGTGGGTACCGGACCCACATAACCGGCGCCCGGGAATTTAAATGCGTCCGTCATACAGCGGATCGGAGCGCCCTGGGTATACACAAGGGCGATACCTTTCGCGATATTCATGGAAGCCAGGGTTACAATGAAAGGCGGGATATCTGTCTTGCAGATTACCAAGCCGTTAAACATACCAACGATTGCTCCCACCAGGATAGCCGCCAAGAATCCTACCGCTTCCGGAAGTCCTAAATTAACCACGCAGCCGGCAGCCACGCAGCCGGACAGGGCAATGACGGAGCCTACGGAAAGCTCGATGCCTCCCAGGATGATGACCATCGTCATACCAGTGGCCAGGAACAGGTTCGACGCGTTCTGACGCAGGATATTGAACATATTGTTCGGGGTCAGAAACGTGGTTCTCGTCGTCGGGAAAATTACCAAAAAGATACACATTGCAAGCAGTGCAATGATGATACCGATATTGTCTTTGAAATATTTGACAACTCCATTACCAAATCTGGATGCCATATCTTCTCCTCCTTCGCTCTAACGCTTACTTTGCAGCCAGCTGCATAATGCCTTCCTGGGTCACAGACTCATGGTCCAGGCATCCTGTCACGCGGCCGTCATTCATCACATAAATCCTGTCGCTCATATTGATGATCTCCGGAAGCTCCGAAGAAATCATGATGATAGACATCCCGTTCTTTACCAGTTCATTCATGATGGAATAGATCTCCGCTTTCGCGCCCACATCCACGCCTCTGGTCGGCTCGTCCAGGATGAGGATCTTGGGATCTGTCGCCAGCCAGCGGCCGATCATCACTTTCTGCTGGTTTCCGCCGGACAGGTTTCGGATCACCTGATCCTGGCTGGGGGTCTTCGTTGCCATCAGATCAATGTATTTCTGCGTAATCTCCTCTTCTTTTTTGGAATTTACGCGAAGTTTGCTGATAAACTGCTCAAGAACCTCTATTGTCGTGTTGAATTTCACGCTCTGTACCAGATACAGGCCTTCTTCCTTCCGGCTCTCAGGCACCAGCGCGATTCCGTATTTCAGCGCGTCTATCGGGGATTTGATCGAAACTTTCTTGCCTTCCACATAGACGTCTCCCGTCATATGAGGCGCGAGGCCAAAGATCGCTTTCATCGTCTCGCTCCGTCCGGCGCCTACCAGCCCGGCGAATCCGACGATCTCTCCTTTACGGAGTTCGAAGCTGGCGTCTTTCGCCATCTTCCCGTCCGAGATATGTTCGCATTTGAGGATTACATCTCCCGGCTCCTGATAGTCTCTTGTATAATAATTTGTCAGCTCACGTCCTACCATCAAGGCGATCAGCTCGTCGGTACTGGTCTCTTTGACCACTCTCGTACCGACTGTCTGGCCGTCGCGCATGACGGTTACGCGGTCACAGATCTCTTCCAACTCGCTCATCTTATGTGAGATGTAGATGATGCCCACGCCTTTTTTCACCAGCGAGCGCATAGTCTCAAATAAGAAGCCGACCTCTTTATCAGATATGGACGATGTCGGCTCATCCATAACCAGAATCTTCGCGTTCAGGGAAATCGCCTTCACGATCTCCACCATCTGCTGCTGCGCGATCGTCAGCTTTTCCACCAGCGTGTCCGCGTTGATATTCATCTCATAAGTATCCAGAAGTTTCTGCGCTTCCACAGACATCTGGCGACGGTTAATATTCATCTTATTTCCCGGCTCCCTGCCCAGGAAAATATTCTCCGCAACCGTCATATACGGAACCAGTACCAGTTCCTGATGTACGATGGAGATGCCTGCATGACGGGCTGCTACGACGCCGTCGATCTCCACCTTCTTGCCGTCAATATAGATTTCTCCCTCTTCTGCATGGTAGATACCGCCCAGAACTTTTATCAGGGTGGACTTTCCTGCGCCGTTCTCTCCAAGAAGCGCATGGACTTCGCCTGCCTTCAGCTGAAGGCTCACATCCTGAAGGGCTTTGACGCCAGGGAAGGATTTACTGATTCCTTTCATCTCCAGTAAGTACTGTTCACTCATAAATCGCCACCACCTGTCTTCTTTCCAACGGATTTCCCGTGTAAGGAGAAGGGCTTCGCTCCGCTTCAGGAGCAAAGCCCTTCTATTCATATGCTTATCTGATTAATTACTGCCATCCATCGGTTCCGTATTCGTCCACATTGTCTGCGGTGACAAGGAATGTCTCGATCGGGATGTAAGATTCTACTTCTTCGCCGTTCAGCCACTGGTAAGCGGTCTCAGCAATGGTCTTGCCGATGGTGATCGGGGACTGAGCTCCGGTACCTTCCATCATGGTATCTTTCAGAAGCGCTTTTACGTCCGGGGATCCGTCTACGCCGTAGATCAGAGGCTCAAGTCCTGCCGCGTCTGCCGCAGTGTAAGCGCCCAGAGCGGTCGGGTCGTTGCCGCCGAAGATAGCTACTACATCCGGATGAGCGGTCAGAAGGTCAGTTGCCTTCTCATTGGCCACCTGCTGGTTGCCCTGCGCATCCTGCTGGCCTACGATATTGAAGGTCACGCCGGACTCTTCGATCGCATCCAGGAAGCCGTTGGTACGGTCAGTTACAGACTGCATGGTCGGGGAATCCAGTACCAGGATATCGCCGCCTTCCGGGATCTTCTTGGCAAGATCTTCGCCGCATACATAACCTGCGTTGTAGTTATCAGAGCCTGCATAGGATACCAGGTAGCTCATATCGCCTACTTCGGTATCGAAGCCGAACATTGGGATCTCAGCCTGTTTCAGCATATCCAGTGCCGGGATAATGCCGTCCGCGTCTACCGGGTTCACGAACATCAGTTCAACGCCTCTGGAGATCATATCCTCGATCTGGTTAACCTGAGTGTTGGAATCGTTTGCCGGGTCCATGGAAACCAGGGTGTCGCCGTTGCTCTCAACAACTTCTCTGATCGCCCCTTCCAGAGCTACGAAGAATGGGTTGGTACCATCCATGCAGGTATAGCCAAAGGTTCTTCCACCCTCGGATGCTGCCGCATCGTCTGCCTCTGCGGTGTCTTCTGCCGGAGCTGCTTCTTCCGTCTCAGCGGACTCTTCTGCAGGCGCCTCCTCGGTCGTAGCCGCGTCAGCTGCTGTGTCTTCGGTGCTGCTGCCGCATCCGGCTGCCATTGCTGCAACCATAGATACGCACAGAAGCACGCTCAAGATTTTTCTTTTCATGTCTTTTTCCTCCCCTTCTTGGTGTAGGTTTATTTGGTGATTACATCATAAATAAATTCCGGAAAAAGTACATCTGTCCTTTGTCACGAATTCGAGATGACATTTGTCACGTTTGCCGCAAACCATGCGCGGCCTGGCAGTCAGTCCATAAACGCGAATGTCTTCATAGCTTCTTTCAGATTTTCTTTCATGGCTTTCTTAGCCTCGATCTCTGCGTTCAGGAAGAACGGCGGCTGTCCCTCTTTCAGAGAATTTGCCCAATCTACCACAGCGGTTCCTGCCGCTTTGTCCATATATGTGAAATAATTGATCTTACGCACTCCGGCGCGGATCGCCGCATGAAAATCTTCCTTGCTGACTCCGGAACCGCCGTGCATAACTACCGGGATTCCTCCGGTCTCGCGGCGCACGCCTTCCACTACGGAGAAGTCCAGACGCGGTTTGGTCAGATAGATTCCATGGGTTGTTCCGAATGAGCATGCCAGCGCGTCTACGCCGGTCCGCTCCACAAAATCCTTTGCCTGAACCGGATCCGTATAGATCTTCGTATCATCTTCGCTTCCGTCGCCCGCGCCGGATTCATATTTACCCATGCTTCCAAGTTCCGCTTCCACACTGGCTCCTCTGGCTTTTGCCATCGCCACCGCCTTCCTGGTATTCTCTACATTCTCTTCATATGAAAGTCTGGAACCGTCGTACATGATGGAAGTAAAGCCCATATCCAGGCATTTCTCCACGTATTCCAGCGTCTCGCCGTGATCCAGATGCACGCACATGGGAATCTTCGCATTCCTTGCGAACTGCATCATCAACGGTCCCATAACCTCCACCGGATTATAGATCTCATGGCTCTGCGCGAACTGGATCACCACCGGCAGATCCATCTCTTCCGCCGCCGCGGTCACAGCCTGCAGGCTCTCCAGGTTGGGCGCGTTGAACGCGCCGATGGCAATCTGTTTCTCTTCCGCTGTTTTCAGGATTTCTTTTAATGTTACCAGCATCTTATTCTCTCCTTTTCTTTCTTTAATCTCTCTGTTTCCAACCGGAACGGATCTTCTGCTCCAGTTCTTCCAGCGTACGCACTCCGGTCAGGGCGTCAAACTCTTCCACACAGGAAGCGCCCTCTGCCGCTGCCAGCCTCACGCACTGTTCCGCAGGATATCCCCTGAGCATCGCCAGCAGGAAAGCGGCGATACTGGTATCCCCCGCACCGGTGCCGGAGCGTACCCGATCCGGTATAAAACTCTTTACAAATCCTTCTTTCCGGCACCATGCCCCAAGTTCAAGACCGGCACCCGCATAGCTGCCCATCCGGTCTTCCGGCGCGGTCCGGTAATACATTCCGGACACACCGCATTTCAGCAGCATTACTCTGGCTCCCAGATCCATGGTCTTCTGCGCCAGCGGACGGATATCTTCCAGGGTCAGGACTTCCGTCACGTCACGTCCTGCCGCGCGGGCAGTCCATTCCTCATAGCGCGGACGGTCCAGCATATAACAAAGCTCTTCCACACTGGGTTCAAAGAAATCCACATAAGGCAGCACATCCCGCAAAATCTGCTCCCAGTCCGCTTTCCCGGCCTCAGAGTCCGGATCTATCGAAGTCATATCCATAGAAACCATTACGCCGTGCTCTTTTGATCTTCTGAGAAGCTTCAAAAGTTCTCCGCTTCCGTTTTCATAAAATTTCTTCATGATCGGCGGATATCCAAAATGTAAAACCGACGCTCCTTCCAACAGTTCATCCGGCACGTCATCGGCATCAAAACTGTCGTTTGCTCCCGGATTATGCAGAAAGATCCGGTCAATGCCCGGCGGTGCCAGCGCGATGGTATAGGAAGTAGAATCGTCCGGATCTATCAGGATATCTCCGTCCGCGCCATGCGCTTTCATCATATTCCGCACCATCGTGCCGAACGCGTCATCTCCTACTTTTCCCACCAGGCGAACGTCGGCGCCCATCTTTTTCAGCGCCAGTCCGGTGTTGGAAACCACTCCTCCCGTATGTACCGTGGCAGGTTTCATCTGCAGAAGCTTCCCGGGCGTCAGAAGTTCGGCGATAGGCTTCTTCTTTCCCTCCGGAAATACCGGCGTGATATCCACGCAGAGATGGCCGGCAACTACTATTTTCTTTTCCATGCAGCTTCCCCCTATGCTTTCGGATACTCGTTGCAGAGATACCGGTAAGGTTTCTCATCCTCCTCAATCTTCGGGAATCTTCCCATCTCGTCATAGAACCGGTTATCATGCTCGTCGTCATTGCACATGGAGACTTCGCCCAGAAGCACCGGCCCGCCCTCTTTCGGGACCACAAAATCATGGTACAGATACGGAGTGATCGTGATGCTCTCTCCCGGAGACAGCTTGATCTGCGTACCGGCCGGAACGACTCTCTTCACGCCGTCCGTCGACACCTCCACATCCGTATCCAGCTTGCTTCCGTCTTCCGCTCCGTTATACACGGTAATGTAAATATCATTGCCTCCCCGGTTGATGATATCTTCCATCTTGCTCCAGTGATAATGCAGCGGAGAAGTCTGTCCTTCATACAGCATCAGAAGCTTCTCCGCATACGGTTTCTTGTAGATCGGATTCTTCACATTGCCGTTGCGGATCGTGATCAGCGCGAAGCCCACCTCGTCGAACCTGCCAAGTCCGTAGTCCGTGATATCCCAGCCCAGCATATTGTCGCGGATCTCGTTGCATTCCGGCCCTTTCTCCGCCCACTCTTCCGGCGTCCATTTGCAGAACGGCGGGATCTCAAAACCGTGCTCCCTGGCCAGCGCCTCCATGTCTTTGATTACCTGATTAATTCTGGAACGTTTCATATACAACCCTCCTGTATATTTTGATTGTAAATTTATTTTACCAACATTCTAACATATCGCACAAAATTGTCAATTCAAAAGCGGATCTAAACCAAAATTTTTCCCGAAAACACCCGCGCAAGAATATTGGCGGCAGCTCCTACCAGCTGGGCGTCCGCCCCAAAATATGCTTTCTTCACGACCGTCCTCTGGCCGTCCCGGATAAATTTGCGCTGATTTACCAGTTCTTCCAGATATCCCACATATCTTTCCGGCAGGTACACCGCTTCGTATCCCAGTACAATCAGTTCCGGCTGCAGAAGATTCACCGCCGACACCAGCGCCACCGACAGGTCCTCCATCATCTTCCGGAGCGCCGTGTCTACTTCTTTCCTTTCCCACATCCTGCACAGTTTCTCGAAATCCGCCCGGATCCCCAGTTCCCGGCAAAGCCGCCCGCTCACAACATTGGCGTCCGCATACAGTTCCAGACAGCCCCGATTGCCGCAGGAGCACAGTTCCCCGTCACCATGGATACTGATATGGCCGATCTCCGGCGCGTACCCCCGGCTGTTGTGAATGACCTCTCCGTTGCTGACGATTCCGGAACCGATCCCGTCGGTCACTTCCAGGAACAGGAAATCCTGCACTTTTTTCCCTACTCCGAACAATTTTTCCGCCTGCGCCGCGCTGTTGCTGTCATGATCCAGGCAGACGGGCCATGGATATCTTTTCCGGAGTTCCTCCACCACAGGCACATGGCTGATGCCGAAGAATCTGGGAGGATTCAGTATCATGCCTTCCTTCATGTTGACCGGTCCGATGCTGGCCACTCCGATTCCCAGGATCCGCTCCTCCCCCGCGCTGACCTGGTCGATCAGATCGCAGGAACGGTTGATCAGACTTTCCCTGTCCAGTTCAGAGAAATCCCACCGCGCCCTTCTGAGGATCTGCAGGCGAAGGTCGCAGAGCACTGTCTCCAGCCGGCTGCGGAAGATCAGCAGGCCGACGATCTTCGGCGCAAATCCGGACACTTTGAGGCAGATGGGATTCCTCCCGCAATTCTGCGTAAGCTTCTCCTCGCATTCCTCCAGGAGCCCTTTTTCCAGGAACTCCGATACAATATTGCTGATGGTCATCTTCGTAAGCCCTGTCTGCCTGGCCAGTTCAATCCTGGTCACCGCCTCTCCCGTGGCGGTCAGCTGCAGCACCAGCCCCCGGTTGTGGGCGCTGGACTTTCTAAGATTTTCCCCTGATTTCTTTCCCATTTTTCTGTTGCTCCGCTCTTATGGAAACACAAAACGACATTTTTCTGTACAATGTTCTGATTTCCGTATTATACTGATAAGTATAAACGAAAACAAACCATCAGTAAAGGAGTTCTGAACATGACGACTGTACGTTTGGGAAAAACTGAGATCACCGTAAACAAGAATGGATTCGGAGCGCTGCCGATCCAGAGAATTACAAAGTCCGAAGCGGTATATCTGCTCCACAAGGCTTTTGACGGCGGCATCAACTTCTACGATACTGCCAGAGCTTATACAGACAGCGAAGAGAAACTGGGCGAGGCTTTTGACGGCCGGCGCGACCGCATCCGGATCTCGTCCAAAACCGGTGCCCGGACCGCGGAAGATTTCTGGAAAGATCTGGAGGTCACCCTTCGCAACCTGAAAACCGACCATCTGGATATCTACCAGTTTCACAACCCGTCCTTCTGTCCGAAACCGGGCGACGAGAGCGGATTGTATGACGCCGCCCTGGAAGCGAAGAAAAAAGGAATGATCCTGCATATCGGAATTACAAATCACCGTTTGAATATAGCCCGGGAAGCTATTGAAAGCGGGCTCTATGAGACACTTCAGTTTCCGTTCTGCTATCTGTCAGGGGAACAGGAACAGGAGCTCCTGGAGGGATGCCGCAGACAGGACATGGGATTTCTGTCCATGAAGGCCCTGTCCGGCGGGCTGATCACCAACGCGGCCGCCGCCTATGCTTTTCAGGCCCAGTATCCGGAAACTCTGCCGCTCTGGGGCATCCAGAGAGAAAGCGAACTGGATCAGTTTCTATCCTTCATCCAGAATCCCCCGGTCATGGATGAAGAACTTTCTGCCGTCATTGAAAAAGACCGCAGAGAACTTCAGGGAGATTTCTGCCGCGGCTGCGGCTACTGCATGCCATGTCCCGCCGGCATCGAGATCAACAACTGCGCCCGCATGTCGCTGCTTCTTCGCCGGGCTCCTTCCAAAGCGCACCTGACTCCGGAATGGCAGGAAAAAATGAAGAAAATCGAAGACTGCAGGCATTGTGGATCCTGTAAGCAAAAATGTCCGTACGGCCTTGATACCCCTGAGCTGCTTAAGCGGAACTATGAGGATTACAAAAAGGTCCTGTCCGGAGAGACAAAACTGTAAAAACCTGAAAACCGGCTGCAGGGGCAGGCGCGGCTTCCGATCAAGCCATGCCTGCCCCTGCGTGGGTATTTTACATTCAGATACTTCGGAACTTACAGATTCGTATATCCCATCAGCGCTTCGTCCACTTCCCGCGCCGCGTCGCGTCCGTCCCGGATCGCACGCACCACCAGAGACTGTCCGCTGTGCATATCTCCTGCCACAAATACATTCGGCACATTGGTCAGATGTTTCCCCGGTTCGGTCGCCACATTGGTTCTGCCGTCCACGTCTACGCCGAACGCTTTCGTCACATAGTCCTGGCTTCCCAGAAATCCTGCCGCGATCAGCACCAGATCCGCATCCACGACAAACTCGCTGCCTTCTACCGGCATCATCGCCATACGTCCGGTTTTTTCATCTTTCCTGCTCTCCAGGCGGACAATCCTCGCCTGTTTTACGCAGCCGTTCTTATCTTTGATAAATTCCTGCACCGTGGTCTGATAGATGCGGGGATCACGGCCGAATTTGGCGATCGCTTCTTCCTGGCCATAGTCGGTCTTGCAGACTCTGGGCCACTCCGGCCAGGGATTGGAAGGAAGACGGTCGTCCGGCGCCTTGGGCATCATCTCCAGCTGGGTCACAGATGCCGCGCCCAGGCGGATCGAAGTTCCCACACAGTCATTGCCGGTGTCTCCGCCGCCGATGACCAACACGTTCTTACCTTCTGCCGGGATAAATTTTCCGTCTTCAAAATTGGAATCCAGAAGACTCTTGGTGGTGGCTTTCAGGAAATCCACCGCAAAATAGATTCCCTTGGCATCCCTTCCCGGCGCCTTGATATCCCGGGCATTTTTCGCTCCTCCGCAGAGGATCACTTTGTCGTATTCCTTCAGGAGCTGATCCGCTTTCACATCCACGCCCACATTGCAGCTGGTGATAAACCGGACCCCTTCTTCTTTCATAATATTGATTTTCCGGTCAATATACTGTTTCTCCAGTTTCATATTCGGAATCCCGTACATCAGGAGACCGCCTACCCGGTCGTCTCTCTCATATACAGTCACCGAATGACCCCTGCGGTTCAGCTGGTCGGCCGCCGCCAGCCCCGAAGGGCCGGAGCCGACGACCGCCACTTTTTTGCCTGTGCGTACCTTGGGAGGTCTGGCGTGGGCATATCCCATACGGTAGGCATTTTCAATAATCGCAAGTTCATTGCTCTTGCCGCCCACCGGGTCGCCGTTCAGATTGCAGGTACATGCCACCTCGCAGAGTCCCGGACATACCCTTCCGGTAAATTCCGGAAAGTTGCTGGTCTTGACCAGACGGTGGTAGGCCTCTTCCCAGTTGCCCAGATACAGAAGGTCGTTCCACTCCGGGATCATATTCTGCAGCGGGCATCCGGACATCATGCCTGAAATCATGACGCCCGCCTGGCAGAACGGAACGCCGCAGTCCATACATCTTGCGCCCTGCTTCTCCTGCTCTTCTTTAGACAGCGGAGTATGAAATTCATTAAAATGTTTGATTCTATCCAGAGGAGCTTCCGCTTTCGCACTCCTGCGCTCATAATCTAAAAAGCCGGTCGGTTTTCCCATCGCTTCGTGCCTCCTATCCTCTCTTGATGGTATAAAATGCCTCGATCTGTGCCTGTTCGGTATTCATTCCCTTTTCCTCCATCTGGACGATCAGACTCAGCATACGCTTGTAGTCGTTCGGAATGATTTTCTTGAACTTCGGCAGATAGTGCTCGAAATCGTCGAGGATCTGTTTGCCCTTTACGGAATTGGTGTAGGCCACGTGTTCTTTGATCATGTCCTTCAATTCCTGGACGTCGTATTTGTTCGTCACCTGTTCCAGAGTCACCATGGTTTTGTTGATCTTGGTATACAGGTCGCGGGTCTCATCCAGCACGTAAGCGACGCCGCCGCTCATACCGGCCGCAAAGTTCTTGCCCACATCGCCCAGAATCACCACGCAGCCTCCGGTCATGTACTCGCAGCCATGGTCGCCCACGCCTTCCACTACTGCCCGGACGCCTGAGTTGCGGACGCAGAACCTCTCTCCGGCCACTCCGTTGATATAGGCTTTTCCGCTGGTAGCCCCGTAGAACGCCACGTTTCCGATGATGATGTTCTCATCCTGTTTGAAAGTCACGCTCTTGGGCGGATAAACGATCAGTTTGCCGCCGGAAAGTCCTTTTCCGAAGTAGTCATTGGAATCGCCCTCCAGTTCCAGGGTCAGACCTTTCGGAATAAACGCGCCAAAACTCTGTCCTCCGGCGCCGTTGCACTTCACTGTGAAGGTATCTTCCTCCAGTCCCTCCGGATAACGTCTGGTGATCTCGGATCCGAACATGGTTCCGAACGCGCGATTCGTATTGCCCACATCCAGTTCAATGCTTCTCTTCTGCTTCTTATCCAGCGCGCCGCGCAGTTCCTTTAACAGAACTTTTTCATCCAGCGTCTTCTCCAGTTCAAAGTTGTATACCTGCCTGGGATCAAAGATCACCTTCTGCCCTTTGCCCGCATACGGATTCTCCAGGATACGGGTCAGGTCTATGGTGGCCGCGCGCCCTACACGGTTTTCTTTCACCTTCAGCAGATCCGAGCGTCCCACCAGTTCATCCACGGTACGGATTCCCAGTTTTGCCATGTATTCGCGCATCTCCTGCGCGATAAATCTCATAAAGTTGATCACGTACTCCGGTTTGCCGCGGAAGCGTTTCCGAAGCTCCGGATTCTGGGTAGCCACGCCCACCGGGCAGGTATCCAGGTTGCAGACGCGCATCATGACGCATCCCATGGTCACCAGCGGAGCCGTCGCAAATCCGAACTCCTCCGCCCCCAGCATGGCGGCGATCGCCACGTCGCGGCCGCTCATGAGCTTGCCGTCGGTCTCGATGCGGACTTTGTTTCTCAGACCGTTTCTCAGAAGTGTCTGATGGGTCTCGGAAAGCCCCAGTTCCCACGGAAGTCCCGCGTTGTGAATGGAGCTGGCCGGAGCCGCTCCGGTTCCTCCGTCGTAGCCGGAAATCAGGATAACCTGAGCCCCTGCCTTTGCCACGCCGGCAGCGACGGTACCTACGCCCGCTTCGGATACCAGTTTCACAGAAATCCTTGCTCTTGGATTCGCGTTCTTCAGGTCATAGATCAGCTGTGCCAGATCCTCGATGGAATAAATATCATGATGAGGCGGCGGAGAGATCAGACTTACGCCCGGCGTGGACATCCTTGTCTTGGCGATCCACGGATACACTTTTCCGCCCGGCAGGTGTCCGCCTTCGCCCGGTTTCGCTCCCTGGGCCATCTTGATCTGAATCTCCTGGGCGCTGACCAGATATCTGGAGGTCACGCCGAAACGTCCGCTTGCCACCTGCTTGATCGCGGAGCATTTATTCAGGCCGTCCGGTCCGACGGTGAGACGTTCGATGCTCTCTCCTCCCTCACCGGTGTTGGATTTGCCATGGATGGTATTCATGGCAATCGCCAGACACTCGTGTGCCTCCTGGGAGATGGAACCGTAGGACATGGCTCCGGTCTTGAAACGGGTCACGATGGAATCCACGCTCTCCACTTCTTCCAGCGGGATGCCTTTCTTCGGATATTTGAAATCCAAAAGCGTGCGGATCTGCCCGTGGTTGTTCTCTCCGTTGATCAGCGCCGTATACTGCTTAAACAGTTCATAGCTTCCTTCTCTGGCAGACTTCTGCAGGAGATGAATCGTCTGCGGATTGTACAGATGCTCTTCCCCGGCGCTTCTCTCTTTATGAAGACCCAGGCTGTCCAGAGTCAGGCTGGTGTCCAGTCCCAGCGGATCGAACGCAGCCGTATGCAGCGCTTCCACCTGTTCCTCGATCTCTTTCAGACCGATGCCTCCGATGCGGCTGACGGTGTTGGTAAAATATTTGTCCACCACTTCTTTGTTGATGCCGATCGCCTCGAAGATCTTGGAACCCAGATAAGACTGGATCGTGGAAATGCCCATCTTGGACGCCGTCTTCACAATACCGCCGATGACCGCCTGGTTGTAATCGTTTACTGCCGCGTAGTAATCTTTATTCAGGATTCCCTTATCGATCAGGTCCCTGATGCTCTCCTGCGCCAGGTACGGATTGATCGCGCAGGCGCCGTATCCCAGCAGCGTTGCGAAATGATGTACTTCCCTGGGTTCGCCGGATTCCAGGATGATGGATACGGCGGTACGTTTCTTGGTCCGGACCAGATGCTGCTGCAGCGCGGACACCGCCAGCAGAGACGGGATCGCCACATGGTTCTCATCTACGCCCCGGTCGGACAGGATCAGGATATTTACTCCGTCCCGGTAAGCCCGGTCAGCTTCCACAAACAGCCGGTCGATGGCACGCTCCAGACTGGTATTTTTATAATAGGTGATCGGAAGCACTTCCACCTTGAAGCCTTCCTTCTTCATAGTCTTGATCTTCAGCAGATCTGTGTTGGTCAGGATCGGGTTGTTGATTCTGAGCACGCAGCAGTTCTCCGGTTTCTCTTCCAGCAGGTTTCCGTCCTTGCCCACATAGACTACCGTGGAAGTAACGATCTTTTCACGGATAGCGTCGATAGGCGGATTGGTCACCTGCGCGAACAGCTGTTTGAAATAATTGAACAGCGGCTGATGATGGTCGGACAGCGCCGCCAGCGGCACGTCGATTCCCATGGCCGAAGTAGCCTCGGAACCATTGGCCGCCATGCTCATGATAGATCCTCTCACATCTTCATACCGGTAGCCGAATGCTTTCTGAAGGCGCTCCAGTTCTTCCGGCGCGTACTCCTCGATTCTCTGGTTGGGAATCTTCAGTTCGGAAAGACTTACCAGGCTGTGATCCAGCCACTCACCGTAAGGCTGGCGGTTCGCGTAAGACTCCTTCAGCTCATTGTCGTCGATGATCCGGCCCTGTCTGGTATCCACCAGAAGCATCTTGCCCGGATGCAGCCGCTCCTTCATCACGATCCTGGACGGGTCGATATCCAGCACTCCCACCTCGGAAGAAAGGATCAGCTGGTCGTCGGTAGTCACATAATATCGGGACGGACGCAGACCGTTGCGGTCCAGTACGGCGCCCATCACATCGCCGTCGGTAAACAGAATCGAAGCGGGACCGTCCCAGGGTTCCATCATGGTCGCATAATACTGATAAAAATCTTTCTTTTTCTGGGACATGGTCCGATTGTTCAGCCACGGCTCCGGAATCAGGATCATGACTGCCAGCGCCAGATCCATACCGCTCATCACCAGGAATTCCAGCGTATTGTCCAGCATGGCCGAATCGGAACCGGAAGCGCTGATCGCCGGAAGTACTTTGTGAAATTCTCCTTTCAGACAGTCGGATTCCACCGTCTCCTCGCGGGCCAGCATCTTGTCCGCATTTCCCTTGATCGTATTGATCTCGCCGTTATGTACCAGGAAGCGGTACGGATGCGCGCGTTCCCAACTGGGAAGCGTATTGGTGGAGAAACGGGAATGCACCAGCGCGATGGCGCTCTCATAATCCGGGCTCTGCAGATCCGGGAAAAACTGCCGCAGCTGGCCTACCAGGAACATGCCTTTATAAATCAGCGTCCTGCTGGAACAGGATACTACATAAGTGTTATCGTTGGACTGTTCAAAAACCCTGCGGGCAATGTAGAGCTTCCGGTCAAAATCCAGACCGCATGCCACATCATCCGGCTTCGCGATAAATGCCTGAAGGATCGCCGGCATCTTCTCCAGCGCCTTCGATCCAAGCACTTTGGGATTGGTAGCGACTTCTCTCCATCCCAGAAACTCCATGCCTTCCTTCTCCACAATGATCTCAAACATCTTTTTCGCCTGATTGCGCATCAGCTCATCCTGGGGAAAGAAAAACATACCGATGCCGTATTCTCTCTCTCCGCCCAGCTGAATGCCCAGCTTCGCGCACTCTTTTTTGAAAAATTTATGGGAGATCTGTACCATGATTCCCACGCCGTCGCCGGTCTTGCCTTCCGCGTCTTTTCCGGCGCGGTGCTCCAGATTCTCTACGATGCTGAGCGCATCCGCTACAGTCTGGTGGGATTTGATACCTCTAATATTGACCACCGCGCCGATGCCGCAGTTGTCATGTTCAAAACTGGAATCATACATGCCCTGCGCGGGACATTCCATCTTCTTTTGATCTTTCATAAGCGGTAACCTCTCCTTCGCCTGTTCGTTTGCTGTTGTTGGTTTTAAGTTTACTCCTGTTTTTTTTATTTGTAAATCCCGTTTTTCATCATAATCGTCAGATTATCTGATAATTATGGAATTTCAATCAATATTATTTTGTTTTATGCAATAAATTTTTCAGTTTGATTATTTTTTTATCCAATTTAAAGTTAAAAAAATCCCATTTTCCAGAAAAAAACTTCTTCGTTCTCATTCTGGAAATGGGATTTCTGTTAAATTTTCAAAATTTTCACATCATTTATATCGCTCTGTTCTCTCTGAAACAGACTGTCCGGACGCCCAGACCAGAAGCAGGGTCAGAGCCGCGGTCAGACCGCCGGCCAGAACCGCCAGAATTGCCAGAAAAGGTCTTTGCAAAAGAAAATCCATTCCTCCGGATTCACTCATAAAGATGACGGCAATGTTGGCGCACATATGGGCCAGAATCGGTATCCAAATGGTCCGGAAACGCTCCTTCAGGCACGCCAGAAGACAGCCCATCAGAAAAGCGTAGATTCCCTGCACCAGATTGCCGTGGCACATGGCGAAAGCCAATGCGCTCCAGAAGACAGCCCTTCCGGACTCCATCATCTCCCGGAGTCTTCCGTAAAAAAGCCCCCTCATCAGGAGTTCTTCCATGACAGCCGCAGCCACGCCGGACACTGCCAGTTCCATCCAGATATTTCCCTGATAAAGCGCCTCCTGTGTCTGTTCAAAGCCCGCCGACCAGTCCGGCAGAGGCGAAGCCAGAAGCAGCAGGTTCAGCGCCAGCGCCAGGCACACGCTGCCCGCCATGGCCCAGGCCGCCGGCCGGACCTCCAGTACGATCATCATGTTCCGGAAAGAAAACCTTTCCCGTTCTCTTAAGTCCCTGTAATACAGCCAGCCAAAAGCCGGAACCGCCACCGCCGCCGTCAGCAGAACCATCTGGAGGATTTTCCCCGGATATTCCTGTAAAATATAATCGTAAACGTCTCCGCTCCCCGATTCCAGTACGGCAAAACCGGCCTCCAGCGCCAGAATCTGCATACAGATAAAGGACGCCGCGGAAGAGATCAGATAATACAGCGCCAGCGGCGCGCAGGCATGTACCAGATTCCCGGCGGTCAGGGACCTTCGAGACTCTTCCATGCTACATTCTCTCCGGCGCTTCAAATCCAAGCATATCGATGCAGGTTTCCAGCACTCTCTTCGTCAAAGTCAGAAGCCGGATACGGCTCTTCTGCAGCTCATCCTCTTCGGTACCCAGAATCTTTGTCTCGTGATAGAATTTGTTGAACGCGTTAGCCAGGTCATAAATATACGCGCAGATCTTATGGGGAGCGATTTCTTCAAACGCGGTTTCCATAACGCTGTTGAATTTTGTCAGTTCCAGCATCAGGGATTTTTCGCTTTCGTTGCCGCAGGGCAGGATCCTGGCGTCTTTTGCATTTCCGCCCTCTTCCTGATATTTTTTCAGGATGGATTTGATACGCACGATCGTATACAAGATATAAGGCCCCGTATTTCCCTCCGAGGAAGTAAAGCGGTCCACGTCAAAAATATAGTCTTTGGAAGCCTGGTTGGACAGATCTCCGTATTTCAGCGCCGACAATCCCACGATCTTCGCGGTCGCTTCCGCTTCTTTTTCCTCCATAGGACGGCTCGCCTGTATCTTTTTCAGCATCTCGTCATTAATATCCTTGATCAGATATTCCAGACGCATGACCCCGCCTTCCCTCGTCTTGAAAGGCTTTCCGTCCTTGCCGTTCATGGTGCCGAATCCCAGAAATCTCAGCTTTGTCTCTTCTTTGACAATACCGCATTTCTTCGCGCAGCGGAACACCTGAATAAAATGCATTTCCTGCCGCTTGTCCACCACGTAAATAACCTGATCCGGATCATACAGTTTTCTCCGTTCCACCAGCGTCGCCAGATCAGTAGTCGTATACAGGGAAGCCCCGTCGGATTTCAGAATCATGCAAGGCGGCACTTCTTTGGTGTCAGTGTCCTCTTTCACATCCACCACCAGCGCGCCGTCGCTCTCGTAGGCATAACCCCTGTCCTTCATCTCCTGAACCATGGCGGGAATATAGGGCTGCGCGTCGGATTCGCCTTTCCACAGGTCAAATTCCACGTTCAGGTTCGCGTAATTGCGTTTCAGGTCCGTAACCGACACATTCAGGATATGCTGCAGAAGCGCCTGATATCCCCTCCGTCCATGCTGCAGCTCGTAAGTTGCCTGCATAGCTTCCTCTTTGTATGCCTCGTCTTCTTTTGATCTGGCGCTGGCGGTCGGATAGATTTCCTCCAGCTCCGCGATCGTAAACGGAGCCTCCTCAGGATATTCTCCCTCATATGCCTCGTCAAAATAAGGAAGCTCCGGCTTACGGTTCCTAAGTTCCACAATGATCAGTCCCATCTGCAGTCCCCAGTCTCCCAGATGCACGTCCCCGATCACATGGTGTCCCATGAAACGTCCCATCCGTTTGATGCTTTCCCCGATGATGGCCGAACGCAGATGGCCCACATGCAGCGGTTTTGCCACATTGGGTCCGCCGTAATCGATCAGGATCGTCTCCGGACGCTCTGTACGGTCGCAGCCCAGTCTATCGTCTCTCTCCATTTCATTCAGATACCCGCACAGAAACTCCGGCGCCAGCTTCATGTTGATAAATCCCGGCTTCACCGCCTGTACATCTTCGAATACGGGAGATTTACGCAGCTCCTCTGTCACCGCGTCCGCGATCATGGCCGGCGCTTTGTGGTATTCCTTTGCGGCCGCCATGGCGCCGTTGCACTGATACTCGCACAGATCCGGCCGGTTGGACAGGCTGACCCGCGCATATTTTTCATCATATCCTGCCGCCGCGAACGCCTTTGCGGTCTCCTGCGTCAGCAGATCCAGTATTTTTTTCATAATTTATTTCTCCTACCATTATAAAATTCAAATACCCACTAACCCATGTATTTTATCCATAGACCAATACTCATTTTCCCAATAAAAATATTCAGTCTTTCTTTTCTTAAAAATTCGAAAAGGGAGAGACGAATTATCATAAATGTGCATAACATCACAAACTTCAACAAGCTCGGGAATCAATGTCAATGCTTTTTTATATCTGGAACGTATTTTCTCCTCTGGTACACCATGTCCACCCATAGCTTTTCGAGATTCTACTCTAAGTATATTAATATTTACATCAGCAGTTAGTACATAAATACACCTTATAAAATATCCTTGCGATTTTGCTTTTTGTAATAATTTAAGGTTCCGCTCCGTCGACAAAACCGTTTCAAATGTAAAACTTTTCTTTTGGGCAACCGCATTTTCTCTCATTCGTTCCGCTAACTGAGCCGCTTCTAAATCTGTGCAATAATTAGTCCGTTTGATATCATCAGCATTAATATATGGCTCAATTATTTTTGCCATCCGTGTGACGGTAGTTTTCCCACTTCCATTAGGTCCGGCAAAAACTATGATTTCCGGCAATTTCATGTTTTCAACGGGATTCGGCATACTTTCTCCTTCCATCTGGATATTCTAAGTAAGCTGCCTTCTTTTTTTCATCATACCCGGCAATAGGAGCACCTTTAACCCTTTTTATTTCATTATCTATACGTACCGCTTCTCTAAATCTCTTTGTAAGCTCTTCATCCGAAATACCACACATAGAATCTAATTCATTAAATACTTGCATACCCCAGCCTCCTTTTATACTTTAAACTCTGTGTCAATTTTATTATACACATCTTCTCTGCCGGAATCTACTCTGTTTTTCTGTTCTCTCCGGCTCCTCCCCGGGGTTCACCAAAGTCTTTCTCTCCGGAAGCTGGGCCAGGATGATCGCTCCGAACATGAGCACACACCCAAACAGTTCCCTGGCGCTTAAGGCCTGTCCCAGGATCACCCAGCCCGCCAGCACGGAAAATACAGACTCCAGGCTCAGAAGCAGCGACGCCACCGTAGGATCCGCGCCTTTCTGACCCAGAATCTGCAGCGTATACGCCACGCCGCAGGAGAGCACGCCCGCGTACAGGATCGGAGCCCATGCGGTCAGAATGACTGCCGGCTGCGGTCTCTCCCAGAGAAGCATAGGCACGGAGCACATAAGACCTGCCACCAGAAACTGGATCGCCGACATGCGCACGCCGTCTACCAGCGGCGAGAAATGATCAATGATCAGGATGTGAACCGCAAACGCCGCCGCGCAGAGCAGCACCAGAAAATCTCCCGTGCTCAGAGTGAATCCATCGGTCATGCAGAGAAAATACAATCCCGCCACTGCCCCGACCACGCAAAGGCCGATCACCGGGCGTACCTTTTTCCCCGCAAAGATTCCCAGCAGCGGTACAATGACAATATACATGGCCGTGATAAATCCCGCTTTTCCCACAGTCGTATATTGAATGCCGATCTGCTGAAGGCTGCTGGCAACGCCAAGAGCCATGCCGCAGCCAACGCCGCCTAAAAGCAGCGTCTTTCCGCCGCCTTTCTTTTCCCTTTTTCCGTTCTTTCCTTCCAGACGGTCCATCAGAAAAATCACCGGCACAAGTACGGCGGCACCGATCAGACATCTTACCGCGTTAAACGTAAATGGCCCCACATAATCCATGCCAACGCTCTGTGCCACAAACGCGCAGCCCCAGATCAAGGCGGTCAAAAGCAGCAGCACATTATTTTTCAGACGTTCCATTTCATAACTCCTCCTCGCACAAAATATTAGCTTTTTTTCTTTCTTTTACGGATCCGTTCCCTGATATCTCCTGTATCGTCAAACAACGTCATAAACCGGGCTCTGGGGCTCTGCAGCAGCGGACGCTCTCCTATACGGGACATACGTTCTCTGAGCTGCTCCAGGCGTTCCTCCAGCTGCGCCGTCTCCAGAACGGAAGCTGTCCGGCTCGCGATACGGTCTTTTGACTGGAGCAGAGCTTCCTTGCGGTTTTCGATGGATTCTTCCACCGCTGCTTTCGTAAAAACAGCCGCCGCGTCAAACAGACGTTTTTTCTCTGCCGCTCTGCGTTCCAGTTCCATACGGATTTGTTCTGCCTGCAGCAATACCTCCCGCAGATCCATGGTTCTGCGGAACGCGGCTCCTGTGTCGCACGCCATGCATATGGCGACCGTGAAAGCCAGCACTGACCGGATTTCACCGGGGATTCTGAATACCAGCAACGCCACCCGTTCATGAACCACATAAACCATCAGAAGGCTTAAAAAGCCCCAGACAACAGAAGAACTCAGACAAATATGCCCCTTGTACTGAAACTTCTGATTGCTGTAATCCCAGTACCGGACTTTGAATAAACGAACCATTGCCTCTCCGGTCACATATTCCAGCGCCGTCGCTCCCAACGCCCCCACCAGATAGACCATGAACGGATGCGTACGGAACGGAAGCGTCAGCCAGAGCACCACAACCGCGCCGCTTCCATACAAAGGGAGCCAAGGTCCCTTCAGAAAGCCCCTGTTTACCGGACGGCGGCTGACAAGAGATACATATGCCGATTCAAAACACCATCCAAACACACAATAAAAGCAAAAAAATATCAACCATTCCTGAAAATGATAGGTATACATGACTTTTCCTCCATTTTTCCGGACAAACCATATCCTTCATAATGCCACAAAAACCCCTTTTCGTCAATTATCCTTGATTTTTCCCCTAAAATCTACTATGCTAAAAAAAATACATTGAAAAGAGGTACATTCCATGAATGAAACGACTTTGAAACCCATCAAAGAAGGTAAAGTCCGTGAAATCTATGATAACGGCGACAGCCTGATTATGGTGGCGACCGACCGGATCAGCTGTTTCGACGTGATCCTGAAAAATACTATCCGCAAGAAAGGTACTGTACTGACCCAGATGTCCCGCTTCTGGTTTGATCTGACTTCCGACATTCTTCCGAATCACATGATATCCACAGATGTGAACGATATGCCGGAATTTTTCCGCCAGGAACGGTTCGACGGCAACAGCATGATGTGCAGAAAGCTGAACATGCTGCCGGTAGAGTGCATCGTCCGCGGATATATCACCGGAAGCGGCTGGGCAAGCTATCAGAAAGACGGCACGGTCTGCGGCATCCGTCTTCCGGAAGGGCTGAAAGAATCCGACAAGCTTCCGGAGCCCATCTATACGCCGTCTACCAAGGCCGAGATCGGAGATCACGATGAAAATATCTCTTATGAACAGAGCATCGATCACCTGGAGAAATGCTTCCCCGGCAAAGGAGAGGAATACGCTTCCAAGCTGAGAGACTACACCATCGCTCTCTACAAAAAATGCGCGGATTACGCCCTGGAAAAAGGGATCATCATCGCGGACACCAAATTTGAATTCGGCCTGGACGAAAACGGAAATATTGTCCTGGGCGACGAGATGCTGACGCCGGACAGCTCCCGTTTCTGGCCGGCGGACGGTTATGAGCCGGGGCATTCCCAGCCGTCCTTCGACAAACAGTTTGCCCGCGACTGGCTCAAAGCAAATCCGGATAATGACTGGACCCTGCCTGACGAGATTGTAGAAAAGACGATCGAGAAATATCTGCAGGCATATGAGATGCTGACCGGGAAGAAACTGTAAAGCCCGCCATACAGAAAGCTCCGCCGGGAGCGCGCCTCTTCGCGCGTTCCGGCGGAGCTTTTCATATCACGTCTGACTACACGTTAATCTCCGACTTCATGCCCAGTACGTCTTTATTGGCTTCCAGGACAGGATTCACCACATCCCGCAGGAACATCTCCACCTGCCGCCCGGAGCGTCCGGTATAGCGGGAGGGCTCCATGCAGGCTTCCAGTTCTTCCAGAGTCATGTTGAAGGACGGATCCGCCGCGATCAGCTCCAGCAGGTTGTTCTCTTTACCTTCTTCCTTCACCGTCTTTCCGGCTTCCATGGAAAGCGTACGGATCTTTTCATGCAGCTCCTGGCGGTCTCCGCCGGCCTTTACCGCGTCCATCATAATATTCTCTGTCGCCATGAACGGAAGCTCGCTTCTTAAATGTTTCTCGATCACTTTCGGGTAAACCACCAGACCGTCCACCACATTCAGGCAAAGATCCAGGATGCCGTCCACTGCCAGGAAGCCTTCCGGAATAGAAAGCCGTTTATTGGCAGAATCGTCCAGGGTACGCTCAAACCACTGGGTGGCGGAAGTGATGGCAGGATTCAGCGCGTCGATCATCACATATCTGGAAAGAGAGGCGATACGCTCGCTCCTCATGGGATTTCTCTTGTAAGCCATGGCAGAAGAACCGATCTGGGATTTCTCGAAGGGTTCTTCCACTTCCTTCAGGTGCTGCAGAAGACGGATGTCATTGGACATCTTGTGGGCGCTGGCAGCGATCCCTGCCAGCACATTCAGAACCCTCGTATCAGTTTTCCGGGAATAGGTCTGGCCGGATACCGGGACGCATTTCTCAAATCCCATCTTTTCCGCGATCATGGGATCGATCTTGTCGATCTTCTCCTGATCTCCGTCAAACAGTTCCAGGAAACTGGCCTGCGTTCCGGTGGTTCCTTTAGAACCCAGAAGCTTCATGGTCCCAAGAACATGATCCAGATCTTCCAGATCCATGCAGAATTCCTGCAGCCACAGTGACGCGCGTTTGCCAACCGTAGTAGGCTGAGCTGGCTGAAAATGTGTGAACGCCAGCGTGGGAAGAGCCTTGTACTGGTCGGCAAATTTTGCCAGCTCCGCGATCACATTGATGAGTTTTTTACGGACCAGTCTCAGTGCTTCCGTCATCACAATAATGTCGGTATTATCCCCTACGTAACAGGAAGTCGCTCCCAGATGGATAATTCCTTTGGCTTTCGGGCACTGAACGCCGTAAGCGTATACATGAGACATCACATCATGCCGCACTTCTTTTTCCCGTGCTTTCGCAACATCATAGTTTATGTCATCCGCATGAGCTTTCAGCTCATCGATCTGCTCCTGGGTAATCGGGAGTCCCAGTTCTTTCTCTGTCTCCGCCAGAGCGATCCACAGTCTTCTCCATGTGCGGAATTTTTTGTCCGGAGAAAAGATATACTGCATCTCCTTGCTGGCATAGCGTTCTGACAACGGACTGTTGTATCTGTCTGTACTCATCTTTGTTTTCCTTTCCCTTTCTCACTAGTTTATGGTTCGTAACTGCCCCGGATATCCTCCGTGGGAGGCTCCAGGGGATATTCGCCTGTAAAGCAGCCCTGGCAATGAGGCAGGCCGCCCACGATGTCGTTCAGCCGTTCCAGCCGGAGATAGGCGAGCGTATCGGCCCCTATGATCTTCCGGATATCTTCCACGGAACGGTTGTAGGCGATCAGCTGTTCCCTGGCCGGGATGTCCGTCCCGAAATAGCAGGGATATAAGAATGGCGGCGAACTGACCCGCATATGCACTTCCGCGGCTCCGGCCTCCCGCAGCATCTTCACGATCCGGTCGCTGGTGGTTCCCCGGACGATGGAATCATCTATCATAATCACCCGTTTTCCCGCCACCGCTTCTTTCAGCGGGCTAAGCTTCACGCTGACGCTGGATTCCCGGCTGCTCTGTTTCGGTTTTATGAAGGTGCGTCCGATATAACTGTTTTTCACAAAACCGGTCCCATAAGGGATACCCGACTGCAGGGAATATCCCAGCGCCGCGGCATTTCCGGACTCCGGCACACCGACCACCAGATCCGCGTCCACCGGACTGTCCATGGCCAGATATTTTCCCGCCTGGATCCGGGAATTATAGACGCTGATTCCGTCCATATAACTGTCCGCCCTGGAAAAATAGATATACTCGAAGATACATCTCGCTTCCTTTTCTCTGGGAAGACAATGGCTCCGGTCCGATACAATCCCGTACTTCGGAGATATGCTGACAATCTCCCCCGGCTCCACATCGCGGATAAATTCTGCCCCTATGGTCTGGAGCGCGCAGGTCTCCGACGCAAGAATATAAGTGTTATCTCTCTTCCCGATACAGAGCGGGCGGAATCCGTAGGGATCCCTTGCCCCGATCAGTTTTCTCGGGGACATGACCACCAGAGAATAAGCGCCCTGGATCTTGTCCATGGCACGGGACACAGCTTCCTCCACCGTCCCTGTTTTCAACCGTTCTCTGGCAATATAATACGCAATCACTTCCGAGTCGATCGTTGTCTGGAAAATCGCCCCGCTGTATTCCAGCTCATGCCGGAGCTTTGGCGCGTTGATCAGGTTCCCGTTGTGGGCCACCGCCAGCGTACCTTTTACGTAATTAAGCACCAGCGGCTGCGCATTCTCCCGCGTACTGCTTCCCGCCGTCGAATATCTGGTATGCCCGATGCCGATATCACCGTGCATGCTCTCCAGGATCTTTGGCGTAAAAACTTCATTTACCAGACCCATATCTTTATGGTTCACCACCCTGCGGGGGCCGTCCGTATCCCCCACCGCGATACCGCAGCTCTCCTGACCCCGGTGCTGCAGCGCCAGCAGTCCATAATAGACTGTAGGCGCCACATCTCCGCCGTCAAAATCATAGATGCCAAAAACTCCGCACTCTTCGCGCAGGCCATGATTCTCTTCCCCGTACTGCTTCTGTACATTTAAAATCATCTGATGCCACCTTTTTTATTTAGAAATTATCCCTGATTGAAACGGGACAGAAATTGTCTGGTACGCTCCTCTCTGGTATTTCCGAATACTTCCTCCGGCGTTCCCTGCTCCAGAATATATCCGTCATCCATAAAGATCACATGATGCGCCACGTCTCTGGCAAACGCCATCTCATGGGTGACGATAACCATGGTCGTCTGCTGGTCGGCCAGCTCTTTGATGACCCGGAGCACTTCTCCGGTCAGCTCCGGATCCAGCGCCGAGGTAGGCTCGTCAAAGCAGAGGATATCCGGCTTCAGCGCCAGAGCCCTGGCAATGGCCACACGCTGGCACTGGCCTCCCGACAGCTGATGCGGATAATTGCTCATCCGGTTTTTAAGCCCCATCTGCTCAAGCAGTTCTTCCGCCAGCACGCGGATCTCCTCATGAATCTCCTTTTTCCTCGCCTTATAATCCGGCTGCTCTTTTGCAAGCAGTTCCTTCGCCAGCATCACATTCTCCAGCGCCGTGTACTGCGGGAACAGGTTAAAAGACTGAAAAACCAGCCCGAAATGGAGGCGCTTCCTGCGGATCACGGAATCCGGATCCGGACTGGGATTTCCCGCGTCCAGAAGCACTTCTCCGTTGACCCGGATGATTCCGCTGTCCGGGCGCTCCAGAAAATTCAGGCAGCGCAGAAGCGTAGTCTTGCCGCTGCCCGAAGAACCGATGATGGAGACCACTTGTCCCTGATTCAGGGAAAAGCTGATGTCTTTCAGCACTTCCGTGCGCTCAAATGTTTTGCATAAATGTTCCACTTCCAAGATAGGCATGTTCTTCCCTCCTTTACCTGAAGAAATTCAGTTTTTCTTCCAGCCTTCCCAGCAGTATGGTCAGGATGCCGCTGAAAACCAGATAATAAAGCGCTGTAAAGAACAACGGCCAGATCTGTCCGGAGATTCCCTGGGAACCTTTCAGAAACGCCTGTCCCGCCCAGATAATCTCCTGAAGAGCGATAATCCTGGCAAGAGAAGTATCTTTCACCAGCGTAATGATCTCATTGGACATGGGAGGCACGATCCGTTTGATCATCTGCAGAAGCGTAACCTTGAAAAAGATCTGGCTTCTGGTCATGCCCAGCACCAGACCGGCTTCTTCCTGCCCCGCCGGAACACTCTGGATGCCTCCGCGGTAAATCTCAGAGAAATAACAGGCGTAATTAAATATAAACGCCACCGACGCCGCCAGAAAACGGCCGCTCTCCCCGCCTCCCCAGATGGGATTATTCAATACCAGCCCCGGAAAATAGTAGATAATCAAAAGCTGGATCATCAGCGGGGTTCCTCTTACGATCCATACCACGATCCGTGTCACGCAGCTTATAGGCCGGAACTCCGTCAGCCATCCGGGCAGCCCCAGCTGTGCCAGACATTTGAGAGGCCGGAAGCGGGACATCGAGCCAAATGCAATGACCAGGCCCAGCGGGAGCGCGCCGGCCAGGGTCACAAAAAACAGTTTCAAAGTCTGTATAAAACCAATATTCAGCGACCGAATGACAATCGGCATCTGCTCCATGATCAATTCCATAGTTCTCCCCTGTTCTTTCCTGTCGTATTCCGTAAAATCAGCGGACCGGGGGCTGCGCCCCTGATCCGCCGACGCTTAAAATCTGATGTTCTGTTACTGCTCGATCAGAGCTGCCTGTACTCCGTAAGTCTCTGCAACAGACTCCATGGTGCCGTCCGCATAACTGGATGCGAAGAAATCATTCAGCGCTGCCGCCAGATCGGAACCTTTGCGGAAGCCCACGCCGTACTCCTCGCTGTTCAGTCCGATAGTATAGGTCAGCTCCTCATATCCGGTACCCTCTCCTACCATGGCCGCCGCCATCAGAGAATCAATCACTGCCGCGTCAGAAGTGCCTGCCGCCACTTCCATCAGAGCGTCCGACTGTGCCGTCACCGGCGTATAATTCAATCCCAGAGCCTGTACCTGCTCTTCTCCGGCGCTGCCTGCCTCTACTGCAAAGGTCAGATCTGCAAGGCTCTCTTCATCCTGATACTGATCCGCCACATCCGCCGGCACGATCACTACCTGCGCATTGTTGCAGTATGCGTTGGAACACTCCATGGCGCTCAGCACGTCCTCAGTCAAAGTCATGCCGTTCCATACGCAGTCGATGGTTTTTCCATCCAGCTCCAGGATCTTGTTATCCCAGTCAATCTCTACAAACTCTGCTTCCACGCCCAGGCTCTCGGCAAATGCCTTCGCCATATCCGCGTCAAAGCCGATCCATTCGCCGTTCTCGTCTTTATAATCCATGGGAGCGAAGTCGGTGATGCCAACTACCAGCGTACCTTTTTCCTGTACGTACGCCATATCGCTCTCTCCTGCGGCGCTGTCTTCCGCTGCCGCATCTTCCGAAGCCGCGTCAGAAGCGTCTGTCTCCGCAGTACCCGTCTCTTCCGCCGGTGCTTCCGTCTCCGCAGTACTTCCTGTACTTCCGCAGCCGCCAAGAGACGCTGCGGTCATCATACCAGCGAGCATGACTGCCATCCACTTTTTCATATCCAAGTTCCTCCTCTTATTTCCTTTGGTATCACATTAGCACGATAAAGTGCTCTGATAACGCCAAAATCATAACAGACGGAGAGACATATGTCAAGCTTTTCATTTCTGTCTCATACGGTATTCCTTCTCCCAGCGGAGCAGTTTCTTCTGCAGAAGCACATCCTCGGTCTTTTTTCCCTCCGGGAGAGGTATTTCTCCTCCTGCCAGCTGTCTGGCAAGATCTGCCTGACGTTCCACTTCTTCGTCCGGAGCATATTCGCAGGATGTCTCAAAACAGTCGGCAGCCTCCTGAAAAAGGAACTGCCTGGCATAACAGACCCCCAGGTTATTCCATACCGCGCCATAGAAAGCCATGCCCAAACGGCTGTTTTGATGCATCCGCAGGATATGACGGTATTCTTCCATGGCCGCCCACTCATTGCGGTTATCCAGCAGTTCATCCGCCCGCATCTTAAGACGTTCCTGCTCCTGCAGCGATCCCAGTCTTTTCAGCCTCTCCCCGAGCTCCGAGAGTTCGCGGCTGTCATACAAGTCCGCCGCTCCCACCACCGAAAGAACCAGATTCTGGAAACTGCTGCCTGCAGCGATCCCTGCCTGAATGCGGCGTGCAAGATCCGCGCAGCCGGCCTCTTCTGACAGCCAGCGGCATAACCGGTCTCCGAACATCTGCCGGTCGGCCAGACATATATTATGGTATAAAAACCATGCCAGCTCCTCCAGGCTGTACAGGTTGATCCCCGCCTGTTCGATGAAAAAAGGCGTGGATGTTCTTTTATATTTGCAGATCGTCACCAGCCCCATAAGAATCCTCCTCTTCCAGCCAGAACGTTTCTTTCCAGTACAGATCCGATGCCGGATAAAGTTCTCCAAACCCCAGGTCCGACACCTTCACTTCACATTGCCGCGGGCCGGAAAACCACATTTCCACCAGCAGCCTTCCCGCTCCCGGAGGCCTTTCCGGAATATCCGTAAGCAGCAGTCCCTCCCGGATGGGCTCTCCGCCCAGCATAGAAGAAAAAACAAACTCCAACAGCGGTTCCTCCAGCAGAAGAACTTCACAGGAGGCCTTTGCCTCATACCAGCTGCAGCCGGCGCTGATCAGCGTATACAACTGCTCTTTCCCTGCCCGGCGGCTCCGGATATTCACATTATAGCGCAAGGTCTGCTCATTCAGGAACAGATAAGCACGGCTCTTGCCCGCATCCCCCGCCGCCACGCACGCGCCTCTGGCATAGATCTGCTCCGCAAGAAACACCCTCCTGTGAAAACATATTTCCTCCCGGCTCCTGCGGTACTCTCTGGCATTCAGGTCTGTACCCGTCAGGAACACCGCAGATACCGGCATTTTCCCGAATCGCTCTTTGACTGTCTCCGCCAGCCGTTCGTCCCGGCTCCCCTCCAGCAAGTTTCCCACATGCCAATATTCCGGTTCCTGCATCTCGACCAGCAGGGGCGTCATACGGCGGTTTATTTTCAGGCAGGTGGCCCGCACCTCCTCCTGTCCGAATTCCAGAAACCATACTCCCTGCTGCCAGATATCCGCCGTCTGATGCATGGTAAAATGCACTAAACTCTCCGCCTCTCCCAGCACCTGAAGCTGTCCCCGGTCAAATCCTGCCTCGCAGGCTTCTTTCAGATACAGCCGTACCGTCTCTTCTTCCGTATCGGGAAGCACCACTGCCGCCTGGAGCTGTTCTTTCGGCGCAAACTTTTTCAGCGCCGAAAGAATCTTGCGAAACATCCCCTGTCTTCCGCTGCATGTTCTAAAATCCAGCGGGAGAGCCTCCGGCTCTTTCATCTGTTCTGTCTGGTAACATACGCAGGGATATACCTCCCTGAAATCAATTCCTGCTAAAAGCCGAGCCTGTCCATTCGTCATTTTCATCCCGTTCCTCCTTTTATTTTCGGTGGAACTGAGTCTCTGCCAGATCAGTCAGTTCTTCATATTCTGCCATCATTTTTTTCAGTTTCCGGTCCTGACGGCAGTCCAGCGCCTTCTGCATCTGGCAGAGCCTCTGATATCTGCCTCCGCCCAGGATCTGTTCTTCCCGGTTTTCCTGAGTCCGGCATTCTGTGGATACAGACGATCCATCTTCCCGTTCTTCCGTAAAAAACCAGGTAAGACGTTCTCCGTAAAACAACACGAAGCCCCGGCTGAACACGCCCCCGCAGACCGGGTAGATACGTTCCGTCATATAATCAAACGTCTTTTTCCCGTGGTATTCCAGTACATAATGGAGAATTACCCGGTGCGCCGGATTGCAGCGGTATTCCACCACCGTCAGTCCGTCCGGCATCACCCGTTCCGTCAGGAACGGAGACAGTTTCTGCATAAAAGCAAAATACCGGCGCTTTTCTCCCAGCTCTTTCATCATCTTACGCACCAGCTTTTTCTGCACCTCTGTCAGGAGCAAAAGCACCGAAAGTTGTTTCAGATAAGAAAGCCCCGCCGCTTCCGACAGACGGTCTTCCCAGATGAAATGATGTTCCAGACTGGCAAACAGCCCTTCGGGCACCTCCTGTCCTCTGACAAAATCCAGCCAGCCAAGATAATTCAGGCAGGCCATACACAAAGTCCGGTCTCCTCCCCGATCGTCCATTGCTTCAAATACCGGAAAAACCTGGCATACATGATGCTCCGTGAACAGTGCCTGGGCCAGGATCTGTTCTTCCAGCGCCGGAAAACACAATCCGAAATCCTCCGCCGCTTTCCAGACCGCCAGCAGTTCTTCCACGCTTCCCTGTCCGTATTCTGCCAGCAGAGCCAGGATCTGTTCCGTATAGACTCCCTGCCGGAAGACCTGAACCGCGAACGGTATCAGAGACTTATGGTCTCCTCCTTCTCCCAGTTTCCAGAGGATCAGGCGCAGCAGGCTCCGGGCATTCATGCCGTCCGCTCCATACTGTTCCAAAAGTTCAAAAGCTTTGCCGCGATCCCCGGACTCAGCCAGGACTTCCATATAAGAAGCCCTCTCTTCTCCTGTCAGCATCCCAAGCTCTGCATCTCCCAGGCTCAGCCTCTCATCCAGTTTTTCCATGCGTCCGTGTTTCCGCTCATATTTCAGCAGCTCTATTTTCAGACGGCGCCGCCAGCTCTCTTTTATGCGGCTGTCTTCCAGCAGCCGGTACGCGATCTCCACGTTTTCGCTGTTCAGCCGGTGCTTCCCCTTCCCTTCCAACAGGTACAGATTCAGACCCGTATGATGTTTCAGGCCGGACACGCAGGCCTGCATAAATCTGGGTTCAATCAGGACCTTTTTCAGGCTGTACGGCACGGTGCGTCGGTATTCCCGGCCTTCCTCGTCTATGAGCACAATCTGCGCTCCCGGTGTGTAGACCGGCACATAGGCCTCTCCCCCTGCAAGGGGAACCCGGATCCGCTCTTCCAGCTCTTCGTAACGGACCTCCACCTGGCGGATTCTTTTCTCCTCACAGGTCAATTTCCTCAAAAACAGCACATCTGCCAGCGCCTCCAGCAGATGTTCCTCCAGAGTATCCGCCCGCAGGCACCGTTCATACAGCCATGCCAGATCTTCATTGACTTTTCTTTTTGACAGCTGCTCCATCAAAAACTCCTGCAGCGGCCTCCGGTGCGCCTCGCACGCCGGATCCTCTCTGGACCCGTATCTTGCCAGATTACAGTAAAATACCGTCTTCTGATGGCTGGTAAGCGTATTATGATAACTGAAATACAGAATCACCTGTTTGGGAAGGATCCTTGAATAGTTCTCCGGCAGCGCGTACATAAAATACTCGTAAAGATTCGTAATCCTGGCATCCAGTTCCACGCCTTTCTGATACCAGACAAACGCGTCTGAATCCGTTCTGTGCCCCCGTATATAGACGGAACAGACAGCTCCCGCCGTCTCTTTGCAGGGATGAACCTGATAACAGGCTTTTAAAAGCTTCGCGGACAGCCATGTCCAGTTCTTCAGCCTGGACGCCTGCCGGGCTGCCGCCTGAGCCGCTTCCGGCGTAAGCAGCCCTCTGGAAGCAGCCCAGTAAAGTGTCTGCAAAGTAAATGCGTCCAGCTTCTCAAAGAGCGCCGGATCCCGGCTTAAAATATTCCACGCCTCCTGATAGAGCAGCCGGTTCCGGGTTCCCATTCGGAACTGACGCTCCAGTACCATATAACGGGTACGCGTATTCCTGGAAAGCTTCGGATCCAGTTCGAGCAGGCAGGCAGTCACCAGCCAGTTTTCCGGATATCTCTGGTAAAGTTTCTGCAGCTGTGCCACCCCGGAGGAATTTTTCTCTCCCTGTCCCTGGTACAATGTATTTACATACAGAAACAGAGCTCGCACGGAGACTTCCCTCTGCTGAAACAGGCGCGTCCGTTCATACTTGCGGAGGATCCAGCCCGCCTCTTCTCTCCGGTCCTCCCGGATCATCACCCACGCATCCAGCAGCAGATAAAAAGCCGACTCCGCGTCCGCGCTGCGCAGACGGTCCGCCAGTTCCCGGAGTCTTTTCACCGATTCTTTCGGAGTGCATGCGCCGCGCCGTTCCTTTTCCAGCTCCCGTTCAATCTCAAAAAGGGCCTCCTCCTGCTTTCGCCTTTCTGTCCACGCGGCGCTTCTTCCTCTGCCCTTCCGGAAGGGAGTTTCCTCGGGCTCCTTCTCCGGAAGAGACGGCAAAGGAATCTCTTCTTTTTCCGGCGCTTCCTCCCGGCTGCGGATCCGGATCTGCACCGGGATCTCATATTCTCCGGCGCTGGTCAGAAACAGGAGTCTGCCCGTCTTCTGTTCTCCCGGCCGGATCCACCGCGGCGTATAGCTGAACTCCACCCTGGCAGCTCTGGCGAAGAAACTGTTCCCATAAAGCGTCATGCCGGGAATCTCTGACAGCACCGTTCCCTTGACCCTTCTCTCATCTGAGGAAGAGACACGGATGCTTCCGCGCGCCTCGTCGCCTTCTCCCAGTTCCATCTCCAGTTCCGACGGTTCCAGAATCAGCTTCGGCTGTTCATATGTGAATTTCCCATTTGAAAAATCAATGATTTTTTCTTTCATGCAGATCCCGCCCCAAACCTGCCGGCAAAAAGCCGGCTTTGACTATTGTTATTTTCCTGATTAAAGATTATACTAAGGTACCGGAGCCAAAAGTTATTTTGACCTTAATGGTATTATTATACCACTGACGCAGCGCGCCGTGCAACTGCGGCGCATAAGAAGACAAGCGAGGAATCATTTTATGAATACAGCAAAAGAAAAGCTGCTGGAAGCCAAAGAGCATTTTCACGGCAGCGACCTGGAAAAAATCGAAAAATATTTCGGAATTCCCAAAGACCGGATCACCGCCTTCGGGGCCAATGTCAACCCTCTGGGGATCTCTCCCCGTATGCGCAGAGGACTGGCGTCGCATATCGACGCGGTCTCCGCTTATCCGGATCCGGAATACACGGAACTTCGCGGCCATATCGCCGCATACGCGGGCTGCCGGCCCGAAGAGATCCTTGTGGGGAACGGGTGTACAGAATTAATCTCTTTGTTTATCCAGATCCATCCCCCGGGGAAAGCATTCATCGTCTCTCCCACTTATTCTGAATATGAGCGGGAAATCCGTCTGTGCGGCGGATCAGTCCGGTACTACGCGCTTCAGGAAACTTTGGATTTCCAACTGGACACAGAAGATTTCTGCCGGGAACTGTCCGCGCAGAGGCCGGATATCTGTGTGATCTGCAACCCCAACAATCCTACCTCTACCGCGGTTCTCCCCGACGATATGCGGCGGATCCTGGACTGCTGCCGGAAACTGGGAACCTTCGTCATGATCGACGAGACTTACGCGGAATTCGCTCCGGAAAATGCCGGGGTCTCCGCCGTCGGACTGTTAAAAGAATATAATAATTTCGTCATTCTGCGGGGAGTGTCCAAGTTCTTCGCCGCGCCCGGGCTGCGCCTGGGCTACGCCATGACAAGCAACCTGGATCTCCTTGCCGAGATCCGCGAACGGAAAAATCCGTGGACGCTCAACAGCCTGGCCGACGTGGCAGGCAGCCTGATGTTCACAGACCGGGAATATATCGAACAGACCAGGGAACTGATCTCTTCCGAGCGGGAACGCGTCTTCCGGGAGCTTGCATCCTGGAAAAATGTAAAAGTCTACCGTCCCTGGGCCAACTTTATCCTGGTGCGCATCCTCAAGGAAGGCGTCACCGCATACGACATTTTCCTCCATGCCATTCGCCGGGGCCTGATGCTCCGGGACTGCTCCACTTTCCCGGGTCTGGAAGACGAAACCTTTTTCCGTTTCTGCTTTATGATGCCGGAGAAAAATACAGAATTGATGGAATGCCTGAAAGAACTGCTGGGATAATCCCGAAAAGAGCCTGCGCAAAATCTGCTGTCAGATTCAGCGCAGGCCCTTTTGTCAATCTTCCGGAAAATAATTCCGGTACACTTCAAAAAAGGAATCTGTCTTCACTTCTTCATAATCCGCCAGATTCACCCTCTCCCACAATTTTTCCTGATATTCGGACAGAGTATCCGCCATCAGGGTATTATACGTCTCCCGGAAACCTTCTTCTTTTCTGGCCTGTTCCAGCCTGGACTTATTCGCTTCCGATTCGTCTTCCATGTAGGTATTGACACATTTCAGGATGTAGTAGCCTCCGTCATCGGCAAATACATCGCTGACCTCTCCATTGTCCAGATTAAACGCCACTTCCTCATAAGTCTCGTCCATATCTCCGCGGGCAATGGATACGGTAGTCTGAGATGCGCGGGAATAATTGGCCGCCAGACTCTCGAAGTCTTCTCCCTCATCCAGTCTGGATTTCAGTTCGCCGGCAAGCCGTTCTTCCGGCACCAGTATCTGCTGGATCTGGATAATCCTGGCTTCATCGTCGCTGATCTCCACACTGACGGCCTCCATAACCTGGTCATAAGCTTTCTCGGAGAGGCAGTAATCCTCATACATCCCTGTCAGATCTTCCTGGTCCACTTTCAGGAGCGAAAGTTCCTCTTCACTCAGCGTGGCATAATAATCCGCAGCCGCCTGCTCCGCCGAAGCGGTCTCCTCATCAGAAAGAGTGATCTCCTGTTCCTCCGCCAGCAGCACCATGCTTTTCACCTGCGCCAGCTGGGAAATCACCTGGTTCTTCAGATATTCTTCCAGCGTAATCCCGCCGAAGTCATGATCCCAGACTTCCACTCCGTATATGTTTTCATACTGATTTTTCTGATTATTCAGATACACCAGCGCCTCCGGAAGCCTGCAGGATACTTTCCCGATACGGAACAACTCATCAGCCCCCAGCCCGGTTGTCAGCACAATCCGGGTATTGCCGCAGCCTGCCAGCGAGATCCCCATCACTGCCGCCAGAACCGCGGCCGCATATCTATTTTTCTTTTTCATGTCTGACCTCCTCCAGCAACTGCTTCAACACCTGAAGCACGCCGTCTTCTTTATAGGAATCCACCTCATACCGGGCCGCCGCCCTGACTTCCGGAGCAGAGCCTGCCGGCGCGTAGCTTCTGTCCGCACACTTCAACATGGAAATATCATTAAAATTATCGCCGAATACCACGGTCTCCGCCGGCGTCGCGCGCAGTTCGTTCTGAATATAGCGGACCGCGCCTCCCTTGGTGGCCTCGGGGCTGTTAATATCCAGCCACTTCTCACCGGAAATATTGATGGAAAAGACATCCTTCCACCTGTCATAGAGCTGCTCTCTCAGTCCCTGAGAACCGTTATCCCCGTACAGGCTTACTTTAATACACTGATCCGTATACCGGGACAGATCGTCCGTCACTCCGCCTGTGCCTTTATACTGCCCAAATACCAGTTTCTGAAACGCTTCATCCTGATCGTCTGTATAATATCCGTCCAGAGTGGACAGAAGCACCCGGCATCCGGGCAGGTTCCGGGCTTCCTCCAGAAACTGCTCCAGCTTTTCCCTGTCCATATATATTTTTCTCAGCGGAATTCCATTTTTCTGTATAAACCCGCCGTTATCCGACACATAATAAATCATGCCGCATATTTCATGAAACACTGCGTCCACGCTGCTCTTCTGGCGTCCGCTGGCCGCCGCAAATGAAACGCCAAGATCCGCCAGATCCCGGATCACTTTAAAGTACTCCGGATTCAGGGCCGTACATCCCTCCGGCACCAGAGTCCCGTCTATATCGCTGATAATTAATCGAACCATTGTTTTTCCTTTATCGTTATATTTTGAAATTACAGACGCGCGAAAATGGCGAAAAGCCGCCTTCCCGCCGCATATCTTATAGTGTAATAGAAAATACCGGAAAGCTCAACGGATAATTTCTTAAAATTTAATGATTTTTATCTTTCCAACCAGGTCTATTTGATATAAAATAAGAGGAAATAAATGTCATGATGTAAAGGAGTGTTCAAAATGAAAAAACTTTTGAAAACGCTTATGACTCTTTTGGCGGCTGTATGCGCTGTCATCGGCGGTCTGTATGTTTACCGCAGATTTTTTGCAAAAGACGAAGAACTGGATGAAGTCTTCGATGAAGATAACGCTGCTGACGACGATGAGGAAGAAGAAGTCAGTGCCTTCGATACGGAGGAAGAGATCTTCGAAGACGAAGATATCCCTGTCCGGTCTGCGTCCGGTGAAGAGACATCCGACGATGCCTCCGCTCCGGAAGAAGAAATCACAAAAGAGTAATCCGATTAAAAAAGGACCGGCGCCGCCGGTTCTTTTTTCATGTTTATCTGGAACAGTTCAGAACGTCACGCTTTCTTCCTGTCCCTGTTTTTCCGCCGCCCTGGACTGTTTATATTCCATTCCAGGCTTCCGCCAGCAGGCGCACCGCTTCCCGGATCCCGTTTTCTTCCATACCGGCATATCCCAGCAGGACTGTCGGCGGATGTTCCTGCCGATCTATACAATACTCTGATAGCGGGTAGACGCGGACTCCCGCGCCGGCAGCGCCTTCCACCAGTTTCTTCTCCGATCTGTCCGCGGAAAACTGCAGCAGAATGTGTACCCCCGCCCTTTCTCCCAGGACTTTACGGACTCCGCCGATCTGCCGGATCTCCGACAAAAGTATATCGTGCCTGCCTTTATACACGGCGCGCATCCGGTTCAGATGACGTTCAAAATATCCCCGTTCCATAAAAAGCTGAAGCATCTTCTGATCCGTACGGGATACCGTACAGGAAAAACTTCTTCCGATGCTTTCATATCTTTCCGACAGTTCCGGCGGCAGCACCAGATAACTGATCCGGATGGCCGGGGCGATGGATTTGGAAAATGTTCCCATATAAATGACTCTGTGATTCCTGTCTATGCCCTGCAAAGCAGGGATCGGTTTCCCTACATAGCGGAATTCGCTGTCATAATCATCTTCCAGAATATATCTCCCCGGTTCCGCTGCCGCCCAGCGCAGCAGTTCCTGGCGGCGGCGGATGGGCATCACTGTCCCCAGCGGAAACTGATGGGACGGCATCACGTACGCGATGTCCGCCCCGCTCTCCCACAGTTCCTGCACATTCATCCCATGGCGGTCCATGGATACGGTGCAGCAGTCAAACCCGAGACTTTGAAATACCCGGTAAGCGTGGCGGTATGTGGGACTCTCCATGGCGATCCGGTACTCTCCTCCCAGAAGACTCCGAAGAAGCATGAGCAGATAATCATTTCCCGCTCCGACCACGATGCGGGACGGATGAACCTGCACGCCTCTGGCCTGGTGCAGATAACTGCCTATGGCATTCCTTAGCCCCTCTTCTCCCTGGGCGTCACCCAGCCTGAGAAGTTCTTTCTGATCGTCCTGCAGCACTTCTCTGTTTAACTTTCTCCAGGCAGGATAAGGAAAATGCTTCAGATCCACTCCATTCGGAGAAAAATCATACTTGTACATTTTCCGTTCCTGCCTTCCGGAATCTGCCTTCTCCGGCACCGGCGTATCCAGTTGGTACAGCTCTCCAACCTGACATACATAATATCCCCGGCAAGGAACATTTTCCACATATCCCTCGGATACCAGCTGCTCATAGGCCAGCTGCACCGTCGTGCGGCTGACCTCCAGCCTGGAAGCCATCATACGGGTAGACGGGAGCCGCTCTCCATGACGGACGGCTCCCCGTTGGATCTCATCCTTCAAGTATTCGTATATCTGCTCATACAGAGTCTTTTCCCCATGTACGTCCAGATGCAGCGCAATCTCATACATATCCTAATTCTGCTTCGGCAGTTTGAAGGAACTCTTCAGCGACACGATCCGGTTGAATACCAGCGCGTCCGGCCTGGAGTCCTTCGCGTCCACACAGAAAAATCCGTTTCTCACAAACTGGAAGCTCTCATAAGCCTCTGATCCGGCCAGCGCAGGCTCCACTTTCGCCTGCGTCACCGTCAGGGAATTGGGATTGATGTTCATGCTGCCGTCCTCGTTGTAGACGCCCTTTTCTTCGTCGATCAGATTCTCGTACAGACGTACTTCCGCATCCACGGCGTACGGCGCCGGCACCCAGTGGATCGTCCCTTTTACTTTCCGTCCGGTAAAGCCGCTTCCTGCCTTCGTCTCCGGATCATAGGTACAGTGTACTTCGACGACCTTTCCGTTTTCATCCTTTACGAAGCTCTCGCATTTCACAAAATATGCGTGCATCAGGCGCACCTCGTTGCCCGGGAACAGACGGAAATATTTCTTCGGCGGTTCTTCCATAAAGTCATCCCGCTCGATGTACAGTTCCCGGCAGAACGGAATCTTCCGGGATCCCAGTTCCTCATTCTCCAGGTTATTGGCGGCGTCCAGGTACTCTACCTGACCTTCCGGATAATTGTCGATGACCAGTTTGATCGGATCCAGCACCGCCATCATACGGGATCTCTTCATCTTCAGATCCTCCCGGATGCAGTACTCCAACATGGCATAATCCACAGAACTCTGGCTCTTGGATACGCCGCAGAGATCCACAAACATCTGGATCGATTCCGGCGTGAATCCCCGGCGGCGAAGCGCCGCGATGGACACCAGGCGCGGGTCGTCCCAGCCGTCTACCACTCCTTCTTCCACCAGCTTTTTGATGTATCTCTTACCCGTCACCACATTGGTCAGATACAGCTTGGCAAACTCGATCTGCCGCGGCGGATGGGGATATTCCAGTTCCCGCACTACCCAGTCGTACAGCGGACGGTGGTCTTCGAATTCCAGCGTACAGATGGAATGCGTGATGCCCTCGATGGCGTCCTCGATGGGATGGGCAAAATCGTACATGGGATAAATGCACCATTTATCGCCGGTGTTGTGATGCGTCATGTGCGCCACACGGTAGATGACCGGATCGCGCATATTCATATTGGGAGAGGACATGTCGATCTTGGCGCGCAGCACCTTCTCTCCATCCCCATACACGCCGTTCTTCATGTTTTCGAACAGTTCCAGGTTCTCTTCCACGCTGCGGTTCCGGTACGGGCTGTCCTTGCCCGGCTCGGTCAGCGTGCCGCGGTATTCCCTGATCTCCTCCGCGCTCAGGTCGCAGACGTATGCCTTTCCCTTCTTGATCAGCTTCACCGCAGCCTCATACATCTGCGGGAAATAATCCGACGCGAAGAACAGCCTGTCCTCCCAGTCCGCGCCCAGCCACTGGATATCTTTCTTGATCGCCTCCACGAACTCTACCTTCTCCTTGGTAGGGTTCGTGTCGTCAAAACGCATATTAAACTTGCCGTTGTACTTTTTCGCCAGTCCGTAGTTCAGCAGGATGGACTTGGCATGCCCGATGTGCAGGTAGCCGTTGGGCTCCGGCGGGAAACGGGTGTGCACGGTGTCGTAGACGCCTTCGGCAAGGTCTTTTTCGATCTCTATCTCAATAAAGTTTTTGGAAACAGTCGTATTTTCCATAACAGGGTCCTCCTCGTGTAAGTTATGGTATATCATAGCATATCCGGTTTTCGGATTGCAAGAAATACATTCCTCTTTTTCCACAGAACTATCATAAGTATTATCAAAATTAAATATCTTAATAATACATATTGATAAATTATCGGGAAAACCGATGCACTGATCAACACAACGGCTGCCAAAGCAAATACTGCTTCACGTTTATATACACGGTCTCCGATTACCTTTTTAGAAAGGAAATAAATACCCGCATCCTGAAGGAAATAGGACGCAAGCGTCGTATATCCGGCTGCCATATACCCGAAATGAGGAATCAGCAAAAGATTCAATACAAAATTCAAAACTGCTGCAAATATTCCTGCGAACATAATATAATTTTGCTTTTTCTTAACCCAAAAAATATTTGAATACATTGTAAATACAGAATTAAAAAATGCCCCTCCTACAATAGCCGGAACCGCGTTAATTCCTTCCAGATAACTGGCAGGAGCCAAAAAACGAATTATCTCAGGCGCCAATCCCATAATAACAACACATACAATCCCAAAACAAGTTACTATTGGAATTACGAGAGAAGACAATGTTTGTATTTGATTATTATGGCATCTTTTATAAATTGTAGGAGTCAATGTCGCATTTATTGATGTCCAAAGGACAGAGACCACTGAAGCTACCGTATATGCAATACTATATAACCCGGCTGCCGCGTCATTAATCAAATAAGAAAGCATAATCCGGTCACTACAATTCAAAATATACGTAGAAATAGCATATGGCAGCATAGGAAGATTATATAGGAATCCATATTTCCAATATTGGAATTTAATTTTCAGTCTTCCTCTGTATGTTTCCAGCACATAACACCCTATCCCTAACAAAATATTAATAATCTGAGCGCCTATGATTCGGGCCTCAACTTTATATGCCGGAAAAATATAAATTCCGATAACAGCAAGTATTGGCGAGCCAATCATGATAAGTATTGTATATACGCAAATTGCCTTATATCGATACGCAAATCTTTGCTGTGTCTTCCAGAATTCAAACGCTGGCTCCCATATAAAGCAGAAAAACATAAATATAATAAGCAGATCAGAAATCTGAAGAAAACGAAAGACAAAATGATTAATAAACCATACAATAAAAAACACAGCTGCTGTCAGCACGTTGGCTAATGTCAGCACAGAAAATGTAAAGCATTTTTCATCATCTTTATACTCTAAAATGCCATTATTATATACGCTGCTGTATAAATTAAACATGGCAAATATCGCCATAATCTCTACCCAAGATGAATAAATTGATATCTGCCCGAACTCAGATGTTGTTAATAGTCTGGTAAAGATAGGAGCCGTCAAAAACGAAATCCCTTTTTGTAAAAAATTAACAACCATATACGCTACAGATGCTTTTACCGCAACCGGCAGCGCACTTATCTTTTTTAAATTATCTCCGATCTTCATTATTAAAGACTTCATCTAAATACCTGCCAAATTTCACTTTTTCTTCTTTCAGTATTTTTTCTGCCTCATAATAAACAGCTGCTGTTAATTCTGGTTTTCCAGCTTTTATCCATTCATCGAACATTCTGTTTTTTAAACAAAATTTTCCAAGCAATGTACTAAGACGATTCTCCATATTTTCGGCATTCGTTCCTTCTCTGTTAAAACACAGAAAATTTTTATGGAATAAAATAGAAAAAGCACAACCATGAAATGAATCTGTGCAGATTATTTCAGCATTTTCTACCAGATATAAAAATTCTTCCGGATTCGTCAGATAAAAGTTTTCCTGCTCAAATTCGAAAATATCAATAATCCTTAGTTTATTTTTTTGAGCTATTATCTTGCTTTCGTTCCTCGCCTTTTGAGCTCCATTTCCCAACAAATACACTAGCATATATTTTTCATTTGTTTGCAAATATGATGGTTTCTTCTCCATGTCATGCCATGTTTTTACTGGAATATACATTGTAGGGTCAATTAATAATTCTGCCGATTTCCCGGTCAAATCTCTAATAAGAGCCACACCGCTTTCTTCCCTGCAAGATAAATATTCAAATCCTTCCAGACCTTTTATATATATATCCCGTTCTTCTGAAGGGACAGCATCAAACCCAAAGCTTGGTGCAATACATATTCTCTTTTTCTTATCTGTAAACTGAAGAAAAAAATAATATAATTCTTGTTCTGACGCTGTCCAATTATGCCATACTTGATCACTGCCAACAACAAAACAATCATACGTCTGACTCAACGTATTGGGCAAGTTGAATACGTTTATTTTTTCACCAAGCAACAAATACTTTTCTGAAAACCGTTTAAACCTGTTGCATCTTTTCTCATCTAACGCATAGCGCTTATATTTTCCTTTCCCACATCCTAAAATAGCAATTATTCGGGCAATATATCTTTTTATCTGTAAAATATAATTTTTATTATCCTGTCCTTCCAGTTCTCCTACAATAGTTCTAACTTCGTATCCTCGGTTAAGCAAAATTTCCTGAACGGCAAAATTTTGTAATTTATTTCCTATATTATTGTCATCATAAAGGGTAATAATAGCGATTTTGCATCTTTTCTGTTCCTGTATTTTTATAGGACACACTTTTTCACATTTTAAGCACGAAACACAACATACTCTATCTATAGTCGGATAGTTAAATCCTTCTTCATCTTTCACCATATGAATAGCATTTTGGGGACATGCAGCCTGACAAGCAGTGCAGCCACAACATAATTCCTTTTTTTCGAACAATACCGGGCTTTTTTTCATTTTATTTCCTCAAAAGTATTTTTATAGATATTATAGCTTTTTTCAAAAACTTTTTTACCACCGTCGACAAAGATTCCGAAGTGCAATAACCAATGCTTCTTACTAAACTAAAATTTTCACGAATAGATCTAAAAAAATCCTCTCTTTTAGCAGGCTTTTCCGCCGATTGCATAAAAGCCGAATTTTCATCTATCGCTGTCCAAAAATTCGTTTCCCAAAGCTCAACTTCACCTTTTATCATCTGCAACACTTTTTGTCCTAATTCTGAGTGAACAAATATTACAGAAACTCCCTCTTTGTTATATACTTCTGGCATATTGTCAATTCCCCAAAAATCACCAAGGGTAATATCCGCTTTTCTTTCAATTGTCTTAAATTTACAGCAGTAACATGAAGGTCTGAGAAAAAGGTTTGCTAAATACCCTCTCATATAATAGTCATGATTTAAATCCTGCTTATACGATGATCCATCAGAAAAATTGATTTTTAAAGAAAAATTTCTCCATCCATTTGTCTTATCCCTAAAGTTAACAGAGCTAATTTCCTTTTCTTTAGAAATTTCCCGCAAATATTTTTCCCAAGTCAATGGACTAGCTACTCCATGACATATAAAATCCATCGTTAACAATGTTTTATATTCATCTTTTAAAAAGGCCTTCAAACCATAAATCTGGCACGGCGTACCTGAAAACAGCACCCATCGTCCCTGATCTAAAAAGTCTTTCGTTTGAATATAGACATTTTTCAGATCACTCTGAACATACTTACTTCCCATAAAATTATTAACGTCTTCAATTTTTTCACAATAGCCATGTTCCACATTCCATTTTTCATCAAATTGCGCTCCAAACACGACTCCATGCATTGACAAAATAATATATTTTGACAGCAGGTAAAATATTCCACCAGAAGAACTTTGAACCCGTATTTCATTATCCTTTACATATCCTACATATGTTGATACTCCCATTTGCCTCTTCATACTATTCCTTCAACTGTACATATCAAATTATGTGAAAAGAGCGGAAATTCTATCGAATCTCCGCTCTCAAAAGCTGCTGACGGGAATCGGACCCGTGACCTCCGCACTACCAATGCGACGCTCTACCGACTGAGCCACAGCAGCCTGTCGTGTCGCTTCCGCTCGCGACTTGATTATATTATCACAGGCTTATCCCAGTGTCAACACCTTTTTAAACTTTTTTTGCAAACGCTGTTTGAAACGCTTTTTGAAAACTATCCTCTTCTCTGTCTTACGATCTCATAGGCCAGCACGCCCGCGGCTACAGAGGCATTTAAAGAATCAATATCTCCCTTCATAGGAACCGAGACCTGATAATCGCATTTTTCCCGGATCAGCCGGCTGACCCCTTCGCCCTCGTTGCCGATCACCAACCCGATGGGACCTTTCAGGTTTACGTCATACATGACCGTCCCATCCATATCCGCGCACACAAACCAGATGCCCTGCTTTTTCAGTTCGTCAATGGTGGTGCCCAGATTAGTCACTTTCGCCACCGGCGTATAATTCAGAGCGCCTGCAGATGCTTTCGCCACCGTGGCGGTCAGCCCCGCTGCGCGCCTTTTAGGAATGATGACCCCATGGGCCCCCGCCAGATTGGCTGTCCGGATAATAGCCCCCAGATTATGCGGATCTTCAATATTATCCAGCAGGATCAGGAAAGGATCCTCCCCCTTCTCCCTGGCCGCCTGCAGAATATCTTCCACCTGAGCATACTCATAGGCCGCCGCGTAGGCGATCACTCCCTGATGTTTCCCGGTCTCGCTCATATGATCCAGACGCTCTCTGGGTACATAGCTGATCACCGTATCCCGCTTCCGCGCTTCCCGCAGAATGCTGTTTATAGGGCCGTCCTGACATCCTTTCAGGACAAACAGTCTGTCAATAGTCCTGCCGGACCGGAAAGCCTCCAGTACGGCGTTGCGCCCTTCTATCGTCAATTCTTCATATCTCACGGTGTACCTCCCGTCTTCTCCAGACCCAGTTTTACCAGATCTATCATTCTTTTCATCTGATCCGTCAGATACAGGTAGCCCATCAACGCTTCAAAACCTGTGGCATGACGGTAATCATGCATGGTGGCATGCTTCGCCATACTGACCGTCTTGGCATTGCGCCCGCGTTTATAGACCTGCATCTCGTCCTCTGTCAGATCCTCCTGCAATGCCTCGATCATCGCTGCCTGGGAGGAAGCTTTTACATAACTGCTGGCTCTTTTGTGCAGCGTATTGGCCTGGCGGCCTCCTCTGCATACCAGTACGGTCCGAATCACCAGTTCATAGACTGCGTCTCCGATATAAGCCAGCACCACAGGAGAGCAGGTGCGGATATCCAGCTCTCCCAGTTCAAACTGCTCTTTCAGGTATTTTATGCTCTCTTCCATTTTACTCCTTCACGGGTATCTTCCAGAACGATTCCCTTTTCCAGAAGTTCTGCCCGGATCTCATCTGCCCGCGCGAAATTCTTTGCCTTTCTGGCTGCCTGACGCTCTTCGATCAGTTTCTCGATATCCTCATCCAGCAGTTCTTCTTTTTTCTCGGTGATCAGTCCCATGATATCGCACAGCCCCTGGATCTTTTCACACAGCGTCTCCGCGTAAGCTTTGCTGCTTTTCTCGTCCGCAGTGGTATTGGCAAATTTCACCAGATCAAAGATGGCTGCGATGGCGTCGGCTGTGTTAAAGTCGTCATCCATAGAATCGTCAAAGGCTTTTTCATATTTTACTGCTTCTTCCGCCTTTGCCGCTTCCTCCGGAGTCATCTCCTGCGTGGAAGCATGCTCCGCGAGAAACTTCAGGTTATCCACTGCCGTCTGGATTCTCTCCAGCGCATTTTTGGAAGATTCCATCAGTTCCGCGCTGAAATTCAGCGGGCTGCGGTAGTGGGCGTTCAGCATAAAGAAACGGAGTACCTGAAGGTCATATTTCTCGCTGATCTCTCTTACCGTAAAGAAATTTCCCAGAGATTTGGACATTTTCCGGTTGTCAATATTCAAAAATGCATTGTGCATCCAGTATCTGGCAAATTCCTTTCCCGAGCAGGATTCGCTCTGGGCGATCTCGTTTTCATGATGGGGAAAGATCAGATCCTCTCCGCCGCCGTGGATATCGATCTGCTCGCCCAGATATTTTTTAGACATGACAGAGCACTCAATATGCCAGCCCGGACGTCCGTCGCCCCATGGAGATTTCCAGTATGGTTCTCCCTCTTTTTTCGGTTTCCAGAGTACAAAATCCAGCGGATCTTCCTTCTCATCTTCGCCGGATACCAGCAGCGAACGGTTCCCCGCCTGAAGATCATCCAGATTCTTATGAGACAGTTTTCCATAATCCTTAAACTGGCGGGTCCGGAAATATACCGTGCCATTCACGGCATAGGCATCCCCTTTATCGATCAGCTCGGAGATCATATCGATCATCCCGTCGATCTCCTGAGTCGCCAGAGGATGGGTCGTGGCCGGCATGATATTCATGCCTTCCATATCCTTTTTGCACTCCGCGATATATCTCTGAGAGATCTCCTCCGCGCTGACGCCTTCTTCATTGGCTTTTTTGATAATCTTGTCGTCCACGTCTGTAAAGTTGGATACAAAGTTCACTTCATAGCCTTTGTGCTCCAGATAACGGCGCACCGTATCGAACACGATCATCGGACGGGCATTGCCGATATGGATAAAATTATAAACGGTCGGTCCGCACACGTACATGCGCACCTTTCCTTCCTCCAGGGGGATGAAATCCTCTTTCTTTTTAGATAGGGTGTTATAGATACGAATCATATATTTGCTCTCCTTTAACTTAATTTTTACTCTTCGATTCCGGTTATAGAATCTACTTCATAGTACAGCGCCATCCATTCATTAAACCATGAATTTTTATCAGTGGATACATTTGGAGTTTTCATGGCCGGATTACATATATTCTGTTCATTGCTCAACAATGTAATGGCCACATCCCTTATTCCTTGTTCTTTCTGTTCTTGGATTTCCGATAATTGTAATTGATATTCTGAATATGTTTTTTTCAAATCCTTATACGCAGTCCAGTAATTAAATACCGCTACAATTCCTAAAATAGCTACCAGCTCTCTAAATGTCCTAATATCTAATTTCCATCCATCTTCCGTCATTTTCCAAATCAGCTGTCCAATTGCGCAAACTGCAGTGCATACTGCCCATATCCAGGATTTCCCCATAATAACGGGAGAAGCAAGCAATACAATTACACTAGCCGCCCCTGATAACATGTATACCACCGGGAAAGCAATATCTTCCTTCCAACTTCTTCCAACTTTTATACGCCATCTGATAAAAAGTACAGCAAGAACAAAAAAGAAAATATATAAAATCATAATATAATGATAGGAAAAACCTATTACTTCCCGTATTCTCTTCAGCAAAACTTCTGCTGTATATACTGTATCCATCTTAGCAGCGCTGCTTGGTGCTTTTAACAAAAACAAAAATCCCACGCATGATACCAACCAGCCGCTAACAGCCCATACTGGTATATGCCTTTTTTCATATACCCAAATCAATATAATCAGGAAAACAAGTCCAATAACTGCTCCTCCGCCATTTTCACTTGACCACCCACATATAAATGCCAACGGAATAATCAGAATTGCTTTTAGCCATTCAATAGGGCGTCTGCTCATTTTTTGAGGTGTTTCATGATGATATCGATAAAATGCCATCAGCCCAAGCAAAAGCATACTCATCCACAAATAGTTTACTGCTCCCGAAACCCATAAAACTGACAGTCCAAAATCCGGCAGACATAACCACATAAACAAGTAAACAAGCACCAGATGCCATGCCTTCCATTTCTTATATATAGGCTGTATATTAAATAAAAGTAAAATTCCAACTACTACATATGCAATAGAATTGCATATATTAAATATACTTTTGTCAAAAAGCATAAAGAACTGAATAATTGAATGAGCCACAATACGTCCATTAAAAGACTGATAATGATTTCTCATCGACGCAGGTATATCAGTAATTCCAGAAAGCCTTCTGCTAGAACTGCTTACTCTTCCTTGTTCAAAGAAAAAATGATACATATAATCGTCACCTGTGTAAATAGTGATTCGATTTAATAAAAATATACAGATAAAAACAAAAATACAGATGAGACTGAACTTTAATATTTTTTCCTTTTTTCCCAAAACACTACTCCTTATTTTTCTCTAAAAACAAAAAACCGCTGTCCCATATAATTCAATCCAACAAAAAGGCACATTCCTATTACCATAGCCATATTTTCTTGAACCATTACTGTCAAGCCCGACAAAATATATGCCGCCACAGGTCTGGCAACCCCATAAGCAACCAAGTAACATATGCTGATGTTAATAACAAACCGAAGTAAAGTCTTTTTCGTATTTGTTTTATTTCCAAAAGTAAAAAAACGGTTTAAAACATAGCTTAAAATACTGCCAAAAAAATAATTTGACGCCGAAGAGACCCAGTAACTGAAATGAAATATATTATAGAATATAAACATAATTCCAACGCCAAATACTGTATTTAATATTCCAACTAAAATAAATTTCCAAAAAGTTATATCAAATATTTTCTTAATCAACTGTATCATGTGCCTGATCCCCGCAAGTACTGGAAATAATATACCGTGGCCTTCCCTTAATTTCCTCATAAATCTGTGCAATATAAAACCCAATGATTCCAAGGCTGATCATCACAATACTGCTTGAAAACAACAACAGCAGAATAACCGTGGTAAAACCTTCCAATGCTATTCCATTAATTTTCTGTACCAGCGCTATTCCTCCAAAAATAATCGAGAGCAAAAACATAACAACTCCCAAAGCCGTAACAATTTGCATAGGTGCCGTTGAAAATGATGATATATTACTGATCGCATATTTTACCAGTGCGCTTGTTGACCACTTTGAAACACCCGCACTCCGTTCCTGAACATCAAACTCAATAAAAGTACTCTTAAATCCAATCCATGAAGATAATGCCCTGAAAAATGCATTTCTCTCCCGCATATTAAGCAAAACATTTACTGCCTTTCTATCCAGCAGACGAAAATCAGATGCATCTGACATATCAAAACCAACTGCCGCACTAATAAGAGAGTAAAAAATACGAGCTGCCAAAGAGTGCAATTTCCCTTCATCTCCTCTGCTGGACTTACGTCCTTCGACCACTTCATACCCCTTCTCCCAAAGCTTGTACATATCGATAATCTTTTCCGGAGGGTGCTGAAGGTCACAGTCAAGCACCACACAGCACTCTCCTGCTGCATTAGACAAGCCGGCCATAATAGCCGCCTCTTTTCCAAAATTTCTTGAAAAATGGATGCCCCTTATATCCGTTCGTTGAATTGATAGTCGTACAATTTGCTCCCAAGTATTATCCTTTGAACCATCATCTACGAAAATTAATTCATATAAAATCGAGGCTTTTAAAAGAATATCCCTGATTGCAGATGCACATTTTTCAACCATCTCTTCTTCATTATACGCAGGAACAATTACTGAAAGCATTATATTCACCTTTTCCGTTACATTAAGCATCTAATTTCGAGAAAATTATAGCATACGCTTTATTTAATTTCTACTTTTAAGCGCTCTAATTCTTCCCGCAATTTCCGGTTCTCTTCCCTGAGTTCCTGGATCGCGTCCAGCACCGGGTCCGGCAGGTTCACCTGATCCAGATCATTCCTGGGGATACGGACATTGTCCTTTTTCACAATGCGCCCCGGCACGCCTACTACGGTACAGTTGGCCGGCACCGGTCCCAGCACCACGCTTCCTGCTCCAATCTTAGAGTTCTCACCAATCGTAAAAGAACCCAGGATCTTGGCTCCCGCACTAACCATTACATTGTCCTCCAGCGTAGGATGGCGTTTTCCATGCTCCTTTCCAGTGCCGCCCAGAGTCACCCCTTGATACAGGGTTACATTGTCGCCCAGGATCGCAGTCTCGCCGATCACTACCCCTGTGCCGTGATCGATAAAGAGTCCTTTTCCGATCGTAGCTCCCGGGTGAATCTCGATCCCGGTTTTGCGCGCTGTCCTCTGGGAAATCCATCTGGCCCAGAAATAATGTCCTTTCTTATAAAGCTTATGGGCAAGCCGGTACTTCAAAATCGCATGAAAAGTAGGGTATAAAAACACTTCCATGTTGGACTTGATCGCCGGATCCCGTTCCCGTATGACGGCGATCTCTTCTTTTACATATTTAATAAGCCCCATATACTTCCCTCCAGAAAAATAAAACCTCCGTCTCCAAAACTAGAGACGAAGGTATCCGCGGTTCCACTCTACTGAAAGGCATCCCGCCTTCCACTCGATACACGTAACGTGTGTCTCCGTACAGGAATACTCGTATGCCTTTCCTCCTGTCTGCTCCCGGATGCACTTTCCTCTTCCTCTGCCCGGGACCGCTTTCAGCCGGTGACGGTCCCTCTCTGATGGTTTACAGAAGATTACTCTATCCGTTCCACGCATTTCACTATATGCTATAGAATATGGGATTCTTAAACTTTTGTCAAGTCCGTCAGACAATTTCCGACAAACAGATCCGAAACTCTCCGAACACCATAGAGGCCAGTTCCCCGACCGTCAGTTCCAGATCAGTCCTCTCCGGCGGCTGTGCCAGCTTCTCTGCTTTGCTAAGATCCGGCGCTGCTTCCCAGCAGAACCAGCCGTCATTTTTCTGAATGATGGGGTCATGGATCTTCAGATATAGTTTCTGCGCCTGCCTGGTATTGACCATGCGCAGCATCTGGCTTACATCTGTAATGCGCGCCATATAAGGAGGCATCTTCCCCGACGGCATCTCGCCTTCTTCCGCACGCTTCTCTGCTGCAAGATTTTCCAGATATACCGCGTCCCTTTTGCAGAACATCTGATAACGGGCAGCCAGGTACCGGTTCTGGTCTGCCGCATCCATGCGCTCTACCCGGGGAGACAATTCTGTATACGGGCATATCCAGACAAAATCAAATGGCGCGTAAATACGTTCGCTGGCCGGCATCAGAAAAGTAAAAGGCATATTCCGGGCAGCCATATCCTGTAAAGCGCGCACCAGGAGCAGACGCATATATCCGCGATGACGGTATTCTTTCCCGGTAGCCACTGCCACAATATAATTCACCGGTGTTTCAAACCCATTTACAATCATTGTATACGGATTCAGATGCACCATGGATACCAGTTCTCCATCCTGCTCCAAAGCCAGGATCTGGTTATCCCTGGCTTTACAGGTATAATAAAAATCTACAAACTTTTCCGTATCCTCCGGAAACGCCTCTTTATAGAGTCCTCTGGACCTTTCTTTTTCATCTTCCGGCAAGTAGAACGGCTCCGGCATTATTTCATCCATCAGGCTTCCTTCGGGCATCCGGCACAGCCTCCACATGTATTTTGCGGCATCTCAAGATCTGCGTCCAGATAAGCGGTAATCGGAAGCAGCGAGCAGATCGCCTGAGAGGAAATTCCCTCTCCACTTCCGGTAAATCCAAGACCTTCCTCTGTCGTCGCCTTGATGTTTACCTGACTTTCGTCAATTTCCAATGTTTGCGCCACATTCTGAATCATCTGCGGGATATGAGGCGCCATCTTCGGCTTCTGCGCGATGATCGTCGCGTCGATGTTGACAATCTGGTAGCTTTCCTGTTCCAGAAGTTCCCCGACATGTTCCAGAAGCTTTATACTGGATGCTCCCTCATACTTCGGATCCGTATCCGGGAAATGTTTTCCGATATCTCCCATGGCCGCCGCTCCGAGAAGAGCGTCCATGATCGCATGCAGCAGCACGTCCGCATCCGAATGCCCCAGCAAGCCTTTCTCATACGGAATCTTCACCCCGCCAATGATCAGATCCCGGCCCTCTGCCAGGCGGTGAACATCATAGCCGATACCAACTCTCATCTGTATTCCCTCCAAAATATATTCGCTAATATAAAAATAGCTTCCTAAATCCTTAGGAAGCCACAGTAGCGAAGGGGGGACTCGAACCCTCGACACCACGGGTATGAACCGTGTGCTCTAGCCAGCTGAGCTACTTCGCCATATTTATTTTAATGGGACCTACAGGGCTCGAACCTGTGACCCTCTGCTTGTAAGGCAGATGCTCTCCCAGCTGAGCTAAGATCCCATTTTCTGACCGGTTTTTCAACCGACTCCGTTATAATACCAAAACCGAAGCCGGTTGTCAACAAGTTTTTTAAGTTATTTTGCGAGTTATTTTCAAAATATGTCCTATTTTTCTGAGCGGCCCTCTGATCAGTTCCTTTTCTGTCTGATTCAATCCTAAAAACCACATGGCTATGCCAAAGACCAACATATATATTATGCCGTGAACGAGGAACAGAATAACGCTGTCCATCCTCAAACCATGCGTAACAATTATTTCGCATATTATAATGACCAGAAAAGCCGGAATGAAGCGCAGAATCTGCTCCCAATAATATATCATATTTAGTCCTACCCTCTTATGATAATAAATATTCATAAAAACGCAGTCTCCCAGAATCAGGACAATCGCAGTCCCAAGCGCGGCGCCTTCACCGCCCCACAGCTGAATCAGCGGAATACTGATAATCACATTGGCTATTGCCATCGCAAAATACATAACCGATCTGACTTTATGCATATTTTTTGCACGCATAATCTCCAGTACCACATTCTGGGCCAGCGGTATGGTAGCCGGGAATATCAGAAGCAGCGTAATTGCATAAGATTGTTCATAGGCGTCTCCAGCCCATAAATAGATAAATTCTCTTCCCAGAAATACAAAACCACAGCTAATTAATGTTAAAACCAGAAATTGTACTCTCCCTACTTTTGTCAATAGCTCTGTCAACAATCGGTTATCATTACTGTCTGCAACGATGCGGTTCACTTGCGGAATAAATACATTGGAAATAATTGTTGACATTTGCATGTACATGGTATTCAGCTGGCTTCCAATTCCATAGATTGCAACTGCAATAGTACCGCTAAACCGTCCCAAAAGCACCTTGTCTACATTCCAGTTTATCTGATCTGCCACCATATTTATGCAAATAAAGAAAGTGAAAATCCACATTTCTTTCAGCAAAGATAACTTAAACCCATGAAAACAAAGCCGAATTTTCAGTTTCTTTCTGCAAAACCAAATGCTGGATGCAATTTTGGAAACCGTAAGGACTGTAGTCACCAAAACCATTGCAATTGATCCATATCCCATCAACAAAAGTGGGAGGGTCAAAAACGGATTAAACAAATTCTGGAGGATTTTTAGTGTTCTCTGGAATATAAACTGCTCATGGGCCGTTATAAACGAATCAATTGCACCTCCAGGGAAAGTCAATGCCAGATTGAAAACCATTAATGCCAAAAGGATTCTGGCTTTGGGATACTCCTGTGCGGTTAAGCCGCCCCCGAACACCAGTTCTATATTTCCAATTAGTACACCCCCGCACAACAGACAAATAACAGCTATGATCAAAAATATAGTCAGATACATGCCATTAAATTCGGCTACCTTATCCTCGTCTCCCTGTTTTTTAATCTGGGAATAAAAGCGCATATATGAGCTTCCAAATCCCAAACTCAACACATTCAGATAAGATACTACGGAAGCAACCAGCTGATATAATCCATATTCGCTTTGCCCCAACAGCCTAAGCATAATCGGCGTATATAGGATTCCTGACAAAATATGGATTATCTGTGCCAAGTAAGATAATAACACACCTACTTTTTTCTGACTTACCTGCATATTACTTTTCTCCAATACAAAAAGGGGGCTTGTCCTCCCCCTTTATTTTATGCCTTTTTTTTACCGCAGCAATATTTATATTTTTTCCCGCTGCCGCACGGACAAGGATCGTTTCTTCCTACTTTCGGTCCTTTTACAATCGTACCTGATTTTTTCTGCTCCAGATAGAGCTCTTTTCTCTTTTCTTCATCAAAGATCTTCTCCCACTGGGGCAGGTTATATAACCAGTCTGCTTTTGCGTCTACCATGTTCTTGTAGAGCTTTTCTTTGTCAAATCTCAGGCTGACTACCGTATCCTCCTCCATCTCCTCGATCGGATTCGGCTCTGCCAGGCTGTCATTGATCCCATCCAGAAAACCAGTCATTTCCATAATGCTGAGACCGTACTTTTCTGCCAGTTCTTTCACGGTTCCTTTTACTTCCGTATCCGGCTCTTCCAGAAGTTTTTCATATACTCCTTTTTCCAGATTAAAATAATTCGCCCAGAATCTCTGAAGCGTTCCTTTGTCCTTTGTCTCATCATAGGCAATCTTCTGCCACTCTTTTAATAATGCCATTTTATCATCCATCCTCTTTCTTCTAATTCAGCATGTACAGTTAATATAGCTTATTTCTTCTTATTTTTCAACCTTTTTCAGCCATTTAGTCAACAGGCCGCTCAGGCGGCATGCGTCAAACACTGAAAAAAACTCCGCTCTCTCATAATCTCCCACACAGTCCCTGGCATACAGGCAATCCGCCGCCGCGATCCAGGCTCCCACCGAGCGCGCCTCCAGAAGCGGCAGACCGATGGTCTCGATATAAGACGGAAACACCAGCACCGACCTGGCATACAGGTCGAAAAGCTCCTGCCGGGGCATCGGACCGCGGAAGCGGATCGGAAGTCCCAGTTTCTCCGCTTCTCTTCGGATCCCCCGGATTCCGTCATTCTCATCCCCGGTTACTGTCCAGATCACCTCATAATTCTGGTATCCTTCTTTTTGCAGGAGCTTACACGCCTCCAGAAATGTCCTGTGGTTTTTGTAGGCTGACGCATTTGCCGGATAGAAAAATACGGGACAGTTCTCATCCAGGCGGTACGGCCCTGTCTTCAGCATCTCCACCGGCGGGAACTTCACTTCCACTTTGTCTGCCGGGATCCCGCACTGGCGTACGATCTCCTGCTTCATCCAGTTGGTCTGCACCAGGACCTTTTCCGCCCGGCGGATCGATCCTTTCATCATACGTCCCAGAATCTGCTGCGTCATCCAGGGACGCAGCGCCTCCCAGGGTTTAAACCGGTATTCGGAAAAGGGCAGCGCATTGTGCTCATACACGATCTGCGGCACTCCCGCATGGGGCAGTTCTATATTCTGCAGGGACAATACCTTGTCCGCATGGTACCGCTTCACCAGACGGTGTGCTACAAAATGGTCGAAATACATCCGGTGCAGAGGGCTTCTCTTTACCCAGGGGAAATTCAATACCCGGATGTGATCCGTTTCCGGAAGTTCATATACGCTCAGGACAAAGAGATACTCATTCTCCGCGTCCTGCAGGAATTCTTCATAAAAGCTTTGCAGAACAGTAGCCGCCCCGCCGCTGTCGGCTGCTACATCGTAAACCAGAATCCTCATTTTTCCTTCACCGTCTGCATGGCGCGGATCAACAGTTCCTGTCCCCGGAAAGCATCGGCGATCGTGTCGTTTTTCGCTTCTCCTTTCAGGACAGAACAGATATATTCATATTCTGCCCTGATTCCTTTATCCTGCTTTAATTTTTCCTTCACGGTCTTTGTATTGCCAAATTTACGCAGACGGATAAAATTATCCATCTCATAGACGGAACCGTTGGAAAATACCCGCAGCTGTTCTTTGGGGTACTTTTTGGATCCCATGGAAGAATAGATGATATTCCCCACAGCGCCGGAAGCGAAACGGAGGGTAATCAAGACATTATCATTCATCGGGTAAGCATTATTTTCCGCAGCAGTCACTCTCAGTTCCTGGAGTTCGCTTCCGTCCAGGTACTGGATCAGATCCACGAAATGGCACGCCTCTCCCAGGATCCGGCCTCCGCCTGCTTCTTCATCGTGCACCCAGTGGTCCTTGGGAATAAATCCTGCATTGGCTATGAAATCATAGACTGCGGGAACCTGGTCCGTCTTAAGCTCTCTCTTCAATTGTTTGATCAGCGGAGCATGCCGGCGGTTCAGTCCGCAGAACAATTCTCCCTCTGACTCATCGTAGGCTTTGCGGATTTCATCCAGTTCCTCCAGCGTCAGGCACAGCGGTTTCTCACAGTAGACGTTTTTATTGGCCTTCAGCGCCTCCACTACAAATCTTGCGTGGCTGTTATGCTGGGTGGAAACAGCGATCAGATCAATCTCCGGATCCTCCAGCAGTTTCTTGTAATCGTTCGTTGTATAGGCGAAAGGAGTCCCGTCGTTTGCCTGGGCTCCGCCTACGCCTCCGGTAGTAGCCAGTCCCCGGAATTCAAACTTACCGGTCTCTTTCATGATGGGCAGCATGGTGCTCCGCACAAAATTTCCCGCGCCGATCAGCCCCAGACGGATCTTATCTCTTCCTGCTGCCTTTTTGGCTGCCTGGTTTTCTACTGTCTCTCTCCATTTTTCCTGGTTATCGCTGTATTTCAGGAGAACGCCGATATACCGCTCATGATTCGGATTCTTTGTGATCATTTCATAGGCGTCCGCCGCTCTCTCAAAGGGAATCTCATGAGTGATCAGATCCGCGAAGTCTGCTCTCTTCTGAGCGATCAGACGCACAAACTCTTCAATGTTGCGGCCCTCTGTAAAGCGGACGTAACCGATGGGATAATCGATACCTTTCTGTTCATAAGTGCTGTCATAACGTCCGGCGCCGTAAGAACGGGCGATCCGGAAAGACAACTCACGCTCATAGTAAGGTCTGCGGTCAATATTCATCTGGGTCACGCCGATCATACAGATGATCCCCCGGTCTCTGGCGATCGCCGCCGCCAGATCCATGGGCTGATTGGTATTGGCCGCCGCAGTAATGATTACCTTATCCGCTCCTCTTCCATGGGTCAAGGCTTTTGTCTTATCCGCCGCGTTGTCGTCATTGGAATTGATGAAAGCTTTCAGACGTGTCCCCGGCATGGTCTTGTCCACCACATCATAGGCAATCACATCGCATCCGTAAGCGTCCAGGATCCTGCAGAGTATATGACCCACAAGTCCCAGGCCGATCACAGCCACCGTCTCTCCAGGTACTACTTCGGCCTGATGAATTCCCTCCAGAGCGATACCGCCCAGTGCGCAGAACGCCGCCTGCCGGTAATCCTCCAGTTCCTCCGGCACTTTTGTCAGCATCGTGCGGCTGACACGGTTGATCTCACAGTGATGAGCGGTACCTACCATCGCCACCAGATCCCCGGCCTGTACTTCTGTCACGCCTTTGCCGCAGGCGATGACCCTTCCTACTCCGGAATAACCCATGGGCATAGGCTCTGCCAGCTTATTGAACGCGCTCTCCATCGTAGTGACAATGCCGTCCGTAGAAAGCTTTTCCAGCACCTTCTTTACCTGGTCCGGACGCTCCAGCGCTTTCTGGATCAGGTTCTTGCCTCCAAAGGACGTAAGCCCTCTCTCCGTTCCCGCGCTGACCACGGTATACAGGCTTTCCACCAGCGCCATATTCTCTTTTACCGCCGGCATGGGCTGATCCAGCAGCTTCATGCTTCCGTCCTTTACGTTCAGAAATAACTGTTTCATATTCTTCTATCTCCTGACCTTCAAAATCTCAGAACATTTTGCTTTTTATCCTGCCTTACAGTATAATACCATACCAGAAGGAGTTTTAATATCATGAATATTTTATTTTTAAACACCACTTATATATGCGGAGGCGCCGAGTCCGTCGCCAGCCAGATCTTGCAGGGGATGTCTGCCCGGGGGCATCATGTATATGAGATCGTCAGCTACCACAAACGCCCGGAGCCTCTGCCCGACAATGTTTCAGCGATTTACGATACAAAAGCGCGCCTGGTGCTGAACCGTCTCATCACACATAACCACGGGAACGACAGCCTGAGCATTCCTTACAGCCTGCGCAAAATATCCGCTTTTATCAAGGATAAACACATCGACGTTATCCATCTTCACAATGCGCACGGCAATTTTCTCGGCATCCGCGACATCCGGAAGCTGAGCATGCTCTGCCCGGTTGTCTGGACCGTACATGATTTCTGGCCGCTGACCGGTCACTGCGCTTCTCCCACAGGCTGTCCCGACCTCTGGAAAGAAGGTTGTTCTTCCTGCCCTCACCTGGATAATTATCCTCCGCTCCGCCAGGATAAGGCCGCCGCGCTTCTGAAAGAAAAAGAGGAATGCTTTAACCGTTCCTCTATCCTGTACACGGTTCCGTCGCGCTGGATGGAACAGCAGTTCCGGCAGTCTGTGATCGGCCGGCAAAAATGTATCTGCATCCACAACAGTCTGGACACAGATCTGTGGAAACCCATAGATAAGAGCTCTCTGAGGGAAAAATACAGGCTGCCGGCAGATAAGCATATCCTTGCCTTTGTCGCCGCCGATCCGCAGAAAAAGTCAAAGGGAATGGATCTCCTTCTCGGCGCTTTGGAAAAGCTTCCCTCTCCGGAAGACTATCTGCTCCTGATCGCGGGACGCGAAGGCGGGCTGGAAAAGATCCGGCAATGCGGTTTCGCAGCGCGGCATTTTGGATATATCTCAGATCAGGAAAAAATGAATGAATTCTACGCTATGGCCGATCTGCTGGTCAATCCTTCCCTGTATGAGACTTTCGGCCTTGTCAATATCGAAGCCATGTCCTGCGGAACGCCGGTCATTGCGTTTTCCATCTGCGCCATGGAAGAGATCATCGCCGATACCGGATGGTGTGTCCGCAGCATTGACAGCCAAAGTCTGGCGAAGGCGATTGAAAAGGCCTTTTCTTCCGCGGATGTCCTGAGAGAAAAATCTCTGGCTTCCCGCCAACGCGCTGTTCTTCATTTTTCAGAAAAACAGATGCTGGACGCATTTGAAACCGCATATAAGAACGCCATGGCTGCCTGGCAGCCATGACGTCACCATCCTACAGCCGGTACACCCCGTCCAGGAAACAGATATGCCTGGTATCCAGCACCACTTTTCCTTTCAGCTTATCCATATTCTCTTTGATCTCATCATGTCCCACCAGGAGCACCACAAAATCCACGTCTGCCAGAAACGCGTCCAGATCGTGATACTGGTTGGGAACCATGTCCTTCGTCACAAAAGGATCATACACTTTGATCTGCCCGCCGCACAGGTGCCTCTCCATGCTTTCCAGCATCTGAAGCGTGGGACTTTCCCTCACATCGTCTACATTTTCCTTGTAAGTCAAACCATACAGTCCCACGCGTCCCACATCAGTCATGCCCTTTTCTTTCATGATATTGTGTATCCGCTCCAATACAAAATCCGGCATGGAATCGTTGATCTTTCTCGCCGCCAGTATGATATTGGCGAGTCCCGGATAATCTCCTACCAGAAACCAGGGATCCACGGAGATGCAGTGGCCGCCCACGCCGGGTCCAGGCGTCAGGATATTGACTCTGGGATGTTTGTTGGCGATCCGGATGATCTCGTACACATCCATATTGTCAGACCGGCAGATTTTCGCCAGCTCGTTGGCAAACGCAATATTAATATCGCGGAACGTGTTTTCCACCACTTTCGTCATCTCCGCGGTACGGATATCAGTCACCACAATTTCTCCTTCACAGAAAGAAGCATACAGGCTTTTGATCTTCTCTCCGATCTCCCTGCTGTCCGCGCCGATCGTCCGGGAATTGTGCTTTAATTCATACACCATATTTCCAGGTATGATCCGCTCCGGAGCGTGCGCCAGATGGATATCCCGTCCGATCACAAAACCTTTTGCCTCCACTACCGGACGCACATATTTGTCAATCGTACCGGGAGATACGGTAGACTCGATCACCACCGTGGCTCCTTTCGGGCACACTTCCATGACATTTTCCACTGCCGCCGCCACATAGCCTGCGTCTACTTTTTTGCTTGCCTTGTCATAAGGCGTCGGTACCGCCACAATATACACGTCCGTCTTCTGATATTCATGGGAGAAACGGATCCCTTTCCGGACCGCTTCCTGAAACAGTTCATCCAGTCCGTCTTCCTCAAATGTGGTTTTCCCGGCGACCAGCGTATCCACCAGATTTTTATTGTAATCCGTGCCGACCACTTCCACTCCGTGGGAAGCGAACATCAGCGCGGTGGGCAAGCCGATATATCCCAGACCTACTACGTTAATCATATGTTTTTCCTCGTTTCTGTAAAATTCAACTGTATCATGTGCTCTGACCCGTCCGCGGGCCAGGAAACCTCCAGCACTTCTGTCTGCTCGATCCTGCCGAACTCCGAAGCGTAAGAGCAGATCCGCCCCTGACGGTGTACCGTGATATGGTCCCCCGGCGCGACCTGTACCGTACAGACCAGGTCTCCGGCTTCACTTCGGATCTGCGCCTTCCTGTCCTGTTCTTCATAAAAGAAACCCGGAGCCAGATGAAAATAAGCCTGTGCGAATCCGTGGACCTGATCCCAGATCTCCACGCTCTGTCCGTTCCACTCTATGGAACGTCCCTGCGGTTTTCCCGTACAGGTAAGAAGCTTCCCCCGGATCCGGTCTCCCTCGGCCTGTCCGGACACCTGGCTTATCCTTCGTGCCACCCGGTGCTCTCCCCAGCACTCGGACTGTTCTTCTCCATCGATCACCACGGTATTGTGCGCTGCCGTACTGCGGAAATAAGGCCGAAGCTCTCCCTGGTACTGTCCAGTTCCGGAATTGACCAGGAGAGGCTTCCCGCACCAGGACAATTCAAAACTTAAGGCGTCGCAATGTCCGTGTCCCGGCATATAAGACGGCGCGATCTCTCCCGCATCCATAAGGATCTTGATATTCTTTCCATGCAGGCAGTAATATCCCGCGTCAGGAAATGCCTGTCCCGGCACCGGCGTGATCAAAAACTCTTCCCGCAGCGCCGCCAGCAGGCTTGTCATGCTCCGGGCCACGTTATCTCCCGCGTCATTGAACAGCGGCGTGCGCCCCAGTCCCTCTTCCAGGGAATACATGGCGTCCGCCATCTTCTGGATCGTGCCCAGCAGTTCCTGATACAGGAGACGGTCTGCCGGTTTTACCGCTTTTGCGGTACGCATCAGATCCTCCAGAATCAGTTTATGGTACATGAGACTCCGCTCATAGTGTACCCCGTCCGGCAGAATCTGCTCCGCGATTTCATCGCCCAACCGGATCTTATACGCATCATATACGCCCGGCTCCTTAAAATACAGCGCGCCCAGCATGACTGCCTTCAGATTCTCAAAGTAATGATTTCCCAGCAGATGCAGTTCCAGCCGTTTCTGGAGATGCAGGTACTGGGCATACATACTGTCATTCAGCTGCCGGAAAAATTCCTTATCCTCCCTCACCACTTCTCCAAATCCGTCCAGGCAGATCCACAGGTTCGTAAGTCTCAGAGAGATCGTATAAGGATGCCAGCCGTCTCCGGTGCCTTCCCGGTTATCCTCTATCCATCTGCGGCAGTAGTCCCTGAAACATTCATAGTATTTCCGGTCCGGTTCCTCTCTCCAGGCAGCCGCAAGCGGAATCAGGAATTCCAGATAATGCAGATTAAAATTCCACAGATGCGATTTCTCCGGCTCCCGCCATCCTGTTCCCCCGGGATGGCCGCTCTCATGGAGCAGAGTAACCTTTCCCTCCAGCAGTTCCTCCACCGAAAACCGCTTCCGGTAATCAGGATGCTGGTCCAGCCTCGGTATCCAGAGCGGCAGATCCCCGTACGCAGGAGCCTGCGCGGACGTCGCCGCCTTCTTTCTGCCGGTCAGCCGGTTGTGGACCAGGTATTTGATCTGGCTTTTTTTCAGATATTTTAATGTCTGATAATATCGGTCAAATTTATTTCTCATATTCTCTATCATTCCCATAAATCTACCGGGAACGCATCCAACAAATCATTTCTCATCTCAGCAAGATCCGGTAAGGGCGCTGGGGTCATTTTTAATGCCTCCTCTACAGATCTTGCACCAGGATATTGATACCTTCCTGTCGAATAATAATAATCATCATATTTTAAATAGTTAAAATCCGTGCGATTATCTGCCAGCATTATAGCAGGAACCCCATAAGACTCTGCTACGATAATACCATGGAGAGAAGAAGAAATAATGAGTTCCGAAGAAACAATTTGATCAATGACAGTTCGAAAATCATTACATAAAATCGGAATCTGATGATCGCTGTCTCCTTTTTGGAAATTGGCTTTATGCTTTATAACATTATATTTATTCTTCTTTGCTAAATCGGGAGAATAAATCAGAGGCATCAGCACTGCCGGATCTCCATAGACTTCCGGACATTCAAACCCTTCTTTAAGCAGTATATCTCTCGTCACTGGTCCTCTCACCGCTCTAATATCCAAATGAAATTTCTTGGAACGATATGTACCTTCCGGAGGATAATTTAAAAGGCCGCTTCCCCAGATCGTCGCATCCTGTCTTCCCCAAAAAAGAATGGATCCAATCGCATATAAATGTTTTGTTTTATCTAATTTTCTATGTTCTTCCAGGCCTAGCTGTTTTAACATATATCGATATACAGGAAGCGACAAATAATCTCCAAAGTTCTCCAATCCATCTTCTCTGTTACAACTATACCAATGAAGATTCACCTGATGGGGTACTGTGGTTCGACTCAAATCATTCAGTATAATCTTATCACGTTTCCAGTAAACAATCTTTCTGTTCCATAACTTTTTTATTTCTTGTAAAATGTTAAACCTCCTCCTTATCCACCAGATTTTCTATTACTTTATACAATCGTTCCGTCAACACAGAAAAATCGAAATCCTTTGCGCCCTCTCTGGCATTTTTCGCCATCTGTGCATACGTATCTTCCGGCATGTCATGAATCTTCAGGATCATATCCGCCAGAGCCCGCGGCGTACACTCTTCCAGAGAAAGCCCGCACTGGTATCTGTCAAGGATGCAGTACCCCATCTTCACCGTAGATATGATCGGTTTCCCGCTTGCCATATACTCAAACAATTTGTTGGAACTGTTTCCCCTGGACCAGTTGTAATGGGACTGTGAATAATTCAGAATATTCACGGAAGAACGGCTCAGGATGTAAGGAATATATTTCTTTTCCACATATCCCTTCAGCTTCACATTGTCCAGATGCTCGTCTTCCGCGCGTTTCTTAAGTCTCTCCAGCTGATTTCCGCTGCCGAAGATCAGAAAACGGATGTCTTTATGATCCTGCAGCAGTTTTGCCGTATCCAGCAGATTATCCACATTATTGACCGGACGCAGAGTCCCTGTATAGACCACCTTGAAGCTGTCATCCTCCAGGTCCGGATCCGGCAGGACGTCCTCCTGAATACTGCGGTAATAATCATCCAGTTTCACTCCATTATTCACATAATGACATTTCTCCAGGTCGATTTTCCCGCCATGGGCCGTATCCCATCCCATCTCTTTGATATGGTCCACATCCCCTTCTTTTGTAAACACGATGGCGTCCGCGTGTACATACATCCATTTTTCACCGGCGCTTAAAGCCCTTCCGATCAGACTGTCCATCTTCACTTTCCCGAATGAGAAGATCGCTTCCGGCCACAGGTCCCGCACCTCTACAATCACCGGCACATGGAACCGCCTTGCGACCAGGATCCCCGCGATGCTGGTCAGCGGATGAGCGCTGGATCCCATGATCAGATCCGGCTTTCCGTACTGCCTCGCGTATTTTTTTGAAATGCGCAGCAGCCCGAAAAAGAACGACAGCATGTTAAAAACCCGGGAAATTCCATTTCCCCGGTATTTGCTCGTTTTAACAAACACAAAGGGAACCCCCTCCTCTTCGGTGCGAAGATAGGGCTTTCCCATCGTATCTACCGACGTCCCGGTCTGATGCAGCTCATTCGCCGCAAAGACCGTCGTCTCTATATCCTTTTCTTTTAAATATTCCGCGAAATAATAATGCCTCAGAAGCGGCCCTGTCTTAGGGGTCGTGGCATAATGATTAAATATCCAAAATCTACGCATGATTCTGCCCTTCCTCTACGCCTTCCGTACTCTCTTTCGTAAACATGATCTTCAGCGTCAGGAAGATCAGCCGGATATCCTGCAGGATCGAATAACTCTCGATATACATCAGATCCATCTTCAGCTTGTCCAGCGGCGTTGTATTGTACTTGCCGTATATCTGCGCATAGCCGGTCAGTCCTGCCTTCACCTTCAGCCGGTAAGTAAATTCCGGCGTTTCCTTACAGAACTCGTCGATATAGGTCTGACGTTCCGGTCTCGGGCCCACGATACTCATATCCCCTTTCAGGATATTCAAGAGCTGGGGCAGCTCGTCCAGCCTCAATGCGCGGATCACTCTGCCCACCTTCGTGATCCGGTCATCATTCTTGGAAGAGAATCTTGCGCCCTGCTTCTCCGCGTCCACGATCATGCTGCGGAATTTATAGATCCAGAACTTTTTCCCGTTCAGGGTGACCCGTTCCTGCTTGTACAATACCGGTCCGTGATCCTCAAGCTTGATCGCCAGAGCTGTCACCAGCATAAACGGGGACGCCGCCACCAGCATAAGCGCCGAAAGCACAATATCCATCAGGCGTTTGATCAGTTTCTGCTCAATAGAAAGACCGTAATTGCGAAGCAGCAGAAACGGCGTGTCGAAGGAATGCAGGCGGTCTGCTCCCCGGAGCAGGATGTCCGAGATCTCCGGCGCCACGTAGATGCGGATGGATTTTTCGAAACAATATTTCACCAGATCGTTGCGCTTCTGTTCTTCAATTCCATAGAGCATCATCGCATCGCAATTCTTCACCTCGTCCTTCAGACGTTCCAGCGGCTCTTCCGCGGATATACATTTGGACACTTCATATAAGTCTTTTCTTCCCGCGATCTTCCGGAGCAGATTTTCCTTGTTTTTCAAATCACAGATCACCAGTAGCCTCTTGGGCGGAAACAGTCTGTGGAACATCCGGTCCGAGATCTGATTCAGGATCACGATCACCACAAAATCCACCGCGCTCGCCAGCAGCATAGGCCACACAATCGGAAACGGGAAAACGCCGAATGCTATGATAATCTGCACATACATGACCGCATTGGCAATCAAAGTGCCCAGCGTCTGAGACAGGATCAGCTGTCCTTTCCGGTAATAGGCATATTTGGTTCCTCCGTACAGATACACAAAAGCGATCAGATACAGCACATAAAATCCGATCATCATCCAGTGGCCCTTGTTTTCAAAAGGCGTAACCATCCTGATATTATATATCTCAAGCCAGATATATCCAAAAATAATCGCTTCAATTAAGATTTCCAGACTGATCACTCCGGTACGGATCAGGCGTTTATACTGGTTAAAGCTGTCCATGGGCATACTACCTCATTTATTATAATTCATATTATTTTATCATTTGTTTTAAAATCCTACAACATTTTTTATAAATTAACTTCTCAAATAAGCAATTCAACATAACCGCGAACCCAAAATCGAATAATGTTTTTATCAAAAAAGAAATTATATATGTTATCCACCATTGATTAAACACATTTTGCAATCCAATTGTTAAATCAATTGCAAAATAATTCATAAAAAATCCATGTACAACATACAAAGAATAACTATATCCAAAGATTTCTGCTGGTATTTTCTGATTACTAATATTGTTCAACCTGTTTACAACGCGAGAATTAAGTAATAAAGTTATAATAATACAAACAGCTACAGTATCCCGTATATATATTTTTAGTGATTCATCCCCCCTTGGAAGCCACCAAACAACCAAAAGCGAAAAAATGCGTATGCCATATGGTAAAAATAATTTATAATTTTGGACAAATTCATATATCCAATACCCTGTTAAAACAGATATAGCCCATACCAAGTCCCAGATATACAACTTATACCAGACACAATAGTTCAAAACTATAAAAACACCTAAGATAGACAATCTTGCTTTTACACTCGCTTTTTTTAGGAGATGATGCAAAACAAAAATCAAATAATTTCCAATTAAAAATGAAGATAAGCACCAAAAATATCCATAAAAATTTTTTGATCCTGGTAGAAACATTCCCTTTACGATATACGCAATATCATAATACACCATTCCATCCCTAATAAATAAAAACGCCAAAGTAAATAAGCATATGCCTACGACTGGAAGCATAATCCGTAAATACCTTGTAACAAAATAGTATACAACAGAAGTTTTATTTTTATGGTTTAACGAATAGGCTGTGACAAATCCGCTAATGACACAAAGGACAGCGACAGCATATTTTCCTGTATATCCATATAATAACCACGAACTTGGTGAAGGAGGCATAAAAAACAATTTTTCGATATTTTGTCCCAAGGGATGAACCTCAGCAAATATCTCATATTCATAATGCGTCCAAAGGACATATAGAACTGCGAAAAAACGTACAGCATTTAACCAATTGGTTTTTAATTCTTCTTGATTTTTTTTCAACATATTTGTCTCCATCGCACCACAAAAAATAAATTTGTATTGTCAACTTTCCGATAATTCATAAATATTAAATCCAGGAATTCCATCTATCTCTTGACAATTTACATTTGTATACAAAGTAATCAGATATTCCAGGCCTTTATCAAAATTGCAGATCAGATATACATTATCCTGTCCGTACAACGCATCTTTTACGGACGTGATGCCTTCCTGTTCCAGCTTCTTCTTCCAAATAGGGCTAAAGCTCATCCAGTCTCCCAGAGACATATAGTTCATCACATACGGCTGATCCCGCCACAGGCGGACATTATAGGTCGTAAACGCCAGCGATGTGACATCGTTGAAATAGAAGTTGTCGGGATGTTCCATACAGTATTCTTTCAGCGACTCAATATTCTGGTTCCACCGGCTCAGCTCCTGATTTTTCCCGCGAAACTTTGCGGTCTGCGCTCCTGCCAGATAGCAGAGAACAAACATACATGCCACAACTCCGGCCTTTCTGGCCGCGCCGGGCAGAGAAATCCTGGGGAAAATTTCCCTCCACAAAAGAAACGCTGTGACCAGCAGCATCAGGTTCATACTGTAGATCACCCGGTCCGGGATCCTCCCTTTATAAAGTAAATAGATCCACATGATCCCCTGGATTCCCCCTGTGCAAAGCGTCTTTGTCAGCAGGCCCCACTCTTTTTTCCACAATGCCAGGATCACCAATCCGGCATACATGGCCAGCCCCAAAAGATGCTGCATATAAAACCGATTGTCCCGGACTCCTTTGAGATAATCTTTCACGCTCTGTGCCAGTCTCTGTACAACTGTCTGTTCAGAAGGGTATGTTTTCTGATACGCTTCAATATAATTGCGAAAGAACTCGGGCGTAATCTGGTCATCCGCGGTATAATTGTAGTTAATCAGGGTTCTCGCCCGGCTTTTTGTCTCTATTCCGACGCTGCTGTAAAACTCCTCCGCCCCTTCATATTCGGGAAATGTATAATCCGGAAAATCATAGATCGCCGTACGGCTGTTATCATACGATTTATACGCGCGCCACTCGGCGCTCCCGTATCCGGCAAAATTCCCCAGCATGGCAAGCGCAAGCACTGCAAGCGCAGCCGCCGGCATCAAAAACTGTATCCTGTCTCTCTGCCCCTGTACAGCCACCCGAAAAAGCCAGAGCACCGCGCATACCGGCACTGTCATACAAAAAATATCAAAACGTACCTGACTGGTCAGAAAAAGCAGGAAAAAAAGAAGCGCCGCGTCTTTCCACTCTAATTTTTCCGCCGTCGCATACAGAAAAACAACCGTCACACCCAACACCGCGGCTGTTGTAGTGAAAGAAAGCTGGACAGTTGCCTGTACGCCGAACGCCGCAAATGACGACAGTGCCAGCACCGCGCACAATACTTTCTCCCATTTCCTCTCCCGTTCTCTCACCAGCCGGAACAGGATCAGGATCATACACATCGCCTGCATCACGATGTAGCAAAACGCATACCAGTCCACATTGGGAAGCACCGTATACAGTCCCGCCAAAAAAAGAGAATACCAGTATCCCATAAAAATTGTGTGCGGATCCGGCCTCCCCAGATACTGCCCTGACACAATCTCCATCATGGACCGGTCATCAATGATACCATAGACAAACGGGATCAAGTTCCATAAAACAAGTATATAAACTCCCACGCACACAAGAGCAAAACAAAAATCCTTTTTAAATGCCTTCATATCCATACCTTTCTGTCTGTTCAGCTTTATTTTACCCTACCCGGCGTCATTTGTCTATTATTCTGTCCTCGGCAGGACTTGCTCTTTGGACCTTTATCGCCTATAATAAACCATCATATACGAAAGGAGACTCTTTTATGTCTGCCCCCGTCTTATCCGTGATTACTGTCTGCTACAATTCGTCCGATGTTCTTCCGGCCACTATAGACAGCCTGCTCATACAGACCTGGACGCAGTTTGAATACCTGGTCATAGACGGAGCGTCCAAGGACGAAACCGGCCCGCTTCTGGATCATACACGCTCTCTCTTTCTGGAAAAGGAAATCACTTTTCGTTCCATATCAGAGCCTGACAAGGGCATCTATGACGCCATGAACAAAGGAGTACGTATGGCCCGGGGAAAGTGGCTCCTTTTCCTGAATGCCGGCGATCTTCTGGCCTCCCCTGACACACTGGAAAAGATCTTTTCTGTACCCCCTCGGGGACAGATTATCTACGGAGATACCATATGTATTTATCAGGGGCGCAGGAGACTCTATCCCGCCCTTCCCCTGGAAAATCTGAAATGGGAAATGGCTTTCTGTCACCAGTCTGTCTTTGTAGAACGCCGGCTGCTGGCAGATCACCCCTATGATATCTCCTACCGGGTCTGCGCCGATCATCACTTTTTTCTGTCCATGTATTTAAGAGGAGTCTCTTTTGATTACCGCCCCTGTCCGGTCAGCATCTACGAAATTTCCGGATACTCAGACCAGAATAAACTGCTCTCCCATCGGGAAAAGCACCGTATGCAAAAAGAACTGGGCGTTTTCCGCCCTTCCCCCCGGTGGCTGCTGAGAGAATTAAAATTCTATGTAAAGGAAGGCGTTAAGCGGCTTTTGGGTCAAAAGCTGACGGACAAAGTAAGAAAAACCCGCCTGCACTAAACAGGTGGGCTTTCATATTATTTCCAAAAGCAAAATGCACGTTCAACACTGAAATAAAATTCCGGATGTCTGGTAAAAATCCAATTCCGTTCTCCCACAATCCCCATCAGGAAACCGACCAGAACAGTAAAAACTGTCAACGCAAACAACAGCGTAATCATGTTTTTCCGTATTGCCCCATCTTGTTCATTCATATAATTAGCAAAAAGCAACAAAACTCCGAATACCAAAATCGGTACAGGCTCCGCAGTATAACGGATATGCACTCCTGCTGATATAAATATAAACACGGAGAGAAGCAGGCCCGTCCCTATCCCGGTTCCCATGATAGCGGTAGATAACATTCCTGTCTTCCGTTTCCACGCTTTCCAGAATACCGGGCAAAACATAATATACAAAAGCGGAGTACTGCTAAACATTGTAACCGCACTGTTATTCCAAAGATATCCGGCATAGTCATTAACCATGCTGCCGCTGGAGACAAACGGAAACACTGCAGAAAACGACAGAGGCTGAAACATTCCGAACCAAAGACACCATGGAAGTGTAGACAATTTATAGGAATCTCTCGCCATATCTGTTACTGTCAGCTGATAGTTCTGGCCAAAATCAAATATGTTTCCAAAACGCGCGTAATTATACCACATCAAAATCCCGGCCACACAAATATACGGAATTAATAAAACGGCGAAAATTTTTATATTTTCTTTCACGGTATCGTTTTTTAATCTGTAAACCAGATACGGAACTAACAAAAAAGAATAAAATACCATTGTCGGCCGACATCCCACTGCCAGCGCAAGAAATAATGCTCCAAAAAAGATCTGTATACAATTTTTCTGTTCTTTCCAGAAAGCAGAAGCAAGAAAGTATAAACCAATCGCAGAAAACGCCAGTCCTACAGCATACACCATCTCATAGAACCGGGCTCTTGAGACAAAACAAAGCGCAACACTCGCCGCGTCCAGCATCCATATCCCAAGAATATAGGTTCCAAAAGAAGTTTCCGGCAATATCTTACGGATAAATTTTATCAGCAAAGCATTTAAAAAAATCAGATATATACAAAAAAATACGAACGTAACAAATCCGGTAGACAAATACATCCCCGTACACAGAGTGAAGGGAACAAACAGCAAAAATGCGGGAACAATTCCGAAATAAACATAATAGTTACCGTCATAATAAGCCGCATCCAAAATATAGTCCTCATCTCTGACCAGCCCTTTTGCATCCCGCTCTGTCGCATCATATGGATTATCCATAGAAAGCAGTTTTTCGGACGGCTGCAGTTTCAGTTTCACCTGGCCATCCAGCAGTGCATCTGTCAGATGCTGGCTATACAGATCTCCTTCTTCCGACGCAACCCGAACCTCATCTACGGAATTCATATAAATACTTCCCAAAACACCCAGAAACAGAACCGTACAAACACATAGAATACAGACCTGTCCTCTGTATCTTAATGCCCCATACCAATATGGATGAGACCTCATCAAATAGATCCCCAGAACGATTGTAAGCAGTATCAAAAAACGGACCGCTGAAAAGTGGAATTCAACCGGCTTATTAAAGGAACATTCATCCACTGCCATCTGATAAAGATCATCTTCAATGTTAAAAACAATCTTTATCTCATCCGATTTGCCCGAAAAATGACAGGTTCTCCATTTTGTCCTTTCTACACCTGGTACGTATTCCCCGGAAAAACTGCGTGACAGATATTGGTTTGCTTCATCTGTATAATATACAGTATAGCTTAAATAACTCTCATTGGGCAAATACAGATCCAGGTAAATCGTGCCCACATTCGTGTCAATATTTTTTATTGTAACAGATGCTTCCTCCCCATAATCTGCCACATAAGTCAAAATATTTCCTGTAACTTCGAAGCCCGTAGTCTCCATCTGATCGACAGTATATGACTTTCTTTCATATGTCTCCTGATTTAATACCCGAAACGAATTTGCATTACAGATAAATACCTCTATCAGCAGACAAACCGATGCTAATATAAATATCCTTTTATCTATTCCCCTTATCCGCTCTACAAACCGTTTCATCTAAGCCTCCGCTTTTTCTTCATGGTATTCCTTTTCTGTATTTACATTCCAGATATTATCTCTGTTTTTTTCACCTGACAGAATATTTTTCACCGTCTCAAACGCCGTCACCATAGAATGATCCATGTTGTTATAGCGATGCTGTCCGTTGCGTCCCACACAATACAGATTTTCAAACCCGTTTAAATATTCAATCAGCTGATCGATCTGTCCATAGGTATCAAAATAAGCCGGATATGCTTTTTTTACCCGTTCTCTGTGCGAATCCAACACATCCTCTTTCCTGCTGATGACTCCCATACGGATCAGTTCCTCCACCGCCAGGCGGACGCACTTATCTTTCGACAGATTCCAGAAATCATCTCCCTCTTTGCAGAAATACTCCAGTCCGATCCACACTTTGGAGTCCACATCTTTCACCAGATACGGCGACCAGTTGTTAAAAATCTGGATCCGCCCCAGTTTGACGCCTGTATCCTGTACATAGATCCAGCAGTCCGGGACAATATTGTTCAACGTCCGGATTTTCGTCAGATTTTTTAGGTTCAGATGATCTAACAGAAGTCCTACTGTTACGAAATCACGGTACGGAAGCCCTTCGGCAATCGCCTGAATATCCTCCGGAACCGTATCACCCATTCCTTTCACCAGATCCTTCAGGGGCATAGACGAAATGAAGATATCACCTTCCACGGTATGTGTCTCTCCATTTTCTCCGATCGTCTCCAATGCAGTCACTTTCCCGCTCTCGGTCCGGATTCCGGTAACTTTACAATGTTTTTTTATATGACCTCCCATCTTTTCAATCTCTGCCGCTGCTGTCTCCCAGAGCTGCCCGGGACCATATTTGGGATAGATAAATTCTTCAATCAGAGAGGTTTCTACCTTCCGTCCCTTTTTACCGGGCAGAATCTTCCCAACCATATCTTTGACCATAGCAGAGATAGACAGACCTTTTACTCTCTGCGCCCCCCAGTCTGCCGAGATCTCTCTGGGATGGCGTCCCCACAGTTTTTCCGTATAGCCTTCAAAGAACATCCCGTAAAGCACCCGGCCAAATCGGTTTACATAGAAGTTTTCCAGGGAATCTTCCGGCAGTTTGTGTATGCAGGATCCCAGATAACTGAATCCAGCCTTCATCGTCTGAGTAAATCCCATATTGATAAAAGTCTGCGGCTTCATGGACACCGGATAATCAAAAAATTTCTTTTTGTAATAAATCCGGGACACTCTCTGACGCACCAGCATGACCCGGTCCTCTTTCTCCGGATCCGGACCGCCTTTCACCAATGGTTTCTCTCTTCCCAGCTTTTTGTCATCGTATGATGGTGCTCCCTGTATGGGCATCAACTCCTTCCACCATTTCATGACTTCCGGATCCTTGGAAAAGAATCGGTGCCCTCCAATATCCATGCGATTATTTTTATAATTTATTGTTCGTGATATCCCGCCGATCTCCCCGCTCTCTTCCAGGATTGTCACATCATACTCCTGCGGCGCTCTCTTTTTCAGCTCAAATCCTGCAGTCAAGCCAGCCGGTCCGGCCCCGATGATTACTACCTTCTTCATTTTCAATGCTCTCCTTCCGCCTTCTCCTCAGGTTTTCTTTCACGCAAAATAGCTGCCAAGAATACCAGTCCGGCAAATAACGCCACAAGCTGCGCACGGTAAGTATACCAATAATGGATCTGAGAATGGTTGGACATCACCAGGTACCAGATATACGGATACAACACAACAAAAAGGATAGGCAAATATGCACCGACAGTTTTCCAGTCTTTCAATTTTCTCCAGAAAATCAGAACAACTGCCACAAGAAGAAGTAATATGATAATTTTACTGCTGGAAATGACGCCTCCATCCTGTACATTTAACCATGCCTTTATGTTCCGTTCAATCGTTCCGATTCGATCCAGAGGTTCTTCCTCACTCCCCTCCAACCGGTACTGCACCACGCTCATGGTCCTCCAAAAATACCGGACACCCAGGATCGCGGCAGAAAGCAGCCACTTACTGATCCAGGTCAGCGCATACCCGAAGAACCAGGTCAGCGAAGCTTTAAACATGAACCAGAAATTACTTCTGAAGTCCGCCTGTTCATCTCTCACCCGGAGCCACAGCAGCAGAACCAGCGGAATCCCCAGCGTAAGAATCGGGTAGGTCAAAAAATCAAAGAAGTTTTCCACCATACCTACAACAAAGAAATATAACATCCACTTCACGGCCGGCAGCGGTTTGTTTTTATCATATCTGCGCAGAAGAACGATCAACGATACAAACAGCACTAAAAACGTTGTCAGAAACTGGAAGCACACGGGCAGAAATACGACATAGCCGCTGGCTACCGTCAGCACATAAAACATCGCGTACAATGGCTTTGTCTTCTTTGCCATTAGCCAGGCGCTCCAGAAAAACAGCAGATGGAAAGTGAGCATACCCAGATACCGCAGCTCCTGCACCTGAAACACCACTGTCAAGGGCCGAAGGAGCACCTGATATCCATGCCAGTAGCGAGGATACTGATTAATACTCATGGCAGCCTGAATCGGATTGTAATAATCCCGGTTCTGGATCAAACTTTCATACATCAGTTTATCTGTATGAACATCGATGATTGCACTGTGACGGTAGAAAAAGTACATGGGATATTCCCCTTCTCCTTCCATCACTTCCAAGGATTTTTCTACATTCCCTTGTATCCAGGATGTGGGGATACAGTACACCAGTGTCATAGAGAGAAAAAAAACTGCAATCAGAATAAAAAATACTTTGACAAACGGTTTCAATTCTTTTATTCTTCCCATTTTCTTGTATCCTGCCCTTCTTCATAATTTTCATCTACAAAAATACGGAACTCGCTGGTCGTCCCATACTCCCGGTATCCGTAATCCGCCCAATCCCCTTTATAAGTCCGGCTGAGAGAAAAAACCAGAAACGTACATCCCTGCTGTCTGGCAAGCGGTCCCGCCACGTCCACGTCAATTTCGTCCTTCTGTACCGCTTTATACAGATTGGCTGTCGGCCCATGCACCTCTTCCATTCCGTTAAAGCTCAGCGCGTTCCGTGCATATTCCAGAGTAATCGTCGGATCATACAGCCTTACATACGGCGTCAGCCGGTTGGACATGGCTGCATGAATGTTTCCCGGAAGCAGATCACATACATCCACCACATACTGCGGGATCTTATATACATTGGTGGAGGCTTCAAACCATTCCGTGGAAAGCACCTGCTTTCCCCCCAGCGCCAACACCGCCAGCAATCCCAGGAAAGCCGCCTGACGCCGGATACCCGTCAGGCTTTTCAACAGCAGGCATCCGGCGTAGGGAATCGTCACCGCCAGAAGAATCAGCCAAAGAACTCTCCAGTAAACTTCGTCTCCCAACAATCTGATAAACAAAAGCCCCGACAGCGGGCACCAGTACAGGAACAAAAAAGCCAACGGCAGTATCCCAAAAAGAATTTTTCTGAGCCAGTCTTTTTCCCTGATCAGGATCCATATTATGGCAGCCAGCAAGATCGGGAATATCCATGCTCCCTCAAATGTGGCCAGAAAATCTGTTTTTGCAGTTTCAAAAAATTCCAGCATAAGGATCCCTTTCTCTTAATGTATCAGATAAATATAATAGATACCCAGAATCAGACATGGCGCGCACGCCGCCAGTCCACAGACAATATCCATAACCCTTCTTTTTCGCAGAGTTGTCAGCAAGACAGAGGTTCCGATAAAAACCGGGATCAGCATGATTCCCATGGAAGACAGGAGACATCCTCCAAGTCCGGTAATCCCCATCAGGATCCAGTCACCCGGACTTCCTTTCTCTATCGCCCTGAAAACCATATAAAACAACATTGGAAGCAGGACAGCAGCAAGCACTCCTTTTCCCACCCACGGAGTAATGCTTAGAAAAGTAAGTCCGGAGGTATGCTGCCCGCTCATGAACAAATGAAGAAAGACTGCCATAGCCAGAAACATTCCCTGTATCTGACTGTCCTTTGGGAACAATCGCTTTCCTATTAAGGCATAAATCATATATGCCAGCGGAATGATCAGCCATGGCAAAATCGTATGCGCCATAACCGTCGGAATCACGCCGATCAGTTTCGACAACCAGGCATAGAAAATCGGCCACAGGGACAACACATATCTTTTGTCAAAGTCTGCAAACGATCCTGTCTCCGGATAAACCCAGTAAATCTGGTTAGAATATACCGCTTCATTGGCCAGATTTACATAATACGTATCGTCCCACTCCAGATACATATGATGATGGATAAAATACAACTGATAACAGATCAGCGCCAGCGCTGCAAGATGCCCCAGCGTCAGATACTGTCTTCCGTCTCTCACCGCCGCTTTTCCATCTTCCAGAATATCTCTCCGGCAAAAAAGTCCCAGCACAGACAATCCGAATACAATCAGGCTGTACAGCCAGACAAATGACTGAAAAGAGGCATGCATCATCGTCATCGGCACCAGAATCAGTTCCATCAGCGCCCACCACAGCATGGTTCCGGAAACGATCGAAAACAGAAATCCCTCGTTCTTCAGTTTCAACAGACGCCGCAGTGCATATCCGCTTAAAAACGTTCCTCCAAAGAACAGCACTGCCGTTAATAAAATTTCCAGACGCATAAATTTCTCCCGCTTAATCCTGCATTTCAATCCGCCACAATTCCTGATCCATCACATTATCATGATAGATCTTCCACATACCCTCTTCATAATTATAATAATCGTTTATCTTTTCCTGATTAAATACAGATATATAAGGATAAGTCCAGAGAGTTACCCCGTTCTGCTGATAATAGTAACTTTCGGAAACCATTGCATTTAAATTTTTGATCCCCATCACCAGCGTCAGCCCCAGAAAGAATGCCGCCCCTATTTTTGCGATTTTATCGCGTTCAGATATCAGCAGCACAACCAACGCGCATTCCAGTACTTTAAAAATCACGCAGTACCGGCTCGCATAATAAGAGCTGCCGCACATCAGCATGTAAAAACATGTCCCGCATAAATAGGCTTTCAGAAGAAGCGTCGTCCTCTGCTCCGGCTGACCGTCCTTTTTCTTTTTCCAAAAATACAAAATCAGTATTGCCGCGGCGCTGACCAGTCTCTCTCCCACAGCAAAAAGACTTACCTCGCCGTCCAGCAGAAACTGCTTTACATGATACACAGGCAGAACATTCGTAATCAGCTGCTCCACCGCTCCTATCTGCAGAACCAGACCTCCCGCAATAGAAAGGCCAAGCAAAGCCAGGATTACATATACCGGCAGATAGTACACGACGGGAAGTACCAGCCACGCGTATCCCACCCGGTGGAATGACGCCACGATCAGCACGCTGACTATATACCGCACCCACTTCTTCTCAAGGTAAAACGGAACCGCAATCCCCAGAAAAATGCAGATCGCCAGTCCCTGGCGAAGTCCGGACACCAGATAGACCAGATACAATACCGGATAAGAGAGAAACAGCCCCGCTGTTCTCAAAGGAACATATTTATTCAAAAACCGATGCAGAAGCAGCATATCCGCCAACCCCAGGGCAAAAGTAAATACCCAGAACGGGGCATGGAACAGTTTGAACACCGCCGATATGAGACGCCACCCGATCTCCGGATAAAATCCGCAGATATATCCCTGCGACAGGTCAATATAGGCCGGAATGGTTTCATAAAGTCCATGATACGTCACATAATCCGTACCCTGCCCAAACCGCAGGCACAGACAGGCGGCAGCCAGTCCCCAGCAGCACCAGTAGATATATTTTCCATACTGCGGCCGGAACCATTCCCATACTGCTCCCGCAGCAAGGATCAAAAATATGATCAAATATAAATTCATGCTTTTCCTTCCAAGATATCTGCAATTCTCTTCGAGGCAAATCCATCACCGTATGGATTGCTCGCCGTACTCATTTTTCTGTAAGCTTCCTGATCTTCCAGAAGCATTTTGAAGTTCTCATAGATCGTCCCTTCATCTGTGCCTACCAGCTTCAGGGTTCCCGCCGCGATCCCTTCGGGACGCTCGGTGGTATCCCGCATCACCAATACCGGCTTGCCCAGAGACGGCGCCTCTTCCTGTATCCCGCCGCTGTCTGTCAGGATCAGATAGCTCCTGGCCAGAAAATTATGGAAATCCAGCACATCCAGCGGTTCTATGATCCGGATCCGTTCGTCGTCTCCCAGGATGGCCTGGGCAGTCTCACGCACTGCCGGATTCATATGAATCGGATAGACCGCCTTGATATCCGGATGTTCGTCACAGACCCGGCGGATCGCCCGGAACATATGCTTCATGGGTTCTCCCAGATTCTCCCTGCGGTGCGCCGTGATCATAATCAGCCGACTGTCTTTCGCCCACTCCAGAACCGGATGCGTATAACCTTTCCGCACGGTAGTCTTCAGCGCGTCGATGGCGGTATTGCCCGTTACATAGATGGTCTCCGGCTTCTTTCCCTCTTTCAACAAATTCTCCTTTGACAATTCTGTGGGCGCGAAATGATAGGCAGCGATGATCCCCACTGCCTGTCTGTTAAATTCCTCCGGATACGGAGAATAGATATTATAAGTGCGCAGTCCCGCCTCCACATGCCCTACCGGGATCTGAAGGTAATAGCAGGCCAGAGCCGTCACAAACGTGGTAGAAGTGTCCCCATGTACCAGCACCACATCGGGACGCACCGTCTCCAGCACCTCCCTGATCCGGTTCAGAATATTCGTCGTCACATCGAACAAAGTCTGACGGTCTTTCATGACAGACAGATCGTAGTCCGGAACCACGGAAAAAGCCTCCAGCACCTGATCCAGCATCTGCCGGTGCTGACCTGTCACACAGACTACCGTCTCTATCTCTTTTCTTGTCTTCAGTTCATTGACCAGCGGACACATCTTGATCGCCTCCGGCCTGGTCCCGAATACCAGCATTACTTTTTTCATGCTACCCTTCCTTCAGTTCTTTTCTGATCTGCTCTGCCAGTTTATGATTATTCTTCTCCACATGTACCCTGGAGATAAATCTGTCCACCTGTTCCGTCCACCTGCTGTAATCACCCGCAAGCTTCCTGACCGCTGAGACATAATCATCCGAGGCGATTCCTATGCCATACTTTTCACAGAGTTCCTTAAGAGGAGGATTTGTGGAAGCAAGCACCGGCTTTCCCTCGTACAGAAATTCAAAGATCTTCCCGCTGGCACAGTATTTATTGTTAAGATTCCGCTGATGATAGGCCACAAAACCGATCTGACAATTTTCAATAAAATACTTCAGATGATCCTGACCCATGCGGGGCAGAATTTTCACATTCGTAAGCCCCAGTTCCCGGATCGTGGCGCCTGCCAGGATCTCGTCTTCCTCGTCATTTTCGCCGACCAAAAGCAGTTCATATTCTCCGCCCAGCTCCTTCATGGCTTCCAGCAGTTTGCCGGTAGTCCGGCTCATATCACAGCCTGCAGTGGAGATAATACGGAATCTTTTCTCCCGGAAAAAATCTCCGTTTTCTTCCTCCATCTGCCTCTGCTTTCCTGCCTCCGTATATTCCAGTCTGCGGATGTTTTCATAATTCAAAGGCGTCTTCTTAAGCCCGAACATTTTTACCATGATTTTAGCACGGAATGGATTGGCGGCGATGACCACATCCGAATGTCTGGTAAAAATTTTTTCCATAATACAGCCGATCTTCCCCGGAATACCGGCTGCGCTTTTCATATCATACAATTCTCTGCAGTCCTGTACCACATATCCGGAACCGCAGATGCGTTTTGCCAGATATCCGGGCAGGATGCCTTTCCGGTTATCGATAAAGATCAAGTCCGCCTTCCCCAGCCGTCTGGCCTGAAGGCAGCAGAAACGGACGAACGCCGGATATCCATGATCCGTATAAAGGATATGGCTTTTCTCCTGCGGTTCTTCCCCGTCGGAACGGCGGGTGATATAGGTCACCTCGCCCAATTCTTTGGCGACTTTAACCAGTTCCCGAAGACGCCCATCATATTTCCAATGGTCATAGGAAATCAACAATATCTTCATATATCTGCTCCTGTTTTCTCACGGATCAGCCGGATCACTTTCGCCTGATCCTCCTCTGTCAGATATGGCGATAAAGGAAGCGCCAGCACTCTCTGACATACGCCTGACGTCACCGGGAACGTTTCTCCATACAGTCTGCATCCCGCGAACGCCGTCTGCTGGTGCATCCCTCTGGGATAATAAATATTCGTGGGTACGCCGTGCTCCTTCAGGTATTCCTGCACTGCGCCGCGCTCTTCCCCGTCTTTTAAGAGGATGCTGTACTGTGCCCATCCGGAACCATATCCCTCCGGTATCTTCGGCACTTTCACACAATCTGACAGTTCTTCCTCATACCGGGCTGCTATACGATCCGTATCCTTCAGTTCATACTCCCGGAACGCTTTCAGCTTTACCCGCAGTACCGCTGCCTGGAGTGTGTCCAGGCGGGAATTCATCCCGATCCGGACATTGTCATATTTGTCTGTTCCCTTTCCATGGATCCGCAGAGAACGGATCAGTTCCGCCCATTCGTCATTGTCCGTGAAGACGGCGCCGCCGTCCCCGTAGCATCCCAGGGGCTTGGCCGGGAAAAAGGATGTAGCCGCGATATCGCCGAAACTTCCTGCCCGTCTGCCACGGAGACTTCCTCCAAATCCCTGGGCCGCGTCTTCCAGAATATACATGCCATAACGGTCCGCAATCTCCCGGATCCGCTCATAATCTGCGGGCAGTCCGAAAAGATCCACCGCCACGATTACCCGGGGCTTCAGTTTCCCTTCTGCCAGTACCGCCTGCACCGCCCTCTCCAGACTGTCAGGATCCATATTAAAAGTATCTTCCAGGATGTCGGTAAATACCGGTGTCGCGCCTTCATACGCCACGGTCTCGGCAGAAGAAAAGAAAGTAAAGTCCGGCACAAAGACCGCGTCTCCCTCTCCGATCCCCCATGCCATCAGGGCAAGAGTCAGGGCGTCCGTGCCATTGGCGCAGGCAATACAGTGTTTCACACCCACGTACTCCGCCAGCTCTGCTTCCAGCTGTGCCACCGGATTTCCGCCGATATAGACGGATTCCTCCAATACCTGTCCGATCGCGGCATCCATCTCAGGTTTCAACACCTGATACTGCTTTTTCAGATCACGAAATTCCATCTTACTCTTCCTCTCTGATCCGCTGGATCAAGTTCCAGATCCCCTCTGCGGAATTCAGATTCTCCGGCACGATCTCCTCTGCCGGGATCTCTACCCCGAACTGATCTTCGATCTCTGCGATCAGGGTAATCACATCAAAAGACTCCAGCAGTCCGTCATCAATCAGTTCTTTTTCTGTTTCAAAATCGATCTCAGGCTTCAGGGCCTGCAGAAGCTCCATTAATTCTTCCATATTACAATCTTTCTCCTGACACTTATTATTGTTTGCTATCAGGACATTTTATCATGCCTGCATTATGAACGCAAGTCTTCCGTGTTCCATGACCATGTCTCCAGCGCGCCGCGCACCAGTCTGACGCCCTCTTTTCCCCCGTAAAGGTAGATCTTCGGCATCCTGCGGCTCAGGAACAGATAGATCCCTTCCGTCACGGAATAGGCCCCAATATTATGGAAAACCAGATAATCCCCGACCCTTGCATCACAAAGCGGCAGCTTTTTCAGAAGAATATCCGCCACTGTACACAGGGAACCATAGACCGTCCATTCCTCTTCCTTCTCCTGTTCCAGCGGATGCTGCGGGAAGTAAGAAAGGATCGGCGTCTTCATGGCCATATTCTGGCCGTAGTAATTCACATGATTGATTCCTCCGTCCACAATGCACACATTGACCGCGTCATTCCTCTTCTGGTCCATGATCTTCGTCATATAATATCCGCAGGACGCGGTCAGATAACGTCCCATCTCAAACGTCACTTCATAAGGTCTCTTCTCCCGGAACAGTTCCATGAAGGACTCCAGAAGGCTGCAGTCTTCCGCAAAATCATCCTTCATAAAATATGGGACTCCCAACCCGGGACCGAATTCCAGTTCCCTGGTCACAAAGCCTTCCTCTTCCTCCAGGCGCCGGATCAGTTCTTCTATATATTCCACTTCCGCCGCGATCTTTTTGATTACTTTCTTCTGAGTGCCTGTAAAATACTGAAGTCCGCGGATATTTACATATGGATACTTGTCTCTTTCACGGATCAGCTGCCGCACATCCTCTTCACTCATTCCAAACTGGTTTCCGCTGGTCACCCGGAGCAGGATCTCCACATGCCGGTCCAGTTCTTCCGCACAGCGGCTCACCAGATAAAACTGCCCTCTGGACTCTGCGGTATAATGTACCACGCCCTGCTCCATGGCACAGCGCACATCTTCATACTCTTTATTTACACCGGACAGAACAATTTTCTTCATATCCAGCCCGTTCTGTACGCAAATATGGAATTCTCCCGGAGAGCACACTTCGTACCTCTCCACATATCCGTCCAATACTTTCACCAGGAACGGGTTTGCCTTCATGGCGAAACACAGCTTTGCCGGGCGGATCGTATCCGCGATCCACCTGGCACGTTCTGTCAGAATATCTGTATCAAATACATAGGACGGCGTATCCAGCGATACCGCCAGTTCCCGCAGCTTTTCCTCGTTCATTTAAGCCTCACTTTCTGTACTCCGCCATCAGGGCTTTCCTGTCAATCTTGCCGTTCTTGGTCACCGGCATCTCGTCTACCCGGTAAAATACGTTAGGAATCATAAAGCGTGGCAATTTTTCTGCCAGCCCTTCAATGATCTCTTTCGCTTCCGGCGTGCCCACATAGAATCCTACTATCTTCGTATTTGGTTCGTCATAGATGCAGCATGCGCGCGAAACCCCGTCCAATGCCTGAAACGCCGTCTCGATCTCTCCCAGTTCGATCCGGTGTCCCATATGCTTGATCTGGAAATCTTTCCGCGTCACATAATAAAGTTCTCCCTGCTCATCGTAGCGTCCCAGGTCGCCGGTGCGGTAGACCGGCTCCAGATAACGCCGATTCAGCGGATTCTGTACAAATACCTCTTCTGTCTTCTCCCAGTTTCGGAAATATCCCAGAGCAAGTGCCGTACCCGACACACAGATCTCCCCCAGTTTTCCCGGTTCCGTCAAAAGTCTGTCTTCTTCATCCAGAAGGAAAACTCTCTCATTCGGGAAAGCCTTCCCGATTGGCAGTGTCTCATCTTCCGCGAACTCTCTGTCTACGATATAATAAGTACAGTTGCAGGTAATCTCGGTAGGTCCGTACAGATTTACATAAAGCGCATCCGGCAGATAACTTCTCCAATAGTTCAGATGTTTCACCGGCATCACTTCGCCGCTGAACATGACTCTGCGGATCGTCTTCGGCACTTTGTACCGGAATCCTTTCAGCATGGAGATGATGCACAGCGCGGAAACCGCCCATGTAAGATTTGTCACCTTTCTGTCATCCAGGAAATCCAGGAGTTTCTTCGGCACTGAGAAAAATTTCTTTGGAATCACTTCCAATGTGGCCCCTGTCTTCAGCGCAGGAAAGATGTCTTTCACCGAAACGTCAAAGTCAAAAGGAGCCTGATTGGCGATCACATCATCCCTGCCGATTCCGAATATTCTGACAAGATGCTCCGTAAAATCAATCACAGAGCGATGGGATACAACCACTCCTTTCGGCGTCCCGGTGGAACCCGAAGTGAAATTTGTATACAGAGGATCCACATCGCAGAAAGCTTCTCTCCTCGACTTCAGCGCAGTCTCACAGATCTCATGCTCTGCCAGGTCCTCGGCCAGCAGAATCTTTCCGGGAAATCCCAGTTCCCGCACCTTCTGTTCCAGCTTCCTGCCGGTGACCAGGACGTCTGCCTCCAGAGTAGACAGAATCGTCAGGATCCGCTCCACCGGCTGTTCCGGCTCTACCAACGAATAAAAGCAGCCTGCATAGACTGCTCCCATAAATACATTCAGTGTCCGCGCCTCTTTTTCCATCAGAACCGGCACCGGCGCATTCTGAGGAAGCACTGCCGCCAGGGCACTGCCGATCCGTTTTCCGTATTCTCTGACCTGCGCATACGTGTAACTCTGCTCCAGGTCCTCAAACGCCGCCTTATCCGGGCACTGCGACGCGCTGCTCTCCAGATAATCCAGGATATTCTGAATCATATACTCTCTCCTGCCTTCACATTTATTTCTTTTTGATCTCCAGCACCTTCCTGGCCGGATTCCCAAACTGCTTCTCATCCTCCGGCACATCCTTGATCGCCACTGCTCCGAGCCCCAGATACGCATGATCCCCGACCTGTATCCGGTTCGTTGTCACCGCCATAGGCGCCACATACACCTGATCACCGATCCGGCAGTGTCCTGAAATGCTGGCTTTTCCGCTGACCAGGGTCTCTTCACCGATCCGGCAATTGTGTCCCACATCTCCCAGAAGGCCGATCATGGATCCTCTTCCAAGCACGGTCGTCCTGGTGTCCCCTGCCGCCAGCACGGAACCCGCCAGCAAAAGACAGCCATCCTCGATCACCGTTCCGGCCAGATGGGGCAGCGTCCTGCAGCCCCCGTCTTCTGTCCGGTATATATCCGCGTCTTCCACGCCTATCAGACATTTTTCACGAATCTGCACGTCTCTTCCGATCCGCACATGATCTCCGATCACGGTCCCTGCTCCGATCCGGCACCCGTCCCCAATCACCACATCTCTTCCGACAACACAGAAAGGACCAATCTGCACATCCTCTCCTATTTGAAGGTCCTCACTAAAACAGTATCCTTTCTCCATACGATGTTCTAAATGGGGCATCAGATTTTTCAGCCGTTCCAGAATCTCTCCATAGAGATTTTTAGGGAAAGAACATTTCAGTTGTATGCTGGATGGATCCAGACTCAATTCCATATCTTTTTTCGTGATGAAAATGCATTCTTTGACCTTTTCCACATCCTCGGACACATCATTTTTCACGAATACAACAGAATGATCCTCCGGCGCTTCCGGATCAGACACGCCATAGATCCTGCCTTCCAGGTCTCTTCCCTCAGGAAATCCCTCCAGAAGATCCCGGATCACGATCTCACATATCTTAAACATCGAACTCTCCCGCCATATCTGTACTCTCAAAATCTTTCAACGGCAGCTTCACAGGCACGCCTTCTTTCTGGCTCTTGTAAATCGCCAGCACCAGTTCCAGGGCATTCCTTCCTGCCACCGGGTCCACATACGGCTTCCGGTCATGTTCTATCGCGTCTATCATATCCGCATACAGACTGGTATGACCATTCCCGTAGACATTGCTGGTGGCCTCTTTAAGTCCCTTATTGGCGTCATCCCGGGCTTCTTCGTCCGCAAAGTCCCACACATCAATGTTATTTGTGGACTTTCCTCCGATTTTCACAGTTCCCTTCTCTCCGAAGATATACAGAGTCTCTTCCAGGTTCTGCGGATATACGTTGGTCGTCCCCTCTATGGTGGCAATCGCGCCGTTTTTAAACTTCACCACTGCCATGCCCACATCCTCTGCCTCCAGGTAATGGTGGAACTGCTGACGGGTCTGTCCGTAGACTTCTTCCACTTCATCCCCGAACATCCAGCGGAGGAGATCGATGCCGTGAATACACTGATTCATCAGCGCTCCCCCGTCCGAAGCCCATCTGCCTCTCCAGGGAGCCTGATCATAATAACTTTTATTCCTGTTCCATCTTACATGAACAGAACCGTGGGAAAGCTTTCCGAATCTTCCTGCCTCCAGCGCTTTCCTGGTCTCCTGAACCGCGATGTTGAACCGGTTCTGATGGCAGGCGGAGACTTTCACACCTTTCTCTTCGGAACGGCGGACAATCTCATCCGCGTCCTTCATACTCATGGCTATGGGCTTCTCAATGATGCAGTTCACTCCATGATCGATACAATACAAAGCGATCTGCGCGTGCACGCCGCTCTCTGTGGCGATTCCCACCAGCTCCGGCTGTACTTCTTCCACCATTTTCCGATAGTCTGTATATCTGGCAATAGAATGATCCTTCTCCAGTCCATGTTTTGCCAGCAGACTCTCCATCTGCTGCTGATCCACATCACAGACCGCGGCAAATTCCAGCCCGTTGTTCAATACCGCTTTTACATGATTCGTGGCGATGCGTCCGCATCCGATCAACGCGTATTTCATCACAATACCTCGATATTCTCTCTGTTTTCTATGTTTTTCATGACGTTCTTGGTGTCAAAGACAGCTTTTGCATGCCGCTGCACCAGTTTATAATCCACGTTGGTATGGGCTGCCGTGATCATGACCAGATCCGCGCTCTCGATCAGCTCCGCGGTCAGTTCCGGCTCGCTTACGCGCTCCTGTCCCTTGAATCTGTACTGTCTGACCCAGGGATCATAATAGATCACATCCGCTCCTGTCTTCTCCAGTTCCTCGATCACGCGCAGCGCCGGACTCTCCCGGTAATCGTCGATGTCCTGCTTGTAGGCTACGCCAAGGACCAGCACTCTGGAACCGTTCAGGGATTTCCGGAAACGGTTCAGGATCTTTCCTGCCCGTTCCACGCAGTATGCCGGCATCTTATCATTAATCATCATGGAGCTTTCGATCATGGACGTGTGAAACCCGTATTCCCGCGCCTTCCATGACAGGTAATAAGGATCCAGCGGAATACAGTGGCCGCCCAGTCCCGGTCCCGGATAGAACGGCTGGAAACCGTAAGGTTTCGTGCTGGCCGCGTCGATGACCTCCCAGATACTGATTCCCATCTCATTGCAGAGAATCGCCAGCTCATTGATCAGGCCGATGTTGATATTCCGGTAAGTATTTTCCAGGATCTTCTCCATCTCCGCGATGGCCGGTGAGGATACCTCTTTCACATCGCCTTCCAGAACCGCCCGGTACATGGCCGCGATGACTTCCGTGGCGTCTTTGCCCACGCCGCCGATCACTTTTGGAGTATTTTTCGTCTTATAGATCAGATTTCCCGGATCCACACGCTCCGGAGAAAAGCCCAGATAAAAATCTTCGCCGCATTTCAGCCCTGACCCTTCCTCCAGGATCGGCTTCACCAGTTCTTCCGTCGTACCCGGGTAGGTGGTGGACTCCAGCACTACCATGGTGTTCTTCGTCAGGTATTTCGCGATGTCCCTCGTGGAATTCCGCACACAGCTCAGATCCGGCTCCTGATGGATGTCCAGCGGCGTAGGCACACAGATGGCGATAAAATCCACATCTCTGATAAAGCTGAAATCCGAAGTAGCGGACAGCATTCCTTCCTCCACCAGGCGTTTCAGGTCCTTGTCTACCACATCTCCGATATAGTTGTGGCCTTCGTTGACCATCTTTACCTTATGCGGCTGCTCGTCAAAACCAATCGTCTTGAATCCGGCTTTCGCCTTCTCTACCGCCAGCGGCAGACCCACATAACCCAGACCGATGACGCCGACCACGATCTCCTTTTTCGCGATTTTATCCAATAGTAATTGTTTCATGTCAGCACCTCACTGCTTTATTAAAATCTGCTCCAATTCATCCGTCAGATTCTTGAAGTCGTATCTCTTTACCGCTTCCCTCGCGTTTTGACAATATTCTTCATAGTCTTTTTTATCCATCTCATAGAAACGGACAATCGCTCCGGCCATCGCGTCCGGATCACCCGCTCTTACCGTCACGCCGCTGCGCGTCTCTTCCAGAATGTCGAATTTCGTCCGGATATTCGATACCGTCGGCTTTCCTGAAGCCATATAGTCAAACATTTTGTTCATACTCAGGCCATAATCTGTGACCTTGTCGCTCGGCGCGGTCATAAGATTCAGATCGCCCTTTGAGAGAATATTCGGAATATACTTCTTATCTACTTTGCCTTTAAAAGTGACATTTTCCAGACGCTTTTTCCGGGCGTATTTTTTCAGATCATCTTCCAGATATCCTGCCCCAAACAGCAGGAAACGGATATCTGCCCGGTCTTTCAATTTTTCCGCTGCATCCAGAATATCAAACATAGAATTTGCCTGGCCCATGGAACCTGTATACATAACCTTGAACGTATCTCCCTGCTCCAGCTCAGGATCATGAAAAATATTTTCCTGCTCCTGTCTGTGATAAACCTCCAGATCTACCCCATTATTGATATAATAGATCTTGTCAAGAGGTACATCTTTTTCCCAGCCCTGGTCTATGATGTATTGTTTTCCGCCTTCCATCGTAAAGATTACCGCGTCGGCTTTCTTATAAATCCAATGCTCCAGCATATACAAGGCCTTTGTCATCAGCTGTTTTTCTTTCAGCGCGCCATATTCGACCAGAGTCAGCGGCCAGAGATCCGCGATCTCCACCACGCAGCGGCAGCGGTATTTCCTGGCCAGCAGTATCCCGGCCACACAGGCCAAAGGATGCACCGACGTAGCTAAAATCACATCCGGTTTATGGAACTTCCGGGTCTGAGTAAACAGACGCACTGTATAATCGAAAAAATTAAAAATACGCTGAATCCCATTGCCTTCATAGTTTCTGGCACGCAGAAACACATAACGAAGCCCGTCGATCTTCTTCGCTTTCATAGGCGACCGGTCAGCGATCAGGTTCTGCTTCGATAAATGCACAGAACTGGCAGCAAAGATAATCACTTTATGTCCCTTTTCCTGCAAATGTCTGGCAAAATGATATGGTCTGGCCAATGGATATAGATTGGGCGGAACCGCGTAATGGTTAAAAAACCAAATATTCATTTTCTGCATCCTCTTCTTTTATTTATTTAAAAACGTATGATGTATTTCTTCCTGCCGCAGCGCGCACCAGATCTGATACATCCATTTATTTTTTTCAAAGCGCTTTATCGTATTTCGAAATGGGTAAAGCACAGATATCGCGAAACGCATCCATGGGCGGTACTTGATATGAAGTCTGCAGTATGCTTTCCGGAAACCGAAATTTTTCTCCAGATATTCCTGATAATTTGAATCATGGATCATAGTCCGGTAACCGCCCAGGATATAACGTATCCCCGGCTTCATATACCGCTCAAGCCCATAGTAGACCAAAGCCGCATTTACCTGTGTGTTCAGATACTCCGGATCTGTCTTCACCACTGAATATTCGATCCAGTCCTCATACAGATAATAGATACTGTAACCGATCAATGTATCCGTATCTTTCAAAAAAGCCCCGAGATACTCTGTATTTCCCCGTGTCTCCTCTGTCAGCCCCGAAAATTCTTCCGTCAGTTTTTTTCGGTCGTCTTTTTCCTGATAGGACTCATCATAGCTTTTCCATGCTTTAATCAGCACATTTGCCATCTGCTCCGCGTAATCCGCAGGCACGATCACTTTTACGTCGACCCGTTTTAAACCGCGGGTAATAAGGCTTCTCCGATTTGATTTCAGAGACATAATATCAAACGGGGTATCCTTGATCAGGCACCACCATTCCGTTTCATGTCCACAGTCAAAATCCGTAATCCATCTGGCAAGCAGGGGCCGCTTTCCGCCTGCCAGCTTCCTCCACTGACCGGCATCATCCATCCAGGAAGTGTCCGGCACTATATGAGGGGCCGTAGTCGGGACCAGCGCATGATTATAATATTCCCATTCCTGACTCATTCTGCTGTTCCTCTCATTCATTTTCCGCGCAGATTTTCCTTGCGATCCGCTGCTTTCTCTCATAAGTCCGCCGGTCTATCTGGCCGGTTCTCAGAAGATAATCTCCAAAATCCTCAGCCGTCGCCATTCCTTCTGTATTGATATCCTCTTTTTTCAGCACCTGGAAAACCGTCCGGAAAATAATCTTCAGATCTCCCAGAAAAGTGATGTTTTTTACATACTGCTGATCATACGCCAGCTTGTCTTCCCATGAAATGTTATTCCTGCCGTTCACCTGCGCAAGCCCGGTCAGCCCCTGGGCGACTCTGTGGCGCCTCCGCTGAGCTTTTGTCATGAAAACCATGTCACGAACCAGCTGGGGCCTTGGCCCTACGATACTCATATCACCTTTTAAAATATTAAACAATTCCGGCAATTCATCCAGACTGGTATTTCTTAAGAATTTCCCGAATTCTGTCAGACGCATCTCATCCGGCAAAAGATTTCCCTGCGCGTCTCTTTCGTCCGTCATGGTACGAAACTTGTACATTTTAAAGATCTTTTCCCCTTTTCCCGGACGAAGCTGCGTAAAAAGCACCGGACTGCCCAGCTTTTTATGAACCTGCCATGCCGTCCATATCATGAGCGGGCCGGACAAAACCAACGCTGTAACGGATATCAATACATCCAATTCTCTTTTTATGCATCTGGCATAAATTCCCTGTCTCATCTATCTCCACAATCCTCTGATCATCCCGCAGACTCTCTCCAGATCCGCTTCCGTCATCTTGGTATCGCTGGGCAGGCAAACGCCCCTATTAAATAATGTCTCTGCCACGCCGCCATGGTCAATATAATCGCATCCCGCAAACACAGGCTGGAGATGCATGGGTTTCCACACCGGACGGCTCTCCACGTCTCCCTGCTCCAGCGCCGCCATCACATCCAGAGGCTTCACCGGGCAGTCCTCCGCGATCTGGATCACGGAAAGCCAGCAGTTGGCCCGCTCGTCCTCATGTACGGGCATAAAGGAGATGCCTTCCAGATCTCCCAGATGTTCCTGATAATACGCGAATATTTTCCGCTTCTGCTCTACTCTCTGCTCCAGCACCTTCATCTGCCCCCGGCCGATTCCGGCCAGAATATTGCTCATACGATAATTATAACCGATTTCTTTGTGTTCATAATGGCGCGCCGGTTCCCTTGCCTGGGTCGCCCAGAAACGTACCTTCGCGATCCGTTCTTTCGCTTTTTCCTCTTCCAGATTGCAGACCAGCATGCCTCCTCCGGAAGTGGTGATGATCTTGTTTCCATTAAAAGAAAAAGCCCCGTAATCTCCAAAAGTTCCCGTATACTTTCCATGATAAATGGTGCCAAGGCTCTCCGCCGCGTCCTCGATCACTGGCACGCCGTATCTTTGGCAGATCTCCATGATCCGATCCATATTGGCCGGATTGCCGTACAGATGTACCGGCATGACCGCCTTCGCATTCGGATACTTTTTCAGCGCATCTTCCAATGCCTCCGGAGACATGTCCCAGGTCTCATAATCGCTGTCCACAAACACAGGCACTGCCTTCTCATACGCCACCGGATTCACCGTGGCCGAAAACGTCAGGTCCTGACAGATCACCACATCCCCCTGCTGCACTCCTGCCGCTTTCAGCGCCAGATGAATCGCCGACGTGCCGGAAGAAAGGGCCGCCGCATCAGAAGCTCCCACGTAAGAAGCCAGCTCCTTTTCGAACTCATTTACATTTTTCCCAAGAGGAGCGATCCAGTTGGTATCAAACGCCTCCTTGATGTACTCCTGTTCATAGCCTTCCGCGCTCATGTGCGGGGAAGCCAGATAAATATGTGCCATGTCCATGCCTCTTTCATTTCATTAATTTATTTTTTATCCGCATTTTCCAACGATAAGGATTCCAGGCCTTGTATTGTATAGAAGGAAATCCAACTATCTTTGCCGATTTTTTTACATTCGGAAAATATCCGTGTTTTACAAAATAATCATATAAAACAAGCATGCCGAAATTCTTCTCTGCCGGCAAATGCCAGATACAGACAGGATCATAATAGTAGTTTGTAGAAACTAGGTAAAACTGATTTGTCCAATAACGGAATATATATGCATTTGCAGGATAGACATAACCTTTTAAAAACTTTTCCACCGCAATTGACAATATATGTTCATCATCCCATGGTTTCAGGTCCTCTATTTCCCTTGCACACTGAATCACACACAAACATGCGTTTAAAAGCTCCTGCATTTGATTTTTATTGCCTGCGAAAAACTCTCCTCCATAATGTACCAGATTATCATTATCCGCGTGATACATTATCTGATAGTTATATCGAATCTCTGCTCTTTTTTCCTGTGAATAACTGTGGGCAGTCGGATACAAAATCAAAGAGTTTGCCGCTTCAGAAAAGAGTTCATCCAGCTTTTTCGTACACATCGTATCGCTGTCCAATACAAGCATGCAATCCTCTTTATCCATCAATTCCAAAACATGCTCTATAGCATTAAATTTATACTGTGTAATAGCCCATCGAAATTCTTCTTTGCTTTCGTACTTTCTAAAAGGGACTGTATGAATCTGAATACCAGTTCTCTCTGCTATTGTTCTTAAATATCCTGGGACATCAAAATTACAGCTTAAAATACATACCGCATTCGGATTATATTGCTTGGCTGACGCCAACGAAACAATAGCATTTTTTAAGTAGACGTCCATTGCTTTATCAACTGTAGTGATCCCATTTCCTTGCATTTGTGGTACTGTATTTTCTTCAGGTCTTGCCACCTGTGTCACAATATAGTTCATTAGCATTAATCCTTCCTATGGTAAGTCGTAACTATCTCGGCTACTTTGTCTTTAATATGCGGATTATCCTCCCTAGATAACCGATCCAACTCCTCTAATTGATGTAAAAATAATTTTTCATCAAATTCTATAGGCTTTCCGATATGGATCAATTTGTTTTTCGTACTTTGAAGTCCTTCTTCATCCATCAAAAGCTCTTCGTATAATTTCTCTCCCGGGCGTAAACCCGTAAACTGGATATCAATATCCTCATATGGTTTATAACCTGATAAACGTATCAAATTCAATGCCAAATCCAATATTTTCACCGGTTTTCCCATATCCAGAACAAAAATTTCTCCTCCTTTTGCAAACGCGCCTGCCTGCAATACTAAGGAGACTGCCTCCGGTATTGTCATAAAATAACGGATAATATTGGGATCTGTCACCGTCACGGGACCGCCCTCTTCGATCTGCTTCTTAAACAGGGGAATCACACTGCCATTACTGCCCAACACATTTCCAAACCGTACTGCCACAAATTCTGTCTTCGAACAATCATTCATCATCTGAATTATCATTTCACAAAGCCGTTTGGAAGCTCCCATAATATTAGTAGGATTCACTGCCTTGTCTGTAGAAATCAACACAAAACGCAAAGTCCCATATCTATCCGCTGCCTTTGCTGTTTTATAAGTACCAAACACATTATTTTTAATCGCCTCATTCGGACTATCCTCCATCAAAGGCACATGTTTATGAGCAGCTGCATGGTATACAATATCAGGACGATACTTTTCAAATATACTGTTAACTCTATGAGTATTTCTCACAGAACCGATCAGTACTGTCAGGTCTAATTTCGGATAATCATGTTTCAGTTCCTGTTGAATGTCATAAGCATTATTTTCATAAATATCCAAAATAATTAGCCTTTTGGGCTCATGTCGGGCAATTTGCCGGCAAAGCTCACTACCAATCGATCCTCCTCCTCCGGTAACCAGCACTGTTTTTCCTGACACATAGTCCATAATACTGTCTATTTTCGTATCGATTGGTTCTCTGCCCAATAAATCTTCAATTTCTACATTCCTAAGTTTGGAAATGCTGACTTCCCCATTAGCCAACTGATACAATCCCGGAAGCACTTTTAGCTTACAACTAGTTTGGCTACAGATATCAAGAAGCTCCTGTATCTCCCCATGCGGCGCTGAAGGAATCGCAATCATGATCTCATCAATATCATATTCTTCTGCCAAACGGCAAATATCATTCCGTGTCCCTTCTACAGGTACACCACGTAAGTATTTTCCCTGTTTCCCTGGATCATCATCCACCAGACAGCATACATATTGTTCACTGAAACGGCTATTCTGGAGTTCTTTGAGCAATGTATTTCCCGCTTCCCCAGCACCCACTATCATCGTATTTTTTTTCCCTGTACGAATCAGTCCTTCTTTTTTCTGCTGAACATATCCCAAAATGCGGTACATGAAGCGAAATACAGATATGCCAAAAGTCAGTATAAAAAAATACATAAACGGATAACTTCTCGGATAATCCAGATGCATCAACCACATGCCAACCGACTGTGTTACAGCAGAGACCAGACATGCCACTATAATATTGACCAGATCGGAAGCACTGGCATATTTCCAAATTCCCTGATATAGGCGGAAAACGTAAAAAGTCCCTATCGTAATTATCAGATTGATAGGCAGATATCTAAATATATTTTCAATAAATTCTATAGCACGAGCTTCGAAAAAAAGATTATAACGTACATAAATTGCCAGCGGACCGGATAATGTGATAATCAGCATATCCACCAATATCAACAATATTATCCGATACGTCATTTTTTTACTTCTATTCTTAAACATAAAATGCTCCTAAAGCAATCTGTTTATATTCTGTATTAGTTTAGCACCTTTATTACGGTTTTACAAGCATTGTAATAATTGCACTATTCTGTCTGGAATACTATCCACAACTCTTTATCTGTTCATTCTCATTAACACTTTACATTCTTCTTTTAAAAATCTGTCTATACTAGGGTACTGATCCAACATATTCTTAAACTGAATCCAAAACAAACCTTCTCCCCGATCATTATTGCTGGACAAAGTCGGTCCTTCCTGCGTATTTTCTACATACTGAACTTGCGATATATTATTCAAAGGAACATTTACCTTTATTCCATTCAAAACAGCCATCAACCAAAACCAAATATCATCGTTTGTAGCACATATACTCATAAATTTATTTTCTTCGATGACATCCGGATAGAAGCATTTTGGAGGATACAGCACTCCCCCGCATCCCACTAATTTGTAAAGATATGATGCCCTTGGTTTTCTCACATGCTTGCGTCCGGTTGCTTCATACTTGCCCTCTTTTATAGAAAACTCCGTAATAATATGTGCCTGGATGTAAGATGGATTTTTTTTATATTCCTGGTATAAAATATGCAGCCAGTTTCTGGGATAATATATATCATCATCTGCTGTCACGATTATTGACTCTGGATATTCCACTAATGCTGGAACAAGTTTTTTAAACGACTTAATATCATGATACCAGCCAATGGATAGTCCGTTCCTTTTTAATGTTAAAAGCCGTTTCGGCAAATTTTTTTCTTTCTCGGGAAATTGTTCTTCTGCCAACCACAAAATAACCTTGTCCGGCTTTTCCGTCTGCGATAGTAATGACCGGATTGTCCTGTCTACTGTATCAATTCTTGCGGGAAAAGAGGTTAAAGAAACTATTAACTCAGGGGCATGCAAAACTTTTGAAAGCCCGCTTTGCCCCAAAATTTCAAATTTCAAATACCATTTTAGCCTTCTCAAACCTTTAAAAAATTTTTCAGCCAGTCCAAATACCCATCTTTTAAATTTCAATAATACTGTTACTCTTTTTAATCTTTCTATAACCTTTTTCATTTATCCTCCAAACGAAGCCATTTACCCCATTCTATATCCGTTCCTTCTGGTTCTAAATGCATATATCCTCCCGTCGGCACAAAGGTATACTCAGACAAATAAACTCTCCCTTTTACGCTATATAAATCTATCCGTACAAATGGGAAATCCCTGCATAGTTGTGTAGCTATGGACTTCATTTGTTCAAAATTATCCGGCATTTCAATGTCTCCCGGAAAATGGTCATGTCCCATCAAATAAGTCGCCTGACGATTCCATTCCATGTCAAAATAATCATAATATTTGTCATATTCACCATTTTCTCCGTTGGATGAAACATAACATGTTTTGGGGACGCCATTAAAACAATAGAATTTATACGTATGAATGTTATCTCCCAAATATTCTTCAATTAAAATCTTCTTTTTTATATATTTATACTGCGGTTCCGCAAAATAAGTCCAATAGTCAAGACGCATCCATTTTTTCAGCTGTTTAATGGCACTTTTTCTATCAAATTTTTTCTTATCCGGGCATAAGATGTTCAATCCACATCCGTGATTACACTTTACCACAAATTGATCTGGAAGACTCTCCCAGTCAATATCCTCCGGTCGATCATATACTCCATACAATTTTGCTGCCAAATTACCGAATCCAATTTCTTTCAAATATTCTTTTACTTGGTATTTGTCTATACAAGTCGTCACAATTGGATTATTATAATATTGATTCAACTTTAAATATTGTAATTTTTCATTTATTGTAACAGGGTTTTCTAAATCCAACGGTTTAGAGAAGCCCGAATTATAACATTCTGTCACGGCTTTAGTTATATTTATCCTGCACAACCAAGATCTTCGCCAATGTCTCAAATGATGCTTCAGCCTACTGTATGCATTATTTTGCTTATTCATATTTTTCATCCTCTTTTCCAAATTTTAAATTTCATTTTCTCTAAACTCCAAATCAACAAATCACGACCATTTATTATACCATACCCATACTCCAAAAATTTAATTTTTTCTTTTTTGTTCGAAGAGAAATCGTCTGTCCTTTTGCTTGTATCGTACAAATAAATTTCATTACCCTTTATGCCTTTCATAATATTTAGTTCTAAAGGTTTCATGCACATAGAAAACTTCCTTACAGATAAATACGGTCTTTTACAACAAGTCAGTAAATATTTTTTATAAGCGCCTTCTTGTTTCCTTCCCCAAAAGTCACACGTCAAATCTTCATCAGATATTCCAAGAGTTTCCCCCAGCCCTATCGGTTCTCCATAAATATCATATTTTACACCATCCTCGAATTCCGGCATCCGATATTCTTTCGTTCCATAAAACAATACAGACTGAAACGCTGAAGAATCATGATTAAAATGTTCTCCCGCATCTCCAAAATTTGTCGTAAGAGAATCATAACTAAATACATAATATTTGTTCCGCTCCACTACATATGTCTGGTAATACTTTGCCCAGGAAGTATCCGGATAATGAAGAATTGTTAATGGAACATTTACACTTTGGGGCAACGTCTGATTTTGCTCATACCAGCTTTTAAAGTCCTTCCACATCCTCAAATTCCATACTTGTCCCCAGGAAGAAGCAAACTGTTGAAAATATACATCATATCCTGTATGAAGCGGATAAAATGGATACGGGCTTTCCAGAAGTTCCTTTCTTGTATTCAATGAGATTCCGGCAATCTGCGGATGATCCCCATACTTTTCCAAAGCCTGCATCGCATAATTATAAAAGTCTGGCGAAACATATAAATCATCTTCCAGAATCATTACCGCCCCGTATTCTTCTGTCAAATCCCCACAGGAGATAATGTGATTGCGTAGTCCCAAACGTTCCGGGTGATACACAACTTTTTTCTTCCCATAAGTCCATTCAAAATTTTCAGCAACTTTAATAACTTCTTCATTGCCTCCATGATCAATGCTGATCCGAAGCACAATATCTGTATAATTATACGTTGCTTCTGCCAATGACTGCAAAATTCTTTTCATAGAATCAGGACGATTATATCCCACCACAATTATCGCGATTGTACCTTTCATACTCTGAGTCTTCCCTTTCCATGTCTAAAAACTCTTTGGCAACTTTTTAGAAATATCATTTATTTTACAATATAAATGTACATTCAAAAAACAAAGCAAAACACGCATTCGGTTATACACAGTAGCTGCTTTTCCAAACAAAAAACGCTTATCGATGTATTTTCTATATCTTGCCTGGTACATACGTGTTTCATATATCATATTTAGATAACTGTTCAAAACGGCATTCTTCATCCAAAGACACAATTCTCTGTCCTGTTGCTCTGCCAGCACATTTAACTTTTCAAGTGTTTGAAACAAATCCTTAATATTTTTTTCTTTATTTTGTGATGTACTGATCGAATCTCCTCTTACTACATAATGATATAACGTATCCGATATCTCTGCCACTTGATCCGCCGCCAGTATAGCTCTCGGAGTAAATTCAACGTCCTCATGCAAAATTCCTTCTCGAAACCGCAGATTGTTCTTATCCAGAAAATCTTTTTTGTACAAGTACAGGCATGCCTCCACACTCAAAGTTCTGTTCTTATAATGTTCAAGTAAGTAATCTCTGCCAGATACACAGTGACCGCTCAGAGAAGTTTTACCCCGCATGACTTTACAGTTCTTTTCATTATCTTCCATCCCATCAAAAACTATAGCATCTATCATGGGGTATTTTTTTAATGTCTTTTCAAGGGCATTCACTGCCATACATTCTATATAATCATCCGAGTCTACAAACATTACATAGTCCCCCGTTGCCACAGAAATTCCTTTATTCCGGGCAGAGGACAATCCACCATTGCCTTTATGAAACACACGTACTTTGCTGCTTTTTTCTGCTAGATTATCGCAGATTTGACCACTGCTATCTCTGCTCCCATCATCGATTAATATAATTTCCCAAAATCCATTTTCCCCTTTCTGTTCCAGTAAAGATTCAACGCATCTAATCAAATATTTTTCTACGTTATACACAGGAACAATCACAGAAATTCGACATTCACTCATATGCAATACCCTCTATGCAACCTTAAACACGCCACATGAAACTTTTTCATCAGCATTTTTAATGTAATTACTTTTTCCTTCCTGCACTCTTCCCATAAAATTTCCCAAAAAGGATTCTGCAATATATCATAAAACTTTTTCTTAACTTCATAATTATTTTCTTTTTTCAATTGACTCCGATAGATATTCAACGTCATATACATCCGATTCCAAAAAAGCCGTAAATATATAGCTTTGTTCCTTCTGTCATCTACTCCCATAGTTTCCAAAAATTCATTTAAATTTTGGAATATGCATAATTGAATGTCAAATAAATTTTCATGAAAGCAATTGCTTAAACTATTATCCACATTTTCTCTATACCAATATAATGGCGCTTTAATAATACGATATCTTTCAGGCGCCTGTTCAAAATACAGGAGGTTAAAAACAATATCTTCTCCTAAATTCATTTTTTCAGGAAAACGAATTTGATTTTTTCTCAAAATTTCAGAAGAATACATTTTATTCCATGGGACATTAATGTATCCTTTGGAAAACATCTCCATAAATTCCTGAATTGTATATTCTTCCACCGGAGCATTCCCTGTTGTATCCATATCGGTTTGAGAACAACACATTACCACACAATCCGGAGAAAAATATGTCTTATACTGTGATAACAATTCCTGGTGAACCTTGTCATCCGAATCCACAAAAATTAAATATTCTCCCTGAGCTGCTTCTATACCTATATTCCTCGCAGAAGAAACTCCTCCGTTTTTTGTGTGTATTGTTTTAATATAAGAGTATCTTTGAGAAAATGAATCACACATCTCGGGACTTTTATCCGTAGAGCCATCATCCACCAGGATAATTTCTGCCGGCTTATATATTTGTTTCACCAGCGAGTCAACACATTCCTCCAAATAAGCCGCAGCATTATATACCGGCACAATAACACTGATCGATATTTCCCTGTCATTCACTTTCTATTCAATCCCTTCTATCTTCCACCCATTCTCATAGTTTAAAGTCACTACCCTAGAAAATCCTTTCCAGTCATATGAATAATTCACCTGATATTTTATATAGTTATCTCCTTCTTCCAATACTTGCAGTCCTGTTAATGAAGTATATACCATATTTGATGTATCCAGAAGGCTTACCAGGTTAACCGCCTCATCTTTCACATTCTGGTAGATCCAGCTCATCTGATTAGCATCGCTTAAGAGAAGGTCATAATATATTTTTTGAAGCGTTGCCGCTGCTGCACTCTGTTTTGAGAAAAAAACACTGTCCGGATACCATTCCTCATCCATACTGTACAGATCGCAGTACGATAAAGCTTTCCAGATATCTCCTCTCTGTAGATATACAAACCATTTCCGGATCAGCTTCTCCGGATCTTCTTCCGATTCATTCCCGGCGATCAGATAATTGCATGGAAGAATCTGCTCCTGCATATCTTCCCACGGAATCGGGAGTTCTGCTGAAGCTGACATCTCTGCATACTCTGCAATCTGCGGTTCTGTATAATTATAATTATCATATGCACTAAACTGAATAATCTTCCAGTGGCTTCTGTACCGTGCGGCAGTCATAGTCATCTGTCTCGGCACACCATCCACAAGCATCTGAATCACCACATTGCGCGCATCCCTGGCGCCTACAATACTGCAAATATCACGGATATCCTGATAATAATATCCGTCTGCATTCTCCGGTATATCAGCGGCAATACTCACGATTTCCAGGTCAACTTCCGATCCTAATATCCCTATACACTGTTCCACCATATCAGAATAAACCGCTGTCATACGAGCCTGATTGATCTTCATATATGCCGGACTTTCATAATCTGAAGGTGCCAGCATGTCTGTATACGGAAAAGTCTCCAGAACTTCACAATAGCTTTGCAGGAAAAAATTTTGGGCAATCTCTTCAATCGCACATCCCCGCAATGCCAGATCCAAGTCATCCTGGTGAATCCAATACAATACGTATTCAGCCACCTCTTCCGGACTCTCATATCCGTCTATTGTTTCTTCCCGCCGCATTTCCGCCGTTTTCACCGTAGGTTTTCCCTCGGTAACCATCGCATAGAGCTGATATCCTCCTAAGGCTCCAAATGTCGCCAAAAATAATACCAATATTGCAACTATTAAATGTTTATCTGGTATACTTTGCTTTTCTGTGTTATCTGCTTTCTGTCTCATTAAATCCACCTATAGTTTATAGATATCCAGGATATCCAGACCATACGCCTCAATCGTCTGAAAATATTCATAATTCTCTTTGGGTTCCCAATACGTTCCGCCGTCCAGGCCTTCCTCATAAATCCGGGTATCCATCAAAATCCGAGTATGGTTGTATATATGGTAATCTGCTTCCTCGCACTCCTTTGTCTCCGGTTCCGCGATCTGAATACGGTCTTTTTCATCATGCGGAAGCACTTCCCATGCCATTTTGATTCCATAATAAGACACTAAATTATCCGATGAAATCAATATTTTGTCAGAATCATCTTGTTGCAAAATTTGTTTTAAAGCATATTGGAATGCCAACACCCCAGTATCCACTTCATAAGTTTCTTCCACGTTATTTCCCGCCAGGAAATTATAATATACATATTGAAGCGGATGTCCTGAAACCAGCAAATATACACAAAACATCCCCTGCGCTGCCATTACTGCCCACACCGGCCGTTTCCAGGATATCCATTTTACCAGCGAAGCCATTCCCATAACCGCAAGCAATACAAGAGATGGATAAATAAAGTAGAAATGTCTCCACCCATTATATACATTGCTCCTTTTTAACATATAAACCAGTAACGGAACCCATACCATCAGGCCAAGCAGGATACCATATTTGACCGTTTTTTCTCTCCAGTTTCGATTTTTTACCGCGCCGACCATACTTCTCAACAAATTAATCTGGCCGATCAGAATCATCACCACAAATATCACCGGAGTCGTGATTACAATCATCCACATAATATAGTGCCATGGCAAAGGATGTACCGTATACCGATAAAGATCTCCCGCATAAAGCACCCAGTGATCCCATCTTGAGAAGCCAGACGCATTAGATATCGTATAAATCAAATAATCCAGCAATGATGGCCATGTTGCCGGTGTGATCAGGACAAATGCCAATACCGCGCTTCCAGCCGCCGCCAGTCCTGTCCCCAGTCTTCTATAATCTCTCCACCCGTCCTGCAAATACTCAATCAGGTACATTCCTTCAAATAAAACTGCATACAAACCGCCAACCACCCGAAGATTTGTGCAAAACGCAACACTAATCCCCCATATCACACTCCACTTCCACGTCTTTGATTCCATGAAGCGTATACCGAACCATATACAAATAGCTGTGGCAGACAGCATCAATACATCCTTATTGTTAAAAAAAGCTTCAGAAAAAAACCGGGGGTGCAAAAGCAGCATCGCAGCCGCCACAATTCCCCATCTCCTTTGCCCGGTCAAATATTTTCCCGTTAAATATAAACATACAAGCCCTGCCACGAACCAGCACCAGAGGTAATAGTGATAAAACCACATACCCCAGTCCGCATGTCCGATTTCCCGCAAAACAGACACCACGGCCGCCGCCGGATAAATCAATGCTTCCCCATGATCAATCTCCACAGAGTCCATGAGATCTCCGATCTTATCGTCCATAAATTGAAAAATGCCGCTGTCTTCCCCACAGATCACCCGAACATATTCTTTCAAATTCATGCGGGCAATGTCAATCTCTACGTTTTCATCATACCAGATCCCATAATCCCGCACCAGGAACAATCCTAAAACCAACAGCAGCGCAACTGCAAACCCCAGATATTTACATTCCTTCTTCCGACTTATTTCCATATTCAACTTTGCTCCGTCTTTTTAAGAAACATTTTTACTCTTTTACCAAAACCATGCGCCTGCTCTCCTTTTGCAAACGCAGCAAAAAGGAATGGGCTATACGCCAGCTGAAACGCATGATGTTCAAATAATCCGTGCAGTGCCACAAAAGATAATACCAACAATAATATCCAATCCTTTTCCCTGCGGGCATACAGGCATGCCATAGTAAACAAAACCAGCACTACAGCAAGTATTATCAAACCATATAACAAACTGACCTGCATATAAGAACTATCAATATAGTAATACTTGCTTGGCATATTCACACCCCCGCCGCCTCCGGTCATAGGAATATTTCTCCCCCATAATCGAAATCCATAGATTTCGATTCCCTTTTTCACCAACGACAGCCTGCCATTCAGAACACTGTCAAACCACGTCAAAAACTTGTTATCAACAGAATAACAAATGCTTACAATATGAACCCCCAAATTACACAAAAGAGGCATCAAAATCAATACTTTAGACGGGATACCCGACCAAATCTGATCCCATCTCTGCGGATTTTTCACCCTTTTTAAAAAGGACAGGTATATAAACGCGCTGACAGTGACCAGCATCAGCAGCACCGTAGAAAACCTGCCTTTACACCCGAACCATGCGGCAAGACCCAGACTGAAAAACACAAGGATTTCGGGATAATGAAGTTTTTTCCCTCTTATATACCAGTACCCCAATCCCAAAAACAAAAAATGCGCCGCACAGTCTGTAGGATATATAAATCCGAAAGAAGTCCTCCCTTCTCTTGCTGCATACACCAGATTTTCCACCCATCCCAGTTGAGAGCCAGCCACCGTAACCAGCGCTATCCCTACTGCGATCGGGAAATAAATCCGCATCAACGTTCGAAACGAAAAATTTCTGGCTCCAAGCGCTAACAACACATACGCCAATAAGCTGCTCCCACCGTTCGCATCTGTAATCCGGAACATCAGGAAGCCCATGATCAATGCCAGAATATATTCTTTCCAATTATAGTTCCCACTGAAAACATATTGAAAAATGACAATAACTGCAAGAACGATCTGAGGGCTGAACAGCAGCATATATGCTGTCTGATGCCATACATTGTCGCTCTGTGCCAACACCCTCCATGGAATATTAAACTCTGTTGTACTCAAAAATGTTCTTGCCGTCAACACGGCAAACATAACCAAGTAAAGCATATTGGCAACTGTGCAAAGAGTTTTTCTCATACTTTCCAGTACCAGATACACCTTTTTATTTTTTATTTCAATTTTTTTAATTTTGTTCATCCTTATTTTTCACTCAACATTTTCTTTACATAAAATAATAAAAAACCTATTTTATAATATAGTTTTCACCTCCCTTTGTCAACCAATTACACCGAAAAGGAAGTCATGGTATATACTCCTACATACCACGACTCCCTGCATATGATTTTGCTATTTATAATTTTTATAACTTACATTCCGGTCTACGTTTCCGGAAATTCCATCCACACTTCCAGTACTGGTATACTGCCACATGGTCAGATTGCCCGGTCCGCTGTATCCCGGTCCCTGATCTAGACTCCTCCATCTGGCCAGCCAGATATCTACGCCTTCCAGTGCTTCCGGTTCGATATAGTTCTCCAGCCAGTTTTTATTCGCGTACAGCGCAAACTTATACCCGGCACGTTCCACGATCTTCTTATACTCCTGTATAATCTCCGTACGCTTCTCCCGGGTCGTCCGGTTCAGCACCGTGGAATCCTCCAGATCCAGCACAATCGGATACTCCAGATACCGGCCTCCCAGCGCATCCACGATCTCCGTCGCTTCCTGGCGGGCCCCAGACTTCGTCGTGGCGTAGGTATAACGGTATACTCCTACTTTGATCCCTGCTTCTCTGGCATTTCTATAATTATACTCAAACTTCGTATCTTTATCCAGATTTGAAGTTCTCTTTCCGGTAAGGATCCGAATCATGGCAAAGTCAATGCCACTGTCCGCCACTTCCTCCCAGTCGATCGTTCCTTGATAACTGGATACGTCTATGCCATAATACATATCTTTTTCCACTGGAGGTTTTGAAGGCGGGGAAACCAACTTGGGCGGTTTCGTTGCCTGGCCTACCGGTCCCAGAGTATTCGTCTGATAAATTCCTGCAATCGCATACACTTTATAATAATAGGTCGTTCCTGCCTGTAGTCCTTTATCTGTATAGGAAGTCTTCTTTGCCCTGCTGATCTCCACATAATCGCCGTCTGCGCTGTCCGACCTCATCAGGACATACGCCTGCGCACCGCTGACACTCTTCCAGGAAACCTTCAGCTGGTTCGTCCCGGTCTTCACCTTCAGATTTTTCAGCTCGCCCAACACAGGCTTCGCCGAAGTCACATTGGAATATTCCCCATAGAAATAATCCCGGGTCGGCCGCACTTTATAATAATAAGTAACGCCCGTAGTCAGCTTCTTATGCGTATAGCTGGTTCCCCCCTGAGATTTCAGGAACCTATACTCTCCATCTGGCGAAGTGGAATAATAAATCTCATATTTTCTCGTGGAGGGCACCTTGCTCCACTTGATCGTCACGCTGTTATATTTTGTTTTAGAAACATATACAGTCGGGGTTCCCACCAGAACCGTCTTTCCCGATACTGCAGCGCAATAATCACTGTAATATTTCACTTTTCCGATCTTTTCATAGGTCCGAATCTTGAAATAATATGTCTGGCCGCATTTTGCTTTTGTGAACTTATAAGTTGTCTTCTTTGTGGATGTGGCACGTTTGTATCCGCTGTCCGGAGATGTGGAATAATAGACCTCATAAGTTCTGGCGTCTCCCACTGCATTCCAGTTCAGCTGCAGCGTATTATATTTCGTCATCTGCACCCTGAGTCCGGTTACCTGGCTCAGTTTTACCATTCCACTTACAACAGCAGAATCTTCTGAATATACTGTTCTCCCGTTTACAGTATAATACGCGCGGACTTTATAATAATAAGTATTACCCACTGCAAGCCCTGTATCACGGTATTCCGTCTGACCATTGCTCAGATTCGCAGCCAAAACATATCCGCTTCCAGAAGAAATCGAACGATACAGTTCATATCCGCCTGCTCCTTCCACCGCCTCCCAAGACACCGTCAAAGACTGGGCATCCGATGTCCTCACGCTGTCGGCCGCCGGTGCATTCAATACGGTCTGCACGGTCTGCTCTGCGGAATATTCTCCATAAAACACCTGTCCTCCCAGCTGCTTCACCGGACGGATCCGGTAACCATACTGCACTCCCGGTTCTACCGACAGGTCTGTATAAGCCCCAACGCCAGCCTGAATATCTGCAATCTTGCTGTACGATCCATTGTCAGCTTTTCTTTCCAGTTCATAGCCGACGGAAGAATCTGTTCCTTTCCAGGTAAGTACAATCTGGTTCCATGCCGCAGGTGACGCTGACAACGCAACTGCATCCAGAACCGGCGTTTCTGTTCTGACCTCCACAGCGTCCGAATATGCGGAATACGCCGCACCGCTTCTCTGCTTCTGGTATACCGCGCGCACTCGATAATTATAAAAAGCATCATAGTCAAGTTCCTCATGGACATATGATGTTTCTCCGGTACTTCCCAGGAAAGTATATTCTCCGGATGCAGAATCCAGCGCTTCTACTTCATATCCCGTAGCCCCTTCTACCTGACTCCAGGACAGTTCCACCACATTCCCCCCGGCAGATGCATTCAACCCTTCCGGAGCGTCTGCCTCTGCCAGAATTTCTGCCGCTTCTGAAAAGGCGCTCCTGTAAATACGGCCATTCTCCGCGCAAGCAGCTTTTATCTGATAGATATATGTCTTTCCATAAGATACTCCCTGGTCCTTATAAGAAGTCTCCCCGCTGTTCTCTTCTGTCTGATAGATAAGTTCTTCCTCTGCCGCGCCTCCATCCTGAACCTCTGCCCGATACACTTCGTAAGAAGACGCGCCTTCTACCGCGCTCCAGCTCAACTGTATCCCGGTAAAATCGTGAACCTCCGCTACCGCTTTCGGCGCTTCCATAACCAGATAGCTAAAGTCCACCGTCTGTACCAGCCGGGACTGCGTCTTTTCTTCTAAAATATATGTATAAATAACTTCCGGGCGCAAACAGGAACTGTCATACTCCGGCTGCTGAACCATATATTCCAAAAGTTCCTGTACCAGATCCCGGGACAGCGCCGCATCCGACAAATCTACTTGAACCGTCCCGTTCGTCCATGCCTCTGCCACAGCCGTCATCACTCTTTCATACTCTGTGAAATCCGCCGCGACTTCTTCCGCAGGCTGTTCAAACGATAACACAAAGCTGTCAGACAATATCTCCGGCTGCTGTCCGTCTATAGGAAGACTATTTTCTAGTGTTTGGTTATCCTCGGAAAGGCTGTTTTCCGGCGGCTGTTCCACTAGGAGACCATCTGCCGGCTGCTGCACATCCAGCATTCCACCATCCTCCAGATTCTCCCCTGACGAATCATTCTGTCCTGTTCCATCATCCTGCGGGGCCGAATCATTGTCCCCTTCTTCCGGCGTCGTTTCTCCGCTTCCCGGCTCTGTCTGCGTCTGCCCGTCTGTTCCTGACAACTCCTCAGAGCCTTCTTCCGATTCTCCCGTCTGTTCTATATTGCCATCAGGATTATCCGTATCGGTTCCAGTTCCTTCCGAATCTTCTTTCTGATCTGACGATGTATCCGTATCGGTTTCTCCGCCCTCGTCTGTATACATTATTTCACTGTCTCCCGATAATTCCGAAGCTTGCAGAGGCGTCTCAAAAAGCATCACGCATGCCAGTGCACAGGATAAAATCCTCAATACTGTCTTTCTCTTCATCGTTCTCCTCATTTCTTACATCTGTGAAACTAAAACGCCATGGCATACAGTCTGCGCCGTAGCGATACCGTTTTTATTATATACAGGGGGGATATAAATTTCAAGGTACGCAAACCTTAAATTTTCTCCATAATAATCGAAACTAGAATCATGCTGAGCCGCCAGAGTGTCTGACCTTAATCATATTTCCCCTTCCCTTTACAGCATTTTTTGAATTTCCTGCCGCTGCCACAGGGACAGGGCTCATTTGCTCCAATCTTTCGATGTAACCGGACCACGGTCGCCGGTTTTATATCCGGCGGGAGAAGATATTCAAACAAATTATTCTCCTGAAGCCCGCATACGACAGATTTATTGTTCGTGTATTCCATCCACCGCCCGACTTCTGTGGATGTTTTGAGCATTTCGAAGAAATTGCCCAGGATTTTTTTGCTTTTCGGGAATCGCAGCACAAGCGTGTATGCCCTGTCTATCAGATTTCGGGGTACAGAGATTTATATTGTTCTCCGTACGCGGTTTCCCACAGATCAATGGTTTTTTCCGCAAGAAGCTCACTGTCCGGATAACATGCCAGCAGTTCATCCGCCTCTTCTAAATAAGCCGCTGTCATCTCGTCCGTCACAGAATCATCAAAACCAACCTTCAGTGCCCTCGCCCCAACCAAAAGTCCTGCAAAATCCGAGATCATCATATTGTTTTTTATTTCGTCAATCAACCCGTCAATCCATTTTAAAGCGATTTCCCTCATCCCGGCCAGAAAAGCGCCTGTCGCGGTTACTTCTGTACTTATCAGCTTTGCGTGGAGATAATAGTAATGCACTTTATCATTAAAATATATCCCGCGCCGTCCTGCGGCGTAGTCCTCCGCATAATCCTGCAGCGCATCCGTAAACATCAGCAGATGTTCACCGCTCCACTCCAGTGTCTCCTGGCATTTCAGTGCGCCTGAAAACAGAACATATGCATATAATTCTGACTGGCGTTCATTAGAGAAGTTGGTATTCTGAGTGATTTCCTTCTGTCTCTTTTCAATGTCATCCCATTTTTTATAATATACGTCAGATACTATGATTTCTCTCTGAATACTCAGGTACAATTCTTTCTTTTCTTCCGAATCGCCCAGATCAGCCAGAGCCGCTTCTGCCTTTCGTATCACATTCTGCGCGCTGGTCACACAGTCTTTCTCAATAAGATAATGTGCAAACTCCAGTAAATGCTGTACCTTTGTCACACAAAGCCCGCCGACAGCCTCAAAAGACACCACTAAATCAATTGCTTCAAAGCTTTCCTGCCTGGACCATCCAAAAAGCTGTCGCACGCACAAATAGAGTCCTTGCAGACAAAGTTCCGAATTTTCCGCCGTAACGGGCACTTCTTTCCAATACTTATACTCCTCCAAATCTCTCTGCAAGAAGTATCTGGCATCCTCCTCCGAGGCAATGATCTTAAACGCAAGCAGCGATTGCCGCACCGCCATCGCGTTAAGATTTCCATAATCCGAAGATTGTTCACGAATAAATGCAATCAGATGATCCTCATGCTGGAAATCAGTCAGACATCTGCCAAGGAACGCATTATAATCCTCCGGGACGGTATTCCAGAGTTTTCGTGACAATTCCACGATATCATCCCCGTCCAAGTAGTATAGAAACATATATTCTTTGATAATATCCGGATACAGCACATGCAGTTTTTCAGTTCCGGTCAAAATATCCTGTGCCGCATCCTTCAAAAGTCCCGTCAAAAAATCTGTTCTTTGTACACCTGATACCGCATGTTTTTTCGCATAGGAGTGGATCATCCCCCATTCCTCCGGATACCAGTCTTTTATCTCAGCCAGAAATAAGCCGTCAGCAAGCCCTGCACAGATCATGACATGGATCAAGGCGTTAAATACCCTGACATCACCACCAACCAATCCGAGGATCCGTTCCTGCTCACGTTTTACCACGATCTGAATAAGCTGCTTATACCCATTATATTCTACCGCAAGGCATCCATTGCCGATCCATGCTTCCACAAACATCTGCAGAAAAAGCGGGCGATACCTTAACTGTTCGAATTTTCCCGCATAGTCCTCCCTATAAAGTCAAGTGGTTTTTCCTTTAAAATAAAGGATTTTTCGAGTTTCTATCTCAGATGAATGAGCCGAAGGTATGGGTATTTCTCGGTATCTGGTACGAAAATAGCTGGTTCTGGGTACACGAAGTAAAACGTCTTGATTTATCGCTTTACATGGCCTTTGTGTATCCCCATCCATCTACGGCAGCGCACCTCCCGTGTCTACCAGGATCACCCTCGTCTCCGTGGGGTCCCCACTTCCTTCGTTCCGCCTGCCCATAACCAGGGTGTCAGCTTAGCTCCTTCTCAGGGTCGTACCCTCTGGTGATTATTCCTGCCGACTACTGGCTCATTCTTTGTTTTAAGTTTACTGACTTCCTGTATGCTTCCTCGTTCCAGCACCTTGCGGTGGACGTTTCACCGGCGACAATTCCGCACCCGTTTCAGATGCCCTGTCACAGCTGAATTCAACTCACAATGCTTACTGAATGCGCTCAATTCAACCGTGACAGGTTTGGTTATCAAGTTTCTGTTCTCGTCTTCTATGCCGCATGTAATTCCAGCCTACGGATATCCCCCATCATCTTCTCCGGATCATAATCCACGCCCTTTTTCAACATCACATAAAAGACTCGTATCACTTTGCACGCAACCGCTACCAAAGACTGCATTTTCTTCAGCGGATTTTTCTCCCGAGTTCTGTAATACTCGTAGATCTTTCTGAATTCCGGATTCCTTGCGATCAGTGACAGCGCCGCTTCAAACAACACATATCTCAGGCGTTTACGTCCCCTGTAGCTGATCCGGCTTTCTCCTTTGTGCTTCCCGGATTCATTCGCTACGATTGCATATCCTGCCAGCTTTTGCAACTGTTTTGGATCATCGAAACGTCTGATGTCTCCAACCTCTGCTATAAACCCGCTGACCGTAATCTTCCCTATCCCTTTAATCTCCAGCAGTTTATCGATATAGGGAATTTCGCTCAGCTTTGCATCCAACATGCTGAGCAGTTCTTCCACTCTTGACGCGTATACATCTATATCATGCAACAGCATTTTAAGCTCTATCCTGGCTGCTTCCGGCGATTCCTTGCTGCCGACGCTGTGCTCTGCAGCCGTTACCAGGGTCTTTGCCCTCTTTATTCCGGCGCCTCTCAGCTTTGCGTCCCTCCAGATCCGGTTTATACCCTCCACACCCAGCTTCCGGATGTCATCCGGAAGAGGAGCCACCTGCAGCACCATCCGTCCACTGACTGCCTTGATATCCCTGTAAACGTCCTTATACTCCGGGAAGTAGATGGCGAACCATCTGGCAAGCCGGTTTTTGGCTCTGGTAAGCTCTTCCTGTGCCTGAAACCGCAAGTTCGATAAATTTCTGATTTCCGCATAGACGCCAGTCGGTATATAAGGGTACGAGAAACGCCCCTCATTCACAAGACCAGCGATGGTCTTCGGGTCCTTACGGTCATTCTTGTTGGGATTGTTATCGTCCAGCTCTTTCGATTTCTTCACATGATGGGGATTCACATGCACCGGCCTCATCCCGTTATCCTGCAGGAACTTCCCGAGAGCAAACCAGTAATGACCGGTCGGCTCCATTCCGGGAATTACAGCGGTTTTGCCATGCTTTGCTGACAGATCCTCCATCCAGGCTTTGAAGGAATGGAAACCTTCTTCCGTGTTGCTGAATTCAAAAGCCTTCTTTGTGTATTCGTAGTTACGCCAGTAGAATGCACGGGCAAAGTGGGTTTCACTTCCAATATCAATGCCAACAATCAAAGTTTTTTCAGTAATGGATGCAATCTTAGCGTTTTGTGTGTTATACTTCATTTCAGATACCTCTCTGTTCTATAAGATTTGTACTAACCGGCAAAGTCAGTAAATCTTATTTTACTCTGAGGTATCTTTTTATCAACCGCCTTTCTTGGAATTCCCTATATTTGAATTATACAGGAAGCTCCTTTAACTTTCTGTTTCTGTACGCGTCCGCAGGCAGACCACCTTTCTTACAGATCTCTCCTATTAGTTCTTCCACAGAGGCCTCATCCAGATCGTCCAGATACAAAAAACGATGTTTTCTTGTGCTTGGTTCCAGATTGTATTCGGCATCATTAAACTTTGCCCGGTGATATATATCAAATGCAGTTGTCAGACTGTAATGTCACGAGCCAAATTCCGTCGTATTCTCCCTTTCTATAAAAAGGATCCGCAGTTTATACGGCAAATCCGTAAACTTATCAATCAATAAAGAGACGGTATCCGCTATCCTGACTTCATTCCCCTTTACATAATCAACAATCGCAACCGTATCGTTGAACGGCTGAAAGTTCTTTGCACAGTCCAATTCGACTGAACAGTTCAGAAAGAATCCAAAAAAATACGCCGTATTTTTCCGAATAAACTCCAGCACCAGGCGGCTCTTTCCTGCACCCCCCTGCCCCGTGACCGCCCACCAAAGAAACGGCCGATCCGTCTCATAAAAATTCCAAAGCCGGGCCATTTCCACATTCCTGCCGCAAAACTTCAAATATTGCTGCGAGTAGTGGTACTCTGCCAATCCGTACGCATCTGCGACTCTTTCCGTAAAGGCGGTCCTTGAGACTATCGGACTATTTTCGATCCTAGATCTCAAACGTATCTGTGCCACTTCCTCTAAAAAAAGCGGCAGGTCATCGTATTCATCACCATATGGCACGGATTTTATAAACGGAGGCAGGTCATCCGGCGCTTCCCCGCTTCTGCACAAGAAATAATAATCCCGGTCAATGTGCAGCACATCGTTCGCAAAACGTATAAACTGAGCAATATTAGCATCCTCTGTTGTCTGACCGCAACCCACAAAAATAAGCGTCCTTGTACCCAAAATCTGCTGGATAAACTGCGCTCCCCTGTCATTCAGTATCGCCGCATACTGCTCCTCATCTGCTATAATGTTGTCAGTCTCTCCGACAGAGTCATAGATTCCGTGAATATGAAGCACCGCATCGCTTTTGCCGTTATCCAGCATCAGAAACGCCTGGTCTGCCTGTTCGTAGGAAAGCGCCAACAGACCTGTCGCCTGCTCCAGCAGCAGATCATAATTTGTAGTTGCGAAGATATCCTGTGTAATAAGAAGTTTTTTCAACGTTTCTGTCAGAGGGCGGTTCGTTACGCAGTTTGTCTCGAACGAATCCTGCATCCATTTCGAATATGTACCTTCCTTTTTGGTAATCTCAAGGACAGACTTCACTTCTGCCAATAAATTGCCGGTAGAATCATCCGCTTTGATGGATTCCCTGATCTCCTCCGCGCGGGCAGCGTCTGACATATATCCTGTGCCATCCATAATCCACTTCTTCCATGAATATACTTTCCCGGTCAGGCTTGAAGATATCCCTGTTCCGAAGAGATATACCAGTTTATTATTTTGAACAACACTGTAGAAGTTTTTGTAATCTGAAACACTGCATCTCATACCATCGTCACGCTCTTTTCCAAACTGTCAGTACTCTTTCTCCAATTGATTCCGTGCAAATATGTATTTTCCGTTTTCTTCTGTGAACTGATTTTTCAATATTATCTTCTCCGTCCCCTGATAAATAATTACCTCAAGCATATATTTTCCCGATTTCACAGCACTTACTTGAGACAGATCCATGCTGTATTTCCAATATGCAATAGTCTGATCTATTACCGGCGATCCTGTTATTGTTTCAGCACCTTCCTGTACTCCTACATATGCTTCCTCATATGAAGTCATTAAATTTGAAGGCTTAACAGATTTTGTCTCATATATTAGACCGTCAGATTCGTCATATATGAATATTTCTAAATTATCATATCCTCCTGAAGAAATATTGGAAATTTCAACTGTACCATCTTCATGGCAACTGACGTTCGCTGCCGCCGCATTATTCAGACTGAATAATAGCACAATATAATATAAGATAATAGCAATTATACCCCAGCATATAATTCTTTTCCCAACAGATACGACTGTTTCAATTGCTTCTTTCCCTTTTAATATATTTATTCGTCCGCACAAATCCTTTAACTCTAAAGCAAATAACACAGCCATAAATATATAAAAAACATATTTTTCCCATCCCGTTTCATGCCTGACAAGTAATATACCAAAACTAAAAAAAATTGCAATCAAGAAAAAAATATATATCTTTGTGTCATTTAGCAATTCAAAATATCGTCGATCACATATCTTATCATGTTTTTCATACTCCTCATCCAAAAGGTTATAACTCATCATCTCTTCTTTTATATATTGCATTATATCAAGAAATATAAAAATGTATCCTGCAAATGCCAAATAAACGAAAGTCAAAAAAATCTTATATAAATTTTGATTCGGATAAATATTGGTTGCTTTTTCAACTATTTTTAAAAAGAAACTAAAAACCATTCCCAAAACAGCTATTAATCCAATAACCGATGCAATCCTTGCCGTTCTTCTTTGTTCTTTTCTATCATTATCGTTTACCTGGCTGTCCTGCATACTTTGCGATTTTTCTTTGATGATGTTCCTTTTTACAGAGTTCCTTTTAACATGTGTATCTTTCTTCATTTTGGTTCAACTTCCCGAAATATTTTATCATTTTAACATGCTCATATTTAAAAATTTGCCAAAACGCCTGGGGCGGGTAAACAGATTCACCTCGCCCCAGTTTTGCAGAATTCTCTTTAATGAACAGAGTTTTATCCACATAATAAAAATCATTTGTCCTGATTTTTTCGAATCCATCAATTCCCTGCCGTTCGATCTGTCTGGCTGTGGTCTTCGCACTTTTTCCATACCCTTTCCCAGCTTACGGGCAAAAATTATGCGCTCGGACTTCAGATAATTGAAACACAAGATTTTATACTTCAGTATGAAATTTCAACCGGACCGTATCCCGGCAAACTTTTTTCCTGCGTCCGGCAATATCCAAGCATTCTTCCCTTCAACAAAACCTTATTAACGAATCCATAATACCGCTTACCTCTTCCAATAATGTTCCGCAACCTTTTACTTTTGAAATAAAACTCCCATCCATACCATTTTGGCGGATTTTGTCAATCCAATGCAGGATATCTTCTTTCGCACATCCTGCATGTTCCAACGCGTAATAAACATATGCGAATTCGCTTTCCACATTTGTATTAAAAACTGCGGGATCATCTGAATTAATTGTTACCAGAATACTTTTTCCCTGTTCCGCATCCGCCTTTAATGGGCTAAGTCGAAAAATGGGATGTTCCAAAAGTTCTCCCATATCTCCTATATTCAGGTTCGATGTCGGATTGGTTTCTATGTAAATTCCCTTTCTGGCAACTTTCCGCTGCAAATACTCCTGCAGTTCTTCATACAATTCTAGTTCATTGTTTCGAACCGGAACCATCTCCACCTGCTTTCCTCTTTCCTCAAATACCGGACAGTAGATAGTGCTGATCAGGCGTTCAACAGTCCACAATCCTTCATACCCTATGCACTTTGCATTTATTATTTTGCAATATGTTTGTGGCTTTTCTTTCTCATAAATATTTCTGTCCGCAGGCTTCGGTGTTTCATTTTCCTCTTTCTTAAGCTGTGCCAGCCATTTTTTATGAGCAACTGAAAACTTTCTCTCATAAGCCTGGTACAGCAGCCTGACTGATAAGCCCGACAAACTTCCATATATTTTCTCCGCACATTGAAGTATTTTTTCTTCCAGCATTTCTAACTGGACAGATAAGCGGACCTCTCCATGGACGATTTTTCCCCAAACCCAAAGTAAATCCTCCATATATTCCTGAACAGGCATCGCTACCGCTTCTGTTTCCCGAATCCACCGCCGAATATCTGTGCCCAAAGCCAGCGCATGACCGAGACGGTCGCCAGGTTTATAATAAAACCGTTCTATCACTTCATCAATATGCCGCAGTCCGGACAAAATATGCCGGTAGTCTTCTCCCACATGATAAGTAAAACCTATATTTTGGACGCTGGAATACTCCCTGCTTCCTCCATGAAAATATGTACTTATTGGCCGGCTTGTCAATTTTGACCGCATCCTCGTAAACGCTGGAGAAAACATCCACGGTTCCATCGCATTCTCATCGGAAGCCGCGTCCACGCCAACGACATATTCATTCAGTTTTGGGATTTCCTGACGCAGTTCTTCTATTGCAATCCCCAACAGCATCATCCGCTCGCGCAAGATGAACCGATGCTTTGAAACACTTTTGCCGCTATCATCCATATCTCTCCAGCAATGATAGCCAGAGATATTGTCGGTGCTTTCCGTTTTTATAAAATGATAGATAATTCCCAGGACAGGAATCCCCAGCTCTTTTATTTTTTCACCGTACTCATGCAAAATTTTACCTATCGCTTCATGGCGGTATATTTCTTTTTGCCTTTCTTCTTCCCACCGCAGATATAAGGATGTTTTCCCGACCCCCATCACCGATTCCAGAATATATTTTCGATACGACTGAAATAAGGCGAATAACTGTCTGCACAATCTTTGTTTCATTTCTTCTACCGCTTTTTTATCTTTTAAGTTGCACAGATGTTCCAATTCTATATCCGGTGCGATGCGGATTTCTATTTTTTTCAGTCCGGCAATTTTGGACTGTGCACGAAAAACATCCAGCGCCATTTTTTCGCTTCCCGCCGCCCACGATTCTTCTATTATCATCTGATTGAAATATGTTTGAAAATGCCGCAGTCCCGGAACCAAGTCGCTCGGCAGTACTTTCCGTACGAACAGATTTTTAATCCGGATATATTGCAAAAACCCCCTCGAAAAACCAGTATCCCAGGAACGTTCTTTCATATAGCGGCAGCAATAATATAAAAGTATAAATTCTGAAGACGTTTTTAACTCCACATGGGAATTGAACACCGCCTCCAAAAGATAATCCGGTGTTTCTCTGACAATCTCCTCATCCACCACTTCCCAGACCGCTTCTTCCAATTCTTTTCTATCCACGTCGAATATATCCCCAGTATACAATGCGCCTATCACAGAGCAAAAAACGCCCCCGTGGTATCCAACGATCCAGTCCATAAAAGGTTCCGCCTTACTTCCCATCAGAAAAACAGCGCTTAACAGCCGGAACAAGGCTGCCTCTAGATATACTTCCTCTTCCGTGTCCTCTGGAGCAGGACGAAAGCACTCCCGAAGATTCATCTTATTTATCCAGACTGCTTCATAACCAAACGCTGCATTAAAATGCAGATGATTCTCCGCCATTCCTTTTCTCAACACTTTAACCAGGAGCTTATCCGGCAGAGAAATATATGCTTTCTGTTCATACAGCGCTTCCGCTCCAAGATCACATTCAACCATAAAAAGGGCCATAAAAAGATCCGGAGACACATAACTGCTTAACATATTCCATATCTCTACTTTGTCAAATACATGGCCGGTGCAGAAAATGTCCTTTTGGTCAACATTCTCGCTGTTATTCCATGTGCGGATCGCAAGAATGCCGTCCCGATAGGTCAACAGTGATACGGCAATCCTTCGCATCCGTTCCATATAAAAAACCGCCGCATTCTCCTTTCGGTCAGACCCGTTCCCCATTTGCTGTTTCAATTGTTGTCGTTCCTCAATAGAACGCTCCATATCCAGCAGAGGATAATAGAGTTCGCAAAGCATCTGAAGGCTGTCATAAGAGGGAATCCTGCTCCTGCAGGAGTCTGCAAGATATTGCAAGAGCTTCTTTTCTGCTTCCCTGTATCTTTCACTCTTTTGCATCTTTTCTCCAAGTACGCGGGCGCCGTTTCCCTTTACGGCAATCAACGCTTCATATGCCATACAGCGCTCATATAAGTAGTCGTTCTTCTGCAGATCGGGATCCGTTATGGGAAAGAGAAGTACGCCCAAAATCTGATTAATCCGGGAACGATTCATGTTTTACCTCTTGCAATATCTGCTTTATATATTCTTTTTTATATTGAGATGCCGCGCGCTCGATCAGCCTCCGGATCATTTTCCTCTCTTTTGACAGCTTACTATAGTCCTTTTCCACCAGCTGGCACATCTGTTGAAACAGTTGGAAATAGTAAGTGGGCATTATCTCGCCGTCGCTGTCATTTATGCTATATTCTATCGCCTCCGAGGAGTAATCTGGATCCATATTATATTTTTCCACAACAGAATAATACAGGTAAAGCCTCTGCATCCTCACAGCCAGATGCACGCGGACGGCCAGATACAACGCGCTCTGAAATTCTTCCGCGTCATCCGCATTGAAAGATACTTCCAATTCTCGTTCAATCTGCTTTATCTGTTCTTCTATATATTCTGCATCCGTTATATACCTCCCGCGTATACATGCATATTTTACACGGTTCAGACATTCTTTGATTTCTCTGTACAGGGATCCCCCCATCAGATACCAGGAACCTTCCTGCTCCTCATACTCTGCCGGTATATACGATGTCAGACGGGACGCCAGCTTGTTGAATTCTTTTTGATAAGCAGAATCCGTGCTGTCATCGTCCGCCGCCGAATAGATATTCATGATCTCAGAAATGGAAAATGTCCGGGCCGTCATATCCCACTCGGAAATGGAATCATACAGTACTTTCAGGACGGTGAGTATCCCGTTGCCGGTCTGTTCCTGCGAAAGCCCGCTTTTTACCTCTTCTCCCTCTTCATCCGGCAGCAATTCTATGACATAACCAATACTTTTCCCCGCCAGGTCGTTGTTTACCTCCTGTATCAATGCTGTGACTGGTTCCATCAAAAATGTCGGCGCCCCTTCTTCCGCAGTTTTCTTTTCGTTTGAAATGATCTGCGTCTCCTCGGCATGTTCTTTTATTTTCTGGCAAATTCTTTTATGAAATTCTTCTATATGCTCTTCTCTCAACGAATGGGAATCTTCTTCCCCATCCTCCATTTGTTCAAAAAGCTTTCTATGTACCCGGAATTCTTCTTTCGCAGTACCCAGGAGGTAAAATTCATCCAGCGTCTGGTAGATGTCGTCCTCCAACAAATCTTTTATCGCCGTCTGATAGCGAGAAAGAGACTCCCACTCTTCATACAGTCTGCAGTTTTTCAGTTCCCTAGTTCCAATCAGATACAGGTTCCCATATGTCGCCGAGAGCATCCCGCATATCTCCTGCAGCCAGTCCCGGTCTTTTCTAAATGCCCAGGATATGAAATCGTCCGGAACCGTCTCTAGCAAACCGGAAAAGTCGTAAAGATACTCTTTACACAGTTTTTTTTCATGAATCCCTTCTTCCATCAGCCTGCCCAGCCGGTTCAGCAATGTTTTATAATGTGCGAAAAAATCTACCGCCGTCAGATTTCTCTGAAGCTTGGCATCTCCGTGGAACACCTGATCGCACAGAAATTCTCTCAGATTAGAAAGTCCGTGTATCCTTTTGCGCCCTGTGATCCCTCTTTCTGTACAATCTTCCAGAATCAAAAAAATATTTTCCACAAACTGGAGCAAAGAATACAGCTGCAGCGCCATCTTTACACATTCCGTTGCAGAATACACGCTCAGTTTTCTTCTCAGGCAGTCGTCCAGGTAAGTATAATTGATATAAAGCAGCCATCCGTCGTGTTCCATCCAGAAGATCTCATTGATAAAGCTTTCCACATCCTCGATCCTCTCAGCCAGGTCATGGTTTGAATTAATGGAAACATACAGGAATCGCCATGCACTGTGATATACCATTTCCACATATTTTTCATGTCCCTCATCCTGCTGCTGCAAACTTTTTTCATTAAATGACGCTATAGTCTGGACAAGGCTCCCTATGAAATCCTTGATACCAATGTAAACGTTTCCGAGCTGCCTGGAGGTATTGCCAAGGAAATTGAGATAATAGTCTCTGTCAACCTGGTTCTGGACAAGAAAGTTTTCCCGCACTCCGGGATTCTGCAAATATCCAAGCAGCATCCCGACCTGCTCGCAGATCCCTGTCCAGAGTTCCTTATCGTCATCCAGGTAAAACAGCCTTTTTTCTTCCACTGTATTGAACTGCTTCAGGTAATACCTGGTAGATGTGGGCATCACTTTCCCCAGGTATCTTCTTGCCGTCTTTTTCACCAGTTCCCGGGATTCTTCCTCTTTATCATGAGCATTCCCGTTTACATCACGGGTGTTCAGATAATCTCTCCACTCTTTCGGCAAGCGCCCTATGTCACGGTCCAGCCTCTTTTCAATCACCTCCAGAAACATCTCTTCATCCGCCGTCGTGATGACTACGATATTCGGATGGGAAAGATACTTTATGATTACCGAAAGCAGTTCTCCTGCTTTCTGGGGCGCCAGATCAACATCGTCAAAAATAAAGTAAATCAGCGGCGCGATTTTCTCCTGCCCACTCCCTTTCGTCTCATTCATTTCCTTGATCCACAAGATCCACTTATCCCAGAATCTCATGATTTCCTTGGCAAACCTATAATAATTCTGGGACTGCTTCACCGAATTTCCAACCGCAAGATTATAGGACGATTCGTTTGCCGGATTATATTTTGCCGCATAAAACAGTTCCACCAGCCTGTCCAGTTCTTCCGCCAGAGAATCGCCTTTTCTGTCCGCTTTCTCCCTTTTACAGTTTTTCCAGAAATCAGCATATCCTGTCTCGTAGTCCTGCTTTCCAATCACACTCCAATACTCTTTTTCGAAGTCCGATACCTGATCATGCACAATCGCCAGCAGCCATCCCAGCACGCTGCCGTCGTCAGGGATAACCTCCGGTATAATGATCGGAAGAACGACGTCATAAGCATGCCTGCTGTCCTCTTCTATTTTTTTATGCAGCGTAAACGCCACCGATGTTTTTCCAGTTCCGCGTTTTCCAAAAATTGATATGACATTATCGTACATCAGATTATACTGGTAGTGGGTAAAACTCTGGATCTGATGGTCTACCAGCCATTTGCGGTGCTTCTCTATACGGCTGACCGCGCTTGCATAGTCAGGAAACACATTCATCATCTGCGTATCGTTCAGTATCTTGATTCCCACTTTATGGTCCGGGCTGATAATTTTCTCCTTATCTCTGTAATCCATCTTTCTCTCCCTTTAACCGCTTTCCGTTTTATGAAAAAAGCAGCTGCACATCAAACTAGCAACCACTTTCTTCCAAACTTCTTATGCAATTATTCGTTCCTTATCAAAGATATCCTATGCTTCCTTGCCTCTGCGGGGAATGCTGATACTGTCCAAATTCACCGCGAGCGCTCTGCGCATCCGGTTTTTGGGATAGACTGCATTCCTTTGCTCCAGTATCCTTTTTTGGTGCCCTGTTTTTACTGCTTTTCTTGAACTCCTGCCCGCAGCCTTCCCTACCTTGGAATACCCGACAACAACCCCTTTTTTCCGAACCGGAACTGCAACCGCCACCTGTCCAGACACAGCCGCAACGACCGCTGCGCTTAGCGCTGGCTTCGCCGTATTTCCAATCAGGCGTTTCCTCTTAATAGACGGCATTCTTTTCCCTCCATATAGTCTCTGTAGTATATTATATGCGTCTCTGACAATTTTACCATATCAAACGGAAAGTCTTCTGTCAAGGAGCAAATCCCCAAATGCACGCCCTGCAATGGTTCGTGCAATATTCGCTTTTCAACTATTATCTAAATTGTAAAATGTTACGTCTTCAATTTCGTCCGTAAAAAACATATTTTTCACGTCGGCGATGCAGTTCATTGCAGCATTTGTCCCCCAGTCTTTTAACTTTTCCATACTCTTACCTGTTGCTTGATCAAGAGACGCCTCTCCAGGCAGTACTTGCTGTGTAACCCGGATATATTGTCCCTTTGGCAGCATAATGTTACAGATGTTTTCAGCATACCGGCTCTCCGCATTCATAAAGCAATTCAATATTTTTGCCGCATCCAGCAATCCCATTTTCTCATCACCGGTTGTGGGGCTTAACTCATTCACACTTCCAACGCTTAACAGGGAAATATCTGAAATGTCCCAACCGCACCTGGTAATCCCTTCCACAAGAGCGATCAGGGACGGATTGTTTGCACCGACTCCCCCATCAATAAAAACTCCGCCTTCCATCTTATGGGGAGAAAAATATGTAGGCGCAGCCGTTGTCGCCAGCAAGCAATCCACAATTTTCAAGTTTTTGTCAAAATACAAATCCTCAGCATGAGGCGTCTTGAATACTCTCACTTTCCTGCTCGTCAGATTGTAAGCCGGTATCAATAATCTTGTTTTGCAGTCTTTTATGCAACTCGACTGAAAAACCTCATCAAGCGCCTTCTTTAACGGCTCCGACCCGTATTTTGCTTTCAGCAATGGCAATCTTCTTTTCGGGGGGAAAATTTCTTTCCCTTTTTCCATATACATATTCAAGATCGTTTTCGCAGGGATTCCCATTGCCAGGGCGCTGGCTATAATCGCACCCGTTGACGTCCCGCAAACCAAATCGAAGTATTTGCAGATCGGCTTTTTACAATGGCGCTCTAGCCCAGCCAGAAAGCTTGCTGCAAATATTCCTTTCATCCCGCCGCCATCAATTGATAATAATTTTTTCATTGTAGTATTTATTTACCTCTCTGTATATATTCTAACATCCAAGAAAACTGTATTTATGCATTCTGCCTGTTCAGTTCCAAAAAGTTCTATTAACAGTTCTATTTTTCGGGCACTATTTAACGGCAGGGATAAAATACGCCGTGCCTGCATTGTATCGACAGGAAACGGAAAAATATCATGTCTAAGCGATTCATTCAAGACAACCAAGCCTGCAAATGAGTGGACTGATTCATCGTTTCCCATAGCGCGAATAATATATACATATATTGTCGCAAGTAAATATAAATCATCATCTGCTATGTTTAAATCCGAATGTTCAGCTGCCCGAACCGCATATGCAAATTCTCTCCGGGCAAATATAAGGGAAATTTCTTTTGCAATCTTATCAAAATCTTCTCTCTGATACCGTATTTGTTTTTGAAGGCTTGTAGATAATTGATAATATAGTTGTTCATAACGCTCGGGAGTATTTAAAGTGTCTCGCATATTGATTACACAGTCAAGAACATTTAATTGATTTAACACTAAAAATAAATCAGCAACACTAATTCCCTCCCTGGGGACAGCGGTCAGACGGTCTTTTCGGGCAATGGCATCTATTTCATGTTGCCTCAGGCCCATCTTTAAATAACCATCCATGTAGCAAATAGACTGTCTCCTTACATACAACATAAATGCATGTGCCAGAGCCGGTCTCAAAGTACTATCTTTGGTCAACACACTCGTACTTGGTATACTGTTCCACAACTCAAAAAATGACTGGTATCCGCTTGCAAAAAAGTATACGAATTTCTGTTTTTTAATTATAAAATAACTAATTACTAGTTGTACAAGACAACAAAATACCCCTACAAGAACACAAATGAAGAGAAAATATTCCCTATGCATATCTGAAACCACATCACTATATGATAAAATATCTTCAGAAATGAAAGTGGGATTCAGATCCGTAATTTCAGATACAACTGCAACTGGATATGATTCTGAAAAAAGATCATAGCCATTGTATATTCTAAATTTTAGTTCGTCTGTATTAAGTTCCGCGGGGGCCTCTAATGTGTATAATTGAGGCGTTGCTAGATCGGAATACAAAGGAAAAAGTTCTGACCATGTTTCTTCCGAAGCTGCAGCATATGAATAATATGTTAACGTACTGTCTGTTTCTTTTATGTCTGCTTGAAATACCCAATTATCATTAACAGTCCCTTTATAATATATCTTTAGTATTTCAGGCGGAGTACTATCTGGCATAATACTCGAAATTAGTTCCGAGGCTTTGGGCCCCTGGTCAGCAGAGTTTAGATACTCAATAATCCCTCTTGCGTCTGCTCGTGCCAGGGATTCTAGTGCCTCATATGTACTCCAAAAGGAAATATCCCGTTCATGATCTAAGAAACAGTGTTCTACAAGGATTGTGGGCAGTCCCCGGGATGTCCCTTCGCGTATAATACCATAATAATCAACGTTTTCCTGATTGAGTTTAATTTTAATTCCCCGGCTCAGTAGTCCAAGGGATTCCAGTTCTTCCTCTATATGGCTGGCAATAGGAAATGCGGTTTTAAAATATGTTTCACTGGACGATATCCATAATTCAGTCCCATATAATGTATGCCGTTCTGAAGCATTAAAATGCAAGCTGATAATGAACCGGGCATTTCTTTCACATGCATATTCAGCCCGTTCAGCTAACGACATATCTACATCTTCATTTCTGGTCAGGAATACTTCTACTCCTTCTTTTTCCAATTCAATTTTAATTAGTTTCGCAAGTTCAAGTGTGAGATCCTTTTCCAACATTTCAGAGTCAGTATTTACAAGATAATCAGCGCCTTGATTGGAGCCGCCATGGCCGGGATCCAGGGCAACAACTGATCCCGCAAATACGTTAAGCGGGAAGAAATGTATGCACATTATAGTAGATACTACCAAAAAAAGTTTACCCATTTAAATCCCTGCTTTCTTTCTGTTACCATGAAACATAATATTCACTGTATGGAATATACTTTGAAGTTGAATGGGAAAAAGAGCACGACATGTATATCAAGGTCACCATATAAGTCTTCAGACGGTACTCCTCTTCTTTAACTTGCTGGTATGTAATATAGTCAGGATATTCATCAAATAAATATGCATCAAATTCATCTTCCTTGAGTTGTTCCTCGTAAGGGAATGAAATATAAAGTGTGTTGATGGCATTTTGATTAAATTCTATAAGTATATAGCCTATTTCATTTTCCTGGATCAAACCCGTAATGATACATATTTCATCTTGATTTTCATCGACAAGATATCCATTTGTAAAATAATTCAAATAGTAATTTATATATTCTTCTTGTAGTTCCCCGATGGCAACTGTCTGTTCTGGACTATAGGAAGCTATCCATATGAACAAGCCGTCTTCTTGCCCTGCAAAATAACGGACTTCTCCCGGATTGTACAATGGACAATTTATTTGTGATTCTTCATATGCAAACAATGTTTGGGGATAACGCAATTGTATGTTTTCTTCATTAATGGTTTCGGAAAATAATGTATAGTTTTCTATAAGAGAGGCACTGCTATAGTGTTAATGCTCTCCTTGGCTGTCATGATCTCGCTCTGTCATGCTGACATGAGATTGCCCTGATATCTGTCATGGAATGTCCCCTTTGCTGGGGCGGATAGCCGCCCCAGCACGGAAGAACTTAGTTCATACATCCATGCTCTGCCAGCACCTTAAGCGCCGAGACAATGGTACAGGCATCTGCCTTTTTCATTCGGCTGTAATACCGGAGGCGTTCCTCATTCCAGAAGATATCTGTCAGTGATGAGAGTTCTGTACCAACATCCCAGTTGGGAATACACAGATAGTTCCCGTAGGAATGCTTTCCTACGATCAGGTGGTAGCGGCTTCCCCTGGCACAGAGTTCTGCCTCACACGGGTTCCCGCTCTGCAGGATCTCAAGGCTGCCTTCCCACTGGCGGGGCGAGCATCCATTCCCTTTACAGGTAAATGTGATCATTGGCGTGTGTCACCTCCCAGCATCTCATGTTCCATGATGTAGCGGACAAGGTGTTCATCGATCAGACGCTTCCCCTGCTGGCTGGCATACATCAGGCTCTTTTCACAGATCCGGTTGATCCGGCGCGGAATCCCCGTGGACTCCTTATAGATATCATCCAGTGCTTTATCCGTGAAGATGTCCTGCCTGCCGCCGGCATAAGCCAGATGGGACTGGATGTACCGCTCTGTCTCCGAACGGTCCAGGTGGGGAAGGACACAGTTGATATCGATCCTCTGCCGGACAGCAGCGTATCGCTGCATCCGGAGTTTATCCCACAGTTCTGTCTGCCCAACAAGGACAAGCGCCATCGGACTGATGGAATCAAAGCGGTAATTCAGCAGAAAGCGAAACTCCTCAATTGTTTCCTTTTCCAGAAGATGGGCCTCATCCAGTATGCAGGCCACTTTCTTTTTCTGGACGCCGCGGATGATCTCTACTTCCTTCTGGAGCTGCCGCTTCGCGTCACCGCGGTAAAACTTTGACTCAATCCCCAACTGATCCAGCATCCCTTTATAGAACCACCTCGGGGTCAGTTTGGAATCCGACAGATAAAGGAACAGGTATTCCTCTTTGGGCAGGCTGGTCACAAAACGGCGGATCAATGTAGACTTTCCACATCCGGCATCCGCAGTGACTACGGCAAAGAGCTGGCGGTCTGCCGCATAGGTGAGTCTCCCCAGGGTATCCGCCATAGCAGGCGATTCATAAAGGTCGGCAACCGGCGTGTTCCTTGAAAATGGAGTGTGATCCATCCGGAAAAATGTTTCATACATCGCTGCCACCATCCTTCCTGTACTGGCCGAAAGAGATCGCGTCAGCTACCTGCTGTCTGCTCTGTGTATGTTTTTTCTCCAATGCGGAAAGGAACCGGGAAGTTTCCGTTTCTTGTTCCTGCATAGAGACCGGCAGCGCCGGGGTTCTGGAACAGAATTCCCCGATCTTCACCGGTTCCGCCTCAAAAGGCGGCATCCCCGGATAGGATACCCGGATTACTTCCGGAGACATCGGGTCATAGGAAATCTCCACTTTACAGCCGATCAGGGAAGGTTTCGTCTCATATTTCCTGCCCTGGAAGCTGATACATGCCCCTTTATCTACCAGCCGAGTCTCGTGGTGGAGAAATGCCTCTGCCACTACACCGGTATCCAGGAATGTCAGGGGACGGCTGTCCCTCCCCCATTCCTGCAATGGTGAGATTCCCTGGGCGGGAACGGGGCTGCCCAGGCTTTCATAGTACTCACGGATTCCTTCATGGGGCATCTTGTGGTAGTATTCTTCCAGAAAGATACTCCAGTAATGGTTCAGCTGTTCCAGCGTCCGGATCTGATGTGCTTTTGCCTCCCTCAGATACGAATCTACAACCTGATGGAATTTTTCACATTTGCCCTTGGATTTTCCACTGGCCCTGGGAGCATGGCGGATCGTGATCCCGAGCTTTCCCAAGGAGAGTTTCAGCTGTTTTGCGATGTACTGTGATCCGTTATCAAAGTAACAGGCATCAAATTTCCCGGCTTTGAGGACCACTTTTCGGAAAGTATCCTCCACAATGGATTCTTCCTGGCTGGCATAGAATTCTGACTGGATCACATACCGGGAATGGTCATCGATCGCGGAAGAAAGGTAAGTCTGCACCATTGCCCCATTCTTGCCGATGGGAAGCTTTATGCCATATTTAATATCGCCCTGGATCAGCATCATCCGGTGCGGTTTACAGAACCGTTTTGAGGAACTCTTCCGGGCATCGTTGTACATCTGCATCTGACGGACACCGAATCCGGCTTTATAGAGATACCGCTCCATCGTGGAACGCTTCAGGACTCCCGGGGCTACACGGCCCTCCAGTTCCAGGATATAGATGATCTGACGGACAGAACGTTTCGGCACTTCCCGCTTCAGCTGGATTGCCTGTTCCAGAAGTTCATCAAAGTTTTCCGGGAGCTTCGGGGAGCGCTTTGTTTCCCGGTCCTGCGGCTTCAGCCCGGGAAACCCGCCCGTTCTGTAAGCTGCTTCATAGCGGTACAGGGTACGTGGGGACAACCCGTTCTGCTCTGCAATCGTCTCCCTCAATTGGATCCGCTTTGCATTATCCAGTGATTCATCCAGCAAGGGAGAAATCATCTGGTACCGCTGCAGTGCCTGCTCTTCCTGCCACTTTATGGTTTCGTTTGTTTTCATTGGCTATAACCTCCTTTTGCAGGGAGGGTACCACAGGGCAGTGGTGACAGCAAAACAAAGTCGGTGCAAAGCCAGGGCATTAAACAGGGACGAGAAAACCTCCGGAATTATAAAGGAACCGGAGCAGTGTTTCCAGCTGATTATTCCGGGGCTCTTTGAGCCACCTGTCCGGACTTTGAGAGCCACCGTTCCGGAGAATGAGATCCGCATATTCCGGTAATTCAGAGCCACATTAGGCTCTATTACATAGATTTCCTTTATACTGTAAGAACACATCAGTAGATGTGAATACAGTTAGAGGAGGTCACCATTATGACCAAATATCGAGAAATCCTTCGCCTGAAAAGCTTAGGATTCAGTGAACGGAACATCGCACACAGCTGCGGCGTATCCCGTAACACAGTTGCCAAGGTCGTCAAACGGGCTGCGGAAATAAATCTTTCCTGGCCACTGGATCATGACATGACCGACAGCGCACTTGAGGAAATGCTTTTCCCCAAGGTAAAATCAGCAACCAATAGAAGGATGCCTGATTATGACTACGTCCGCAGGGAGCTCCTGCGTAATGGAGTCAACAAGAAACTCCTATGGGTAGAATACTGTGAGGAATGTCGCATGAACAATGAAGAACCTCTCATGTATTCTCAGTTCTGCTACTACATCCAAAAAGATGAAGAAAAGCGCAGGGCAACCATGCACATCCCACGGAAACCGGGTGAGCAGATCGAAGTAGATTGGGCCGGTGATCCGGCACAGCTCATCGATCCAGACACCGGTGAGATCACGGAGGCATGGATATTTGTAGGAGTCCTTACTTACAGCCAGTATGCCTTTGTAAAAGCATACCTGAACCAGAAGACGGACAACTGGATCAAAGCACATATCCAGATGTTTGAATTCTTCGTCGGCGTTACACCGATGCTTATTCCTGATAACTGTTCTACGGCAGTGAATCATTCGAAAAGCGACTGGTATACGACCGCACTGAATACTACTTATCATGAGATGGCAGAACATTATAATGTCGCCATTATTCCGGCAAGAGTCCGGAAGCCCAAGGATAAACCGAATGTAGAAGGTTCCGTTGGCAAGATCTCCACATGGATCACAGCAGCCCTTCGCAATGAACAGTTTTTCTCCCTTGCAGAATTAAATGCTGCGATACGTGAAAAACTGGATGCCTACAATGCCAAGAAGTTCCAAAAGAAGGATTGCAGCAGGCTCAGTTTATTTCTTGGGGAAGAAAAGCCATTGCTGGCACCGTTGCCTGCCACACCCTTCGAACTGGCTGAGTGGAAACAAGCCACTGTCCAGTTCAACTACCACATCGCAGTAGACAAGATGTACTACTCCGTGCCTTATCAGTATATCAAAGATAAGGTCGATGTGCGCATGACAGAAACAACGATTGAAATATTTTATCATCACAATCGGATCGCTTCACATCGTCGTCTCCATGGCAGGAGCGGCCAGTACTCCACAGTAACGGAGCATATGCCGCCAGACCATCAGAGATATCTGGAATGGAATGGTGACCGTTTCCGCCGATGGGCAGATTCGATTGGAATCAACACAAGGAAGGTGGTTGATGCAATACTGACCTCCGGCAGGGTGGAACAGCAGACCTACAGAAGCTGTATGGGGCTGCTGAAGCTGGCTGAGAAGCATTCTCGCGCAAAACTGGAAGAGGCTTGTAATAGAGCACTTCTGTATTCCAGTACACCCAGTTATAAAAGTATCAAAAATCTATTAGCTGCCATGAAAGAGGATTCCCAAAACGTATTCCGAAATCCGGAATCTTCTTCACCAGAGACACAATCACAGACACATGGCATTACCAGAGGAGCCAGATACTACGGAGGTAAAAGATCATGACCAATCAGAGTACCATTGATAAACTTATCGAAATGCGCCTGTCATCCATGGCGGATGCCTTTCGGATCCAGATGGATGATTCAACGATGAAGGAAGTCCCGTTCGAAGACCGCTTCGGCATGCTGGTTGATGTTGAATATGCCAACCGTAAAAACAACCGCCTGAAAAGGCTGATCCGTCAGGCAGAACTGGAGCAGCCAGACGCTAGCATCGCAGCCATCGACTATCAATCCGGCCGGAAACTGAACAAAGCTTTGATCAGCCGCCTGGCAACCTGTGAATACATCTCAGAATACCGCAACATTTTTATTACCGGTGCCACCGGAAGTGGTAAGACTTATCTGGCATGCGCTTTTGGTATGGAGGCATGTAAACACTATTACACTGTAAAATATGTCCGCCTTCCGGATATGTTGCTGGATCTACAGGCAGCTAGGGATTCCGGTGCTTTTACCAGTGTACTAAAGAAATACATCAAGCCAGTCCTGCTGATCATTGATGAATGGCTCCTGCTCAAACTGACCGAGTCCGAAGCAAGAAATCTTTTTGAGCTGATCCACAAACGCAGGAAAAAGTCATCGACCATCTTCTGTTCCCAGTTCCGGGAAAGCGAGTGGTACCAGCAGATCTGCAGCGGTGAGAGCACTCTTGCAGATGCCATCATGGATCGTATTTCTTACGATTCATATAAAATCAACATTCAGAGCATCGATCCATCAAAAGACCTTTCCATGAGGGAAGTATATGGCTTGGATCCCGCTCAGGCTGAGTAACTATCAACAGGTGGCTCCGTTAGTCCGGACAGGTGGCTCTCGCCACACCGGACTGGCGGCTCCGCCGCACCGTAATATTCATCCAGCCATTCCGGCTGTGAACTTCGCAGTTTTTCGAGCAGCGGCACCCGGGATTCCAGAAGTTCTGTGGAGAATCCCAGCAGACGGTATCCTGCGGATTTCAGATATCCGTTTATCCTAAGCCGGTTGAATTCCAGCCAGCATTGCCAACGGCGCATTGTCCTTTCACAGGGATAATCTGCGGAATCGTCGTCCTCCGGTGTGACCATCCCATCCAGGACACCGGAGATCACTTCAGAAGCATAGTGCTTGTAAGGGACCAGGCAGTCCGGCAGTTCCCGGTGGAGTCTCCCGCAGCAACAGCATTTCAGCCTGCGGATCAGGAATCTCCGCCTTATGCCTCCCTCCAGCCGCATGATCCTGACGCAGGAATCCCGGTAAGAAAGCGGCTCTCCACAGACCGGGCAGTAGGATATGGCACTGCTCTCAACAAAAAATATCATTTTCGTGATTGTAAGTAACCGTGTAATCTGATACAATAACCATGGTTTTAATGCCAGGTGTATATTACGCGTGAATAGATCATCGTTCACGGATAAATAGATCACTTGTCACGGAGATTTAGATCAGTGATCACGGGAACGAGACCGCTGATTCCCACTTCCGTGTTTGCCCTATTATGTTAAAGAGCAGCAAATCAAAAAAGTATTGTGATATCATCTGCGGCTATGCCGCCTGGAGAATGATTTCGACATTCCCCAGAACGGCCTCCGCTTCAATGATAGATTAGTGCCAACATGGCCATTCGCCTTTACAGGCTTTTTGTACCTTGACAAGATAGTCGCGGAATTCCATAGGATCCCCGCCGTCATACAGAAGTTCTTTAAACAACTGATATGCCGGACTGTCATAGTGCCGACGTCCCAGATTTTCCAGGATGTCGCTGCGCAGAAGACTTCCCTGTTCTTCATCCATATGCCGGCTCAGCAGATACCTTGTACTGATGCATTCCAACTCAAGGTGCTGGATATCCTTCAGCAATTCATCGATTAACTCACAGAGTGCGGTGACTGCTTCACAGGAATCAGCACAGTTGACTTCATCCAACAGGTCATAGATGGTGTTATCAGCCATTGCCATTCACCTCGCTTCCTTCATCTGAAAATGCGTGGCGTTTTCTCATGGAGATGCGGCCTTTGACCTCAATGCTGTACTTATTGTTAATAATGCGGTCCAGAATACCTTCGGCAACGGCACTTCCTTCGTCTTCGGCCCGGTCGCAGTCGATACGATAATACCAGTCATCCACGTCATACTGGGTACAGAGGATCAGCGCCCCTTTCTGGCTGCAGGCATCGATCAGTTCCAGAAGATCATAAGCTTCCGATTCGGGAAGCGGCCGAAGAAGCCATTCATCAATGATAAGCAGGTCAAACTTGGAATAGGCCTTTTTCACCTTATTCTGCGTATTCATGCTTTTTGCAACTGCATATTCATTCAGCAGATCAGGCATACGGACGTAGCGGACTTTATAAAGCTGCCTGCATGCGGCAACACCAAGTGCGTTTGCGATATAAGATTTTCCCGCACCCGTTGCCCCCTTCAGGACTACATGGTGGTTGTCACGGATATATGTGCAGGTTGCAAGCTTTGTGATAAGCCTTTTATCCAGTTCACGGTCTTCATGGTATTCAATCGCTTCCACACAGGCCTGACTTTCACTGAGTCTGGCTTCATGGATCCGGCGCCGGATGGTGTTCTTCCTGCGGGAAACGCTTTCTGCGTCTACGAGAAGTGCCAGACGGTCCTCAAAGGAAAGCGCCTTATAACGCTGGGGATCTTCCAACTGTGATTCCAGTTCCCGAGCCATACCGGGAAGTCTCAGGGCACGCAGTTCTTTAACGGTTGAGAGGTCGATCATTTTTCATCGCCTCCTTCCCGGAACTGTTCTGCGCCACGGGTAAAGCCGCGGCTCCGGTGGCGGTTCGGCCTTTGGGTGGATGGTGAATCTGTCTTTCCATCTCTCTTTACCGGGGATTTCAGCAATGCCTGGATCCCACGGATGGAAGGAGCGCCGCTGAACATGAGAATCTGACGGCATGCTTCTTCGATCCGTTCAGCTTTGTATCGATCTGCGTATTTTTTCAGGCTGACACAGGACTTAAAGCCCTGCTCAGGAGCCTTTCCGGATTCCAGGAAGAAGCGGACGACTTTTTCTGTATTGGGGCCGATCGTGGAAGCCCAGGACTGGAAATCATCTTTCGTGTAGGTAAGATACTGCCGATGGTTCTCCGGCATATGCGAGGTTATCATGACCGGATCCCGCTTGCGGCTGGCCTCTCTTGGATGGACAGCCACCCGGTTCCCGTGGAAGAATACTTCCACTGTATCGCGCGTCACACGGACGCTGACCGATTTCCCAATCAGGTCATATGGGACAGAATACTTGTTTAATCCGTCAGTTACGGTATAATCAAGAAGAACTGTCTGATCCGACCAGAGAGACGGTTCATAGGGATTGGCAGGGAGCGGCTGCATGAATTCTTTTTCCTCATGGATATAAGCATCGCGGCGGTTCCCTTCCCGTTTCTTAAAGGCATAACCATTAAGCTCTTCCAGCTTTTCAGCAACGGCTTCTTTTGCATCGGCCAGGGAGAAGAAGGGTTCGTTCCGCAGTGCCGCCAGAATCCACGTAGACGCATAGGAGACACTGCCCTCGGCATGGCTCTTGTCCTGCGGACGGCGAACGCGGGCAGGGACGACTGCAGTGCCATAGTGGTCTGCGAGTTCTGAATAGCTGCGGTTAAGGACCGTTTCCATACGGGTGTTTTTCAGCACGCCGGTGCGGAGATTGTCCGGGATCGTCAGCCTGGGCACACCGCCGAAATACTCATAGGCATGTACATGGCAGAGCAGCCAGTTTTCAGACTTCATGTCGCTGCAGAGTTCGGCATAAACATAGCAGCTGCAGGGAAGAACCCCTACAAAAAGGTATGCGGGAACAGTTTCTCCAGTAACAGGATCTTTGATTGGCAGTGTCCCGCCTGCCCAGTCCACTTCCATGGCATCTCCGGGCTTATGATGGATCCTCATCGTAGCTTTGGATTTTTTTACCCATGCCCGGTAAATGTCACAAAACTGTGTATACTGGTATGGGACACGACCGACATTGGAGCAATTGACTTGATATTCTTTCCAAAGCAGTGTCAGGTTCACTCCTTTTTTCGCCAGTTCGCGGTGGATCCAGGCACAGTCCGGTTCCAGATAAACATTTGCTTTTTCCTGTCGTTCCGGATAAAGCAGAACATAAAGCTGTGGATTTGTCACCTCCTCTTCAAGCGGCCACCGGATGCCTTTCTCATCCGCAAGCCGTTCTACTTCTCTTACGGTGTTGCGGGAGCTGTGCAGCGATCCGGCGATCTGAGTGATGTTGTGTCCAAGGCTCTGGAGCCTCAGGATTTCGCGATAATCTACCATGATCATCGTCCTCCTTAAATGATAGTCACACGAATGTGTGCCATCATCATTATAAGAACGACTTTGACCGCCGACTATCCCTCTCCGAGATCAGTGATCTGAATCTCCGTGAAAGATGATCAGATTGACCGTGAGGGATGGTCAGTTCCTCTGAAATATACACCAGGGTTTCAGAGTACACGACTTGCTACGGAGGGTGCTCTGGAACCCTTTCTCTTTCTGTATACTGATGACAGTATACAGGGCAATCCAGAGACATGCAAGCGGAGCAGCGACATGCTAAACTATGAGGGCAAAAACAGGTAAGCCCGCTGGATCTGCACTGGGTGATCAGATTTAACCAATGTTCATCATTTAAAGTTGTACTCACTTGATTCATCTCCTCCAACGTGAGATTTTGGAGTAATCAGGTACAACAAAAGCGACTCAAGATGTGAGATTAAAGCGTAGCTTTTGCAACTCCGAGAACCGGATAGGAAGTGAATTACTCCAAGTATCTGAAGTATCTCACAAAAGTTGGAGTTTGACTATCCGGTTGGTTATAAAGCGCTTACGATTGAAGTGTAGCTTTTTCAGTTCTGAGAACCAGATATGAAGTGAATTACTCCAAGTATCTGAAGTATCTCACAAAAGTTGGGGATCTGCTATCCGGTCGATTATAAAGCGCTTACAAATAAACCTCCAAACTGGTAAGTTTATCTTACATCAGTTTGAAGGTTTACACAAACTTTGGGATACTCCCGTATTATTTGGCGGTTACAATAAAAATATTGCCAATATGCATTAACCTATATTCTACATATATCGACGGGAATGCCTGTTTCGAGTTCTAAATTTTTCTTATATTCTATCATTAGTTCATCACTGACTCCTTTATACATGGGAACTTTCAAATCAAGAGAAATATATTTTGGAATTCCTAGATTATGTTCTTTTATTAGTTCCACCTTTGAAACTATATGCTTATACTTATTCAACATAGTTGCAATAAGCATCCTGTTTTCAGTATCATCAGTAAAATTGCCAATAACCGGAACTCGAACGATAATCTTACGATTTCTTTTTGCAAGAAGATCAAGATTGCTTATATAAAGATTTATATCTCCCTTAATTATACTTTTACATCTGCTTTCTTCTATTATTTTCATATCAACATAAAAAAAATCTATGTATGGAAGTAACCTATTAAGATTCTGTGTAGGCACAAAAAGGCAGGTCTCTACCGCAGTAGTGATTTTTAAATCTTTAATCTTTTTTAAGATCTGCAATATTTCTTCAGATTGCAACAAGGGTTCACCCCCTGAAAATGTTACTCCTCCTTCTGCACCATAAAATTTTTCATCTTTCATCACCTCAAAAAAGATATCGTCCACAGAATATAATTTCCCATACGTTCCTTTTTTTCCATCCTTTTTATACATTTCAGGATAAGGATTGATATTTTCCGGATTTGCGCACCATGGGCATCTAAGTAAACATCCTTTCAGAAAAACAGTCGTGCGAATTCCTGGTCCATCATGGAGTGAAAATCTTTGTATATTTGTCACCAATATTTTACCCATTGATGTGTACTCCCATCTGCCTAGACTATTTTAAAATTCCACTAACACATGTTATATTTATTTCAGTTTATTAATCACTTTTGATAAAACTGCTTTTAAATTTGAAATTAAAAATTCATCCTTCATAATTATTAAAATTCCAAAATAAATAAACGCTCCTACCACTATCATGATCACTGTATTTAAAAAAGATGATGTCAAGAATCTTTCTATAATATATAATAAAATAGCCATAGCCGCCCCCGCACAATAATAATGTATTCCCTCTTTTAAGACCATCATTGGCTTTAGTTCATGTCTAACAAATACCAATTGTACAATTGCAATTACTGTTTCTGCTACAACAGAGGCAACTGCGGCACCTATTGATTGGAATATTCTTATCAAAACACAATTTAATATAAAATTTACTACAGCGCCAATAGCCACTGTCAAAGTAAATAAGTTTTGTCGTTTTGTTGGAATTAGATATTGCATGCCCGTAACATTATTTATTCCTATTGCCAAAATCAAAAATGAAAGAACTTTAAGCAAATCAGAAACTCTTTCGTATCCCGTTCCAAAAAACCAAGGTACAAAATTACTTGAAATCATTACAAGGCCTAAGCATAATGGTGTTCCTATACACCATACAAACCTATATCCTCTATACATAAGTCGTTCAACTTCATTGATATCTTTTCTTTCAAAGTGATACCCAATTCGTGGAATCATTACGGTTCCTAATGCTGTTACAGTTGTTAATACCATTCTTGATATTTTTAATGCTTGTTCATAGTATCCATTTTCATAAGTGTCTTTTGTTATAATTCCAATCATCGTTTTATCTAGAACTGTATATATAGATATTGCAATTGTTGGAATAAATAATGATATTACAACCGGAATTTCTTTAAAAGGATTTAACTGCTTAACTGATATTCTATCAACATATTTTGGTAAATATACCCATAATGACACGTTACTTACAAATGTAAAAAAACACAGCCCAAAGGCATATAGATTTACATCATTTGAACTTCTGATCACCAAGAAAAGATAAGCAATATTTAATATTTTAACTATAATATTTCTTAGAACGATTTTACCAAATTCTTCTAGTCCTTGAAACAACCATGTAACGTCAACAAAGACTGCAAGAATATTCAATGTAAAAATCAACGATAAGTTTACATTTTTTTGGTGAAAGGAAAAAATCACATACAAAATGATTGCTATTGTAGACGTTATAAATTCTAAAACTTTAGTATTCCAAAAAACAACACTTCGTTTTTTCCTGTTCTCCTGGACATATGATATTTCACGCTGTCCATAGGTTGTAATTCCTAAAGTTGCAAAAAGGACAAAATATGATGCAACCGATTCTGTAAAGCTTACTTCTCCTATACCGTCCGCACCAAGAACACGTGAAATATAAGGGGTTGTAATCAACGGAGTAAACAAAATCAATACTTGATAACTAAGATTGTATATATAGTTTTTCTTTATACTTTTTTTGTTCATAGTTAACCATCCGCTATGCTTTATATGATCTGTTTTCGCTTTCTATAGCTCTCTTTATTAAAATGTCCTTGTATTCGTCAGTTAAGTCATTAAAGTATGCACTAAACCCCCATACACGCACTATTAGATTAGGATATTTTTCCGGATTAACTTTTGCCTCTATCAATTTTTTTGAATCTAACACATTAAATTGCATTTGAAATATTCCAATTTCGATAGATGATTTCAAATATTGAACAAATTTATCTTGATTTTCTAATATAATATTTGGATGCAACATAATATCTATAACATTTCCATTAAATGAGTCCTTGAAATAATCAATTTGTCCAGCAAAAAGTACAATTTCTGTTATTGAATCATTGCTATCATTTGATATATGAGTAGTAAAAGCATCTCCATTTTTTCTTCCATCTAGAGTCGCAGCCACATTTTTCCCACTCATGATATATGCTGGAGAACTAAGTCCAAATTTAATTTTTCCTCCGAATCTATTACGATAGTTATTTGTAATAGAATAAATCTGCTCAATGATTTTATTTGTATAATAAATTGACTCTTTTGTGTCTGTTCCAAATTTAAAATTATTGTTTTTCAAACTCTCCAACAATTTATTATGATCTTGATAATTACTCTTTGCCGCATTAATCAACTCTGAAATGGTGTATGTTTTAGTTTTAAATACAAGTTGATCCACATTTATCAACATGTTCACTACCGACGAGATTCCGACAGTTAAAAAGCCATAATTTACATTTTTTGTTCCTCCTTCGGAAATTAGTTTTCCACTATTTCTGCATGTTTCAGAACAAAGACTCATCAAAGGATCTTTATTCCATATAATAGAATCGATATAATTTAAAACATTTGTCAATTTTGACTTAAGTTTTTCATAATATAAATCAAGCAATTCTGCAGAGGATTTTATTTTATACACCCGATCATCATTAATAACATCAATTAGAATTTCACCTAAGACAAGTGTTATAATATTATTTTGCTCCAGGCAGTCTTTCGCAGGTAGTGGCTCCCAACATGCCGAAACAGCATAATCATATGAATCCTCTATATCATATCCAAATGCTTGAAGCGCAGGGATAATAATGTCATCGTTTGATAGAAGAGGACTGCCTATTCCCGAAGCAATTGATTTGATTGATAATTTTAATAAAGAATCCGGTGTTTTATGTGAAACTCTTAGTACAATTTTGGGATCCGGTAAACCGAGTTTAATGATTTCGTTTAAAATAATAAATGTGTATTTATTGCAGAAATACTCATCATTGTTATCATTTCCGCCAAGCACTATAACTTGTCCTGTATCCCCTGGCATGGCCGAACTTTTATATACATAATGTTCATGCAAAACAAGTAAGAAATTGTGAATTTCTTTATTTGCCTCTTTCTCATTTTCAAATTGGCCAAGTATTTTGTCTAATCTGCCCAATCCAACAAGCCGATGATTTGTCTGCCATAAAATTTGATTCCAGAAAAGTATCCTTTGTAATGCTTCTTTCAAATTATAAGCGGGATAATGGATCATATCTTCAATGATTTTTGCAACATCGTTTTCATGAACTTTTTTTAGCTCCGAACTCACCCTTAAAATAAACTTTTCAATACAATCTAAATATTTGCCATTGGAAATAAGCGTTTCTCTACAACCAATGCATCTCATTTCGTCTATAGAATGTGTAATTAAAAAATTATAATCACATGGCATATTGTCGATCACGATACCCGAATTGTACATGTAAAGCATTTCATCAATTGAATAAAAATAGCCATGTTTTAATTCCGTTTCAATTTTTACAATATTTAATAGTTTTTCAATTTGTTCTATTTTCGCTTTGTTAGATATATTTCTTTCTTTTACAACTTTAAATTTTTTCAGCAATCTTAATTTTTCAAATTTGGTTACATTTTTTATAAAAGATGCTCTTCTTATATACTCATCAAAACTTTTTTTATATTGGAATAGATATGTTTTTTTTAACCGTGCTTTTATTGCCATCACTTAAATTCCCTTCTTGATGTGCCTGGTGCAACAAGTTTTCCCAAGGTATCATTCACTCCATCTTTATAGGCTCTTTTTATTAAATTAATATTACTAAATTTCCCTCTTAAAATTGCCCTCATAATCAGATCGATATATAACAACCGCGGCCTTAATATTTTCACAAAACGATTTAATCCATAATGTCTATCAAACCAAATTTGATTACGATATCCATAATAATTTTTCCAATTCATAAACTCGTCCTTGCCCGAATGGGGAATAATTTGTTTGTGTAGTATAGCATCTTTGCAATATAAAATTTTTGTAACTTTACATGCTCTTGCTGCATATTCACTATCATCGAAAATAATAAAAAAATCCTTTTTGGGCAAGCCGATTTCCTCAATTAATTTATTCTCAATTAATGGGCCTTCAAACGGCATATCAACCACTTCTATAGCATTGCCATTGATATTCTCGTTATAAATCATTTTTTTTCTAGACACTATACTAAATTTAAAAGGATTTGACATATTGACATCTATAATTGCATAGTCTCTATAATTTTTATCTGTTCTACTGGGAATACAAATCCTAACAGCATTTGACATATGTAACATTAATTTTTCTAGACATTGTTTTTCAGGGAGTACGTCATCATCCATACACCACAGGAATTCATATCCTAATTTTGATGCAATTTTTATTGCATCGTGAAAACCACCTGACCCACCCAAATTCTCATTATTTCTGTAAAATAATATATCTATACCATTATTCTTCGCTGAATGTAACATTTGCATTTCCACCGAATTACAATACCCATTTTCTTTAAGAATGCTATCTGTACCGTCAGTAGAACAATTATCAAATATCAAAATCGCGGATAGCGCATATGATTGTTCTTTCAAGCTTTTTAATAATTTTAATAAATATTTAATTCTATTATACGTTACTACAACCGCACATACTTTTTTTAACTTCATGAATCAGATATCGCCTCCTGCCCTTTGTTAATCCAAATCATATATAATAACAAATAAAAATACACTAATCCAATATAAAAATCCATAATCGAACATAAAACAAATGCCGATAATGTAGTTAAAAGAATTTCTGTGCCATTATTATGCTTTCTTATTGTTCCACGAAAAACTGCAATGATAAATTCACAAAAAAATAATGTGCCCATCAATCCAACGCTAAATGGGAATTCCAATAATATGTTATGTGTATGGTTTGCTCCCGCAAGTATCCAAGTACTAGCTTGCTCTGTTGTCAACCCACCATACCCGATAAGAGGCTTTTTAATAATTGCATCTATTGCTAAAGGCCAAATCATATTGCGTCCATTAAACCCCGTTTTATTCATAGCCCCCAAGACGTTTGCCATAACTTCATCCAGATTCGAATAACTCACCAGGAGAACAAAGACTACTCCTATTAGCATTATTTTTTTCCAGTTTAGCATCTTTATAATCGTATAAAATTTACTAAATATAACCATCATCAAAAAAAATACATAGCTTATAATTCCCATAAAAGAAAATGGGATTATTAGACTAAGCAGGCCAAAGAGGTTGTATATCCAAGTTTTTGCTCTAATCTTCTTTAAATATTTGACATCATAAAAAAACATTAATCCAGATAAAACTATCAAAATAAATGCAGAGTAATTATCTCCTCCTAGGAAATTTGCATTATCATCCAGTTCCATTCCTTCAGCAAAGAACGGATAACCTTGTATCGCTGTAATGCAATTTAAAATCATGTATGCAGCTCCAACTGTATAAAACATTTTGGATAATTGCATTTTGATTTTTTCATTGTTTACTTCTTCAAAAAAAAGCATTATTGCAATAATGGATAAAATATTATTTATATAATCCTCAATCGGCCCACGGTTGATTACAAGACTGATTGTCCAAACAGCGCAGAACATCAACAACCAAATTGATTCTTTATGTAATCTAAATGGCCCTTTAAAAAATATTACAAGAATATAGAGCGTGGATATCAGCTTCCAAATTTTGAATATATTATCAAGCATGGGTATCAACGTAACATTATATGGTTTCAAGAAAGGCATCAAAACCATAAACAATATAATTTCATTTTTTTTTAATACAAATCTCATCACACACCTTCAACGCCTTTATTCTATATAGCCGCATCTTATGCTTAGTTCTTCTTTCATTTTTTGCTTATTTTCCTCTGAGATATTACCTATCTTATATTTTCCATCATACACAATAGTATTCTTAATATTTTGCTTTTCTTTCTCAATCCATTCTTCATAGGAATATATTTTTTTTGCAGGGTTACCAACATATACTCCCCCTCCTAAAAGTGAGTATGGCACAACACTACCAGCACCGACTACTGTATTATCATCGATTCTAACATTTGGAAGTACGATTGTACCAGCGCCTATAAATACGTTGTTTCCTATAGAAACTCTTCCTATCTTAGCATAACCAAGACTTTTTTTCATGCTTGCATCGTGTGCTAAGATGTGCACTCTAGGTGCAAATGTTACATTATCTCCAATTTCAATTAACCAACAATGCCCAGGATCAATTATTGTTCCTTCTTGAGCATTAAAATTTTTTCCGACCGTTAACCCCTCTCTTTTTAGTTGTTGAAGATTAAGAGTTCCTCTAAGTTTCGCCTTTAGAATATCAAGTAATTCCATTTTGCTTTCTCTTTTCTCTTATAGTGTTCAATATCTTCTTGTAATTATTAACTCCAACTATTTTCTTTAAAATATCCTGTAATCTGATTTTGAGTGATGGATTTGACCATGATCCTAAATAATGGTGCCAGCAAATTGTTTTATCTGTAATCTCAGGTTCGCGAATATCCGTATTATATCCGCAGAAATATTCTGAAGGGAAAATATGAAATCCGTCCACCACTTGGTATTCATTATTTTTCACTAATCCCATCTCTACCAATGCATTTGTTATTCTTGTGTTAATTGTTTTATATATTCCGTTTTTATTGTAATAAAAGTGTTCTCCCTCATAAGATTCTAAGACTTGTTTTATAAAAATGTCCTCTTTTTCCACTCCAAATATAAGTCCAGGGGCGATAGTTTTTGTATGTTCAAACCCCATAAATCCTCTATAATTCAGAAATTCCTCAGGCAAACATTTTATAAACTCAACATCAACGTCAAGATAAATACCGCCATATCTATATAAAACATCTAATCTCACTAAGTCAGATACAAAAGCCCATTTTTTTAGTTTATATGCATCATCTATATAAGGAATAGAAGTTAAATCATAGTTGTCTTCATTCCATTCTATGATTTCCCATCCGGGGAAAAAATGTTTCCAAGTTTCAATACAGTCGACTGCTATTTGTGGTTTTTTATTTTTTCCAAACCAGCAATAATGTATTATTTGGGGTATCATAATTCAATCTCCTATACTTTTTTTCCACTTATGATTAAAATATATTCCAGGTATCTTGAAAATGCCAACAAGTATTTTTTCTCTATTACTTAGTCTTATAGATTTAATATTATTGGATTTACTTTCTATCTTATAACAATTAAATATTATTGCCCCTCGTATATTTGCCCTGATGCCACATTCCTTAGACATCAATTGTTTGCCGCGCAACATCGAACCAAGAGGAGAAGCAAACTTCATTTTTTTATCATTAGCACTTAATCCACTCGGTTGATACTCGCAAATATAAATAACTTTATCAATATATACCGAATCTGAATGTTTTCCTATTTCTATCCAGACGATGTCCTCGCTAAGAAATTTTTCGTTATCAAATACTGGAAAAGTATGTTCCTTTAGATATTTTGTTACGAATACCTCGGCCATATCCCCCGGTTTATGATTTTTAATTCTGTAATTTATATAATTTTCTACAAACTCATTTTTCTCTATTGATACGATCTTTCTCCCATCGCTGTATCCTCTCAAAAATGTATACATACTTATATCGTTTCTGTTTGAATATTTTTTATGAACGTCAAAAATGCTCTGTACAGCATCATTGGTCAAAGTATCGTCACTATCGACAATCATTGTAAGCGCCGTTTCAATATTGCGTATTCCATAGTTTAGAGCAGCATGTTTTCCGCCATTTTCTTGTTTTATGCAAATTATTTTGAATGATGCATTATTCTTCAGCCTGTTAACAACTTCAAATGTGTTATCCGTACTTCCATCATCAACAACTAACCAGCAAAAATCTTTGTTTGTTTGATTTTCTAACGACTTATATAAATTTGATATAAGACCAGCTCGATTATATACCGGGGTTATAATTGTCAATAAATCCATTATTTCACCTCACAAAAGAGTTTTGTAAAATTCTTCCAATTTTTTCCCTTCAATTGCAATGTTATACCCTTTTCTTTCGAGCTCATCAATTGCATTTGGGTTTCTTCTGGTTGTTGTAGCAATTATTTCATTCTTCCAACTGTTCACGCCAGCTTTCAAATCTAGCATTTTTATGTTTTTAGAAATCTTGACTTCCCTTGAAATATTGCTAGATACAATACAAGGTAACCCATTCGCCTGTGCTTCTATACTTACAACGGGTAGGCCTTCGAACAAAGAGGGCATTACAAATACATCCATAACCTGATACAATTGATCAATATCGTCGCGATCAATAAGCAGTGATACAGATTCTTCTAAATGAAGTTGCTTAATCTTGTTTCTAATTTTTTTTTCATCTTCGCCTTTACCAATCAGTAAAAGATGAGCATTTTGTCGATCTTTTTTTATTTCAGAAAAAACATCTAAAAGGAAAAGTTGATTTTTGATATAACAGTAACGACCAACGTGCCCCACAACAAACGCATCTTTTAATCTTAGTTCTTTTCTTTTGTTATTTCTTATGTCATTATTGAAAGAAAATTTTTTTACATCAATAGCATTTCTTATCACTGTAAATTCACGTTTTTGAAACATGAATTTTCCTGCTACCTCCCCACAAGCACAAAAGTGATTGGCGACATTCGGAATAAGTTTCAATGCCATAAATTTAATTGGAAGCTTTAGATCCTTTTCTAATTTTGAACTATGACTATGCGCTATTCGGTTTGGAATGCCAGCTTTTTTTGCTGCCAATAATGGGAAATAACTCATGGTATCTATGTGTGAATGTACTATCTTATATTCCGAGTGCTCTTCAAAAAAATTCTTCATCCATTTAAAATACATCGGGTAGTTTTGCGGATATAATCTTGGTGCATGATATACTTTTCCGCCAAGCATTTCGATTTCTTCATCATATGCGCCTCTGTCGGGACGATGCGTCAAAAAATCGAATTGTATTTTATCTCTATTAATATTTCTATAATAGTTCATGAGCATATTTTCCAGACCTGCTCGATCCATTATATTAACGCACTGTAAAATCCTAATCATTTTTCTTTCCAGCCACTTGACAAAATATCAATGACATTTCCTTTGCTATAACATTCCAATCATATCTGCTCAAATTATATTTTCTCTTTCGTGGTGCCTTAAGATGTTCCGTAATCTTATTTGACAATGTTTTAAAATCTCCTTTTTTGAAATAATCTTCTTTATTCAAATCAACTAAACGAGTTGCTGGTATGTCTGAAACCAAGACATCCAATTCATATTTCATTGCTTCTAATAGAACTAGTGGAAATCCTTCATTATACGATGCCAAAACATACAAAGTTGCATGTGAATAAAGTTGATAAAGATCGTCGCCAAAAGTATAACCAGTAAAAATCACATTTTCGTTTTTACTAAGTTCTTGTAATTCTTTCATGTAGCTGTTTTCAAACTCTGTCCCCCCGGCAATCACAAGTTTAAATTCGTCCTTTTTTGCCAATTTATATGCCTTTATTAAAATATCAAATCCCTTCTCAGGTGTAATTCTTCCAACACTAAGAATATAACGTTCTTTTTCAACGCCAATCTTATTTAAGAAATCTACATTACTTGAGCGCGGTAGCTCATTGACACCATTAGGTATATATACAGATTTTTCCCTTATATTTTCTGTATATTTTTCCATCTGATATTTATTCACAAATATAATTTTATCTGCAGTTTCTAAAGCGACTTTTTCCGAAAAATGAAGTAATTTACGTGCAAATATTCCCCATTTTTCGTGTTCATAATTAGCACTATGGTATGTTAAAATCACTGGAATTTTTCGCACTTTAACTATAGGACTGAAAAGAGCTGGCCCTATATTATGGTAGTGAACTACATCAGGTTTTTTAAAAAATGCATCTATAGACGCAATAAAAGAATGGAAAAATGTTTCAAAACCCTTGATTTTCGTGGAGGGTAAATCAATGAATGAAATATGTTCATACTTTCCGTTTGATTTAACATATAATTTTCTTCTGTACACCGTAATGTCTATATCACTATTCAACTTCGGATAAAGAGATTCACAATGCTTTTCTACCCCTCCTTCAATCATCGGAAATCCTCGGAGTCCAATTACACTTAACCTCATACACCTACTCACAGCCTTTTCTCTTTCTTCGATTATCTTTTTGACGTATACAATATAATCATCCGGCAATAACGAAAGTTCGTTTCATCAGTCAGTGATTTTATAGATTAATTTTTATATATATTTGACATTTGCACTTCTTGTAATATGTGTTTGTTGTAGTTCCTTGTGTAACACAAACGAAGCCGCTCCCGATTCCCTGGCACAAACTTTTGACTCCTTTCTTAATTTACTTTCACACACTTTGCAACTCAAACAGAGTCAACTAAGAAGCCGTATTTTTTAGAGTCCTATTTCCTATAACTGATTGGATGTTATACTATCTAATATATTTTTTCGTAAGTCAGGAGGTTGAGAACCATTTATTTTCAGCCAGCTTTAAATTGGAAGAGGCTGTCCTTGTCCACTATTCTTAAATTCACTAAATATTTAGGATAGTCATTACCCTTTCCTTAAACTTTTGTAAAAATATTTCATAATATCCATCTCTACTCTAATAGGCTCTTTTTTACAGTTCTCTATCAATTTTCTTTAATACGGTCTATAGAAGTCATTATTTAAGAAACCACCACAACACCCTTTACAACCACATTCTGCATCCGGCTGATCTCCAACTCTCTTTCGATCTCCGCGTAATTGGTTCCACCAATTTCCACTGCAAGGATGACACCATCACTCTCTTTCGCATCTGCCACCAGATCGCCATTTTTGTTTAACGCTTCCGATCTCTTTAAGCATTTTGCGTAACTGCAGATTTCATCCGCCGCCGTTTCCAACCGCGGTCCATTGCCTTCCACACAGAGAATTACCTTGGACAAATCCATAGCAGTGATCATATTTCCGATATTCTCCGGTGTATCTCCAGAGCCCCAGCTTCTGCTCCGCATTCTGTCCAGCCAGCCATCCAGGCCTTTTCTGGCATACTCCTCTGTCCTTACAAAACCAATCAAAGGCAGACGGTAACGGCTGCGCATTTCATCCGGGGTCTTGATCTTTTTATCCAGCAGATATTTCACCAGGTAAAAACCGCCCCATACAACACACATCAGGAAGATACCGATTACCAGCCATTTTACCAGACTGACCGGCTCTGCCTCTATCGTTGTTTCTCCTGCAAGTTCCGTTTCCTCCGGTTCTTCCTCCTGCTCATAATCTCTCGACAGATACACCCGATTGTAATATACCAGTTCCTCTTCCGTGAAAGCACTTTCCAGATTTGTCATGGTATTCCGGTATGTGTTCAACTGATCCGTATTGGATTTCTGCCTGCTCAGATAATCACTGCTGGCCACCAGATTGACGCTGTCATTTACCGGTATCATCTCATAATCTTCATAGTTTTCCCGGCACTGCTGATCCAGTTCTGCCACCTTGTCCCGAATCAACTGCAGCATCTGCTTACAATCCGCTTCTGAAGCGGCATTGATCGTAAAAGTGACCGTCGCATTTTTATAAACCAGGCTTTCGCCATTGTTTACATTGATCGTAGAATCATTTTCCCGGCTCACGCTGCATCCGATCAGTTCCCGGATATACTGCTCCTGATAATCCAGGTCTGCAGCTTCTTTCAGTTCCTCCAGGATGCCGTTGCTGTTCAAAATATTCTGGTAAAGCAGCGCGATCATTCCCGTATCATATCCGGCAGAAATATAGTATTCCAGTTCACCAGAATATACTGCGCTGGGGTTCATCTGCATAATCGGAGAGTTCTGATTATACTCCAGCTGTTTCCGATAAAGCTGACGGTACTGATATGCCAGCTCCATATTTGTTTCCACGTCTTCGCTGATCTGATAATTTTCCCTCAGTTCTGCCACAGTCTGTTTGTCCTCCACTGTGGTCTTTGCCTCTTCCATCTGGGCTGTCAATTCTTCTGCCGCACGATCTGCAGAAGATTTCTTTACCACATAAATACCCCCGCCGATCACTGCGCCGATCAGGACTGCCGCGATCAGTGTCTTCCACTGTTTCAGCAGATAAAACACCAAATCGACCAGGTTGATCTCCGCCTCATCTTCATAGGAATAGTTATAATTTTCGTTCATCATTCTCTCCTTCTATCTCGCTCCGCTGCCGCGCAGCACCACCAGAACCGTCTTAAAAATAATCTTAAAATCCAGAAGCAAAGACCAGTTGTCTATATATTCCAGATCCAGTTTGACCACCTCGTCAAAATCTTTGATATCGCTCCTGCCGCTGATCTGCCAGAGTCCTGTGATCCCCGGCCGGAAACTGATCCTTCTCTTCTGATAATAATTATACTGCTGGTACTCATCCAGCGTCGGCGGACGGGTTCCCACCAGACTCATATCGCCTTTCAGCACATTCCAGAACTGAGGCAGCTCATCGATGCTGGTCTTCCGAATAAAGGCGCCAACTTTCGTGATTCTGGGGTCATTTTCCATCTTAAACATCAGCCCCTGCATCTCATTCTGCTTCATCAGTTCTTTTTTACGTTCTTCTGCGTCCGCATACATGGAACGAAACTTATAAAACTCAAAAACCCTTCCATTCACGCCTACCCGTTTCTGTTTAAAGATCAGAGGCCCCGGCGATTCCAGCAATAAAAACGGTGCCAGGATCACCCCCACCACCAATGTAATCACCAGTCCCACACAGGCGCCAATGATATCGATCAGCCGTTTAGCCAGCACCATGCGGTAGTCAAACAACCGGCTGGAAAAAGCGATCACATGATACTGCTCCAGGTTATAAATACGTTTCTCTCCGATCTGTCCAAGGTCAAACAGATCCAGATTCAGGTTTACTACCACGCCCATGTTTTCGAATTCCAGGATCATATTTTTCAGGAAATTCTCTTTTTCATGCATTTCATTGACCTGGATAAAAACCTCATCCACCACATGCTGCACGGCATATTCCAGATAGGCGTCCTCTTTCTCCGAAACCACCGGGATCCCCTGCACTGTCTCGGGTACTTTCTCTTTTCCCAGCAGCACGATTCCTGCCACGTTCCATAAAGTTTCTTTCGATCTTCCAAAACGGTCCAGGATCTCATCCAGCCGCTCCCCGGAGGTAACGATCAGGATATTGACTTCCTTTTTATGACTCCATCGGAAGACCTTTTCCCAGTTTCGGATAAAGAGATGCACCAGCCAGACCAAAAGTACATTCAGTACAAAGAAGTACCCCATCACCAGCCTGGATACAAACACCTCGCTTTTCAATCCAAATCCCAGCAGCGTCGCCCCCGCCGTCAATATAAAATTATATTTTAGTGAAAGAAGAAGTTCCCGATAACGTCCCCGTTTAAAGAACCCTTCATAGACTTTCATAAAGTAAAACGCGGCCACGTGAGTGACCAGGATGATGCTGCAAAGCGTCCGGATATTTTCCGCCTGAGCTAATCCTTCCAATGTCTGGTAGCGCAGCACTCCCGCCACGCACAGACTGAACAGCGCCGCACAGGCATCCACCAGGCACACTGCGATCTCCATCAACTGGTTTCTCTTTCGATACATAGAATCAGATTTCTCCAATAATAAAACATATAATTCAGTGCTATTATACCATAAAAAAGCATGTACGCAACCGGAAAATCATGACTCCATGCTAATCTCTCCGAAAAAGATCCCTCGTATACACCTTCTCTGCAGTATCATCCAGCTCTGTATGATACCTGTTCGCAATGATCGCGTCGCTCTTCTTCTTGAACTCTGCCAGATCATTTACCACAAGACTGCCGAAAAAACGGCTGCCATTCTCCAGTGTCGGCTCGTAGATGATGACCTCTGCCCCCTTTGCCTTGATCCGTTTCATGATTCCCTGGATAGAACTCTGACGGAAATTATCGCTGTTGGCTTTCATGGTCAAACGGTAGATCCCCACAGTCACCTGTCTGCCAGGCAGACCGTTGCGCCCGTTGGCGCCATCATAGTAGCCTGCCTTTTCCAGTACCCGCTCCGCGATATAATCTTTCCGGGTGCGGTTGGAATCCACGATCGCCTGAATCAAATTTTCCGGTACATCATTGTAATTGGCCAGCAGCTGCTTGGTATCTTTGGGCAGGCAATAACCTCCATATCCAAACGACGGATTGTTGTAATGGCTTCCGATCCGCGGATCCAGGCATACACCGTCGATGATGCTCCTGGTATCCAGACCATGTACCTCCGCATACGTATCCAGTTCGTTAAAGTATGCCACCCGCAGCGCCAGATACGTATTGGCAAAAAGCTTGACTGCCTCCGCCTCCGTCGTCTCCATAAAAAGTGTGGGAATTTCTTCTTTCAATGCCCCTTCTGCCAAAAGCCCTGCAAAAATACGGGCTGCCTCCTGGAGTTCTGCATCACCATCCGGCGCGCCTACAATGATCCGGGACGGATACAGATTGTCATACAGCGCTCTGCCCTCTCTCAAGAATTCCGGTGAAAAAAGGAGCCTTGCCTTTGGATACCGCTCCTGCATCTTTCTGGTATAGCCAACCGGCACAGTGGATTTCACTACCATCACTGCTTTCGGATTGCATTCCTGTACCAGTTCCATTACCTGCTCCACGGATCCTGTATCGAAATAGTTTTTTACAGGATCATAATTGGTAGGTGTGGAAATAATCACAAAGTCTGCCTGACTGTAGGCGCTCTTTCCGTCTACGGTCGCTGTCAGATCCAGGTCTTTTTCTGCCAGATATTGCTGGATCTCTTTGTCAATGATCGGCGACTCTTTCCGGTTGATCTTATCTACCTTCTCCTGCAGGACGTCCACCGCCTGCACCTGCTGATGCTGGGCCAACAGGATCGCGTTGGACAAGCCCACGTACCCGGTGCCGGCGACCGCGATTTTATATTTTTCTTTTCGCTCCATTATCCACATTTCCTTGTGCTTTTATTTTATTAATGAAGTTTATTTTATCATGCTGTCTTGGAAATGGCAAGATTGCTCTCTGTTTCAGCCCCTGCTTAAGCATATTTTAAGCTTTTTAACAGCTTCTTCCGTTGACTTTCTTTTCTGGTCTGATTATGATAATAGACAGCATAAGCTTGTTACTTTTAAAAAAAGGAGCGACGAAGATTGACATCCTCAAAAAACATTTTTTCACGGCTGCTGGCCTTTAGTCTCGCGGCCGCCCTATTGATCAGCGACCAGACCATCCTGTACGCGGCGGAAGCCGGCGCGCTCCTCAACGCTGCAGCGGACGGAGAATCCGACAATACGACAGACAGTGAAGGAACGGACGTTGACGGTGAAACGGCCTCTGGCAAAGAAACGACATCCGAAGGCAGTACAACGACCGAAGAAGGTTTACCCTCCGGAAATGACAATCCTTCCGGCAGTGAATCCGACTCCGGCGCAGAATCCTCTTCCGGTAATCCGACATCAACAGAAGAACAGCCACCGGCAAATGATACTGAGGCCACCGACGCTGGAACCACGATCCCCGGCGGCATGCCATCGGATACCGTAACAGTTTCCGATGACCAGTCATCAACCGGAGAGGAATCTTCCTCCATCAGCCAGACTGAAAATGGCAGCGAATTACCCACGGGTGATGAAATACCGGCTGAAGACCCGGCCTCTCCTGAGGTTACAAATCCGATCGAGAATCCGGAGACATCTGCCGGCGAAGTCACGGCATCAATGACTCTCTCAGAATCCTGGAATCCCAAACGTATGGACGAATCCTTCTCAGAAGAAGCCTTCGCCTTTGATCAGGAATGGATCGGACAGGACATAGACAGTGAATATACCTATCAGGATTCTTATGGCTCTCAGCTGACCGACGAACTCGCCCAGAAATTTTATCAGGCGCTATCCGATTGTATGGAAGCGCTTCTCTCGGAGGAAACGGCTGACGAAGAGGACGCCGGTTCTGCACTCTCCCTAGGCACCGTCGCCACGCCTGCCGAAGTCCTGGAAGGAGACGATTACCAGACGTTCCGCACCACTTACGAGACAGCCGCTCAAAATGCATTTGACGCCTTCTGGTTTGACGAGGCGGATGCCGCATTGCTGAATACTCCGGCATGCGCGCTTACCGTTACATACACCGGAACACAGCAGGAAGATCAGACCTGGTCCTGGAATGCAGAAGCGGTATGGACGCTGGAGCTCCTGGAGCCGGCGGAAGCAGAACAAAACGAGGAATCCGATACTGAAGAGACTCCTGAAAATGCAGATGATCTTTTATCCGCAGAAGCTTCGGAAGAAACGAATCCTCCGTCTGAATCCGACAACACTGCTTCTCAGGAAAATCCTCCGTCTGAAGACCTTTCCCAGGACAGCACCTATCTGACCGTATCCGATCTCTACGATCAGGCTGCTTCTTATATGGAAGAAACCCTGGCGTCTCAGGATCTTCCAACCGACGAAAGCACTTCTATGGAAGAGGAATCCGACAACACTGCGGCAGAGACAGAGCCTGCAGCAGATACCGGTACTAATGAAAATACAGCAGATGAAAAATCTCCCGTTCTTCCGGAAGGAGAGATTTATGCCCGCTATTTTAAAAAGCTCTGTGACGAAGCGGATATTGAATCTGTACTGGTAACCGGAATCGTCGGTGAGCGAATCTCCACCTGGAATCTTGTACATATGCCGGATGATCAGTGGTATGCTGTAGATATCTTCCGAAGTATTTTCCTGGCGGATGCAGGAGACACTGCAGATGAAACCAGTTTTTCCAATACGCATACCCCGTACGGCGATATTTCCAACAGCCATCTGGGGCAGTTCGCCTACCCGGCGTTGAGCGCACAGCCATACGCCTCTCCGGCTGTCATGACTCTGGAGGCTGCCGCACTGGAACCGGCCATGGAAGACGAACCGGAAACACCGGCCGAGCCGGAAGCAGAAGAGTCTGCAGCTGAGCCGGCTCCCGCCATGCCGGCCGCGGAACCGGTCACGATAGACCTGAGCCAGTGTCAGTATGAATACCAGGATCTGTGGACGACGCAGGATGATTTAAACCAGGTTCGCCCTACTTCCCTGACTTATCAGGGAAAAGAACTTACACTCGGAACGGATTACACCATTTCCTATCAGGGAACCGCACGCAGCGCGGTAACCGACCTGGGCACAGCAGGAAACTACACAATGCTTCTGACCGGTACCGGAAATTATTCCGGCACACTGGCGCTCTCTTTCCGTGTCGCCAGCGGAACATCCGTCACCACGCTTACTGCCTCCTCTATCAAAGCTCAGAAATATACCGGTAAAGCGTTAACGCCAAAGCTTACTCTGAAAGACCCTGTGACCCGCAAAACCTTAAAATCGGGCACGCATTACACTCTTTCGTATGAAAATAATGTAAATGCAGGGACTGCATCTATCGTAATCCAGGGCATCGAGGCCAACGGCTATGTGGGTACCAGACGAGTTACCTTCACGATCCAGCCCTGTGAGATCAAAAAAGTCAGCGCCAAGATTCTGGACAAAAAGATTTATTACACCGGAACGGCGCAGACGCCAAGAGTCTCTCTTACTTATAAGAAAATGGGACTGGTAGAAGGACGGGACTATCAGATCAGCTACAGTTCCAATACTAATAAAGGAAAGGGGATCATCACGCTGACCGGAATCGGAAACTATTCCAGCACCAGGACTTTGAAGTTTACCATTTCCGCCAGGAAAATGAAGGAAGCAAATATTGTCATGTCGGCTACTCAGGATACGTACGATGGACCAACACTGTATCCTACAATCACGGTTTCTTACAACGGCATTACCCTCAGGCAGGGAAGCGACTATACCATATCCTATCCAAAGAGTCTGAAAGCCGGTAAAAATACAATTAAGGTAAAAGGACGGGTGAATTTTACCGGCACTGTCAGCTTAAAATTCACAGTCAACAAGGCTTCTCTGGAAAACGCGGTGGTAACCCTTCCCTATGCATGGGCCTACACCGGAAAGAATGTAAAAGTTATCCCTACCCGGGTGGTAGTAGAAAACACAGTATTAACCAACAAGAAAGACTACACGATCAAATATATTGACAGTAACGGGAAACGGAAAAGCAGTGTGAAAAATCCCGGCGAATATCAGATTGTCCTTACCGGAAAGAAGAATTATATCGGCACGATCACATTAAAATTCTGCATCACCAGTGACCAGACTCTCCTGAATAATAATTACAACAGCGGAGCCGGCACTGTTACAGGAGGCAACACCTTTGCATTAAGCTCCTGCCTCGCATCCGGCTACAACGGACGTCAGATGACGGTAACCTTAAGCGCCGGCAGAAATACAGCCCTGGAAGGATTAGGAAGCCAGTTTTATATAGCCCGGCTGAACAGCGCCGGGACGACTGTGCTGGAAGCCATGCCTGCCAGTGTATCTGCTTCCGGTTCTTTTACCGCCAGCGCAGCTTTCCCGTCCAGCGACGGATTTCAGTCGGTCATGATGAGCAAATATGCCATCGCTATCTGGAATGGTTCCGGATACCAGATCGTCAGCACTGCCCGTTATCTGGAAAACCCGGAGATCACGGCGACAATGACCAAAGAATACCTTGGCTATTATACCAGTGATAAGATATCATCCAAAAAGGGTATGCAAGGTACCACCGCCTATACCGAAGATATGGCAGTCCAGCATGTGCTTCTGAATGTGGACCTGGCAGATATGGTAAGTACGACGCCCAGATCAGGGTATGTCTCCTATACTTATAAGGGAACGACTTACTATTTCCAGGATATGATCGCGTTGGAGCAGACCATGCGTTATCTGAACGGCTGGGATAATGACAACCCCTATGGGAATCACAGGCGCAGCATCACTCTGGTGCTTCTGATGAGCTGGAGCGATGAACTCTCCTATCTGATTCACCCATCAGCAAGGAAGAAAGGAGCGGCGTCTTATTATGCCCTGAATATGCAGGAGGAAAACGCGCGGAATACCTTCGAAGCCCTGTTCTGCTACATGGGCGAGAAACTGGGGACGGAGAAATCCCGGGTCAGCAACTGGACCCTCGGGAATGAGGTGAACAGCTGTCAAGAGTGGAACTATTCCGGAAGCATGTCCCTCTCAGAATGTGTCGCCAATTACGCGCAGGCCTTCCAGCTGCTCTACCAGGGCGTACGGAGGACATCCAGCACATCAAGGGTATTTATCTCTCTGGATCACTGTTGGACAGCTTCCGTAGCCGGGCACAGCGGAAAAGAATTCCTGGATCAGTTCGCGTCCTATATGAACCAGACGGCGCCGTCCATGGAGTGGAATGTAAACTACCATCCCTACTCCCAGCCCCTGACCAGAACCGCGTTCTGGTCTGACAATTCCAACACCACCGCTTCTGCCAGTACAAAATATATCTCCATGAAAAATATCCAGGTGCTGACAGATTATCTGGGAAGCCTGGAAAGCCAATATGGAAAGTCCGGCGGATCTATCCGGGTGATCATCGGAGAACTTGGATACACCGCCGTCCAGGGAAATACTTCTGCTGAGACAGCACAGGCCGCGGCTCTGGGATATGGCTACTATATCGCCATGTTCAACAGCCGGATCGACGCATATATCGTCCGTGCCTATCTGGATGATCCCGCCGAGACCAGCAGCGGGCTGTACCTGGGCGTCATGTCTCAGGGACATGTCAAAAAGCAGTCCTACGATGTATACAAATACCTCGACACAGAACAGTCTCTGTCATATATGAATAAATATCTGTCCACCATCGGCATCTCCAGTTGGGAGAGCGCGATCGACGGGTTTAACGCAGGGGCGCTGCCCGCGGTGGATTTTTAAATGAAATATAGCTAACTGCTAAAAGCGGCTGCAATCCACGAAACCGGGCTGCAGCCGTCTTTTTTCAAAATTACATACTCACTATTTGATTTTCCGCAACTCTGTGCTTTGATACTGTGATTTGCTTTATTGCATCGGCGATAGCTTCCGGAGCTGCTTCGCTCAGATAACATTATCATCAGACTCTTGGCACATATTCATAATAATGGCAAATAATTGTTTCCAGTCCGGAGAATGAGTATTCGTCGAATGTAAATCGTTCCTCTTTATACTGGTCCAGGATAAACCCGACTTTCCTGCAAAAATCCGGATAATTATCTTCCACAGTCACTTCCACCCCTTCACCCGCCAGGTTCATCGCTCCAGGTTCATAAAACAGCTCTTCTTCTGCACTTCGCAGGAACCACACACATTTACAGACGTCTTTCAAATCTTCAGCCAGGAAATTCCGCAGCATATCATACAATTCTTTATCATCGAAACGGTATATCAGCAGCAGGCAGTATCCCCAGAAACCGGATACTTCATATTTCTCAGATGTATTGTTCATTTCAATGGCAACGGCTTCGTCAAAACTGTCGGTCTGTGCCGGATATCTTCGATACAGTCTGTAATAATTCATCAAAGTATGGCATTGTTCCTTCATAACCAGCTTCAGCTCATCGATACGTCCATTTTTGTTTAACAATCTGTATATCATGATCATTACACCTATACTGGAATCATATGGAGGATATACGTAATAACTATATTGATTCATAATATGCACAATCGTATTTAAAATCCGCATGGACTTTTGAAAATTGAAGTCCAGCAGATAATTGGCATAGGAAGCCAGGTTCCCCAGCAGTTCATACAGCAAGACTCTGTTTTCTGCAACGTTATAATTGGGCAGTATCACATCCCCGCAGGCTACCTGTTCCGCTTTCTCCCAGTACAAATCATTCCATTTTTCATATGAATGGCAAAACTTTATCAGCCATTCAACATTTTTCCCCTTTTCCAGCGACTGGCTGCCTGCGAAATATTTCCAGTACCGGATCAGCACGTACTCGGAAACCATGATTCCAATCCTGGTGATCCCCTCCTGGTACGCGTATTGCGCTATCATCTGGCTGGATAGATATAATGTGGCACACAATTTATAAAATCTTTTTCTGTCGCCTCCGGCCTTTTCGATATTTTCCATAATACTGTTTACGATTTTTTCATAATACCAGCGTCTGTATGTACTTTCATCTATGAAGTACAGTGCTTTTCTCAACAGGCTGTGAAGTTTTTTATCAAACAGATATTCGTTGAAAAAACACCCAAGGACTTCCTGAACAATATCGTCTATCCCCATAAATCCGATTTCTATATTCAGATCTCCCCAGACTCTGTTATTATTTACGTAGTTATTCCAGTTTAATTTGACAGACTCGTCCAGATGTCCGTTGGACGCCACCACAATTCTTATCCGCCTGCTTCTGTCCCTTAATGTCAGATTGTTTATCATCACATCTTTTATCTCATCCAAGCTCTGCCTCACCGCATTTGTGTCGCCATCCCATACTTTCCGGTCTATATCTCCCTGTTTTATAACAAGAAATATAAGTTCTTCTTTATTGTGAAGCTGTATATCCACCCCATACTGCCTGTTCCCGGTCCTGGGCTGGCTGACGGCCGCATACCCTTTTTCTTCAAATATCTGGCTCAACAAAGTATCCAACTCATCTTTCTCTTTTAACTGCAAAATATATTCCTTAACGATTAACCTCATTTTCTCTCCTTTGCAGATAATCCAGTTTCATATAGACAAATTCTACCGGATAATTGAGGAATTTTCTGGGTAATTCCATAGAATAACGAAACTCCGCATATGCGTTCACCTGATATTTTAGCTCGCCTTTCTGAACAGTCTGGACAAAGGCAATTTTTCTTCCATATTTCATTTTCCTGTCTGGAAAGTATCTTCCAAAAAAAGATCCCTCTCTGGCTTCTTCCTGTATTTTTCTGTTTTGCTCCGCCATCGCGGTCTGATATTTCCTGTACCTGTCCTCATTGATCCGATAATCCTTGTCCTCATAACCTTTCTGCATTTTTCTCTTATATTCCTGATCATATGCAAGGATTTTCTCTGCCAGTTCCGCTCTGTACAAATTGCTGGATGCGGCATAGCTCTTGGCTTTTTCCGTCAATACGGAAGAATAATTCGAATAGATCTTTTCTTTGCAGAACTCAAAATATAACTCATTATCTTTTATCTTATCAGCCAGGAGAAATGCCAGATCTGCGATTTTATTCTCGTCGGGCGTAAAAAGCAGGATTCCTTCCATGCCCAGCAGCATCTCACTTCTGACAAGTTCCTGCAATTCCAAAAAGGATTCAAGTTGATCTAACGGCAGTATTTTCTGAAAAATCTCAATCGAAAAATAGAATTCATATTTATCTCCATGGATCAGCCGATCATACCAGTATCCTGTGATTCCCTCAGATTCATTCCGAAATATCATACATGTCTGAGGCAGCGCTTCCAGGAACTGATGGTCAAGCGCATATTTATTTTCCTTATACAAACGATACAGCTGTTTCAGTACACCTGCACAGTCCCGCTGCGCTTTCCATTTAAAATAGTAATCCAGGTCGTTCAGCATCTTATTATCGATCCCAAATGGTGTGCTGATCAGCTGTTCGATCACGTCACTACCGTCCCGAAATCCAGAATCACAATCACAATATTTCAGTTCCTGAATGCAAATCCTCTTTTGCGCCTGGCTTCCGTCTTTGCACTGCATCAGTCGGCCTTTTACCTGGTCTCTGTATATACCATCAGGATGATCGGACAAATACCGAATATAAACAGGAATCAGTCCCTCCCAAAATTGTTCATTTTGACAAAGACTGGACTCTATATAAGAAAAATGTTTTTCAAACAGAGCGTAACCATAAAAAGTACTTCTGTACAGGAAACAGATTCCCATCCGTTTGCAGTGGTCGGACAATTCATGCAGCAAAACGTCCGTCCATTGTTCAGCGTCTTCCGGCCTTTTACGAAACAGCACAACGCCGATCTGAACTGCCAGCTGGTCTAGCGCCTCAGAATAATCTGCAATATATCTCCGGATCACTTCTGATTCTTTTACGTCTCTGACAACCAGCTTCGCATAATTCTGGACGAACTGATACGCCTCTGTATCGTCTCTAATCGCCTGTATAATCTCCAGAATAATATCCAACATTCCCATTCGGCAGCTTTTTTCATATTCGATAAAACGCACTACAAACGGCAGGATCTTCTTGTCTGCCGCTTCTTTATGTGCCTCTATCTGCAGTTCCAGCAGGCTTATATTAACCTCACTCTGGAGAATATATCCGATATATTCGCATAACAGATTATTTCCTTTTATAGTATATAGAAAGGAAAGAATCTCCTTTATGTCTATGTCGGTTCCAGTTAACCGGGTCATCGCGGCTCGTGCCATGACACCCCAGCGGTTGCGTCTCATCTCTTGAGTCCCGTCATCCAGATCATCAAAAATCTCATCTGTCGTTTTCTGCAGCAAATCCGGATTTTCCTTTATTATCTGATCCGCAACTTCTAAAACACATTCTATTTTTTTCAGATCATAACTCATATCTGGTCCCCTTTTATCCCTGACTTCTCCCATATTCAAGCCACAATTGATACATTCCTGTTTGTCATTATAGCATAACTTACCAGACGCGCAAATAAACCTTTAAACTCCGCAAAATTTCATTTTTGGAGAATATTTTTGTCTTTTAACCATCTGTACATACATTTTTTTTAGGTGTAAAATAACTTCAGACGCAGCTTTCACAGAAAGGATTTACCATGCATCTTCCCGGCTACTACTCTTCCGGCCAGTTCGCCCGCATGGCAGGCGTATCTGTCCGGACGATCCGTTTTTACGACAAACAGAATATTCTGAAACCGTCCTATGTGTCGCCTTCCGGCGCGCGTTTTTACACGGGCTCGGATCTTGCGAGACTTCAGCAGATCCTGCTGTTTAAATACCTGGGATTTTCCCTGGACGATATCCGCGAGATGACCATCGGCGATACCGATTATCATTTCCTGAAAAATTCGCTGAATCTCCAGAAAAGGCTGGTACAGGACCGGATCGAGCAGATGCAGCTGGTGGAGAGCGCCATTGAGGACACGGTGAACGCCCTGGAGCAGGAGCGCCAGGTGGACTGGAGCCAGATGCTGGAACTGATCCACCTGACCGGCATGGAGAAAAGTCTGAAGACCCAGTACCAGAGCGCCACCAATATCTCGGCGCGGATTCGCCTGCACCGGGACTACTCTTCGAATGCCTGCGGCTGGTTTCCGTGGATCTTCGACCAGTGCCGGATCAGGGACGGCTTACAGGTCCTGGAGCTGGGCTGCGGGGACGGAACCCTGTGGAAGGAAAATATTTCCCGGCTTCCCGCGCAGATACACATTCTGCTCTCGGATATCTCGGAAGGCATGCTCAGAGACGCCAGACGCAGCCTGAGCCAGGAGGATCCGCGGTTTTCTTTTCAGGTATTCGGCTGTGAAAAGATCCCCTGCGCGGACCGGTCTTTTGACCGGGTGATCGCCAATCATGTGCTTTTCTATTGTGAGGATCTGCTGGCCGTCTTTTCCGAGGTCCGCCGTGTCCTGGGAGAAGACGGGCTCTTTCTCTGCAGCACCTACGGTTCCCGCCATATGCAGGAGATCAGCGATCTGGTACGGCGTTTTGACAGCCGCATCGTGCTGTCTGCCGAGAAATTATACAACCGCTTCGGCCTGGAAAACGGCCGGGCGCTGCTGAGTCCGTACTTTTCCGACGTGCAGCTGCTCCGTTATGAAGATTCCATCGAACTGGACCGGGCAGAACCGCTGATCGAATACATCCTGTCCTGCCATGGCAATCAGAACCAGTATCTTCTGGACCGCTATAAAGACTTCCGTACCTTTGTGGAAAAGCAGACCGCCGGAGGATTCCATATTACCAAAGACGCCGGCGTCTTTTTATGCCGGGTGTGAACCTTTTTCTGTAAATATCCCCATCAATTTCAGGAAAATTTAAAATCCCCCTTGAAGGTGACCTAACGTCACCTTCTATAATAGGGGCAACGACGAGTTTTGACGATACCGGTACATCCGGGCGACTTAAGAGAATCACAGGGAAAAGGAGAAAATCATGAGCAAGAAAACCATTATCGTGACCGGCGGAGCCGGTTTCATCGGAAGCAATTTTATTTTCCACATGCTGGACAAATATCCGGACTACCGGATCATATGTCTGGACTGCCTGACCTATGCGGGCAATCTGTCCACGCTGGCACCGGTCATGGACAACCCCAACTTCCGTTTCGTAAAAGAAAGCATCACGGACCGTGACGCCGTATACCGTCTGTTTGAGGAAGAACATCCGGATATGGTGGTCAATTTCGCAGCGGAGAGCCATGTAGACCGTTCCATCGAGAATCCGGAGATCTTCCTGACCACCAATATCATCGGCACTTCCGTCCTCATGGACGCCTGCCGCAAATACGGCATTGAACGCTACCATCAGGTGTCCACCGACGAGGTCTACGGCGATCTGCCTCTGGACCGCCCGGATCTGTTTTTCACCGAAGAGACGCCGATCCATACGTCCAGCCCGTACTCTTCCAGCAAGGCAGGCGCGGACCTTCTGGTGCTGGCATACCACCGCACCTACGGTCTGCCTGTGACCATCAGCCGCTGTTCCAACAACTACGGCCCTTACCACTTCCCGGAGAAACTGATCCCGCTGATGATCGCAAACGCGCTGAACGACAAGCCTCTTCCGGTATACGGAAAAGGTGAGAACGTCCGCGACTGGCTCTATGTGGAAGATCATTGCAAGGCCATCGACCTGATCATTCACAAAGGACGCGTGGGTGAAGTATACAACGTGGGCGGCCACAACGAGATGAGAAATATCGATATCGTGAAGCTGATCTGCAAGGAGCTTGGCAAACCGGAGAGCCTGATCACCTTTGTCGCGGACCGCAAAGGCCACGACATGCGCTATGCCATCGATCCCACCAAGATTCACAATGAACTGGGATGGCTGCCGGAGACCAGATTTGAAGACGGCATCAAGAAAACGATCAAGTGGTATCTGGAGCACAAGGACTGGTGGGAGACCATCATCTCCGGAGAATACCAGAATTATTATGAGAAAATGTATGGCAACCGTTAAGCAGAAGGAGGAATCACAAAATGAAAATATTTGTAACCGGTGTGGGCGGACAGCTGGGACATGACGTGATGAACGAGCTGGCCGGAAGAGGATATGAAGGAATCGGTTCCGATATCGCACCTGTATACAGCGGTATTCAGGACGGCACCGCTGTGACGCAGATGCCTTATGTGCCCCTGGATATCACGGACCGGGCTTCCGTGGATCAGATCCTTTCAGATCTGCGTCCCGACGTGGTTGTGCACTGCGCCGCATGGACGGCTGTGGACATGGCGGAAGACGACGACAAGGTAGAGAAAGTACGTCAGGTCAACGCCGCAGGGACTGAAAATATCGCTCTAGCCTGCAAAAAGCTGGACTGCAAGATGGTTTACCTGTCCACCGACTATGTATTTGACGGCCAGGGAACAGAGGCCTGGCAGCCGGACTGCAAAGATTATAAGCCGCTGAACGTATACGGTCAGACCAAGCTGGAAGGAGAACTGGCTGTTTCCTCCAATCTGGAGAAATATTTCATCGTACGTATCGCCTGGGTCTTCGGCGTCAACGGAAAGAATTTTATCAAGACTATGCTGAATCTGGGCAAAACCCACGATCATCTGCGGGTTGTCAACGACCAGATCGGCACTCCTACCTACACGTACGACCTGGCGCGGCTTCTGGTGGACATGATCGAGACGGACAAATACGGATATTATCACGCCACCAACGAAGGCGGCTATATCAGCTGGTATGATTTCACTGTGGAGATCTTCCGCCAGGCTGCGGAGTTGGGACACCCGGAATACAACGCCGTTACCGTGACTCCGGTCACCACGGAAGAATATGGCGAGTCCAAGGCCAGACGGCCTTTTAATTCCCGTCTGGACAAGAGCAAGCTGACCGCCAACGGATTCACGCCTCTGCCCACCTGGCAGGACGCGCTGCACCGTTATCTGAAAATAGTCCTGTAAAACCGAAATATAGAGCGCGCAAAAAGCAGTCTGTTTAAAACGGGCTGCTTTTTTTGTTTTCTGATTATTTGACCATTTCTCTGTCATTTTCGACATTTTCCCACGTTATATATAAGATATCCTGAGGTGCGCCTCATGGTAAATTCTTCCATTTCCAGTAAAATTTTCATAGAATCTGTCGGAATAAGGGGTTTTCATCATGCATCAGTATCAGTCACTGTTGAAAGATTTTCTCATGGTCCGTGTACACAGCTATCGACTTACTTTGCAGTGCTCCCAGGAACGCATGGCTGAAAAACTTCGCATTTCACCGCGGTCTTACATCGATCTGGAACGCGGGAAATATGGCTTCTCTGCGGCCACCTTCGCATTCTTCCTTCTCATTTTGCCTGAAGACGACGTGCTGGATCTTCTCCGGAGTCTTCGGAAGCTGATTGACAAGGAGGACAACCACGATGCAGCCTGACGCACATACGCTTTGGAAAATCTACGCGCTTCTGCAGCAGATGGGCGCGTCCTCCAGTTATACCGGATTTTTTCACACCGCTTACGCCGTATTTCTCACTATTGGAGAACCGCGCCGGCTTCTGCTGGTGACCAAATGGCTCTATCCGGATGTGGCGGAATATTTCCACACATCCTGGTCCGCCGTGGAACGCAATATCCGCACAGTTGTCGACCTGGTCTGGAAATCACATCCGGAGCAGCTGTCCCGGATCGCAGGATGTCCGCTGGAAAAACGGCCGTCCTGTTCTCAATTTATTTTTATTCTGGCAGAATATCTGGCAGCAGACTCTATTTAATCCCGCCAAGCTCCTGATACATCTCTTTCGCATAACTGTCCGTCATGCCGCAGATCTCATCCGTGATCAGCAAAAGCCGCAGATACAGCCGTTCTGTCTCATCCTTCCCTTTTGCGTAGACATGGTAGATAGCCCTGTAATTTTCCGAGATGAGGCTCATCAGCTTCTCCTGCACCGCCGTCATGGGCTCGTCCGAATCATAGCGGATCGCTGCGTCCACAAAACGCTCCAGAAGGAAACTGAAGATGGCGTCCGCGCCGACTTCCAGCTTCAGGATCGGAGCCGAGATGAACGCGTAACGGTAGGCGATATCTCCCAGAGCTCTCATCATCAGCGTACCCGGCATGCCGTCCAGCAGTTCCTTTTTACAGGTTCCTTCCATCAGTTCCTCATAATGCCGGACAAAACCGGCTGTTGCGCTGCGGATCATCTTTCCCTGGACCTGGACCGTCCAGTTCTGTACGGCGTTGGCGTCGGGCCGGGTGATTCCTTTCTCGATCGCCCTGGTTCTGCGCCGTTCCAGAAGGGACACCATATCCTTATAATCCCCGTCCTGTTCCTCCGGACAGTAGTCTTTCAGTTCCTGCACCAGCCGCTCGAAGGTAATGCACCCTTTCTTGAACGCGTCTTCAATATCCGCCGTCCGGTAGGCGATGTCGTCCGCCGCTTCCAGCACGAACGCCAGCGGATGACGTTTTCCGAAGGTCCCTGTGCTCTCCTGGATCTCCTGAAACACTTCCCGGTCCGCGTAAAAATATCCCATCTTCTTTGTACGGATATCGCCGCTCTTTTTGTCGATCTCCAGCGAAGATACCGGGTACTTGATGATGGCGCCCAGAAGTCCTTTGGTCAGATTCATACCGTGTTCATCCACCAGATAATGCAGCTTCGTCACCAGCCGGAGAGCCTGGGTATTGCCCTCAAACTGATAGAAATCCTCCTGCATCTGCGGATTCAGCACTTCGGTCAGCGGCCTGCCCTTCCATCTGAGCTCCGGCATTTTCCTGCGGAACCAGTCCCGGATGGCAGTCTCTCCGAAATGCCCGAATGGCGGGTTCCCGATATCGTGCAGAAGTCCCGCGCATTGCAGGATATCGCAGATATCCGCCTTATAGGAAGCAAAAAACTGCGGATCCTTGATATTTCTCAGGATCTCTTCCGAAATATTCTGTCCCAGAGATTTCGCGAAGGAAGACACCTCCAGCGAGTGGGTCAGCCTGGTTCGGATAAAATCGCTGCGGTCCAGGGGAAATACCTGCGTCTTATCCTGAAGCCTGCGGAACGACGCGCTCCCGATGATTCTGTGATAATCTTTTTCAAATTCCGTCCGCAGATCCCCGGATCCGGGGCGGCCGCGGTACGCCCGGATCCGGTCCGGGCAGAGCAGTTTCTGCCATTCCATAGATATTTCCCTCCGTCCTGAACAGTTGCAAATACTATATATAAAGTATCATACCTTTCTTAAAAGTCCAATAATTTTTTGTGTATAACTTCTTCCAAACCGGTCATAATATAACTAAACAAAAGATAAATTGAATACTTATCCTCCCCTTTGAAGGTCCGTCTGCTGCGCGTCGCCGCGGCAGGCGGATTTTTTGTCACATAGAAAAAAATACTTGTTATGTAGTTTTGAATACTATATAATGGGTGATGAGGTGATAAATATGACGATAGACCCGCAGGACATCCTGAGCAGCATACTCACCAGCCTGGACCGGATCGATTATATCAGGCCGCAGGAGATTCCGAATATAGATCTGTATATGGATCAGGTGACCACGTTCATGGAAGAACATCTGCAGTCCTCCAAACGCTATCCGGAGGACAAGATCCTGACCAAGACCATGATCAACAACTATGCCAAGAATCATCTGCTCCCGCCGCCTGACCGCAAGAAGTATTCCAAAGAGCATATTCTTCTTTTGATTTATATCTATTATTACAAGGGGATTCTGTCCATTGGAGACATCGAGCGCCTGCTGGCGCCTCTGACGGAGCGTTTCTTCCATACGGATAATTCTCTGAGCATGCAGGATATTTACGAAGAAGTGTTCAGTCTGGAGAAAAATGAAGTAGAATATCTGAAAGAGGAAGTGATCCGGAAATATAAACTGGCGTCCGATCTGTTCCCGGAGGCCGGCGAGGAAGACCGGCAGTTTCTGCAGATCTTTTCTTTCATCTGTCTGCTCAGCTTTGACGTTTACGTAAAAAAGCAGGTGATCGAAAAGCTGATTGACCAGCTTCCCCAGAAAAATGATACGAAAAAACACCACAAAGAGTGAAAGAGCCGTACAGCTCCCGAACCCGGGTTCCTGTACGGCTCCTTTTTACTCTTCCTCCGTCCTCCGGAAAACCATGTCATAACCGTCATTCCCATAATTCAACGAACGGTTCACACGGCTGATGGTGGCAGTGGAAGCGCCGGTCTTATCGGCGATCTCCTGATACGTCTGTTTTTCTCTCAGCAGCCTGGCCACCTCAAAACGCTGAGACATGGACTGTATCTCATTGATCGTACATACATCTTCAAAGAACTGATAGCACTCTTCCATGGACTGAAGACTCAATATGGCGCGGAAAAGTCCATCGGTTGCCTCATTGTGAATCTTTTTATTCATATATTCTGTATCCCCTTATATTTACGTCTTTTAGTATTTTAACACACTAAAATTGTAAAGTCCAGTCCCGCGCTCTTATCTGTATTTATTTATATATTCCCGGATCTTTCCCCTATCGGTATTGATCACCAGCTCCTCCGGGAAATCTGTCTCCTCCAGAAGCGGATAGATTCTTTCATGATTGCGCACATCCGTGAAGAAATGCGCGTCGCTGCCCATGATCACCGGAGTGCGGTATTTTTTGCAGAGATTCAGGATCTCGATATCATTGCCCCGGGCATTCTGACGGTAGCCGTTGGGATTCAGAGAATTGTTGTTGATCTCCAGCAGTGTATGATGTTCCTTCGCCGCCTGGACGATCGCCTCGTTGTCCAGCGGATAGCGGCTGTCATCCGGGTGACCGATGATATTGATGAGCGGATTCCGGATGGCGTTCACCACACACTCCGTATTCCACTCCCGGCTTCCCGGTTTGATACAGGGGATATGCAGACTGGCGATGGTCAGATCCATCTGCGCCAGATCTTCCTGGCTCATGTCCACGGTTCCCTTCTCGTCCAGGATATTCAGTTCGATCCCCAGAAGCAGTTCCAGATTCCCATGCTGCCTGGGTACCACTCTCAGATTATGAAAATAGATCAGCTGACAGCTTCCCGGCATCTGCGGAGCATGTTCTGTGATTCCGAATACTTCCAGCTCTTTTTCCTGCGCCGCACGGATCATCTCCATCATGGTATTGTAGGCATGTCCGCTTGCAATCGTATGTGTATGCACATCCACAAGATCTCTCATTCTGTCTGTTCCTCCAAAAGCCTCTTCAGTTCCTCTTCCGCCTGTGCCTGATCCCTTACCGCGATTCCCTGCATACCCAGTTTCCGGGCAGTCTCCACATTGGCCGGAGAGTCGTCAAGGAACACCGACTCCTCCGCTTTCAGTCCGTATTGTTCCAGCAGCAGAAGGTATATGCCGGAGTCCGGTTTGATCTTTTTTACCCGGTGCGACAGGATTCCTCCATCCATCTCCGCCAGAAAAGACATTTTATCTCCCGCGTCCCGTTCTACCTTCGCCGGAAAATTAGAGAGATAGAAGACCCGGTATCCCCGGTCCTTCAATTCCCGGATCCAGCGTCTTGTACCGGGATATTCCCGGATCAGCGTACCCAGATTCTCATATACACGGCGGATCTCTTTCTCCAGTGCCGGATCATTCCGGATAAAAGCAGCCAGCACCTCTTCTTCCGGCCATACGCCCCGGTCCATCTCGCGCCATGCCGCGCTCTGCATCATGGCGGCGCCCAGGCGTCCGGCAGTCTCTCCGGTGTAGCCGCAGGAACGGATGTGATCCCGCCAGCAGAAATCCACCAGCACATTCCCGATGTCAAAGATGATATTGCGGATCATTTTCTGTCACGGAAGATGATATCGTCTCTTCCCGGACCGTTGGATACCATCGTGATCGGATATCCGATCTGCTCCTCGATAAATTCCACATAATTCCGGCAGTTCTCCGGCAGGTCCTCATATTTGCGGATACCGCGGATGTCGCATTTCCATCCGGGAAACTTCTTATAAACAGGCTTTGCCTTCTCCAGCAGACGGGTGGTCGGGAACTCGGTGGTCACTTCTCCGTCGATCTCGTAACCTACGCAGACCGGGATCTCATCCAGGTAGCCCAGCACATCCAGTACCGTAAACGCCACATCGGTGGCTCCCTGCAGGCGGCATCCGTACTTGGAAGCCACACAGTCGAACCATCCCATACGTCTCGGACGTCCGGTGGTGGCGCCGTACTCTCCGCCGTCTCCGCCTCGTTTTCTCAGCTCGTCCGCCTCGTCTCCGAAGATCTCGCTGACAAAAGCGCCTGCTCCCACCGCGCTGGAATATGCTTTGCACACGGCGATGATCTGTTTGATCTCATAGGGCGGGATGCCTGCTCCGATAGCTCCGTAAGCAGCCAGCGTGGAAGAAGAAGTCACCATGGGATAGATCCCGTGATCCGGGTCTTTCAGAGTCCCCAGCTGGCCTTCCAGCAGGATATTTCTGCCTTCTTTCAGCGCCTTGTCCAGATAGCCGGACACATCGCATACATACGGCTCGATCATCCGGCGGTACTCCATCAGTTCTTCATAGATATCCTCCACCTTCAGCGCCGGAGCATGGTAGAGGTGTTCGATCAGGACGTTTTTCTGAGTAATTACTCTGCCGATCTTCTCCTTCAGCTCTGCTTCATCCATGAACAGTTCGCTGACCTGGAATCCGATCTTCGCGTATTTGTCCGAATAGAAGGGCGCGATACCGGACTTGGTGGAGCCGAAAGACTTGCCCGCCAGACGCTCCTCCTCCAGTTTATCCAGTAAAATATGATAAGACATCACGATCTGGGCACGGTCGGACACAAGGATCTTCGGTGTGGGAACGCCCCTCTCCACGATACCCTGAAGTTCTTTCACCATCACCGGAATATTTAAGGCTACGCCGTTTCCGATGATATTGACCGTGTGGCTGTAGAACACGCCGGACGGCAGCGTGTGCAGCGCAAATTTTCCGTAGTTGTTCACGATCGTGTGTCCCGCGTTGGCGCCTCCCTGGAACCGGATGATGATATCGGAATCCTGGCCAAGCATATCTGTGATCTTGCCCTTTCCTTCGTCTCCCCAGTTGGCTCCTACAATAGCTCTTACCATATTGATATTCCTCCGTTTTACAGGCGGCTCCGCCTGTCTTCTGTTCTGTTTATGCGCTTTTTGGCGCACACTATTCAGTATAGCTTAAAAATGTTTATAAGTAAAGTGTCTTATCCAAAATCAAACAGGGACAGCTGGTTGGATTCCGGAAGACCGTCCAGCAGTCCCAGATCCGCCATCAGATCGATAACCGTCTTGCTCAGCTTTGTCCTCTGGCGCAGATCATCTTTGGACAGGAACGGTCCCTGGGCCGCCGCTTCCACCAGAGCGTCCGCCGCCTTGTCCCCCAGCCCGTCGATGGTGGAGAGGGCCGGCATGAGCTTCCCGTCCATAATACGGAACATGTGGGCTTCCGCCTGATAGATATCCACTTTCATGAATTCAAACCCCCGCGCATACATCTCCTGCACGCTCTTCATGTCTTTCAGCGTATCCTGCTCCTTCTTGGACAGAGTGTCGCTTCTGCGCTTATAATCGGCCATGTAATATTCCAGACGCTCGCGGCCCTGACACATGATCTCGTAGTCGAAGGCGTCGGCACGGATGCTGAAATAAGCCGCATAGTAGGCCAGCGGGTAATTGATCTTGCAGTAGGCGATTCTCCACGCCATCATCACATAGGCGGCCGCGTGAGCCTTGGGGAACATGTATTTGATCTTCTTGCAGGACCAGATATACCAGTCCGGCACACCGTGTTCCGTCATGGTCTGTTCCCACTCCGGCTTCAGGCCTTTTCCCTTACGCACGCTCTCCATGATGGTAAACGCCAGCTCGCTGTCCAGACCCATGTCGATCAGATAGATCATGATGTCGTCACGGGTACAGATGGCAGTGGAAATCGTCGCCTTGCCTTCCTGGATCAGGGTCTGGGCATTTCCCAGCCACACATCCGTACCGTGGGCCAGACCCGCGATCCGCACCAGGTCGGAAAACTGCGTGGGTTTCGTGTCTATCAGCATCTGCATGGCGAATTCCGTACCAAACTCCGGGATACCCAGAGAACCTAGCTTCGTTCCGCCGATATCCTCCGGCTTGATGCCCAGCGCGTCCGTATTCTGGAACAGCGACATGACCTGGGGATCATCCAGGGGAATCTTCTTGGCGTCGATGCCGGTCAGATCCTCCAGCGTACGGATCATGGTGGGATCATCGTGTCCCAGGATGTCCAGCTTCAGAAGATTATGGTCGATGGAATGGTAATCAAAGTGGGTGGTCACCGTATCGGTGGTCATATCGTTGGCCGGATGCTGTACCGGGGTAAACGAATAGATGCTCTCCCCCAGGGGCAGCACGATGATGCCGCCCGGGTGCTGCCCCGTCGTCCGGCGGATACCGGTGCATCCCTGCACGATCCGGTCAATCTCACAGTTTCTCTTGCGGGTTCCCCGCTCTTCATAATAATTTTTCACGTAACCGAATGCCGTCTTATCCGCCAGCGTACCGATGGTCCCGGCCCGGTAAGTCTGCCCGGCGCCGAAGATTACTTCCGTGTATTTATGGGCTTTGGACTGATAATCACCGGAAAAATTCAGGTCGATGTCCGGCTCCTTATTGCCCTTGAATCCCAGGAAAGTCTCAAAGGGAATATCGAATCCGTCTTTTTTCAGCTTCGTTCCGCACACCGGACAGTCCTTGTCGGGCATATCGCAGCCGGCCCGGCCGGAATATGCCTTCACTTCCGGCGAATCAAAATCGCTGTAATGGCAGTTCGGGCAGTAATAATGGGGACTCAGCGGATTTACTTCCGTGATCCCGGCCATGGTAGCCACGAACGAGGACCCCACCGACCCGCGGGAGCCCACCAGATATCCGTCGTCGTTGGACTTCCACACCAGCTTCTGGGCGATGATGTACATCACGGCGAATCCGTTGCCGATGATGGATTTCAGTTCCCGTTCCAGCCGCTCCGTCACCACCTCGGGCAGGTTTTCCCCGTAGATCTCATGGGCTTTCCGGTAACAGATCTCTCTGAGCGTCTTGTCCGAGTCCGGGATCACCGGGGGACACTTGTCCGGACGCACCGGGGACAGATGCTCGCACATGTCGGAGATCAGATTGGTGTTGGTGATCACCACTTCTTCCGCCTTCTCCGGTCCCAGGAATGCAAATTCTTCCAGCATCTCTTCTGTGGTCCTCAGATACAGCGGCGCCTGTTCGTCCGCGTCACCAAATCCCTTGCCTGCCATGATAATGCGCCGGTAGACTTCGTCCTCCGGATCCATAAAGTGCACGTCGCAGGTGGCTGCTACCGGCTTATGGAATTCCTCGCCCAGACGGATGATCCTGCGCACATTTTCCCGCAGATCCTCCTCCGACTGCACCGGATTCTTGGAATCCTTGAGCATAAACCGGTTGTTTCCGATGGGCTGGATCTCCAGATAATCATAGAAATCCACGATCCTGGCGATCTCCTGCGACGGCGCTCCCCTCAGGATCGCCTGATACAGTTCGCCTGCCTCGCATGCCGAACCCACGATCAGGCCTTCCCGGTAACGGTTCAGTTCGCTTTTGGGGATCCGGGGCCTTCTGGAAAAATAATCCAGATGCGACAGCGATACCAGCCTGTATAAGTTCACGCGCCCGATATCGTTTTTTGCCAGGATGATCACATGGTACGTGGCGAGCTTTTTGATCATTTCTTTATCCGGACGCCCCATCTCGTTCACATCGTCCAGGGTAAATATATCCCTTTCCTTGAACATCCGGATAAATTTTACAAAGATCTCCGCCGTGCACGCCGCGTCGTCCACAGCCCTGTGATGATTCTCCAGAGATACCCCCAGCGCTTTCGCCACCGTGTCCAGTTTATATTTCCCCAGTGACGGCAGAAGCATACGCGCCATGGCCACCGTGTCCCCCACGGTAAATTCCGCGTCGATCCCCAGCGTAATACAGTTCTGGTGGATAAATCCCGCGTCAAAGGACGCGTTGTGGGCGATCAGCACACAGTCGCCGCAGAATTCCAGAAAAGCGGGCAGTACTTCTTCGATGGGCGGCGCGTCGATCACCATCTCGTCGCTGATGCCGGTCAGCTGCTCGATCTCGAAGGGAATGGGCTCTTTCGGATTCACAAAGGTACTGAACCGTTCTGTGATCTTTCCCTCCTCCACCTTCACCGCCCCGATCTCGATGATCCGGTTGTTGACCGCGGACAGGCCGGTGGTCTCCAGGTCAAAAACCACAAAAGAACCATCCAGGCTCTGGCCTCTGGAATTTTCCACCACTTCCTTTAAGTCGTCCACCAGGTAGCCTTCCACCCCGTAGATCACCTTGAACTCTTCGTCCTTCGAGATGGTATGGTTTGCCTCGGTAAACGCCTGCACACATCCGTGGTCCGTCAGGGCCAGCGCCGGCATGCCCCAGGATTTTGCCCTTTTCAGAAGGGCCGACGCATCGGTCACGCCGTCCATATCGCTCATCTTGGTATGACAGTGCAGCTCCACTCTCTTTTTATAGGCGTAATCCATACGCGCCACAGTGAAATCCGCGATCTTTTTGATCCCTGTCACGGACCCGATGGTCAGCTCATGGTCAAAACGGTCCAGAACCGTCATGCCTTTTACTTTCACAAACCCGCCTGCCTGGATCTTCTCTTTCAGTTCCGGAAGCTGGTCGTTCTTTGTAAACATTTTCACATGGATCGTATCGGTGAAATCGGTAACCGTCAGTGTCAGGATCGTCCGCTCCCCGCGGATCTCCCTCTCGTCGATCTGCAGAATCTTTCCGCGGATGGTCACTTCTCCCATTTCTTCGATCACCTGTTCCAGCGGCATGGCCTCATCATCAAAATCACGCCCGTACAATACGTCGGGATTGTCGCTTTTCCGGTAACCGTAACTCTTGCGCTCCGGAGAACCGCCCCTTTCGTTTCCCGTCCTGCCGGAGGGCTGCCGTCCTCCGTTTCCTCCATGGGACGCGTTCTCTTCTCTGGCGGCAGCTCTGGCCTGGGCCGCCTGAGCCCGTTCTTCCGCATGAGCTTTCTTCTCCTGACGGAGGCTCTCGCTAAGGAAACTGATCTTCTGTTTCAGTTCTGCCTGACTCTTCTCAATGCTTACGCTCTCTTTCAGTTCCAGATACTGAAGATCCACCTTCACATGGAAACCGCACCGTTCATTGAACACCCGGTCCAGGATCCGCAGCAGGTCGTCCACGGCCTCACGGTCATAGACCCGGTCCGAGATGCCGAAGAGCACCGTATGTTCATCCGGAAACTCCATCTTCGCATGTTTCATCAGGCTTCTCTTATAGGGACTGTACGTCTCCAGTTCCGTCAGCACGCTCTCTTCATAGACGTCCCAGAGTTTCTCTGGGGTATACTGCCCCGACAGCTGAAATTTCTCAAAAATGAGCACCTGCACCTTCCGGTACCCGAAGATCTGTTTCTGGATCTGTTTCGCCAAATGAAAAAGCTGATCTTTGGCAATCAGCTTTTTACTCGTCATATAGACCCGCAGCACATCCCGGGCAGGCGTCATGGATACTCTGGTCACTATTGCCTGCTCGAACAGAGCATGCTCCTGTTCGCCGAGCTGCAGTGTCTTAAATACTTCAAAAAAAGGTTTTTCATTCATTCCAGTTCTCCAGTTCATGGCGAAGCGCGCCAAGAAGCTCTCCCTCCGGCACTTTCCGGATCACTTCTCCGTGCTTCATCAAAAGGCCTTCTCCTTGGCCTCCCGCGATGCCCAGATCCGCCTCGCGGGCTTCCCCCGGCCCGTTGACCACGCAGCCCATCACTGCCACTTTGATATTCAGCGGAAATTCCGTCACCATGGTCTCCACTTCATTTGCAAGGCTGATCAGGTCGATCTTGGTCCTTCCGCAGGTGGGACAGGACACGACTTCGATGCCTCCGGTCCGCAGTCCCAGTGTCCGCAGGATCAGTTTCGCCGATTTGATCTCTTCCACCGGATCTCCGGTCAGCGATACACGGATAGTGTCCCCGATCCCCTGGCTCAGGATGATGCCCAGCCCCACCGCGGACTTGATATTTCCGGAATACAATGTCCCGGCCTCCGTGATCCCCACATGGAGCGGATGCGGCGTTTTATCCGCGATCAGTTCATGGGCCTTCGCGCACATCATGACATTGGAAGATTTGATGCTGATCACCAGATTGTCATATCCCAGATCTTCGATGATCTTCACCTTGTCCAGCGCGCTTTCCACCAGGCCTTCCGCCGTGACTCCATGATATTTTTCCACCAGTTCCTTTTCCAGGGATCCGCTGTTTACACCCACGCGGATGGGGATTCCTCTTTCTTTCGCCGCGTCCACCACGGCCCGGATACGGTCCGGACTCCCGATATTCCCCGGATTGATCCGGATCTTGTCCGCTCCGTTCTCGATGGCGGCGATCGCCATCCGATAGTCAAAATGGATGTCGGCCACCAGCGGAATACGGATCTGTTTCTTGATCTTGCGAAGTGCCACAGCCGCCTCCTGTGTGGGCACCGTACAGCGTACGATCTCACATCCTGCCGCTTCCAGCCGGCGGATCTGCGCCACCGTCGCCTCCACATCTTCCGTCCTGGTATTGGTCATGGACTGGATCAGGATCGGATTGCCGCCTCCGATGACCCGGTCGCCGATCTTCACTGTCTTCGTATGATCTCGATACATCTCTTCACCCCTTTACTCCAGACGCTCCCTCTTAAGATCGTCCAGACGTTTCTTTACACTGTATTTATTCACGCTCAGCACCAGCCCGATCTCAATCAGCAGGAAGAACGAAGCGGTGCCTCCGTAGCTGAAGAACGGAAGCGTCACTCCCGTAGTAGGGAACAGATTTGTCACCACCATCAGATTCAGGATCACCTGCAGCGCGATATGAGACATAACGCCGATGGCCGTCATGCGTCCCAGCGTATCTTCCGCCGTCTGCGAGATCGTATAGATCCGGTACAGCAGATAGATGAACAACAGAATAATCAGGCCCGCGCCGAAAATCCCCAGTTCTTCACAGATGATCGCGAATATGTAGTCGTTGAACGGCTCCGGGATCTTGCCCAGCTTCTGGATACTGTTTCCCAGTCCTTTCCCCCACAGACCGCCCGAGCCGATAGCGTACAGACCCTGGAGAGACTGGAACGCCGTGTCCTGCTCGTACTCATAAGGCACCAGCCACGCCCGGATACGCTGAATACGGAAATTCGCGTCCGCCACTTCGGCCGGATCCATATGGTAGACGTAGTAGAGCACCGCCGTCACACCCACCGCGACCACCGCCAGACACAGGAAAAATTTCCAGTACTGGGGATGCATGACGAAGATCATGATCACCGCCGTTCCGAGAAGAATCGCCGCCGTACTCATATTGTCGCTGATCGTCAGGATCAGCATGGCTACCACCGCGGAAGGAAGCGCCATCAATATAATGGATATCCAGCTTTTTAACTTTCTGGCATTCGCCGTGATCAGCGTGGCCATAAAGACGATCATGATCAATTTGACCGGCTCCGCCACCTGAAACTGCACCGGTCCGATCCGCAGCCATCTGGTAGCTCCTTTTACCGTAACGCCGAGAGGCGTCTCCAGAAGAAGCACCAGCACCAGACAGGCCGCATATCCCAGCAGCGCCAGCTTACTCCACACATGATAATTGATATTGGACACCACAAGCATGGCTATTATCCCCAGAATACTGTAGATCACCTGATTCTTCAGAAGGTACACGGGGTCGTTGTTATAGGTGCTGCTCATGCTCGCTGTATAATAGCTGGCGCTGTATATCATGACAAATCCGAACACCATCAGAAAGAGCAGCGCCACCAGAAGATTGGTGTCCAGCCCCAGAAGCCCGAACTGAAACAGCCTCCCTCTCTTTCTTTTTTTCATGCTCAGTTCTCCTGTCTCTCATACCGGCAAAAAGTAAACTCCAGGTCAAAATAAGTTTTTTCCTCGCTCTGTCCTGTCAGTTTCCATTCCGGCATGTCATCCATATCAGGAAAATATGTATCCGCCTCATAAGCATGATCAATCCTGGTTATATGCGCCACATCGCAGTAAGGAAGAAATTCCCTGTAGATACTGCTCCCTCCGATAATATAAATATCTTCCGACGGATACTTTTTCAGTTCTTCCAGCACATCCTCCACGGTATGGAACACCAGCGCATCCTTTACCTGGTAATGAGGATTCCTGGTCAGTACGATATTGGTGCGGTTCTTTAGCGGACGCCCTCCTGGAAAGCTCTCCAGGGTCTTCCTCCCCATCACTACCACTTTTCCCGTCGTCTCGCTGCGGAAGAACTTCATGTCCTCCGGAATGCTGACCAGCAGTTTGTTCTGGTACCCAATGCCCCAGTTTTTATCTACAGCTACTATTAAGTTCATATCTGTCCTCCCTTTATACCGCAATCGGGATATTTTTCACCTGCGGCCCTGCCTGATAATCTTCCACGATCAGATCTGCTGTGGTAAACGAATAAAAGTCCTTCACATCCGGATTCAGCCGTACTTTCGGCGCCGGATAAGTCTCCCGGGAAATCAGTTCCCGGATGATATCCACATGGCGGTCATAAATATGCGCGTCCGCGATCACATGCAGCAGTTCACCGGGAATCATGCCGCACGTCTGAGCCACCATCATCAGCAGGATCGCGTACTGACACACATTCCAGTTATTGGCCGCCAGCACATCCTGCGAACGCTGATTCAGCACCATGTTCAGAGTCAGTCTGTCCTCTCCCGGTCCCTGGGTCACATTATATGTCACTCCGTAAGCGCAGGGATACAGGTGCATCTCGCTCAGATCCGCATGCACATAGGTGTTGGTCATGATCCGGCGGCTGAAAGGATTATTCTTCAGATCAAACAGCACCCTGTCCATCTGATCCATCATGCCTTCTTTGTATTTGCTCTTTACGCCGATCTGATAGCCGTATGCCTTGCCGATAGAACCGGTCTCATCCGCCCATTCATCCCATACGTGGCTGTTCAGGTCATGAATATTGGAAGATTTCTTCTGATAGATCCACAGGATCTCATCCATACAGCTCTTGAGAGCCGTCTTCCGCAGAGTGATCGCCGGAAATTCCTTTCTAAGATCATACCGGTTCACCACGCCGAACTTCTTGATCGTATAGGCGCTGGAGCCGTCCTCCCACCGGGGCCGGACCTTCTCGCCCTCGGTACTGGTCCCGTTTTCCAGGATATCCCGGCACATATTTATAAAAAGCTGATCTGCGTAGCTCATCTTCTTCTCTCCATTCCAAATATTGCAAAATCCCCGGAATCTGATATCATAATCTTGCATGCATGATACTGCGGCCTGTCTGCGCCGCGTGAAATCCTGAGCTTTGGTATCATTATATAGCATATCCCCCTCTGCCGCAAGAATAAACCTTCGGCAAAAACAGCCCGGAAAAATATCCGGCAGGGGGCCGCAAACCATGAAAAGGAGTTTTGTCCATGTACCAGATCACAGAATGGTGCCATCATTTTATCCGGGAACAAGTGCGACCCGGCAGTTTCTGCATCGACGCCACCATGGGAAACGGCGGCGATACCGAGCTGTTGTGCCGGCTTGCCGGGCCGGAAGGGCGCGTACTGGCTTTCGACATCCAAAAGAGCGCGCTCTCCCGAACAGAAAAAAGGCTGCGGGACGCAGGTGTGCCGGACAATTTCCGGCTGATCCTGGATTCCCACAGCCATATGACTCAGTATGCGGATGCAGGCACTATAGACTGCATCGTCTTTAACCTGGGCTATCTTCCCGGCGGCGACCATCGCCTCGCCACGAAGCCAGCCAGCACGCTCCGCGCGCTGGAACAGAGCCTCCCCCTGCTGAAAAAGGGCGGCATGGTCAGCCTGTGCATCTACAGCGGGGGAGATACGGGGTTTGAAGAACGGGACGCAGTCCTGGCCTGGCTTAAGGAACTGGATCCCCGAAAATATCTTGTGGTACTTTCTTCCTATTATAATCGGCCCAATAATCCGCCGATTCCTGTGATCATTCAGAAACTATAATTCATACCGGTCACTGTGCCTGTGATATTCCTCCAGCGTCCGAACCGGTTCGTATTCCAGGATTAAAGTAATTGCAGTGTTTACTACATCAATTTCATTTTGCGTCAAATGCTTTTCACATTCTATGTCAAACAAAGACACCTGGTCAAAAGCCATATATGTCTCTATATCCGGTATGGAGTATTGGCCGAATAAAATGTAATTCATTTTTTTCAAATGATGAGCACAAATTGACATCCATACCGGATAAGTATAACGGCTCAAGTGAGGATATGCGGATTCTTCATTCACCAGGCGTTTATAGTTACTTGCCTCGTATACAGAAATTGTCCTGTCCCGAAATCCATCATCCGGCAGTTTTAAGAGATGCTTATAAGACTGCATCATCGGATAATTTAGGAGCAATTTCCCTTCATCATCCGAATGACGATAATACTCCAGCATTTCCCTGATACGCTTCCATTCCAAATGGCTGTAATGAGGCTCAAAGTCGAAAATCAAAAATATATCTGTATAGTGCATTGTCTCTGACAATATTTTCCGTTCTTCTTCATCTCTCGCTTTAGACCTCAAATGCAGCAAGATATCAATATCCGGATCAAAATTTCCATCCGGATACAAATCGCAGACCAGATCATGCAACGATGTTCTATAAGCCCAGCATTGAAACTGATATTTTTCAAAACACACCTGGAACATTTTATTCAGGAAATCGGGCTCATCCGTTTCTCCTTCCACAATAAAAAGGATATTTCTAGTTTTCATGGTCAAACTCACCATTTCTGTACATTTTTTCCAGATTATGTCCTTCTCGGAGTTCTCTTAATGTGGCGTCTGGAAAAGACTTCAATTCGCCTTCTGCCAAGCGGAAATAGCAGTCCGGGCGCAAAATCTCATTGCTCAGGAGCGCCGTATTATGAGAAGTAAATACCGTCTGAACCGTACTGAAATCTCTTAGATAGCAGATAATATTTCTGGCTAAGTCGAAATGATAAAAAGCATCAAATTCGTCGATCCAGAGAAACGACACTTCGTCTAAATGCTTTATCCAATAATAAAACAAATATAAAGCGCCTGTTCCGCTGGATGCACAGGATACGAAATCCAGCTTTTTGTTATCATGGACCTCCAAAATCCGCCAATGATTATTTACTTCGTCGTAATCTCCTTCCAGATGATAGCGGAGCCCGGCGATCTGTTTCATAAACTTCTCAAAATCCGCCAGATATTCCCTCTCACATATAAACTTTGTAATGCTTTCCCGTTCTCGAGGTAAGCCAATGTACCGGGTATCATGAAGCCTCCGGAACCAAAGCATACGTTTTACAAAGTCCATCATTCTGCGCACCGCAGATTTTTCCGGCTGCTGCGTATTATTAGCAATATAGCGGAACACGGAATTCCCATCGTCAAAATAATCGAAATTTAAATTTTCACCAGCCACCAACGAAAGCTCGTTTGTCAAAAAGCCCTTGTTCTTCACATACTCAAAAACCGTCTTTCCGTAAATGCTCAGTTTTTCCATAGTAATTGACAATGGATTTTCTTTTCGGTAACTATAAGCAACTGTCATATTGTCAAATACAAATTCATATGCAAATTCGGCTTCTTTTTTATCACTGTCGGCGTTCAGGAAGTTTGATTCTTCTTCCAGTTCCGGGCATATTTTATTATCCGTCAAAGTATGGACAATATCGAACACTGCAAATCCCAGATTACTTTTTCCAGATGCGTTTTTTCCAAAAATGATCACCTTATTCAGAAGTCCCCGGCTGATACACTGCTCATTAAAAGCATAATCCCTTTTATTGGAAAAATCCAACGTCACTTTATGATTGAAATTTTTATAATTGGATACAGAAAAACTTTTCAGCATAATATCTTCCTCCATATAGAAATTATATTACCCTGACAATAAAATTTAATCAATACATTCCGTAATTTTTTTACGGCAATTTCTCCAAATATAAAAATCAGGAAACTCTGTTATTCCACAAAGTTTCCCGATGTAAACACAGTATCTTCGATTTTTATCCCTGCTTCTCATGTTCCCGTGCCTGCGCCAGAATCAGGCAGGCAGAACTGTTGACGCATTTCTCAAAATCACAGCCGAACTCCGTCAGCTCCACGGAACCATCCGTACCGCATGCGTACTCGCAGGCCACCGTCCTGGTCTCGTTGGCCGTCCGGCAAAAGCCGCTGAAAAATTCTTCCTGGATCGTGCTCATCTTACATGCACAGCGGGTAACGCTCCGTCAATTCCTGGATCATCGCTTTCGCTTTCGGAGCTGCCGCTTCCCCTTCTTTCAGCATCATGGCCACTGCCTCGGCGATCACGTCCATATCCGCCTCATTTAAACCCCGGCTGGTCACTGCAGCGGTTCCCAGACGTACGCCGCTGGTCACGAAAGCGGACCGCGGATCATTGGGAATCGTATTCTTATTCGCGGTGATATTGGCCAGATCCAGCAGATTTTCCGCTTCTTTTCCGGAGATCTCCAGATTGGTCAGATCCACCAGCATCAGATGATTGTCAGTTCCTCCGGACACAATCCTGATCCCGCGGTCCATCAATCCTTTACACAGGGCTTTTGCATTCTTGACGATATTTCTCTGATATTCTTTATATTCTTCCGTCTGGCACTCTTTCAGGCAGACTGCCTTTGCCGCGATCACATGCATCAGCGGGCCTCCCTGGATCCCCGGGAATACCGCCTTGTTAAAATTAAATTTCTTCGCCGTCTCCTCATCGGACAGAATCATGCCGCCTCTGGGGCCTCTCAGAGTCTTGTGAGTCGTCGTAGTCGTCACATGAGCGTACGGGATCGGACTCGGATGCACTCCTGCCGCTACCAGTCCCGCGATATGCGCCATATCCACCATCAGGTATGCACCCACCTCATCGGCGATCTCCCGGAATTTTTTAAAATCAATCACGCGGGCATAAGCGCTGGCTCCCGCCACGATCAGCTTCGGGCGGCACTCTTTGGCGATTCTGCGAACCGCTTCATAGTCGATGAAGCCATCGTCGTTGACTCCATACGGATGAATCTCAAAATATTTTCCGGACAAATTGGCGGGGCTTCCATGGGTCAGATGCCCGCCGTGAGCCAGGTTCATGCCCATCACCTTATCTCCCGGCTCCAACATAGCAAAAAATACGGCCATGTTCGCCTGTGCGCCGGAGTGAGGCTGTACATTGGCATATGTGCAGCCAAAGACTTTTTTGGCACGCTCTATAGCCAGACGCTCTACTTCGTCCACACATTCGCATCCGCCGTAATACCGTTTTCCCGGATACCCTTCCGCATATTTATTGGTCAAAGGGCTTCCCATAGCCGCCATCACGGCCTTGCTTACCCAGTTTTCTGATGCAATCAGTTCAATATGGCTGTTCTGCCTGGCCATCTCATCCTCAATGGCCTGTGCGATCTCCGGATCGACATTCTTTACCTCGTCTAAAGAATACATAGGTTCCTCCTGTGGTGTGTGTTTTTCTCTGAAAGACATTTGTCTGTCATATAGGCAACACTTTACCACGTTTCCAAAAATTTTTCAACCACAACTTGCCCCGGTTCCGTCTCAACTTGAAAAGCGGAATGACTTCCTATATAATCCATTATAATAATAAGGAAGAAAAAGGAGGAACCGGCCTTGCAGTTTTCCCATATCGTAATTATATATCTGGTTCTCATCAACCTGGCCGCTTTTGTCCTGATGGGGCTGGATAAAAGGAAAGCCAGAAAGAATCTCTGGCGGATCCCGGAAAAAACTCTGTTTCTCTCCGCCATACTGGGCGGCTCTGCCGGCGCCATCGCAGGTATGTACGTCTTTCACCATAAGACCCGGCACTGGTACTTCGTCATCGGTATGCCTCTGATCCTGGTTATCCAGATCGGCCTGGGCATCTGGCTCATCTATCTGCGTTAATTCCGCCGCAAAAAAAGGACCGCAGCCATGGCTGCAGTCTTTTTTTGTCTCAGCTTTTTCTGAATCTTGACAGAAAATCTTTCGTTTCCTGATGTTTCGGATTTCCGAAAATTTCTTCCGGCGTGCCTTCTTCCAGGATCACGCCGCCGTTCATATATACCACATGGTTAGAAACGTCGCGGGCAAACGCCATCTCATGCGTCACTACCAGCATCGTCATGCCTTCTCCGGCAAGATCTCTCATAACGTTCAGCACTTCTCCCACCATCTCCGGGTCCAGCGCGGAGGTGGGCTCGTCGAACAGCAGTACCTCCGGATTCATGGCCAGGGCGCGGGCGATCGCCACACGCTGCTTCTGTCCGCCGGAGATCTGGCGCGGCTTCGCGTTAATATACGGAGCCATGCCCACTTTCTCCAGGTAGAACATAGCCTGCTTTTTCGCGTCTTCTTTATTCTTCTTAAGCACCTTGATCTGTCCTGCCATGCAGTTCTCCAGTACCGTCATATTGTTGAACAGGTTGAAGGACTGGAACACCATACCCACATGGGAACGGTACTCCGCCGCGTTTACCTTCGGCCCGGTCACTTTCTGTCCATGATAGAGCACCTCGCCGCTGGTGGGCGTTTCCAGAAGGTTGATGCAGCGCAGCAGCGTGGATTTTCCGGAACCGGAGGCCCCGATAATGCTGGTTACATCTCCTGTGCTGACGTTAAAATCAATATCCCGCAGCACCTCATTGGTTCCGAAGCTCTTGGACAGGTGCTGAACCTGCAGAATCAGTTCTCCCATATTACCGGCCTCCTTTCGAAGAATATCTGCGTTCCTTTTCAGACGCCTTTTCCAGCGTCCCTTTCTGCTTGCTGTACTCGTCAAACGGCGTTCCGCGGTCCGGATGCTCATACATACCTTCGCCCATCACCAGAGAATCCGCCTGTACCAGCTCATAGCTGTCGTTTCCATCCATGCGGCGTTCGATCCAGCGCAGGATAAAGGACGCGATCAGAGTCATGCACAGATAACCGATCATCTCGATGGCGGCCGACGGGAAATACATGTTGTTCACGCCGGTGATATATCTGTGGAAAGCGAAGAACTCTGTAAATCCGATGATGAACATAACCGATGTGTCTTTTACGTTGATAATAAAGTTGTTGCCGATCTGAGGCATGATATTCCGCAGGGCCTGGGGCAGGATCACCGATGTCATGGTCTGTACATGGGTCATACCGATGGCTTTCGCCCCTTCTGTCTGGCCCGGATCAATGGAGATGATACCTCCTCTTACCGACTCCGCCATATACGCTCCCGTATTGATGGATACGATCAGGATCGCCGCCACCCAGAGGCTGTTGAATCTCATGGTATTGCCGCTGAAATACGGGAGTCCGTAATAGATAAACACCGCCTGCAGCACCATAGGCGTTCCGCGGAACACTTCCACATAGACCCGGATAATCAACCGGATCAGTTTCAAAAGAAATTTCCTGGGTTTCGGCGTATATGCATTATAGGGAATTGTGTTCAAAATACCGCAGATCAATCCGATAACGCACCCGATCACCGTGGCCACCAGCGCCAGGATCAGCGTACTCCGGATACCGCCCAGATACGCGGAGCTGTAGTTGCTCCAGAGCAGGGACATGTCGCTGCCCAGCTGAATCAGCTTTTCCATGCTGTACTCCTTTCTTTTTTCTGAGCGCCAAAGTACAGGGAGCGTCACGCCCCCTGTACTCTCACGCATGCTGTCTCATATTTCTGATTTTTATACTTCCGGCTGTACGGAAATAGCTTCCGTCATAACCGTGTTAAAATCATCTTCAGTCATATCTCCCAGTACTGCATTCATGGCGTCCAGGAGTTCCGTATTGCCTTTTCTTACAGAGATACCGATATTTACGTTCTCAGCCCGCTCTTCCTCGGAAGCAAACTGGAAATCTCCATCCGTACCGGAAAAATCCAGAATCACCAGGTTGTCGTTCTTCGCCTGGGCAGCCATAGCCGTCGGCATGTCGGTGCAGATGAAATCCACCGTTCCCGTTTCCAGGGACATGATCATGGCCGGAGCCGTCTCAGCCGGAGAAAGCACTTCCGCGCCTTCAATCTGCGGCAGGCAGGAATCATACCAGATCGTTCCGGACTGCGCGGTGCATTTGCCTCCGGAGAGATCCGCGATGGAAGCTGCAGATGCAAAGGGGCTGTCCACTGTCGTCACGCACACGATCGTCGCATAGTAGTAAGGACCTGCCATGTCCACTTCCGCCATACGGTCAGCCGTCATGGACTGTCCGGCGATAGCCGCGTCAATCGTTCCGGACTGTACTGCCGGCACCAGGGAATCCCACGCGCTGGATACTACTTCCAGCTCCCATCCGTTGGCTTCGCAGATCTGCTTCGCGATCATTACGTCATATCCGTTGGCATAGGAACCCGGTACGTTGGAGATCGGAACCGCGCCGTTGGAATCATCCATCTGCGTCCAGTTATACGGAGCGTACGCGCACTCCATACCTACGGTCAGGACGCCGTCCTCCACGCCGCTGCCGGTTCCTGCGGCCGTGTCCGCGGCCTCTGCGGTCTCCTCCGCCGCGCTCCCGTCAGCCGCTTCCGTTTCTTCCGTTCCGGAAGTCTCCGCCGCGGTCGTGTCCTCTGTGCTGCTGCCGGATCCGCATGCGGTCATGGACGCGGTCATGGCAAGCGCCAGAAACATGGTGATAAACTTTTTCATTTGTCTTTTCCTCCTTCGATTATCTGATACAGACGGGAACTCGCCGTCCCATCCGCAAAAAAAAGAACCGCTCTGTCAAGCGATCCATCAAATGCATTACAATCCCATAAAGGACTCCATCAGCTCCAATAGCGCTTCACAAAACTTTTGTGACAGTCCGTCGGGTATTTCCCGACGCCCCAGCAGACCAAACTCAGGCACCTTTGCCCTGCTTCGGCGGTCTCCCCTTTTCCCTTCCGGCGGATGCCTGTCCTTGCCGGCGGGTACTCTTGAATCCCGCGCCTCTATCTTGGCGATTCTATTTTCCAGTATCGTACCACCCAGTCCTGCGATTGTCAACTTTTTTCTGCTGAAAGCTTGAAAAAAAAATCTTTTTCTATTATTATGTTGACAATCACGATTTATAAGAGGTACTGATAAATATGGACATCAATTACGAACTTTATAAAGTATTTTATTATGTGGCCGTCTCCCTGAGCTTCTCGGAAGCCTCCAAAAAACTGTATATTTCACAGTCTGCCGTGAGCCAGTCCATCAAAGTGCTGGAAAAAAAGCTGGACCAGACGCTCTTTATCCGCAGCACAAAAAAGGTACAGCTGACACCGGAAGGAGAGATCCTTCTCCGTCATATCGAACCGGCTGTCAATCTGATCCGCCGGGGAGAGTCGCAGATCATGGAAACCAATACCTTAGGCGGCGGACAGATCCGCATCGGCGCCAGCGATACGATCTGCCGGTATTTCCTGGTCCCCTACCTGGGACGTTTTCACAGAGAGTATCCCAAAGTCCATATTAAAGTCACCAATCAGACTTCTGTCAAATGCGCGGATCTTCTGGAAAACGGCACGGTGGATCTGATTTTCACCAATTATCCCAACTCCCGCTTGGGACACGGCAGCCACGTTCAGTATCTCAGGGATTTTCACGACTGTTTTATCGCCAGCCGGAAATATTACGGCGAACTGGAACATCGCCCTCTATCCCTGCAGGAGCTTCTGGAATATCCGATCCTGATGCTGGACCGCAACAGTACCACCAGTGAATTTCTCCACGCCACTTTCCAGCAGCACCAGCTGGATCTGGTTCCGGAAATCGAACTGAGTTCCAATGATCTGTTGATGGATCTGGCCGGTATCGGCCTTGGCATCGCGTTTGTACCAGACTATTGTCTCTCCTCCGGTTCGGGCGGCGATCTGTTCCGGCTGGAATTGAAAACCGAGCTTCCGCCGCGTCAGCTGGCGCTGGTATATAATGAACATATGCCTATCAGCAGCGCTGTCCGGCAGTTTATTCAGTATTTTTAGTCCAGAATTCCCGGAGCGCCTGCTCCAGTGTGTCCAGCCTGCAGTACCCATGCTGTTCCCATTCTCTTGGGAACAGCTTTTTGTATGCTGTTTTCTGAAACCGTTCATCCAGAAGCAGGATCACTCCCCGGTCATCATCTGTGCGGATCACCCGGCCTGCCGCCTGCTGTACCTTATTCATCCCCGGGTACTGATAGGCGTAGGCAAAACCGTCCAGCCCTTTCTTCGCGAAATAATCCTTCAGGATTTCTCTTTCCAGGCAGACCTGGGGCAGTCCGGTTCCTACCACCATGGCGCCGATCAGACGGTCATCGGGCAGATCTATCCCCTCTGAGAAGATTCCGCCCATCACGCAGAAGGCCGCCATGCTCTCCTCATGCTCTTCCTCAAAAAGCCGCAGAAAATCTTCCCTCTCCTGCTCATCCATGGAAGGATCCTGACGTACGCACAGAAACTTTTCACCCCGGCACCTTTCATAGACTTCGTCCAGCATCCGGTAAGCCGGAAAAAAGATCAGATAATTGCCTTTTCTGCCGGATACCAGCTTTTTCACATATTCCGCCATCCGATGGTATTCCTGCTCGCCTCTCCTGGCATAACGGCTGCTCACGTCGGTGCCGATCAAAAGCAGGCGGCGTTCCGCGTCAAAAGGCGATCTGGCGTAAACCGCGTAATCCTCCGGTTCTCCCGTCAGAAGCGTCTTGTAATAATTGACCGGGAGCAGCGTGGCGGAAAAAAACACGGTACTGATTCCCCGATCCAGACACAGCCTCAGATTGGCCGCCGGACACACACAGTACAGATGCAGCCAGAACCTTCCGTCCTCGCCCAGTCTGGTATAAATCTCATAATTTTCATCCAGCCGGTCGCAGATATTCAGAAAACGGCGGATGGAGAAATAAAAATCCGTCAGCGTTTTGCGCAGTTCTTCATGATCCGGATACTCCAGAAACCGTTCCAGCTCAGACGCCAGATGCGTAAGCTGCAGGGAGAAAGCTCCCACCTGAGGCAGCCGCTGCCAGCCGTCCGCGCATTCCCGCTTCAGCGCCAGAAGATGACGGTTGCACCGCTCCAGGGCTTTTGTCAACGCCCCGTCCTTTCCCCTTACCAGGCGCTTCATCTCCAGAAAGTCTTCCTTGCACAGCGCCTCGCTGTACATGGTTCTTCCGCGTTCCACCAGGTTATGCGCCTCATCCACCAGAAACAGATAGTCTCCCTTTGTCCCTTCTCCAAAGAACCGTTTCAGATACACATTGGGATCAAACACATAATTGTAATCGCAGATCACCACATCCACCCAGTCCGACAGATCCAGGCTCAGTTCAAAAGGGCAGACCCGCCACTTATCCGCATGCTCCAGGATCACCTCTCTTGTATAAGCGTCTGTTTCACCGGTCCACAGTTCATAGACCGCGTCGTTAATCCTGTCAAAGTGGCCTCCGGCATAAGGACAATGATCCGGGTTGCATTCTGCCTCATCACAGACGCACAGCTTTTCTTTCGCCGTCAGGATCAGAGATTTCACGCGGATGTTCCGGGCACGCAGAATATCCAGCGCATCCGCCGCCACTGTCCGGGTGATCGTCCTGGCGGTCAGATAAAAAATCTTATCGGCGAGTTCTTCCCCCATGGCTTTCAGCGACGGGAACAGGACGGACAGCGTCTTCCCCACTCCGGTAGGCGCCTGGATAAAAAGCCGTTTCCTGCGCAGAATCGTTTTATAGACGCTGACAGCCAGTTCCTTCTGCCCTTCCCTGTACGCGAACGGAAACTCAAGTTCTTTCAGGGACGCCGTCCTTTTCTCTTTCCACCGCGCGGAAAAAACGATCCACTTTTCATAGGCGGACATCAGGCCTTCAAACCATGATTCTAATTCTCCGGCCGCATATTCTTCCTCAAAATACCGGAGTTCTTCTGTATCCAGATTCGCATAGATCATCCTTACCCGGACTCTTTCCAGGCCTTTCTGCTCGGCATAAATGTGGGCGTAACATTTTGCCTGGGCCAGGTGCACCGGTACCGCGTCCGTCATGCGTCCCACATCTCCGTAGGTTCCCTTGATCTCATCTATAGTCGACACGCCTTCGTCCTGCCAGATCCCGTCGGCGCGTCCTTCCACGCTGACCGGAATCCCGCCGAGCTCCACACTCTTTTTCAGCGTCACTTCCGGCTGGTACCCGTATTTCATACGCCCCTGGATCTTCCGGTGCAGACGGCTCCCCGCCTGCATGGCTTCCGCGTCCCTGCGTCCGCTTCGGCGATTATCCAGATCCCCGCTCCGAAGCAAAAATTCCACCAGATTCCGTACCGAGATCCTCAGCGTTTTTTCTGTCATCTGTATCCGCGCCGTCCTTTCTTAATATTTTCCGGATACTCCAAATGGGGACGCGGCATATGCCGCGCCCCCAGTCGTTCAAAAGGGATTATTGATATCTGTTTATTTGCAGAGCTTTTTAAATTCGTCCGCCACAAACTGTACTTTCGTTCCTACGATAACCTGTACAGATTTCTGGCCCGGACGGATAACGCCCGCTACGCCTGCAGATTTGATCTTCTTTTCATCTACCTTGGTGTAGTCTTTGATCTCCAGACGAAGTCTGGTAATGCAGTTGTCGATGGAAGTCACGTTTTCTTTTCCGCCAACACCTTCCAGAATGACTCTTGCCACTTCTGTGAAATTATCGTTGGCCAGAACTGCCTGTTTCTCAGCTTCCGTATCTTCGTCCTCACGTCCCGGGGTCTTCAGATCAAACGCCTGGATAGCCACACGGAATACCAGATAGAATACAACAAATGCTGCGATACCCAGCGGAATGATCATCCAGGTATTCTCTGCTGCCGGAAGGAAGGAAGAGAACACCAGGTCTGTAGCGCCGGCAGAGAAACTGAATCCTGCGCGGAATCCAACCAATACCGTAACAAAGGTGAAAATACCATACAGTACTGCATAGATGAGGTACAGAACCGGAGCAAGGAACATAAATGCGAACTCGAACGGTTCAGTTACACCGCAGACAAACGCACAGAGCGCTGCGGATGCCAGAAGACCGATAGCTGCTTTTTTATTCTTTGCAGTATGTACCATAGCCAGAGCCGCTCCCGGAACACCGAACATCATGCACGGGAAGAATCCGGACATGTACATACCAAGGCTCCAGGATACGTCTGCGGAGGTCATGCCTGCCCAGTAGTTGGTCAGGTCGCCGATACCGATAGTATCAAACCAGAACACGTTGTTCAGTGCGTGGTGAAGTCCGAACGGGATCAGCAGACGGTTGAAGAACGCGTAGAGACCTGCTCCTACTGCCTTCATGCCAAGGATTCCTTCGCCCAGAGCTACCAGAGCGCCGAAAACGATCGGCCATACAAACAGCAGTACTACGGATGCGATGATGGAAGTTACGCCTGCCACAATCGCTACGCAGCGTTTGCCGCTGAAGAAAGAAAGCCAGTTGGGAAGCTGGGTTCCTTTAAACTTGTTGTAGCACATGGAACCGATGATACCTGCGATAATACCGATGAACGGGTTGGCGATCTTATCAAACGCCAGCGTTGCATCCGGATTGTTGGCGATGGACGGCATGATAACGGTTACGTTAGCCGTTGCCAGCAGGTTCGTGATCATAAGCCAGGAAGCAAGCGCTGCCAGTCCGCCGGTACCGTCGTTGTCATCTGACATGCCGACACCGATACCGATGGCGAACAGGATTGCGATATTATCAATCAGCGCACCACCTGCTTTGATCAGATAGTAACCGATCTGGTAAGCGATACCGCTTGCCTGGAATCCGGCCACTTCTCCTGCCATAGCCGCAGGAGCCAGCATATAACCGATACCCATGAGGATACCGCAGATCGGAAGACACGCTACAGGAAGCATCAGTGATTTTCCGAGTTTCTGTAAGAATTTCATAAGATTCCCTCCTTTTTGATTATGAATCCCTTTTTCTATTTCAACCGGCTTTCCCGGTTAAAACCAAATGATTTTGTGTCTAAGAAAATGCTGATTAAATCAGTGCTTCTTTAGAACCGCCACATCGTCACCCACGGCCACTTCTTTGCCGGCCAGAGCTTCCACCGATGCATAGTCCGGCGTATTGCAGACAATCATGGGAGTGATCGTGTCATAACCTGCCGCTTTTACTTTCTCCAGATCGAGTTCCAGCAGCAGATCTCCTTTTTTTACATGATCTCCGCTTTTCACATGACCCTTGAAGCCCTCTCCGTTCATCTTCACCGTATCCAGGCCCACATGGATCAGCACCTCGGCGCCGTAATCCGTCACCATGCTGACTGCGTGAAGAGTATCGAACACCATATCGATTTTCCCGTCAGCCGGAGCGCAGATCCGGCCTTCCGCCGGAATTACCGCCACGCCTTTGCCAAGCATCTCCTCCGCAAAAGTAGGGTCATTTACCTCAGACAAAGGAACAGCCTTTCCCTTTGCCGGCGATCCAAGTATATAACTGCTTTCTTTGTTTTCTTTCTTTTTTAAAAAACCAAACATTTCGTCCCTCCTGCTCTGCTCAGTTTCAGGGTCTCCCCTTATTCTTCCGCCATCGTAACCCTCCGGATATGGATGGTCAGATACATGACTTCCTCTCCGGACAGACGGCAGTCCGCCGTCTTCTCTATATACTCTGCAATCTTCCGGCTGCAGGCATATTCTCTGGGATATTTTTCTTTCATCATCTCTGCCAGCTCGTCTTCCTCATTTGGAAGCAGCTCTTTGCGGTAGATCCTCTGAAGCAAAAATTTCACATGGGTGATAAAACGCTCATAGTGCAGAGTGCCTTCGTCCAGTTCTACGCCCAGCTCACTGGTTACAATGTCCAGAATTCCTTTCAGCTGGTCCGGGAAATGAAGCGCGTCCTTGATGTCCGTCCCGTATTCCGCGTTCACAAAATGGAGTGCGATAAACCCCGCCTCGTCTTCCGGCAGATCCGCGCCCAGCCTTTTTTTAATCAGCTGCAAAGCATATTTTCCAATCCCGAACTCATCCGGGTAAAATTTGCGGATCTCCCACAGCAGGGCATTTTCCAGGCTGATATGGTCTGTATATCTGGCAATGGCAAAATTAATATGGTCCGTCAGGGTCACATAGATGCTCGGATTCAACCTCAGCTTGATCCTGTTTTTCGCATAAGAAATAATGTCATTGGAAACCTTCACATGCTCCAGCGGCATATTTGCAAGCAAATCCTTGAACTGCTCCGCCAGACTCTGGCCGGGGATGCGGAAAATCTTCTCCACCTTGCCGTCATCCACTTTCATCCCTGGCTTTACTCCGAATCCAAGGCCGCGGCCCATAGCCACAACCTCTTTTCCCGTCTCATCAAGAGCCGAAACGATATTGTTATTTATCACTTTTTCAATAATCATATCGATCTCCTCTGAAACAAAAAAACCAAACTTCATAAACAGTCCTTTTCTATCCTGTTCATAAAATTTGGTTTTGCCTGTCTAACAGTAACAATCCACTCTCTTTAATTTCTATGTTCAGAATACCAGAATCTCCTGGTAAAGTCAACCGAAATTTTATTATTTTTTTATATTTTTTTCATTTTCTTTACAAACACAATTTTACATGGAAAAAAGCAGCCTCTGGGGTGAGACCGCTTTTTGAAAGGGGGTAATATAAGGTATAAAAACTAAAATTTAGAAACTGCCATATTCACGCTACTGCATACCGGGCCAGCATCTCCTCAAACCTGACGCTGTATCCATAATACTGAACTGTCAGCACATGATTCAGATCCATGTTCATCATTCCCAGGATGGACTTGCCGTCCACATGTATCCGTTCACAATGAACGTCAATATCAAAATCACACTCGGTAGCAGCCTTCACAAAATCAACGATACCATCCGCATCCAGGCGGATCTTTATCTCACTCACCTTGTTCACGCTCTTTCTCAGAGTCTCCTTTGCGCCGGAGCCTGAAGCTCATACTTGGTGCGCCGCATCGGTTTTGCTGGTGTTTATTATACACATTACGCAAGTGTTGTCAAATTTTCTGTTTTTGATACCTCCTTCCTTTCTTTTGTATATTTTCCTCAAAACGCAGGCTGATTTTCACTCTTTTTCCACCGTTCTGTCCACCCTTCCTTCTGCATCCATCCGTCTGCCTGAAAGTGTTTTTCTAAATTTTACGCCTCGGACGTTTTGGTTTCTCTTCATTTTTCACAATTTTCACAACAATTCAGAGCAGAGGAAAAACAGGCGTTAAGGTTGCTTATATGTCTGCTTTTGCCCGCAGGTTTCCCAGAATTCTGTCATGACGTTCCGGAACTTCAGCGGAAGAAACGCCTGCTGCAGCGCCATGTTTTCTCTTTCCCGGATCCCTATGGCCCGGTGAAATTCCCTCCACAGTTCCTGAAAATAGGGTTCTTCCCGGGACAGGCACGGCAGGGACAGCTTTTCCTCATCTACTTCCTCCAATATAAACCAGTTCTTTCCCGCCGGATGTACCGCCGCCTTTTGCCTGTTCCTGTCAAGGATCGCCCAGTTCTCCCCGGGCAGCCGGTCCGCGAAGTGCGGCGCGATCATTGCCAGAATGTCTGCTTCTGCCTCGATCTCGGAAAACAGAACGCCGTTTTCCAGTTCCCGGAACCTGACAAATCCCATATAGCGATGCGCGATGTGCCACGCTTTTTTGCGCAGTTCAGAGATCAGCCGTACCTCCGGGCGGGTCAGCATATGGCAGATCTCCCTGCCATCCGGCAGATGCAGCCCGATCACGATCATACGGTAGACAGCATCCGCCTTTTCATCATGGGGACACGCCGAAGCGTACGCGATCATCAGCGCAGCTTCCTCTCCCATCCTGCGCTTCACGGTGCGGAAAACTTTCCCCGCCTTTTCCACATCCGGCTCCACGTCCGTATATTCGCAGAACAGTTCCAGATCCTCCGCGGCGGCGGAGGACAGTCTCACGTTCTGATGGCCCAGGCGGCTGTCCCAGGCATCATAGACTCCTGTCAGGATACCTGTCAGAGTGTCCTCACACCAAAAAACGCGGATCATCGAACAGCGACAGCTGCGTATAGGCCGGAGACACGCCGGCAGGCAGCTTCTCCTTTCTATCCAACATATTGCGCAGGATAAAGTCTTCCTCCAGCCGCACCGGATACATCTGTCTGCCGCCGCAGGTGATGAAAAATACAGCTCTTTTCAGCACGACTCCCATCTTTTTCAAAACCGTATAGTCCAGAGTTCCGAGCCTGCGTGCCTTCACAATCCTCCGGGCCGAATGCACGCCGATCCCCGGCACCCGCAGCAGCGTCTGGTAATCCGCCTTCATGACCTCCACCGGGAAATATTCCAGGTGGCGCAGCGCCCAGTCGCATTTGGGATCCAGGAATACGTTAAAATCCGGGCGCTCTTCAGACAGGAGCTCTTCCGTATGGAATCCGTAAAACCGGAGCAGCCAGTCCGCCTGGTAAAGCCGGTGCTCCCGCAGGAGCGGCGGGCCTCCGGGCAGAGCCGGGAGCAGGCTGTCGTCATTCACCCGTACAAAAGCCGAATAAAAGACCCTCTTCATCTCATACTCCCGATACATGTGTTCCGCAACTTTCAGGATCTGAAAATCACTCTCTCCGGAAGCGCCGACGATCATCTGCGTGGACTGTCCAGCCGGGACGAACTTCGGCGCATGCCGGTAAAGAGCCAGTTCCTGCCGGTTCTCCATACGCCGCTGCTGTACCTGGCGAATCGGCGCCAGCATCCGCGAGCGCTGCTTCTGGGGCGCAAGCACCCGCAGGCCTTCCGCCGTAGGCAGTTCCAGATTCACGCTCATGCGGTCTGCCAGATATCCTGTCCGTTCCACGATCTCCGGATCCGCCCCCGGTATGGCTTTCACATGGATATATCCCTGGAAGTTATACTCCCGGCGCAGTTTATACAGAGTCTGATAGAGAAGGTCCATCGTCACGTCGGGATTCCGGAAAATACCGGAACTCAGAAACAGGCCCTCGATGTAGTTGCGGCGGTAAAATCCCATCGTCAGGTCGCAGACCTCCTGCGGGGTAAATGACGCCCGGGGCACATCGTTGCTCCGGCGGTTGATACAGTATCTGCAATCAAAAATACACTCATTGGTAAATAAAATCTTTAAAAGAGAAATGCATCGTCCATCACTGCTGAAGCTGTGACAGATACCGGTCGTCATACAGTTTCCTGTGCCGCTGCCTGTATTCTTCCGATCCACTCCGCTGGACGTACAGGCCACGTCATATTTCGCCGCATCTGCCAGAATCTCCAGCTTCCGCATCAGGTCCATCTCCTGGCTAATCCTGTATCCCATATTCTTTCCTCCTTGCTTTTATCGAACATATGTTCTGTTTTTATTATACAAGGAGAACATCCGTTTGTAAAGCCGGAATATTTTTCCTTTTAGCGGCTGTCCCTGACGCAGAATCTGCTGAAAAACAATGGCAGGTGTTGTTTGAAACATGTGCGGTTACCTTTTTTCTTTCAGTATATGCATACCCGTGATATAATGGAAGTAATCTGATAAAGAGGTATGATTATGACTGTATTCTGCATCGCGGCAGGTCTCCTGTGCCTGTGTTATTTTTTCTTTCTTTTGTTATATACCGGATTCACTTCCGCCTTCTATCTGATCTGGCCGGCCATGGGCGCAGGTTTTCTTCTGCTGGGCCGGCTCTTCCGGATCCGTTTCTGGCAGCTGCTTCCCGGAATCATTCGCTGCCTGCTCCTGGGCGCGGTCATTCTGGGGGTCTTTTTCTTCGCGGCGGTGGAAGGCATGATCCTCCGGGGAGCTCTGACCGTACCGGAAAAAGGACTGGATTATGTGGTGGTTCTGGGCGCGCATGTACGCCCGGAAGGGCCCAGCCGGGCGCTTCGTCTCCGTCTGGAGCGCGCGCTCACATATGCCAGGGAGAATCCTTCCTCCATCCTCATTGTCTCCGGCGGTCAGGGAGACAATGAGCCCTGTACGGAATCATCCGCCATGAAAAACTGGCTGGTATCCCACGGCATGGAACCGGAACGTATTCTGGAAGAGGACCAATCAAAAAACACCAGGCAGAACCTGGCATTTTCCAAAAAAATGATTCCGGAAGGCGCCTCCGTGGGCATTGTCAGCAGCGACTTTCACATCTGCCGCGCCCTGCACCTGGCCGAAACCCTGGGTTATGATACGGTATGCGGAATTCCCGCGAGAGGAGACCTGCCTACGCAGCCCTCCAATCTCCTGCGGGAATTCTTCGCGGTTGTCAAAGATTTCTGGATATCATAAATTTTTAAGCGCCGCAGCCGCGTCTTTCAGATACCCGTTCTCCGCCCGGGCAAACGCGCCGTCCGCCAGCTCGGCCAGCTTTGTATCAATCGGCATTTTCCCGAGCACCGGAATCTCCAGCTCCTCCGCCAGAGTATCGATACCGCTCTCTCCGAAAATGCGGAACTGCTTTCCGCAGTCGGGACAGACTACATAACTGTAGTTTTCCACCAGCCCCAGCACCGGAATCTTCATGGTCTCCGCCATATGGAGCGCTTTCTTCACGATCAGCCGCACCAGTTCCTGCGGAGACGTCACCACTACGATCCCGTCCACCGGAATGGACTGGAATACCGTAAGCGGCACATCACCGGTTCCCGGCGGCATATCTACGAACAGATAGTCCAGTTCTCCCCAGACCACGTCACTCCAGAACTGTTTCACCATATTGGCCAGGATCGGGCCTCTCCATATCACGGGAGACTCTTCATCCGGAAGCAGCAGATTAATTGACATCACTTCGATGTCATTCTCCGTAGACACAGGCAGAATATTGTTCTCCCCCCACATCTCGGCCGGTCCATGGATTCCATACATCTTTGGAATTGAAGGTCCTGTAATGTCCGCATCCAGGATCCCTACACGGTATCCTTCCTTTGCCATCTGATTGGCCAGGGACGCTGTAACCATGGACTTTCCTACGCCTCCTTTTCCGCTGACGACGCCGATCACATGTCCGATCTTCGACTGTTCGTTTAATTTTGCCAGGAAGCTGTTCGTCTTTCCTTCCGCCGACGCATGTTCACAGCCCTCGCAGCTTTCGCGGCTGCACCCGCTTTTACAGGATTTTTCTTCCATTTTCTCCAACCTCTCTTTTTCTTTTCTAGCGCATACGATTGCACTCAAACCGTTCCATCGTGCCGAGACAGTTCATGATCTCGTCGTACTGCGCCTGTATGCCTTTTTTCTCCACCACCAGATCCAGGGAGATGGCGATACTGTTCAACAGCCCTTCCGTCATCCTGTTCCGGTTGTATGCCAGAATATGCATCTTCTCTTCCAGCGTGTCCGCGTCCAGGAATTCCAGCAGTACCGGATCTACCTGGTTCATCTCGTCCGTCCGCGGAACCGGCTGTTTTTTCTGTACTTCCTCTTCCGCAGGATCTTCCCGCGCCGTCTCCTGTCTGTTCTCCTGTCCGTCCTCTTTCCGCGTAAATTCTACCAGTTCAAAACGGTATTTCTGGGAGACATCCGGATATTTTTCATGATCCACTTCGCTGACGAACATCTCATAAGGGCGCACATACACCCGGTAATCTCCATACAGCGCCTGATAGACCACCATCTGTTCTCCTGTCTCGGAATGTTCTGCTACCGCCACAATCTGATACAGGCGGTTCCTAAAATGTCGGTAAAACTGTCCTTGTCTGACTTCACGCATACTGATTCACTCCTCCCGGCCGGGCGGAACCCCGCGCGGCAATCACCGGATGTGCCGAAAGGCACATTCCGGTTCTGCACTTCCTGTCCATTATATCATTGTCCGCACATATTTGCAAAATTTTCAGGCGCCCTTTTTTTCCTCCGGAGCATGGCCCGTATACAGCTGATAATAACGGCCTTTTGCCTCGATCAGCTGATCGTGAGTCCCTCTCTCTATGATCCGTCCCTGTTCCAGCACCATGATGCAGTCCGCGTTCCGCACCGTAGAAAGTCTGTGGGCGATCACAAATGTAGTTCTGCCTTTCATCAGACGGTCCATGCCTTCCTGTACCAGCGTCTCTGTCCTGGTATCTATGGAAGATGTGGCCTCGTCCAAAATCAGTGCAGGCGGATCCGCCACTGCCGCTCTGGCGATGGCCAGAAGCTGTCTCTGCCCCTGACTCAGGTTTGAACCGTCTCCGGTCAGCATCGTCTGATAACCGTCCGGCAGGCGGCGGATAAATCCGTCCGCATTGGCCAGTTTTGCCGCCGCAATACACTCTTCATCAGTGGCGTCCAGTTTTCCGTACCGGATATTGTCCATGACCGTTCCGGTAAACAGATGGGTATCCTGAAGCACCATACCCAGGGAACGGCGCAGATCGCCCTTCTTGATCTTGTTGATATTGATACCGTCATACCGGATCTTGCCGTCCTGAATATCATAAAATCGGTTAATCAGATTCGTGATCGTCGTCTTGCCGGCGCCGGTACTTCCTACGAAAGCAATCTTCTGACCCGGTTTGGCATCCATCGTAATGTTATGCAGCACAATCTTGTCGTCCGTATATCCGAAATCCACATCGTCAAAAGTCACATGACCTTCCTGTCTCTGATAAGTAACCGTCCCGTCTGCCCGGTGCGGATGTTTCCAGGCCCAGATACCGGTCCGTTCCGCGCTCTCTGTCAGAGTGCCGTCCGGGTTTTCTTTCGCATTGACCAATTCCACATAACCGTCGTCGGTCTCCGGCGTCTCGTCCATCAGCTTGAACACACGGGAAGCGCCCGCCATGGCCATGATGATATTGTTCATCTGCTGACTGATCTGAGTCACCGGCTGGGTAAAGTTTTTATTCAGCGTCAGGAAAGAAACCAGCGTGCCAAGCGTCAGCCCCCCGAATCCTCCGAGAGCTAAAAGCGCTCCGATCACTGCGCAGAGCACATAGCTGATATTACCGATATTGGCATTCACAGGCATCATGATATTGGCGTATTTGTTCGCGTTCTCCACACTCACCCGAAGCTCCTGGTTAAGCTTCTGGAACTCTTCAAATGTTTTCTCCTCATGGCAGAATACCTTGACGACCTTCTGACCTTCCATCATCTCTTCAATATATCCGTTTACCCGTCCCAGGTCTTTCTGCTGACGGCTGAAATACTTGCCGGAACGGCTGCCCAGCCTGGAGGTGGTAAACAGCATCACACACACCATCAGCACGGAAAGAACCGTCAGCGGAATATCCAACACCAGCATGCTCACAAACGTAGTCACCAGCGTCACCATGGAATTCAACGTCTGCGGAATACTCTGGCTGATCAGCTGTCTCAGCGTATCCACATCGTTGGTATAGACCGACATGATATCGCCATGGGCATGCGAATCAAAGTAGCGGATCGGAAGAGCCTCCATATGTGTAAACAGCTCCATCCTCAGCCTTCTCATGGTTCCCTGGCTCACGTTTACCATGATCCGGTTATATCCATACGCGCATATAATTCCTATAACAAAGACCGCTGCCAGTCTTATCAGCGCCGCGGCCAGGCCGCTGAAATCCGGAGCATCCGCCACCGTCATCGGCAAAATATAATCGTCGATCAGACTCTGCATGAACAAAGTCCCCTGCAGCGTGCACAGGGCCGATCCCAGCACGCATACGATCACAGCCAGGCAGGAGCCTTTGTAATATTTCAGCATGTATCCTAATATTCGTTTTAATACATCTTTTCTCATCGCATTCACCCTTCCTTTCCCGGATGGTCAAAATCTCCGCCGCCTTTGCTCTGGGCTTCATAAATTTCTTTATAGATTTTGTTGTTCTCCAGCAGTTCCCGGTGGGTGCCGATTCCGCCTATCCGGCCGTCGTCCAGGACCACGATGCGGTCCGCGTCCTGTACGCTGGAAATCCTCTGAGCAATAATCAGCTTCGTAGTACCCGGAATTTTCTTCGCAAACGCTTCCCTGATCCGGGCATCCGTCGCGGTATCCACCGCGCTTGTAGAATCATCCAGTATCAAAACCTTCGGTTTTTTCAGAAGCGCCCTGGCGATACAGAGTCTCTGCTTCTGTCCTCCGGACACGTTATTGCCGCCCTGCTCGATCCAGGTATTATAACGGTCCGGAAACCGCTCGATGAATTCATCCGCGCATGCCTGCCGGCAGACTTCGATACATTCTTCTTCCGTAGCGTCCTCTTTGCCCCAACGCAGATTGTCAAGGATTGTTCCGGAAAACAGAACGTTCTTCTGCAGTACCACAGCCACCTGGTTGCGCAGCGTCTCCATGTCATAACTGCGGACGTCTTTTCCTCCCACATACACAGAACCGGAGGTCACGTCGTACAGCCGGCTGATCAGGCTGACCAGACTGGATTTTCCGCAGCCGGTGCCGCCGATGATGCCGATGGTCTCCCCGGACTTAATGTGCAGGTCGATGTCATGCAGCGTTTCTTCGCCGCTGCCGTGCTTATAGGAGAAACCCACATGGTTAAAATCGATGCTTCCGTCTTCGATCTCCATGACCGGCTGCACAGGATTTGCCAGATCCGCCTTTTCATTCAATACTTCCGCGATACGTTCTCCGCTTGCCATGCTCATCGTCAGCATGACGAAAATCATGGAGAGCATCATCAGGGACATAAGCACGCTCATAATATAGGAAAACATGGATGTCAGTTCTCCGGTGGTCAGGCTTCCCGCCACTACAAAGTGCGCGCCGAACCAGGACAGGGAGATGATACATCCGTATACCACCAGCATCATCAGCGGGCTGTTGAACGCCAACGTCCCTTCTGCTTTTACAAACAGTTTGTACAGACGGTCCGCCGCCTTGCGGAACTTCTCATTCTCATAAATTTCTCTTACAAACGCTTTGACCACCCGGATCGCGGCCACGTTTTCCTGAACGCTGGCGTTCAGTTCGTCATATTTGCGGAATACTTCCCGGAAAACCCTCGTCGTCCGGGACATAATGAAAAACAGGCCGCATCCCAGCACTACCATGGCGACCAGGAAAATCGCGCTCAGTCTCACATTGATGAAGAAGCACATAGCCATACTGCAGACCAGCATCAGCGGCGACCGGACCGCGATGCGCAGGCACATCTGATACGCCATCTGCAGATTTGTCACATCGGTAGTCATACGGGTAACCAGACCTGCCGTGCTGAATTTATCGATATTGGAAAAAGAAAAGGTCTGAATATTTTTGTACATCCCTTCTCTCAGGTTACAGGCAAAACCCGCCGAAGCGGCCGCCGCGTACCTTCCTGCCAATACGCCGAAAGTAAGGCTTAAAAATGCCAGAATCAGCATGATGGCCCCGTAAAAGCAGACCTGTCTCATATCTCCTGCCTCAATCCCTTTATCAATTATGGAGGCGGTGATGAACGGGATCAAAATTTCCATCAGCACCTCCAGCGCCGTAAAAAGCGGCGTCAGCAGAGAAACTTTTTTATATTCCCCCACCTGACTGATTAACGTCTTTATCATACATTCGTCCTCCTCTTGTTCTCCTCACGGAGATTTTCCAGCATTTTTCCAAGTGCACGTTCCAGAATTCTCTGATCGTCATCTGAGATTCCACGGCAGATGCGCGTCTGGTCTTCTTCCAGGCTTTGTTCCATATACCGCTCGTTCTCGTCGATCCGGTCCGTCAGGGCGATCCATTTTCTCCGTTCATCCTCGGGACTGGTCTCCATCTTCAGATACCCTTTTCTGCAGAGCGCTTTCAGATTATCGGAAAGAGAAGCCTTAGGGATATCCAGTTCCGCCCGGATATCGGAAGCGCAGACCTTCTTCTCCCCGCGCGATACGAGATATTCCAGGATCAGTTTCTGCATAAAAGAGATATTCCCTTCCTGCCGAAGCCTCCTGTTTCCGTAACGCCTCATGGAAATCTCCACTTCCCGGATCAGCCACAGGATCCGGAATCCGCTGTTTCTTTCCATCTCTTGTGTACTCCTTTCACAACGGTGGAATGTTCGTTTCCGAACCTACCGCTCACGAACTATTTTACGCATTTTCTCTTGAATGTGAATTCAAAAAGGCTTATTATTGATAAAAGGATTTTATTAATCAATCAAGGAGACACCCCATGAATACTTTTCAACTGGAATGTTTTCTGGCTGTAGCCGAAAACCTGAATTTCGCGAGAGCCGCGGAACAGCTTAATATTACGCAGCCCGCCGTCACCCATCAGATCCGTTCTCTGGAACAGGAACTGAATACCAAACTCTTTCACCGCACCACCCGCAGTGTTTCTCTTACTTCTGCCGGTATTCTCCTGATGGATGATGCCCAGCAGATCCTGCAGATTTCACTGCGGGCCAAAAACAGATTCCGCATGCCGTCAGGACAGAATGTACTTCCTTTTCCCATCGGCTGCCACAGCCATGCGCAGCTTCAGATCCTGCCTCCGGTGCTGAAACAGCTGACAGCGGAATTCCCCAATCTGCACCCGCAGCTTCGGGTTGTCCCTTTCCAGCATCTGTACCGGCTGCTGGAGGAAGAACAAGTGGACGCCATCATCAGCTTCCAGGAACCGGATATTCATAAAATGCCGGGCATCTTTCTGGAGCTGGGCAGGCTTCCCATCGCCTGCCTCTGTTCTTCCGGCAATCCGCTGGCAGAAAAAGAAAGCCTGTCTATCTCCGACCTGGCCGGGGAAAAACTGATCCTTGTGGATCCCCTGCGCTCTCCGGAACCTTTGATCCAGATACAGGTACGGCTGATGGAAGGCCGGTCGCCTGCTGACGTATATTTCTGCGAATCTCCGGGGACCGCTTCGATCCTGGCGCAGGCCGGACTGGGAATCTGTATCCTGCCGTTTCCGCTTACCATGCAGATGGAACCGGATCTTTGCCATATACCCATAGAGGGGATCGCTCCCGTCTGTTATGGGCTGTATTATAAAAGTCTGGATGGAAATGAGCCTCTGAAACGCTTTGTGAGGCTTATGAAAGATCTTTTCAAAGAATATTGATCAAAAAACCGGCTGCGATCCCCAGCACGGCAGACGCCACAATTATCAGTATCGGATGCACCTTTTTTAACGCCGGCAAAAGCATCAGAAGAAAAATCACTGCTGCTGAATAAAAAGCGGGAGTACTTAAACCGGTTAAAGAAATGCCTGCGGGGAAAAAAACTGTCTTCCCGGTGGTCACCGCCGCTGCTCCGATCAATCCGATTACTGCTGGACGAAGACCTGACATACATCCCTGTACGACACGGCTTTTCCGAAACCGGTCCAGACATCCTGCCACAACCAATATAATCACAAAAGAAGGCAGCACCACGCCAAGAGTAGCGCAAAACGCTCCCGGAAGGCCGGCCGTCTGAGCCCCGACATAAGTAGACGCGTTCACTGCAAAAGGTCCCGGCGTACTCTCGCTAACCGCCACAAAGTTAACTACTTCTTCCGCAGTCATCCATCCGTGGGATGTCACTTCTGACTGAATCAGCGGAATCATGGCGTATCCGCCTCCAAACGTAAAGGCTCCTATTTTGAAGAAGGTCCAAAATAAATCCAAATAAATCATGCTTTTCTCCTCTCTGCCAATCCTGCGGACAGAAATCCTGCCAGCGCACAGCAGACAATTACCAGCAAAACATTCACACCAAATAACGCAACTGCCGCAAAGGCTCCGGCCATAATCAGATACGCCGCCTGATCCTTAGGATACTGCCTGTACATGGATACAAGCGCCTGGATGATCAACGCAAGCACTCCCGCACGGATACCGGCAAAGGCATACTGTACTGCTTTTAACTCTTCAAATTGTCTGAGGACAAAAGAAATCACATAGATAATCACAAAAGAAGGCAGAATTACGCCCGCTGTAGCACTGGCCGCCCCAAAAAACCCGCCGATTTTATGGCCTACGAATGTGGCTGAATTAATCGCTACCGGTCCGGGCGTAGACTCGGCAATCGCCACAATCTCCAATATATCCTCGTTCGCAATCCAACCGTGATTATCTACAGTTTCCCTTTGAATCAGCGGAATCATGGCATACCCGCCTCCAAACGTAAAAGCTCCTATTTTCAGAAACGTCAAAAATAGATCCAAATATTTTCTTTTTCCCATCTGTTCATCTCCTGTTCTGCGAGACTATCATGCCATATGTATTGTTATAATTCAATTCATATGTTAATATGAAATTCATAAGTATTCACTAATAGATCGGAGAAAATATGACACTGAGACATCTGCATATCTTCCGTACTGTATGTCATACGGGAAGCATCACTGAAGCTGCTGCACGAATAAATATGACACAGCCAGCCGTCAGTCTGGCCATTAAAGAATTGGAAAGTTTTTATCAGACGAGATTATTTGAAAGAAGAAACCGGAAGATCTATCTGACCGATTCCGGAAAGGCACTGCTTCCCTATGCAGAGACAATCCTGAACCAGTTTGAAGAATCAACAGATGTGCTTCGCAGAGAACATATTCCCGAATCCTGCCGTCTGGGTGTCAATGTCACTGTCGCTGAAACCAGGCTTTCAGACCTCGCAGCACATCTTTTGAAAAAATTTCCCAGTCTGAACCTCTCTGTGCAGATCAGCAGTTCTGATGCTATAGAAAAAATGCTGACTCAAAACGAAATTGATCTTGCCATCATGGACCGCCTCCCCCGGGAGTCTTTCTGGCACACTAAACTGCTTTATACAGAAGAAATGTCTGTCGTCACGGGTTCCGCGCATCCTCCCGCTTTCCTGTCCGTACCCGCTCTTTCCAGAGAACGTCTTCTGTTAAGAGAAAAAGGCAGCGGAAGCCGCGCCGCTGTTGACGCGGTCTTCAGCCGCCATAGTTGTCTATGCACTCCCCTGGCAGAAAGCTCCAGCTCCACAGCCCTGATCCGCATGGCAGAAAAAGGACTCGGATTTACTATCCTGTCGAAAGAACTGACCGCTCCCAGTGTTCAGGCCGGACGCCTGACTCAGATCTCTCTTCTTGGAGATGCCTTCCTTCGCCATTATTACCTGATCTGGCATCAAAACAAATATCTTACTAAAACTTTAAACGCCGTCATCTCACTGATTCAGGATATGCCGGAAACGCGGGAGCAGGATGTCTCCCACCAGTAATAGGCTCCGGCCATGCCTGCCTGGTTGCCCAGTTCCGCAAATGTTACTTCACAGGTTTTTAAAAGGTAGGGTGTGGCATACTTTCCCAGATACGGTTCGAGAACAGGCCGAAGGTATTCCTTCTGCGCCATGATTCCGCCTCCCAGTATCACTTTTTCCGGGTTCAGAAGACAGATTCCGCATACGATTCCCTGGGCAAGAATCCTGCACATTTCATCAATGGCGTCCGCACAGGCCCGGTCACCTTCTTTTGCCCGCGAGAAAATCTGCTTTCCATCCATCTGCTCCCCTGTCCTCTCTGCTGCCCGGCGCACCAGAGCCGACGCAGAGCCCAGACATTCAAACGGTTCTCCTTCCACCGGCATATATCCCACCTCTCCGGCGCTTCCTGTATGGCCTCTCCATACTTTTTTATTCAGGATAACCGCTCCTCCTATTCCCGTTCCCACGGTCATGCAAAGGACGCTGGACGCGCCTCGCCCGGCCCCATATATACTCTCGCCCAGAGCCGCGCAGTTTACGTCATTTTCCACCGCGCACGGCAGACAAAAACGCTCTTCCACCGCTTTCTTCAGATTGCATCCCGTATATCCCGGGATGTTTTCATTTGCGTACAGAATCTCGCCCGACTGAGGATCCACCATACCTGCCGTCGAAACGGCCACTCCGTCCAAAATATGCTTTTCGCGGTACTCCTCCGTCTTATTCAGGATCCGTTCTACAATTCCGGCCCCTCCGATCTGCTTTGCATCTGTGGGCATCTCTTTACAGTCGTTCAGCCTCAGTCCGGCGCCGCAGACGTCCGCTATTCCATATTTGACAGACGTTCCTCCGATATCAAAACAAAGAACCATTGTTTCGCGTCCTCCCTATCTGCCCAGCGCCTCCAGGAACTCTTCCGGAGTTTCTGCCCGGAACATCTTTTCCATACGGGATTCATCCATCAATACGTCGGCAAGTTCTCCCAGCAGATCAATATGGCTGTCAGGATCTGTAGCCGCCAGCGTAATGATCAGGCGTACAGGGTCATTCGCTCCCGCCCCGAATGTTACCGGGGGATCAAAAGTTGAAAAGTTTAAGGCCAGACGGTTGGCCCCGCATTCCGGGCGCGCATGAGCCAGAGCAAATCCTTTCGTCAGGACAAAATACGGTCCGTTATCATGTACGGACTGTACGATTCCTTCTATATAACTTTGTTCCACCGCCCCCGCTGCTCTTAAAGGCTCGGCAGCTTTCCGGACCGCTTCCTCCCAGTCCCCTGCGGAAAGACCAAGCTGAACGTCTTTTTCTGTGATGGTTTCAAGCAGCATATATTTTCCCCCTTAAAAATTTTCTATCAATTCTCTTACGTCCACATCAGCCAAAGAATTCTCTATACGGTACTGCCCTTCAAACGCGCAGTGGCGGGTCACCTCATTAGGCACCACCAGTACACGCATTTTTGCATTAAGTCCGGCTTTGAGCCCGTTTAATGAGTCTTCCACGACCAGACATTCCTGAGGCGCGGCCTCTGTTTTCTCCGCCGCCGCGAGGAACAGATCCGGTGCCGGCTTAATGTGTTCCACGTCTTCAGCTGTCACCAGAAAATCAAAATACTTCATCAAACCCAGCCGGTTAAGATGTACCGTCGGTTTCTTTTTCCCGGAAGAAGTGGCAAGCGCAACAAACAGTCCATTCTCTTTAGACTTCCTCAGAAATGTCTCCACTCCTTCTTTTGCCGGAAGGATGCTGCTGGCTTCAATAAAACTTTCCGTGGTATCATGGGAAAACTGCTCCCGATCCACATGAATCCCTTTTCCATCCAGTTCCCGGAACAGATCCTCCGAATTAGAACCTACGCATTTCAGGAATTCCATGACAGAAAGATCATACCCTTTATATTTTTGAAACCATTCTTTAAATATATGATACCAGACATTTTCTGTGTCCACGATCAGTCCGTCAAAATCCATAATGATTGTTTTCAGCATTCTTCTCCATCCTCTTTCTGGCGGCGCCGTACACAAACACGGCGCCGCCAACAATTTAATTTCAGGAAAGTCCGCGCGCTTTGCGGATTTTTTCGATCAGCTCGTCGTACTGAGGCGCGTTTACAAAATCTGTAACCGCAATACAGTACGCGTCTTTCTGCGCGTCTTTCGCACGGTCCAGAAGAAGTTCCTGCGTCACCACCACCTGGCAGTCCGTAGGCAGATTTTCTATAGCGATATGGAAAACTTTGATGTCTTCCAGCCCTGCCGCCTTGCATTTTTTCTGAAGGATCGTCGCTCCCATTGCGGAAGAACCGATACCTGCATCACATGCATACGCGATACGGGTAACCGATGCGAAATCAAACTCTTTTTCCTCCGCCTCAAATACGGAAGAGATACGGCTCTTCTTGCCTTTCAGCTCGTTCATCTGCTGCGCCGCTTCTCTCAGGGACTCGTCATTTCCGGATGCGCGTTTCACCAGCGGTACCGAAATCAGGAACGAAACCGCGCAGGCAGCCAGAATAGCCAGACAGATCATCAGCCTGTCGCCAGGATACGACATCATCATAATCGAGATGATGCTTCCCGGAGAAGCGACTCCTACCAGACCTACGCCAAACAGGTTAAACAAAAAGGTACCGACAGCTCCGCCTACAATCAACGGCAGTATCAGGACCGGATTCATCAGCACGAACGGGAAATAAATCTCATGAATACCGCCAAACAGATGGATCACGGACGCGCCCCATGCAGAAGATCTGGAAGTTCCTTTTCCAAAGAACATATAGGCCAGCAGTACTCCAAGACCCGGTCCCGGATTGCTTTCCAGAAGGAACAGCACGGATTTTCCGAGTGATTCAAGCTGCGTGGTTCCCATAGGAGTCAGAATTCCCTGCCCGATCGCGTTATTCAGGAACAGCACTTTCGCCGGCTCAATCAGGATTGCGGTCAACGGCAGAAGCCCTGTATTGATCAGTACGTCTACACCGCCTGCAAACACTGTAGTAAGGGAAGAAATCGCCGGTCCCAGTATAACACATCCGAAGACTGCCAGCACAGCCCCTATAATTCCGATTGAATAGTTATTAACAAGAAGTTCAAACCCCATGGGAATCTTTCCGTCGATAACCTGGTCAAATTTCTTGAGCACCCATGCGGAAAGCGGTCCCAGAATCATAGCTCCGATGAACATCGTCACGCTGGAGCCGATGATAACGCCAATGGTCGCTACAGTCCCGATCACGCCTCCGCGGTAATCATACACCATTTTACCACCTGCAAACGCGATCAGAAGAGGAAGCAGATAATTCAGCATCGGCGTCACGAATCCTCTGAGCATCTCATTGTTAATGCCGATGCCGACCGCCGTCAAAAGCCCCCAGGCGATAAACGCTCCCAGATTAGGGATGACCATGTTACTGAGTTTGCTTCCAAACTTTTGAATCATTACACGTACAGACATTCTTTACCCTCCCTGCTTTTTATTTTATGAACATCTTTACAGTTCCACTTCACAGCCTTCCGCGATGGATCTTTCGATAGCGTCCACCACTTTGAGCGAATTCAGGGCGTCCTCCGGCGTGATGATCGATTTCGTTCCGTTTACGATATTCCCGATAAACGCCATAATCTCTTCCGAGAGATCGCCTGAAGGAGCGCCGTTTACATTGTACCAGTGGCGGGAATCCGGATACTGCACCCTGTCGCCTGTTACAAACCGCACGCCGTTATCGCAGGCGTCCACATAGACTACTCCTTTGGTGCCTACCAGTTCCACTTTGTCGTCGATGATCGTCGGGGAATTCTCCGGAAGTACCCAGCATGCCTCCAGGCAGGCTACCGCGCCGTTTTCGTAGGTAACCAATGCGTAGATCACATCATCCATGTCGTATTCTTTGAGCAGTACGCTGCGAGCCTTGGCGAATACCTTTACCGGCTTACATCCCATAAACCAGTTCACGTAGTCGATATCATGGATCATTACATGCATGGAAAGGTCGGATGCCCCGATATACCGGCGCGGTCCCACGATCGGGCTGTTGCGGCGGCAGTACATATGGATAATGTCCCCCAGTTCCCCCGCGTCCAGAGACTGTTTGATCAGGTTAAAACGCGGGTCGAAACGCAGCAGGAAACCTACGGAAAATACTTTGTCATAGTCTTTCAGAATCTCATACATTGCTTCTCCGTCAGCCAGCTCCTTCGCCAGAGGTTTTTCCAGCAGAATATGCTTTTTGTTTGCTACTGCGATCTCCACAGCCTCTCTGTGCATATTGTCCGGCAGTACGATAGAAACCGCTTCGATCTCCGGGTCAGTCAAAAGATCCTTATAATCCTTATAAACCTTACACCCGTACTGTTCCGCCGCCTGCGCACGGCGTTCGTCATTATATTCGCACACCGCTGTCAGCTTTACGCCGGGAAGTTTATTGTAAATTCCCGCATGTACCTGTCCCATCTGTCCGAATCCAATGACGCCTACTTTGATCTGTTCACTCATGTTTCAACATCCTTTCTTTATTTTTAATTATGTTTTTTAGTTGCAAATTTAATTGTCATATACTATGATTGTTAAAGAATCTACATTTGTACGGAGGCGCCCATGGATCATCTCAGCTTTCAAAACCGGATTCAGGTGTACGGCCACCACCTGAGTAAAAGCGAACGCAAAATTGCCGCATATATTGTCGAACATCCCGAGCAGGCACGTCTGGCAAGCAGCCGGGAGCTGGCCATGTCCACCGGAACGTCCAATTCCACCCTGACCCGTTTTTGTCAGAAACTGGGGTATCGCAATTTTATTGAGTTTCAAACTCTTCTGTCCGCCGAGTCAGCTCCCCGCAAAGTTCCGGGACAAGTGCTGCAGAAGATTGCGGACTATTATAACCGTGTTTTGTCCTCCGCCAGCGAACTCGTAAACCCGGAAGACCTGGATACCTTCGTATCCCGCATTCACCAGGCCAATAAGATCGTCATCTTCGGTCTCGGCAGTTCCGGCCTTACGGCCAGCGAATTCAATATGCGCCTGGTACAGATGGGGTTCACATCCAGCGCTATGACAGACACTTTTCTGATGAGAGTACAGAGCAGTCTCTTCTCTCCAAAAGATCTGGTCATCGCGGTTTCCAATTCCGGCGAAACTCCGGAAGTCGTCAGCGCCTGCCGCATCGCTAAATCCGTGGGCGCCCAGATCGGCCTTCTGACACAGCGGAATCAGACAGAGCTGACACAGATCGCTGATTCTGTCCTCTACGCCGGAGACATCCACCAGACCGGCGACCGGCTCTTTATAAACTCTCAGATGCCTTTGATGTTTTTAATAGACGCTGTCTCATACCGTTTGCTGGAAAACGACACCTGCCGCGAAAACCGCGATCACGCTCTTCAGATCCTTTTCCACCGGGAATCCTGAACGGGCTGTCAACCGCGCATAGCCTCTACGAATGCTTTCGTAATCAGCTGGGGACGTGTGATCGCTCCTCCGCTGACCACAGCATGCGCGCCTATTTCTATACAGCGTCTTGCTTTTGCAGGAGTATCTACATGCCCTTCGGCAATCACCGGAATCTGTACGGCCTTCAGGATTTCTTTCAGACGTTCAAAATCATTATCCGCAATATTGTGACCCTGCGACTGTTCCGTATAGCCCATCAAGGTCGTGGAAACACAGTCAAATCCCAGCTGCTCTGCCCTTATCGCCTCATCCAGTGTGGCAATGTCCGCCATCAGAAGTTTATCCGGCACAAGAGTTCTCGCTTCTTTTATAAACTCTTCCAGTTTCTGCCCCTGAAAACGCACCCGGTCAGTCGCGTCCAGGGCGATCATCGCGCAGGACGTTTCTGCCAGCTCTTCGATCTCTTTCATGGTGGGCGTAATGTAGATGGGCGTTCCTTCATAATCCCGCTTGACAATCCCTATAATCGGCAGCTTCGTATTCTTCTCGATCTCGTGAATATCTGAAGCTGTATTGGCGCGGATACCGACTGCGCCCCCCTGATCTGCCGCCAGCGCCATCCTTCCCATAATGAAGGACGAATGTAAAGGTTCCTCCGGCAAAGCCTGACAGGATACGATCAAACCGCCTTTTACTTTATCGAGCATTTTCAACCTCCTTTTTATTATTGAAATTATTTTCAATATTGTTATAACACGCGAAAGTATTTTTGTCAATATAACTAATTGAAATGAAACTATTTTCATTTTTTTGATGAATTTTACGAAACCGGTCAGAGGCAGCAGGAAGAACCAGCATTCCGAGCTGTTACATTTTTACAAATAAAAAAACTCCTGACAGAACATTTTATGTTCCATCAGGAGCAGTATGCCAAGAGCCCCAGGTCGGACATCCTGGGGCTCTTGGCAGAAATATATGTAACTACTAAGGGGATAGAGAAAAACTATCAGCAGAGAAACCATATCAATAAAAAAGACAGCTACCCTATCGGTGGGTGCCATCTTCTTTGATCGCTCTCTCTGATGTAGGTAATTATACTCATTCCGGGATCATTGTCAACTCTTTTCCAGGATTCCGTAAAATATTCGGTTTTTTCTTTATTTCCTTTATATTTTTCACTTTTCGGCGTTCATAATTTGTTCATGTATCTTTTAAAAAAGGTTCACCGACTGCACAAAATTCCTTCAAATCTCTTTCATATAATAATATCATCAAGAAGCCAATCAGTTATATTTCAATAAACTTTTTCATAATAATGCCGGGTGGGCAGCACCCGGCATCCTCCCTTTCTAATCATATAACCGCCTTTGAATTATCAAAGGAACCACATGCCGGGGCAAATGCCCCGGCATGCTGACTTTTCAGTGATTTACCAACAACAGTCCAGGGCGGCACGCCGTCCTGGACTGTTAAGATCTTTATTCTGTCCTGCTGTATTTCGCTTCGATGTCGCAGATCTTCTGCACACGCTCCGCGTGCCGGCCTCCCTCGAACTCAGTATTGAAGAAAGCGTCCAGAATCATCTTCGCGAGTTCATTGCCCACTACGCGCGCTCCCATGGCAATAATCTGGGATGCGTTGTGCTTCGCCGTCATCATGGCTGAATAAGGCTCGCTGCACACGGCCGCACGGATTCCCGGCACTTTATTGGCCGCCAGGGAAATGCCGATTCCTGTCCCGCAGAGAAGCACACCTTTTTCCACTTCTCCGGCTTTGATCGCCTCCGCCACTTTCAGCCCCTGATCCGGATAATCCACTCGTTTCGCAGCGTCATACGCGCCGTAGTCCACGCACTCATATCCTTTGGACTCCATATACTCCATCAGTTCCTTTTTCAGTTCGATCGCTGTATGATCGCAGCCAAAACCAACTTTCATGTCATTACCCTCCGAAAATTCACCGTTCGTTTGTTACAGTATAGCAAATCAGGGCAATAAGTGCAAGAGAGGTCCGGTTCCATAATATACGGCTGCGATTAAACCTCAAACATCAGCTCGCCGTAGGTCGGCACCGGCCAGAACTCTCTGTCCACGATGGTTTCCAGTTTATCCACCGGGGTTCTTAGTTTCGCCATAGCCGGAAGCACTTTCTCATGGTAATCTTTCGCGGTCTCGGCTTCGTCGGTGATTTTCTTCAGATCTTCCATCGCTTTCTGAGTCTCGGCCAGCAGGGCGCTGGACTCCATCAGAATCGCTTCCTGCGCGGAAGTGTCCGCGGACGGGCATGCGCTTTTAACCGTACTCATGGAAGACGCCACGCGGTTTACGAAGGAGATGACCGACGGAATATAAAGTTTTGCCGCCATATCAACCATGGTGCGTGCTTCGATATTGATCAGGCCCGCATACTCATCCAGCTTGATTTCTTTTCTGGCTTCCAGTTCTCTTCTGGTCATAACGCCCAGTTTTTCGAACATTTCTACTGTAGAATCGCTCACATATGCAGGAATGGCATCTACCACGCTCTTTACATTGGGAAGTCCTCTTCTGGCGGCTTCTTCCACCCATTCGTCCGAATATCCGTTGCCGTTGAAGACGATATCCTTGTTCTCTTTCATAGTCTTATAGATATAATCAACCGCCGCTTTCTCAAAATCTTCCGCCCCTTCCAGCACATCGCAGGCTTTGTTGAAGGCTTCGGCCATCATGGAGTTCATCACGGTGTTGGCGTCTCCGATGGACACGGAAGAAGCCACCATGCGGAATTCAAAACGGTTTCCGGTAAACGCGAACGGCGACGTACGGTTCCGGTCTGTAGGATCCTTCGGGATCACCGGCAGCGTGCTCACACCCAGATCCAGAGGCTCTACTTTGGCGCAGGGCAGCTCATCGAAAGGCACGCCGTTCACGATCGCGTCCACGATTTCTCCTACCTGGTCGCCCATATAGATCGAAATGATTGCGGGCGGAGCCTCGTTGGCTCCCAGACGATGGTCGTTGCCGGCATTGGACGCCGCCGCGCGCAGCAGCAGGGAATGTTTCTTCACCGCTTCCATCAGGCAGGCCAGCACGCACAGGAACTGCAGGTTCTTATTTGGTTCTTTGCCCGGCTTGAACAGGTTCACGCCGTCATCCGTTCCCAGAGACCAGTTGTTATGTTTTCCGGAACCGTTGACGCCCGCGAACGGCTTCTCATTAAGCAGGCATGCGAGGCCGTGCTTGGTCGCTGTACTCTTCAGCACATCCATCACCAGATAGTTGCTGTCCAGAGCCGCGTCGGACGGGGCAAAAATCGGGGCGATCTCATGCTGGGCCGGCGCCACCTCGTTATGCTGTGTTTTCACCGTGATGCCCAATTTCCAGAGCTGCTCATCCACATCCGCCATAAAGTCTGCCACATTGGTTTTCAGCGGCCCGAAATACTGGTCTTCCATCTCCTGACCTTTCGGAGCAGGAGCGCCGAACAGGGTGCGTCCCGCATAGATCAGGTCCGGTCTCTCCAGGTACTTTTCACGGCTGACAATAAAGTATTCCTGCTCGGGACCCACGTAGGATCTTACTTTTTTCGCCTTGTCGTTGCCGAACATCTTTACGAAGCGGACCCCCGCCTTACTCACCGCATCCACGGATTTCAGCAGAGGAGTCTTGGTGTCCAGAGAATCACCGGTATAAGAACAGAATGCGGTCGGGATACAGAGGATACCGTCCTTCACATAAGCCGGCGATCCCACATCCCACGCGGTATAGCCTCTGGCGCTGCAGGTGGCCCGAAGTCCTCCGGACGGGAAAGAGGAGGCGTCCGGCTCGCCCATCATCAGATCTTTTCCCGAAAAGCTGTTCTCGATCTTGCCCCCCTGAGGGATATCCGCGAAAGAATCATGCTTCTCCGCGCCGATGCTCACAATATACGGCTGAAAAATATGGGTATAATGGGTTGCTCCTTTTTCGATGGCCCACTCTTTCATTGCTTTCGCCACAATGTCTGCCAGTTCCAGCGTGATCTCGCCGCCGTCCTCCATCAGCTTCAGCATCTGCTTGTAGGTAACCTCCGGAAGGCGTTCTTTCATGACCGCTTCATTAAACACGTCTTGTCCGAATACTTCTGCTACGTTTACACTCATAAACCATTCCATCCTTTCCCCGAAAAATAAGAAGGCGCTCCACCTGTCAGTGGAACGCCTTCGTTCTTCGCTAATATAAATATGAAATTGATGTATATAAAATACACGATCATTGCAAAAAATGCAAGCATTTTAAAAATTTTCGTGATTTTTTCAAGGATTCACGCGAATTTCCAGAGCTTTTTGATGATTCTGTATAACTGCTTCCTGCCAGTCGCCTCCGTATTCTCCGTCCAGCGTCCAGGGCACCGGTTCCTCGGCCGTCACTTCCAGACAGGCTGTGCGGAACGAGCACATGTATTTCAGATTCATTTCTTTTAAAAGAATCGCCCCCAGAATCTCCTGCAGCTCTGCCGCATTCTGCGGCCTGCGGATAAAAGTCACCTCAAATACACCGTCGTCAAAATGCACTCTCCTGCCTATAATATTTTTGAAACCGCCCACAGATCGGGAATTAGTCACCATACCGAAGATAAAATCTCCCTCCTCAGTGACTTCCTGACTTTTCAGCCGAATATGGTAAGAAGGGATGTTAGTCAGCCGCTTTACCCCTTCCAGCAGATAAGCCATATGCCCGAGGACGTTTTTCATATCCTGCGAAGTCGAATAGGATACATCCGTAAAGACACCGAACGCCGCAATATAGACAAAATACTCGCTGTTGAAAGTCCCGATATCCACCGGATAGTTCTGCCCTTCCACAGCGATCCTGGCCGCGCTCTCCATGTTTCTGGGGATCCTCAGGCTGCGGGCAAAATCATTGACTGTTCCCGCGGGAATATAGCCGACAGGAATCTTTTTCTCCCTCTGCATCATTCCCTGAACCACCTCGTCCAATGTACCGTCCCCGCCGCTGCAGACTACCAGGTCATATCCGTCCGGCAGCCCGCGGATCTGTTCCACCGCGTCTCTGCACGCGCGCGTAGGATGCACCGTCATCTCATATCCCGCGTCCGAAAACACCTGCAGAATTCCGAAGAGCTTTGTTCGGATCAGCCCTCTTCCGGAACAGGGATTATAGATGAAAAACAGCCTTTTTGTCTGTCCCATAAGAAACACCTCGTCTGATTAATGAATCAGCGCCCCCAAAAGTCCGTATGATACAATCGACATGATAATTGTCGCGATAAAAATTCCCAGTATGATCGCAGGGAATGCTTTACGGAAACGAATGCCCAGAAGAGACGCTATCAGCGCCCCCGTCCACGCTCCGGTTCCCGGAAGCGGCACACCTACGAACAGCGCCAGGCCCCAGAACTCATACCTTTCAATCTGCTCGCTCTTACCCAGAGCGCGTGACTCCAGCTTTTCCACCATAGGACGAAACAGCCTCATCTTTTTGAGCCGATTAAAAATCGGGGTGATCAGCAGCAGAATAAAGGGCACCGGTATAATATTGCCAATTACACAGTACCAGATGGCCCTGACAATCGGGATGTTCAGAAGAGACGCCGCCAGAAGCCCTCCTCTCAGTTCCAGAATAGGCACCATGGAGATGACAAAGACAATCATCTCCTTGGAGATCTTTCCTCCCAGAACCTCCATAAACCATGTAACTAAACCTTCCATATATTCTTCCTTTCTTCTGTATATCCGGCCGCCATGACGGCGCCGTTTCTATTTTCCTCTGTGAGACAGATAATTTCGCAGAAAGCCGTATAAAACTTCCATCTGCTGGTCTGTTCCCACCGTAATCCTCAGATAATCATCGATTCGCGGCTTTGCGAAGTAACGCACATAGATCCCTGCTTCTTTCAACGCCTGAAAAAGATCCGCAGCCCTGTGTTCCGGATGGGCTGCAAACAGAAAATTCGCCATGGAATCTGTACAGACGAATCCCATCTCCCCCAGGATCTTTTTTGCGCGTTCTCTTGTCTCCCGGATGCGTGCCGTGGTTTCCTCAAAATACGCCCTGTCCCTGACCGCCTCCGCGCCGCACCTCAGGGCAAGACGGCTCATTGTATAGGAATTAAAAGAATATTTCACATCTTCCAGATACCGGATCAGCTTCGGCGAGCCCACCGCGAATCCGATCCTCATACCGGCCATAGAACGGGATTTTGAAAAGGTCTGCACTACCAGCAGGTTTTCATATTTCTCTGTTAAAGGCATCGCCGATTCTGCGCCAAAGTCCACATAGGCTTCATCCACGATCACCACCGCGTCCTGATTGTGACGTATAATATCCTCCACATCTTCAAGACCCATGAAAAGTCCGGTAGGCGCATTAGGATTAGGAAAAACAACGCCTCCATTTTCCCCGTAATAATCTTCCTTCACAATACGGAACCTCTCGTCCAGAGGGCACACCTCATAGGGAATCCGAAATTCTTCCGCCCACACCGGATAGAAAGAATAGGTAATATCCGGGAAAAGAATCGGTTTTTCCGAATTAAAGAAAGCCAGAAACGCCATGGCCAGCACATCATCTGATCCTACGCCCACAAAAATCTGTTCTGTTTTTACCCGATATGTTTCCGCCAGTGCTTCTTTCAGTGTACACGCCGCAGGATCCGGATAGAGCCGCAGTTCTTCCGGATCGAACCTCTCCAGAATCCGGCCCACTCCGGGAGCCGGCGGGTACGGATTTTCATTGGTGTTCAGCTTGATGATATCCTGTCTCTTCGGCTGCTCCCCCGGAGTATACGGGGTCACTTTCCGCACGTTCTCTTCCCATGCTCCCATATTCTTTTCTCTCCTTTATCCTCGCCGTCACGCCAGCGTGACGATCCCTTTCTCCACCATAAATACCGGCCGGTAAGACAGCTTTGCCTTGCGAAGGCCCTCGTCTCCCGTATCATCCTCCCGGTTCACATACGGATACGCCGATACCTCATGCTCCAGGAACTGCTGATTAATCATCGTATAGGCGCCTCTTATATCCGAGTACGCCTTCTCGATATGCACCACAAATGTATCGCTGCAGACAGGCTCGCCCATGGTAAACGCCACGATCTCCCCTCCTGCCCGCAGCGCGCCGCCTTTCAGCTCCAGTTCTTTGAACAGGCGAAGAGAATTCAGCGCCACGCACATTTCTTTGTTTTTATTCGGATCGCCTTCACAGCCGTTGAACTCTCTCCATCTCAACGCCATCTGAAAACATTCCTCCACATTGTCATCCGTAATCGGCTCGTAAGACCAGTCCGGATATAATGCCTTAAACTGATTCAGATGGTTTTTCTTTCCATGATATTTCTTCCCGGACAGATTGATCAGCTTTTCCGTCTCATACACGTAATCTGCATCGTTTCTGGAATACTCAACTTTAAATTTCCCCGGAAAAAGAGACTCGATCTCCTGAAATTCCGCTTCGCTCACTGCATGGAGCTGGAAAGGATATCCTTTTTCCCGGCTGTCCTCCAGTAAAAGTTCCATCACCGCCCCGGGATCCCCTTTCCCTATAGGATACGTGTAAGAATATCTTCCATCAAATTCACTGCGGAACACCGCGGTATCCAGGATCTCGGCCCAGGTCAGATTGTAAAATCTGGCCCAGAGATAGATGTTCGCGAACGTACGCTCGCATCCCCTGGATTTTCTCGCCTGAAAATGGCGCAGGATCGTTTCCCGGTCTTCAAGTTCCGGTCTCTTAAACGGAATCTCCATGTTCTCCTCTTTCCTCTTTTAACCAAACAGTTTCTCTCTGTAGACGCCGGCGTCAATCAGCTCACGGAAAGACCGTACGACCGCGGGTTTGTCTTCCTTATAAGTCACGCCGAACCATTTGTCCCGGGATTCCAGAACCGTCACATTCGCTTTCTGTTCCTGGATCAGTCCGTCCACGATGGTCGGGATCAGATACTCTCCCTTCATCGGATCTGACAGATTTTTCAGGAACTCTGCAAATCCGTTTTCCAGCACTTCGAAAATTTCCGGAGTAAATCCCCACATGTTCATGGATACCGGACAGTCTGCCGCCACAGAGGTCAGACGCCCGTCTTCCCCCTTCACTGCCGCCCCTTCCGGGGTCTTTACAATATTTTTCGTCTCAGTTACTTTCGTCAGATGGCCGTCTTCATTCACGCTGCAGATTCCCCGGGTCACGCCGCCGTTCTCACTGAGAGTATTGCCCAGCTGGAACCCCGCCATGCAGAAATCCATCTTCCCGCAGGCCGGATGTTCCCCGGCAAGATAATCGTGCACTTTTACAAAAGCTTCTTTTCCGTAATAATCATCCGCATTGATCACTGCAAACGGCTCCTGAACCAGATCTTTGCAGCAGAGAATCGCCTGACCGGTTCCCCAGGGTTTGGTCCTTCCCTCCGGTCTTTGGAAACCTGCCGGAAGATCGTCCAGCTCCTGAAATGCGTATGCGGTCTCGACGATCTTCTCCATCCGGTTTCCGATGATCTCCCGGAAATCTTTTTCCAGATCCTTTCGAATAATGAACACAACTTTGTCAAATCCGGCCTGAATTGCGTCATATACCGAATAATCCATAATGATCTCGCCGGAAGGTCCTACCGGCTCCAGCTGTTTGATGCCGCCGCCAAAACGGCTTCCGATCCCGGCCGCCATGACGACCAATGTAGTTTTTCTCATGGTTTCCTCCTGATTATCTCTTTTACATCACGCTTTTCATTACGTTGATGACTTCAGATACATATTCTTTGCAGAGTTTCTGAGTCGTTGCCTCTACCATCACTCTGAGCAGAGGTTCTGTACCGCTCTCCCGCACCAGAATCCGGCCGTCCGTGCCCAGTGCTTCTTCTACTTTATGGATGGCTTCGACCACTGCCGGGTGCTCCAGAACTGCTTTTTTGTCCGTCACGCGCAGATTTTCCAGCAGCTGGGGATATATAGTCACTTCTGACGCCAGGGTCCCAAGAGTCGTCTTTTTCTCCAGCAGCACCTCCATGATCTTAAGAGACGTCAGGATGCCGTCTCCCGTCGTGGCATGTTTGCTGAAAATAATATGCCCGGACTGCTCGCCTCCCAGCAGATAACCATTCTCCATCATATTTTCAAATACGTATTTATCTCCCACCCTGGTCTTCTGATAACTCAGTCCTTCCCGGTCGCAGGCTTTGTAAAGACCGATGTTGGACATGACCGTCGTCACGATCATATTGTCCTTCAGCTGGCCCAGTTCTTTCATGTATTTTCCGCAGATATACAGGATCAGATCGCCGTCTACCACATTGCCGTGTTCATCCACGGCCAGGCAGCGGTCCGCGTCTCCGTCATAGGCAAATCCCACGTCCAGACCTTTTTCTTTCACCAGCTGCTGCAGCGCCCCGATATGGGTAGAACCGCAGTTCAGATTGATATTGGTTCCGTCCGGTTCGTTGTGAATCACATACGTTTTTGCCCCCAGAGCGTCAAACACACTTTTGGCGATGGACGAAGCGCTGCCGTTGGAACAGTCCAGACCAACTCTCATGTTCTTGAAAGAACGTGTAGGCAATGAGATCAGATAACCGATGTAACGGTTTCTTCCCGCCGAAAAATCCACGGTACGCCCGATGTTCTCGCGCACTGCCAGAGGCAGTTCTTCTGTCTTCCCGTCGATATAGGCCTCGATCTGCTCCTCCACGGAGGCCTCCAGCTTGTAGCCCATGCTGTTGATCACCTTGATGCCATTGTCATAAAACGGATTATGGCTGGCGGAAATCATGATCCCGCAGTCAAATCCTTCCGTGCGCACTACATAGGATACGCTGGGGGTCGTCGTCACATGCAGCAGATACACGTCTGCCCCGGATGCGGTAAGTCCCGCCACCAGAGAATACTCAAACATATAGCTGGATCTTCTGGTGTCTTTGCCGATAACGACCTGCGCTTTGTGATCCCGTCCATAGTACCATCCCAGGAACCGTCCCACTTTAAAAGCATGTTCCACGGTCAGCGATACATTGGCTTCTCCCCGGAAGCCGTCCGTTCCAAAATACTTTCCCATCTTTCCAATCCTCTCAATTCTCTCCCATTTTTGCCAGCTTCGCCGCCTGATCCGCCGCAATGCAGGCGTCAATAATTTCCTGAATATCTCCGTCCATAATCTTGTCCAGTTTATACAGGGTAAGATTAATCCGGTGATCCGTCACCCGTCCCTGCGGGAAATTGTAAGTACGGATCTTCTCGGAGCGGTCGCCCGTGCCGATCTGACTTCTCCTGGCTTCCGCCTCCGCATCGTGCGCCTTCTGGCACTCGATATCATAGAGTTTTGCCCTCAGCAGGGCAAATGCCTTTGCCTTGTTCTGCAGCTGGGACTTTTCCGTCTGACTGTATACTACAATCCCCGTAGGGTAATGAGTCAGACGCACAGCCGAATCAGTGGTGTTGACGCACTGGCCGCCGTTTCCGGAAGCACGCATCACATCGATCCGGATGTCCTTTTCATCAATATGCACATCTACTTCTTCCGCCTCCGGCATCACTGCCACCGTGATCGTGGATGTATGGATCCGTCCGCCGGACTCTGTCTCCGGCACACGCTGTACGCGGTGCACGCCGGACTCATATTTCATCACCGAGTACGCTCCCTGGCCGCTGATCATAAAAGTCACGCTCTTCATCCCGCCGATCCCGATCTCATCCGCTTCCATCAGTTCCACTTTCCAGCGTCTGGACTCGGCATAATGAACATACATCCGGTAGATCTCCGCCGCAAAAAGAGCCGCCTCGTCGCCGCCAGCCCCGGCGCGTATCTCCACGATGACGTTTTTGTCGTCGTTTGGATCCTTGGGAAGCAGCAGAATCTTCAGTTTCTGCTCCAGATCGGCCATCCGCTTCTTCGCGTCGGAGAGTTCTTCTTTCAGCATCTCTCTCATTTCTTCCTCGGATTCTTCCTCCAGCATGGCCAGACTGTCGCTCTCTGTCTCCCTGCATTTTTTATATTCTGTATAAGTATCCACCAGCGGCTGCAGATCCGACTGTTCTTTCATCAATGTCCGGAAACGCTTCTGGTCATTGACTACGGACGGTTCTGTCAGCTCGTTCGTAATCTCCTCGTACCTGCGTACCAGGTCTTCCAGTTTATCAAACATGTGTTACTCCTCCATCTATTCTATGAACGCAGGATGCCGCATACCACACGGTCCAGACCGGCAAGATCCTGCACGATTCTAACCTCGTCAAAAGCCGGAACCAGAAGCCCGGCCACCGCTTCTCCCTGATCAAAGCCGATCTCCAGGAAAATCCGCCCTCTGTCTTTCAGATACTTCGGACTCTGTGCGGCAATCTTTCTGTAAAAATACAGCCCGTCTTCTCCGCCGTCCAGAGCCATACGGGGTTCATGGTCCCTGACTTCTTCCATCAAAACATCCACTTCCCGACTGGCAATATAGGGCGGATTCGAGACAATACAATCGTATTTTCCCGAAACCGGTTCAAACAGGTCTCCCTGCACAAAGGAAGCTTCCACCCCCAGCCGGCGGGCATTCTCTCCCGCCACCTGAAGCGCTTTCTCCGACAGATCTGTTCCGGTGCCTTCCAGACCGGCGCACAGCTTCAGAAGGCTCAGCAGGATACACCCGGATCCGGTGCACACATCCAGCACGCGCATGCCGGAGCCAAGCGCCCGAAGCGCCTCTTCCACAAGGATTTCCGTATCCTGCCGGGGGATCAGTACATTTTCATCTACAAAAAAGGAGAGCCCCATAAATTCCTGGCTGCCGGTCAGATACTGCAGCGGGATATGGGCGCTTCTCTTCCGGATCAAGGTCCGGTATAACTGTTTCTCCTGCGGCAGCACCTCCTTTTCCGGGCGGAGAAAGTACTCATTCTTTGTACAGTGCGCCGCGTATTCCAACAGATACCAGGCGTCCAGGTCCCACTCCGGGATTCCCGCCGCCTGAAGAGCCTCCCGCCCTTCTCTTAACAGCCCGGATAACGTCATACCGTTTCATCCTCTCCCAGAAAACTCTTCCAGTCGAATACCGCTTCCACGGCGGCGATCGCCACCTGGATCATGGAATCATCCGGCTCACGGGTCGTCAGCATCTGCATCCCCTTCCCGGGCAGGCTCAAAAGTTTCACCAGCGGATTTTCACTCTTTCCCGCCAGACGGATAAATTCGTAAGACACTCCCGCGATCACCGGCACCAGCAGGATACGGAAAACCACGCGCAGCACCGGTGAATCCACACGGATAAAGATAAAGAAAATAATGCTGATAATCATAACGATAAACAGAAAACTGGTCCCGCATCTGGCATGATAGCGGGAACTCTTCCGTACGTTTTCCACATTCAGCTCCAGGCCATGCTCAATACAGTTGATGCTTTTGTGTTCCGCCCCATGATACATGTATACTCTGCGTATATCCTTCATCGAAGAGATCAGCACCACATAGAGCACAAAAATTCCCAGCCGGATCACACCCTCCAGCACAGCCAGAAGAGTATCGGAAGGCACATACCTTCGAAAAAAATCAGAAATAAAATAGGGAAGCAGCATAAATATCGCCACCGCCATCACGATGGAGAAAGCCACAGTGCATCCCATCACCACTTTTTCCGCTTTTTCACCAAATGTTTTCTGGAGAAATTCTTCGAATTTTCCCGGTTCCTGATCCTCGTCGTCATCATAAAAGCCGGCAGAGAACGTCAGAGTCTGCATGCCGAGGACCAGGGAATCTATAAAATTGACCACACCCCGAATCAGTGGCAGCTTCGCCCAATGCCTGCCGCCGGCGATACCTTCATACTCGTCCGTATGCACCTCGATTTCCCCGTCCGGTTTACGGACAGCCACCGAGTAACGGCTCTGGTTCTTCATCATGATTCCTTCCAGTACCGCCTGACCGCCGATTCCTGATGGTTTCAAATTCTCACATCCTTTTATACAGTTCAGGGCGGCGCATCTTCCTTTCCCGCCGTCCTGAACTGTTAATCTTTATTGTAAAAATAGGTTGAGATTAGTCCTAACCTCAACCTTACTTTTAGCAAGCCTATTTGCTGACACCGTATTTACGATTGAATTTATCAATACGTCCGCGGGCAGTTGCAACCTTCTGCTGTCCTGTATAGAACGGATGACACTTGGAGCAGATCTCCACGTGGATGTCCTGCTTCGTGGATCCGGTTACAAACGTGTTGCCACAGTTGCAGGTCACAGTTGCCTGATAATAATTCGGATGGATTCCTTCTTTCATATTCTATTCACCTCTCTCATATATTGTGAACTTCCGGCTCTTTGCCGATTTCCGGCCAATGCCGCTCCGATGTTTCCACGGCAAGATATCCCGGACTATCCCTGCAAGTCCCTGCAGTTCTTTTGACAGATACTCTTAAAAAGTCTGTCCGGCACCTTCGCGCCCAGTTTCAACGTTAGCTTCATGATTATACCACAGGGCAATCATGGATGCAAGATATTTTAGAAATTCTTTAGAAAAAGCGCATACGTTTCACACTCTGTATAAACTCTTCGTTGGTTTTGGTCTTGGTGAACAGATTCAGAATATTTTCCACAGCCTCATCCGCCTTCATTCCGTTCAGGGCTTTTCGTATGTTATCCATGGCCTGCTGCTCTTCCGGCGTCAGCAAAAGATCATCCCGGCGGGTGCTGGATTTCTGAATGTCAATGGCGGGAAACACCCTTTTCTCTGACAGTTTCCGGTCGAGAACCAGTTCCATATTACCCGTTCCTTTAAATTCCTCGAAGATCACGTCGTCCATCTTGCTTCCTGTATCCACCAGCGCCGTAGCCAGCACGGTCAGACTGCCGCCTTCTCTCATCTTCCTGGCCGCGCCGAAGAAGCGTTTGGGCATATGCAGCGCCGCCGGATCCAGACCTCCGGACAAAGTACGTCCGCTGGGCGGCACCGTAAGATTGTATGCCCGCGCCAGACGCGTGATGCTGTCCAGAAGGATCACCACGTCTTTTCCGCCTTCCACCAGACGTTTTGCCCTCTCGATGACCATCTCGGAGACTCTCTTGTGGTGTTCCGGCAGTTCATCGAAGGTAGAATAGATGACTTCTACATGCTTTCCTTCGATGGCCTCCCTGATATCCGTTACTTCTTCCGGTCTCTCGTCAATCAGCAGGATAATCAGATACATATCCGGATGATTCCTCGTAATGGACTTGGCCACATCCTTCAGAAGCGTGGTCTTTCCGGCCTTGGGCGGCGATACGATCATGCCTCTCTGTCCTTTTCCCACCGGTGAAATCTCGTCCACAATACGCATGGCGATGCTCCCGCCCGGCCGCTCCAGACGAATTCTTTCATTGGGAAAAATCGGCGTCAGATCTTCAAAATTAGGTCTTCGGGTATTGGCTTCCGGATGTTGTCCGTTGATGCTTTTCACATAGAGCAGCGCGCTGAATTTTTCCTTCTCCGTCTTGACCTTTGTATTTCCCGTCACAATATCCCCGGTCTTCAGATTAAACCGGCGGATCTGTGACGGCGATACATATACGTCATTTTCTCCCGGCAGATAATTGGCGCTCCGGATAAATCCAAATCCGTCCGCCATGACCTCAATAATTCCATGAGCCGTCTGTCCGCTGTCCAGCTGTTCCATATCGGACACGCTTTTTCCATTCTCACTGGCCTGGGCCTTGATCGTCTCCGCCGCGGCCGTCTTCTCGTCTTCCGCGAGCATTGCCTGAATCACCGCCTCTTTACGCATGGCGGAGGTCCCTTTTATTCCCCTGCTCTTTGCCACGTCGCGCAGCACCGCCAGGGACAAGGACTCATACTTTTCTTTCATGTTTTCGCTCATATTTCCTCCTGTTACTGTTTCCTCTGGATGGACACGTCCGCCGCCTGTGCAGACATTTCTGTTCTGATATTTGCCTGTCCGCCCGGCAGTTGTCCGTACTTTTGATATAAATCACTGGGGAATCTCTGCCGGATCCGGCAGAATGCTCTCTGATTTGTCTATAGTATACACGCTTTCCCCCTAATTGAAAAGCAGAATTTTGCAAAAAAGCCTCTGCTTGATTTTCCGCCTTCACTATGATAGATTGAAGATATGAAATTCTGGAATGACAAACCTTACCATTCACTGGACTATGAACTGAAAAATCGTTTTGGAGAAAAGGTATACCGCCTCGCGCTGAACGGCGGCATGACCTGCCCCAACCGTGACGGCCGCGTAGGATACGGCGGCTGCATCTTCTGCAGCGGCGGCGGTTCCGGAGAATTTGCCGCCGATCCGGCTCTGTCTGTTCGCGAACAGATCGAAGAAGGAAAAAAACGGCTGGCGAAGAAACGGCCTGTTCAGACTTATATCGCCTATTTTCAGGCTTTCACCAACACATACGCCCCCGTTCCCTATCTGCGCGCTTTATTTACCGAAGCGATCTCCTGCCCGGAAATCGCCGTACTGTCTGCGGCCACCCGTCCGGACTGCCTGCCCGATGATGTGATGGATCTGCTCGCAGAATTAAACCAGGTCAAACCGGTATGGATCGAGCTGGGACTGCAGACCATGCATGAAGATACCGCGAAACGCATCCGGCGCGGGTATAGTCTCTCCGTCTTTGAAGACGCCGTGCACCGGCTGCGCCGGACCGGAATCGAGGTGATCGTTCACGTTATCCTGGGGCTCCCCGGCGAGGATGTCTCACAGATGCTGGAAACTATAGATTACCTGAACCGCCTGGACATCCAGGGTATAAAACTTCATCTGCTGCATATTCTGAAAGGAACAGATCTGGCAGAACAGTATATACAGAAACCATTTCCGGTCTTTACCATGGATGAATATGTAAAAATGACAGTGGCCTGCGTGGAAAGACTGCGCCAGGATATCGTCATCCACCGGCTGACCGGGGACGGACCGAAAGATCTGCTGATCGCTCCCCTGTGGAGCAGCGCCAAACGCCAGGTACTCAACAACATCCACCGGGAATTCCGCCTGCAGGACACCTGGCAGGGCAAAAAATACGGTCAAGACTTATAAAGGAGGCAGAAGTTTTATGGCTGACACACAGACACTTTACAAACTGATTGTCCTGAAAATGTTGGATCAGGCGGACGCGCCGCTTTCCAACTCTCAGATCTCCGAGTTTATCCTGGGGAAAGAGTACACCAATTATTTTACACTCCAGCAGATCCTTTCCGAGCTGGACGAGTCCGGACTGGTCACCGTCTCATCTATGCGCAACACGTCTCTTTACCGGATCACGGATCCGGGACGGGATACCCTGGAATATTTCGGTGACAAGATTTCCGGAGCCATCTGCCAGGAGATCCGGTCTTATCTGAAAGAAAAAGAGGTGGAGATCCGTGATTCTCTCTCCACCACTGCAGATTATTTTCCCGGCGCCCACAGCGGCTATCTGGCCAGATGCCAGGTGCGGGAACAGGATTCTACTCTGATCGACCTGACTCTCTCCGTTCCTTCCGAAGAACAGGCGCAGGCTGTATGCGCCCACTGGAAGGATAAAAGCCAGGAGATCTATGCTTACGTTATGCAGAATCTTCTATGAAGAACGATCCCTTCTCCATTCGCAGACGGTCTCCAGAAGTTCTTTGAAGTTGCGGATCACATTTTCAAACGCCCCCGCTTCATATAACTGGATCAGTATCAGCCCTACCGGGATCGCTATAATCATACCTATGATTCCGTATATCCGGTATCCGATAAAAATCAGGAACAGCGTGGTCAGCGTATCGATGCCCACACTGTCACCTACCATCTTGGGCTGAATCAGCTGTCTGGTGAACTGAGTCACCCCGTATAGGATCAGCAGTCCTGCCGCTCGCGGAAGCCCTCCGCTGAGCGCGCAGTAAAGCGCCCAGGGCAGCAATACCGTTCCCGTCCCCAGCATGGGCAGAAAGTCCAGCAAGGAAATGGCCAGAGCCAGAAGCACGGCATAATCCACTCTCAGAATCAAAAGTCCCGCCAGCATCAATATAAATACTACGCCCATGATCTTAAACTGCGCGCGGAAATAACCTCCCACTGCCGATTTCAAGTTACTCCAGATCATGCACAGATGTTTCCGGTCCTCTTCCGAGACGAGGATACGCCCGATTTTCTGGATCCGTTCTCTTTCCGCAATGAAAAAATACGCGAACAGGAGAACAAATATAAAGGATATCAACAGAGACGGAATGTTTCTGGCGGCATTTCCCGCCGCTTCCACAGTGCCTCCGCCCAGACTCCCCGCGAACCGGCTCAGACTTTCAGAAAGACTTCCCATGACGCTTTCAATATTCTGCTGTGTTTCCGGCGACAGTCTTCCCGCAAACTTCTCCAGATTTTCACCGATCCGCCCGAACCCTTCCATCATTGCCTGATAATACTGCGGCAGACGTTTTATCAGGGCGGCGGATTCCCTGACCAGCCAGCGCGCCGCTCCGTAGCAGGCCAGGACGATCAGAAAAATAGATCCTGCCATAATCGCCATGGAACTGTGTCTCCGTACAATATGCAGCCGTTTCTCCAGAAACTGCACCAGCGGATTGGCGATCTGCGCGATGATCCACCCCACGATCACCGGCATGAAAAAGCGTATCGCCGGCGGTCCCGCAAAGACCAACAGTAATACTTTAACCAGGAAAAAACCGATATTTACCAGATTTCTGCGGATTCTCGCGCCTGGCGGTTCCTGACTTTCCCGCAGGTTTTCGCTCATGGCTATGCCTCCTTTGTCACATCTTCGATCAGTTCCCATATCTCATCACGCCCCTGCCTGGTCTCCGCAGAAAACGGAATCATTTTCGTACCCGGTTTCACTTCCAGCCCTTCTTTCAGAATCTTCAGCTGTCTGGACACCTGACTCCGCTTGATCTTGTCCAGCTTCGTGGCTATAATAACCGGCTCGTATCCCTGATACAGTATCCACTGATACATGGTGCGGTCATTTTCCGACGGAGCATGGCGGATGTCCACCAGCAGGAAGACTGCCTTCAGCTGACGCGATCCATGAAGGTAGCGTTCGATCATCCTGCCCCATTTTTCCCGGACCTCTTCGCTTACCTTGGCGTAGCCGTACCCGGGAAGATCCACCAGATACAGCATATCGTTGACATTATAATAATTGATCGTCTGCGTCTTCCCCGGCTGGGAAGAAGTCCTGGCCAGAGATTTCCGGTTCAAAAGCCCGTTGATCAGAGAAGACTTTCCCACGTTGGACTTCCCTGCGAACGCCACTTCCGGGCTGGACGATTCCGGTATCCTGCTGCTGATTCCGCATACCGTCTCCAGTTCCGCTTTCTTTATGATCATATTGTATCTCCTTTATTCTGCAAATGCATTGGCTATCACTTCATCCATCGTCTCTGCATAAACCAGTTCCAGGCCTCCCGTGATCTCTCTGGATAATTCCTCGATATCCCGGCGGTTTTTTTTCGGCACAATAACTTTTTTCATGCCGGCGTTTTTTGCGGCCAGAAGTTTTTCTTTCAATCCTCCGACCGGGAGTACGCGTCCCCTGAGAGTCACTTCTCCCGTCATGGCCACATCGGCCCTCACCGGTTTTTCCAGCATAGCCGAGAGCATGGCCGTCGCCATGGTGATTCCCGCGGACGGCCCGTCTTTCGGCACCGCTCCCTCCGGAATATGAATATGGATATCATGCTCCTGGAAGAATTCTCTGCCCAGATCATATCGGTCCGCGATGGAACGGATATAACTGATTCCGGCTTTTGCCGATTCCTGCATCACGTCTCCCAGCTGTCCGGTCAGCTCAAAATTCCCTTTCCCGGGCATCAGATTCACTTCGATCTCCAGAGTATCTCCTCCTACGCTGGTCCAGGCCAGGCCTCGCACGATACCGATCTCATCATTCTCATTGCGCTCCTGATAGTCATAAAGCGGCTTTCCCAGGTACTTCCCCAGATTGCGTTCTGTCACACGCACCTTCCGGCGTCCTTTTTCCAGGATCTCCCGGTCTGCCTTCCGGCACAGGGCGGCCAGGCGCCGTTCCAGGCCGCGCACGCCGGCCTCTCTGGTATACTGGCGGATCAGGATCCCCATGGCCTTGTCGCTGATCTGAAACTGTTCTTTTTTCAGGCCATGTCTTTCTCTCTGTTTGGGAAGCAGATGGTCTTTGGCTATATGCATCTTTTCATTTTCCGTATAACTGCTGATCTCAATCACTTCCATGCGGTCCAGGAGAGGACGCGGGATCGTCTGAATATCGTTGGCAGTGGTCAGGAACAGGACTTCCGACAGATCTACCGGCAGTTCCACATAATGGTCCCTGAAATGTGAATTCTGTTCGCTGTCCAGCACCTCCAGAAGAGCTGAAAAAGTGTCGCCCCGGTAATCCGTGCTGATCTTGTCAATCTCGTCCAGCACCATCAGAGGGTTTTTCACTCCCGCCTGACGGATGCCAGCCACAATCCTTCCCGGCATGGCGCCGATATATGTGCGGCGGTGTCCGCGGATCTCCGCCTCGTCGCGGACTCCGCCCAGACAGATGCGGATATATTTTTTATTCATCGCATGAGCGATGGAGCGGGCGATCGATGTCTTGCCGGTACCAGGCGGGCCCACCAGGCACAAAATCGGACTTTCTCCCCGGTTCAGCATTCCCCGCACAGCCAGAAATTCCAGTACGCGTTCCTTCACCTTCTCCAGACCGTAATGCTCTGATTCCAGAATTTCTCTGGCCTTTTCCAGATCCAGACAGTCCTCGCTGCGCTTATCCCACGGCAGTTCCAGAAGCGTCTCAATATACCCGCGGATCACCGAAGCCTCTGCAGAATTCATCCCGGCGTTCACAAACCTCCGGATCTCCTTCTCGATCCGGTCTTTCACCTCCTGGGATGCTTCCAGTTCCGAGACTGCTTTGCGGAACTGGGCAGCCTCCGCTCCGGGACCGTCTTCTCCCAGTTCCTCCCGGATCACTTTCATCTGCTCTCTCAGCAAATACTCTTTCTGTTGTTTGTCGACCCGCGCCTTGACTTTTTCCTGAATCCCTCTCCGGAAATGCTCGATCTCTATCTCGTTGTTCAGCATGATGCAGAGCGCTTCATAGCAGGCAGAAAGATCCGATGTCTCCAGAAGTTTCTGCTGCTGCTCCCAGCCAAACGGGGTATGTATCATCACCTGTACCATAAGGCGTTCCAGGTTCGGCGCATCCAGCACCTGCCGTGCCAGATCCTTTCCGACTTTCCCGCTGGTTTCGCAGTATTTTTGAAAGATCTCTTTCAGGTTGCGGTACATAGCTTCTTTTCCTTCCGGGGGAAGGTCTCCGAATCCTTCCGTTTCCACGCCGGCCACATCCGCTTCCAGGTAGTCTCCCTCTTCCAGAGACACAAGTTTCGCCCGTTCCAGTCCTTCCACCAGTACGCGGAGGATGTTGTGGGGCATCTTGACAATCTGTTTTACTTCCGCGACAGTGCCCATGACAAACAGATCCTCCCTGGCGGGATTCTCGGTCTCCGGACTTTTCTGCGTGACGATGAAGAGCCTCTGTCCCTGTTTCAGCGCCTGTTCCACCGCTTTCACAGAACGGGAACGGCTGACGTCAAAATGTGTGATCATTTCCGGAAGAATCGTCATTCCCCGCAGCGCCACCGCGGGGATTCTCTGTTCTGCTTTTTCCATTCTCTCTCCTGTCTGAAAAAGGGGCCGTCAACAGGCCCCTTTTCTCTTACTTTCTTGTTATCACTGGTTCGCCGGTACCTTCCACAGCTTCTCGCGTAATGGTACAATTTTTGATACTGTTGTCTGACGGAATCGTAAACATCAGATCCATCATAGTCTCTTCCATAATCGAACGAAGCCCTCTCGCCCCGGTCTTTCTCTTCAGGGTCTTTTCCGCTATGGCTTCCACAGCTTCCCTGTCGAATTTCAGATCCACGCCGTCAAGCTCGAACAGTTTCTGATACTGGCGCACGATGGAGTTCTTCGGTTCCAGCAGGATCCTTACCATGTCATCCCGCGTCAGAGGATCCAGCGATACGGAAATCGGAACGCGTCCCATGAACTCCGGAATCATACCATATTTGATGAAGTCTTCCGGCAGCGCGTTGCGGAGCAGTTCTCCGACATTTTCTCTGCGCCGTTCCCTGATATCCGCATTGAACCCGATGGACTTGCGGTCCATGCGTGTCTCAATAATCTTATCCAGCCCCTCAAAGGCCCCTCCGCAGATAAACAGGATATTTGTCGTATCGATCTGAAGAAGTTCCTGATGAGGATGCTTTCTGCCTCCCTGCGGCGGCACAGAAGCCACCGTTCCCTCCAGAATCTTTAAAAGAGCCTGCTGTACTCCTTCTCCTGACACATCCCTTGTAATAGACGGATTTTCTGATTTACGGGTAATCTTGTCAATCTCATCGATATAAATGATACCCTTCTGCGCCCGTTCAATATCGTAATCGGCCGCCTGGATGATCTTGAGCAGGATGTTCTCCACATCCTCCCCCACATATCCTGCTTCCGTCAGTGTCGTCGCATCCGCGATGGCAAACGGCACATTCAGAATCTTGGCCAAAGTCTGGGCCAGCAGCGTCTTTCCCGAACCGGTAGGTCCCAGAAGCAGGATGTTGCTCTTCTGGAGTTCCACATCCAGATCCTGGCCTGCCAGAATTCTTTTATAATGATTATATACCGCTACGGACAATACCTTCTTGGCATTCTCCTGTCCGATCACATAGTCATCCAGAAACCGCTTAATCTCCTCCGGTTTCAAAAGATTGATCTCTTCCGGCTCGCTCTCTTCTTCCTCCGTGCCCAGCTCCTCTTCAATAATCTCCGAGCAGAGTTCCACGCACTCGTCGCAGATATAGACTCCATTCGGACCTTTCAGAAGTTTCAGAACCTGACTTTCTGATTTGCCGCAAAAAGAACATCTGATTTCATTTCTTGCCATGCTGTTTTCTTTTCTCCCTTAATGTCCTGCGATCACCTGATCGATCAGCCCATAAGCCATCGCCTCTTCCGCAGTCATATAATTGTCGCGGTCCGTATCTTTCTCGATCACTTCCAGGGGCTGCCCGGTCCGCTCTGCCAGTATACTGTTCAGTTTCTCTTTTGTTCGCAGGATATGCTTCGCGGCAATCTCGATCTCCGTAGCCTGCCCCTGGGCTCCTCCCAGCGGCTGATGGATCATAATCTCCGCGTTGGGGAGCGCGAAACGCTTTCCCTTTGCTCCTCCTGCCAGCAGGAACGCGCCCATGCTGGCCGCCATGCCGATACAGATCGTGGATACATCGCATTTAATATAATTCATAGTGTCAAAAATCGCCATCCCGGCAGTCACGGAGCCGCCCGGACTGTTGATATACAGATGGATATCTTTTCCCGGATCCTCAGACTCCAGGAAAAGCAGCTGAGCCACTACCAGACTCGCCGTCGTCTCATTCACCTCTTCCCCGAGGAAAATGATCCTCTCTTTCAACAGTCGGGAATAAATATCGTAACTTCTCTCTCCTCTGCTCGTCTGCTCGATGACGTAAGGTACTAATGCCATATATGTTCTCCTCCTTCCGGGAATAAAAGGGCACAGCCAACCCGCCATGCCCTCAAATACTGCCTTCGCGTGAATTAAGCCTCTGCTGCCGCTTCTGTCACCAGGTCAATCGCTTTCTGGATCGCGAGATCTTTCTTGATTTCTTCCTTCTGGGAATCATCAAGAAGCTCTTTTACCTTCTCGATTTCCATCTTGTAGGTTTCTGCCATCCGATTCATCTCGGCTTCCATATCTTCTTCCGTTATCTCGATATTTTCCGCATCCGCCACTGCTTCCAGAACCAGTCTGCTCTGAATGTTCTTCAGCGCTCTCGGCTTCATCTGCTCCAGATACTGCTCCTCGGTCATACCCGTATACTGGAAATAAACCGGAAGAGACAGGCCCTGCGCCTGCAGTCTGCGCGCGAAATCATCCATCAGCTGTTCTGCCTGATACTCTACCATGGCGTCCGGGATCTCCATCTGAGCATTCTCAATGATCTTCTCGATCACTGCGTCTTCTTTCACCCGTTTTGCCTCTTCTTCTTTATCTTTCAGAAGTCTTGCCCGGATATCATCCTTATATTCGTCCAGAGTATCAAATTCAGATACTTCCTGTGCAAATTCATCGTCTGCTTCCGGAAGCTCTTTTACCTTGATACCGTTTACTCTGCATTTAAATACGGCAGCTTTACCGGCAAGATCCGCCTGACCGTATTCTTCGGGGAAGGTTACGTTCACATCCAGTTCTTTGCCGATCTCCGCGCCGACCAGCTGGTCTTCAAATCCCGGAATAAAGGTATTGGAACCGATGGTCAGATCATAGTTCTCTCCCTTGCCGCCTTCAAACGCCTCTCCATCCACAAATCCTTCAAAATCCAGAGAGACAATATCTCCTTTCTCCACCGGGCGGTCGTCTACCGTGATGGTTCTGGAATTTGCTTCTCTCTCTTTATTGATCTCTGCGCTGATCTCTTCGTCCGTCACTTCTACGGGAGCCTTCTCCACCTGCACTCCTTTATATTCTCCCAGCGTCACAGCCGGTTTCACCGCAACCGTCGCTGCGAAAATGAAAGGTTTTCCGCTCTCCATCTGCACGACTTCCAGCTGCGGGCGGGATACGATCTCCTCGCCGCACTCTTCTACTGCCTGCGCGTATTCTCCCGGAAGCATCTCGTCGATCGCGTCATTGTAAAAAATTTCTTTTCCATACATCTTCTCGATCAGCTGACGCGGCGCTTTGCCCTTCCGGAACCCAGGAATATTGATGCTTTTTCTGTTTTTCTGATATGCGGTCTGAATCGCTTTCTCTACTTTTTCGGCGGGAACTTCCACCGTAAGTTTTGCCATGTTCTTTTCCAGTTTTTCTACCTGTACACTCATTGTCTCGAAAATATCCTCCTTGTATTTATATATAAGTATATCCTTATTTACATACTCGTAGACATTTTGAAAGTATAACACAAAAAACCAAGGCTGTCTAGGCTTTTCCCGCAAATATACCGCGTTCCCGGCCCAGACAGCCCTTGGATGAAATTTCTTCTTATCTTATCTTTACTGACCGGAAGACATCTGCTGTTCCTGCTTCATGATCATCTTTTTGACCATCTCTCCGCCGATGGAACCTGCCTGCTTGCTGGTCAGATCGCCGTTGTAACCGTCTTTTAACGGAACGCCCAGTTCGCTGGCGACTTCCTCTTTAAAACGGTTCATGGCAGCTTTTGCTTCCGGCACAGCCATGCTGCTGCTTCCGGAACTGCTGTTCTGATTCGTCATGCTGTTCACCTCCATGCTCCTATTATCCGCTAAAACGCAGAGAACATGCTGGAAGTTTCTGCCTGAAACAAATCTTCAGTTTTCATGGCCGTAAATAATACTCTTTTTCACTTCCGCCGCTTTTTCTTTCGATACCAGCTGCTCCACCAGCGCCAGCGCAAACGGGATCGCTGTTCCCATCCCCCGGCTGGTAGTCACGCCGCCGTCAGCAGCCACTTTTGCCCGGGTCACATTAGCGCCCTCCAAACGGTCTTCAAATCCAGGATAGCAGACGGCGTCTCTTCCTTTCAGGATACCCAGATCTCCCAGGATGCTGGGCGCGGCGCAGATCGCAGCCACTTTTTTCCCGGATTCATGGAACCGGAGAAGCAGATCTGTCAGTTCTTTGCATTCGCCCAGATGGAGCGTGCCCGGCATGCCTCCCGGCAGCACCAGCATCTCTGTGTTTTTGAAATCCAGCTCCTTCATGCGCGCATCCGCTTCCACACGGATGCCATGGCTTCCCGTCACCATCTTCTCATCCGTAATCGACACCGCAGACACTTCCACTCCTGCTCTGCGCAGTATGTCTACCACTGTCAGCCCCTCAATCTCTTCAAATCCGTCTGCAAGAAACACACATACACGGCTCATATTCTACGCCTCCTTTTCTGCTTTGCGTTCCATTCTTTGCCTATGCGTACAGTGTATCACTTTTAAAAAAGTTGTGCTATACTAATTGCGGAATATGATACTAAAAAATTTTGTTTTTTCAGCCAGTCATATAAGGAGGCCTTTATGAAATCTTATGAAATCGAACGCAAATTTCTGGTAAAAGCACTGCCGGAAAATCTGGATTCTTTCCCTTCCAGCCAGATCGAACAGGGATATCTGTGCACGGAACCCGTTGTCCGCATCCGCAGACAGGACGAGGAATACTGGCTCACTTATAAATCGAAAGGACTTATGGTCCGCGAAGAATACAATCTCCCTCTGACCGGAGAGGCTTATGAACACCTGAAGTCCAAGACCGACGGAAAACTGATTTCCAAACAGCGTTACCGGATTCCTTATCAGGGATATATGATCGAACTGGATCTTTTTTCTTCTCCCCTTCCGGATCTGATCCTGGCGGAAGTGGAATTTCCTTCTGAAGAGGAAGCGCTTCAATTCCGGAAACCGGACTGGTTCGGAGATGACGTAACTTCTTCCCCCGAATATCACAACAGCAATCTAAGTAAACTTTGACTTCTTTTTGATCTCTTCCAGCATCTCTTCCGGACTTTTCGCATCCGGCGGTCTTCTGACACGTACGAACTTCAGGCGCAGAAGCCGCAGCCGGATGCGCATTTCAAAATATATGCCTTTCCACCGGTGTTTCATATAATCCCCCTTGCACTTGTGTCTTCATATATTGACATTTCATTATCTATTTTATACTTTTATCCTAACTATATGCAATAAAATTCTCCTATTTGTTTCATCCTAACATAAAAAACTGAGTAATTGTTATAATAAAGCGACATTGGAGGGGTGAAACATGGGGGACAATAAGATTCCGGAGGCCTTGAAAGAGCTTCGTATCCAGAATGGCATGACTCAGGCTCAGTTCAGCAAAAAACTAAATATTGCCCGCCAGACGTATTCCGCATACGAACGCGGCGTCCGCACCCCTGACCTGGATCTGGTCAAAAATGTGGCAGAATTGTACGATGTCTCTCTGGACTGGCTGGTTTTAGGCAAAAGAGATACGGATCCCTTCGCGTCTCTTCCGGAGGACGCCGGCAGACTGTGCCGTACATTTTATGCGCTTCCTCCGGAAAGCCAGAGAGAAGCGCTGGATTTTATAGATTTCCTGGAGCAGAAAAGCAGGACGGAACCGTAAGCACCCGGCATTCCATCCTGCTTTTTCTATTTTTCTATGTTTCTATACATAATGTCTTCCATGCGTTTTCAAACACCCATACAGACACAGAACCGTCTCCCACACAGAATTCTGCCCAGCCGTCCGTTCCCACCGTCACAGTTCCGGAGATTCTGCCCGCCGCGTCAGCCATGTGTTTTCCCGCATGCTGTATTCCCATATACATGCGTTTCTTTCCGGCCGTACTGTCTGTAAGCAGCACGGCAATACCGGAGTCCGGATAGTCCGTATCTCCTTCCCTGGTAAAGCCCACAACCGAAGGATGGTCGAAATACAGGTTCTCTTTTCCGTAAGCATATTTCTCCCGTATCTTTATAAAGCGCGCCAGTCCGGGAACCGCTCCTATACCGTCACGAGCGATGCCGTAATAGTCTCCGTAAAACACACAGGGCGTTCCCGCGGCACGCAGCAGGATCAGCGCATAGGCAGCCGGCTTAAACCATGCCGGGATGAAAGAATACAGAGCCTGCCCCGGCTGCGTATCATGATTGTCCACAAAAGTCACTGCATGTTCAGGATCCGTTCCGGTCAGCGTATTCTCATACAACCTGCTCATATCGTAATTTCCATTGGAAGCAGCGGCTTCCAGGAAATGAAAATGCAGCGGCACATCGAACAGACTGAGACTGTGCTCCAGGACTTCCAGATATTCCGTCAGCTTTTTCAGATCCCTGGACCAGTATTCCCCCACGGCAAACAAGTCTCTCCCCGCATGCGCGCGCATACATTTCAGCCATTCCCGGTAAAAATCAAAACCGATGTGTTTTACGGCGTCCAGCCGAAAACCATCCATATGTACCGTATCCAGATACCATTTTCCCCAGTCTGCTGTCTCCTTCACCACTTCCGGCTGGTCCGTATCCAGGTCTGCTCCCATAAGGTAATCATAATTGCCGTTCTCATCGTCAATCTTGCGTTCCCAGTTTTTTCCCGCAAAGCGAAAGATTCCTTTGCGTTTCGCGCCTTCATCCCAGTCTGTTCCGCTGAAATGGGAAGCGTTCCACCGAAAAGCGGAATATTTTCCTGCCCTGCCCGGGAAATCAAAGCGGGTCCAGGCTGTGATCTGCCGTTCTTCTCCTATGTCTTTATTCCGGTCTGTATTCAGGCATTCCTCCGCCATCACCGTCTCCGTCCCGTCCGCTCCCATCCGATGATTCAGGACAATGTCGGCTAAGACCTGAATTCCCTGATTCTGCAGCGCCCGAACAGCTTCCAGGTACTCGTCCTTAGTCCCATATTTTGTTCGGGCGGATCCCTTCTGGTCAAATTCACCCAAGTCATAGACGTCGTATACATCGTAACCGACACTTCCGGAGCCTGCGGCGCCCTTGTAAGCCGGAGGCAGCCATACCATGTTGATTCCCGCTTTCTTCAGGCTTTCCGCCCGGGTTGAGCATCTTTTCCAGAGCGTACCGTTTTCCGGCAGATACCATTCAAAATACTGCATCATCGTCACATTATCCATTTTCTGTCACGTCCTTTACATACAAAGCGCGAAGATCTTTTTCCACACTCATAAACTGTTCTAAAAGAAGCGGATTAAAGGCTCCGCATTCTCCGTTTTGTATCATCCGGACGGCGGTATCCGCGCCATAGGCGTCTTTGTATACTCTGCGGCTTACCAGCGCGTCGTACACATCCGCGATGGAGACGATCTGGGCCCATATAGTATTCTCATCTCCTTTCAGTCCGTCCGGATAACCGTTCCCGTCCCATCTTTCATGATGATGACGGGCTATATCGTAAGCATATTGATACGCTTCCTGATCCTTCAGCTGCGGGATCCGCTCCAGGAGCTCCGCCCCTCTCAGAGTATGCGTCTTCATAATCTCATACTCCTCCGGCGTCAGTTTCCCCGGCTTATTCAAAATCGCGTCCGGTATAGCCACTTTTCCCACATCATGCATGATTGATGCCAGCGCTATCTGCTCTACAGTTTCTTCCGACAGTCCCTGTCCCAGTTCTGTATAGAGCAGCAAATGCCTGGTAATATCATGAATCCGGCGTACATGGGAGCCGGACTCGCCGCTCCGGAATTCAATGGTGGTAGCCAGAGCCTCGATGAGCCCCACATTCAGATCAATAATTCTTCTTGCCTGAGCCAGTATCTCTGTCTGCTGTTCTTCTACTTTATGTTTCAGTCTCTTTCTTGCCTGGAACAATTCGATGACAGAATTGATTCGTCTTTCTACTATATACGGAACCACCGGCTTATGGATCACATCCATAACTCCCAGAGAATAGGCCCGCTGAAGCGTACTGCCTTCTGTCTCCGCCGTAATGAGAAATACAGGCATCCACTCTGTCCACCCCATCATCTTTAATTTTTCCAGAACTTCCATCCCGTCCATAACCGGCATGACCACATCCAGCAAGACCGCGCAGATACTGTCTTTATACCTGATCAGCTTCTCCATGGCCTCCTGTCCGTTCTCTGCCTCCAGGATCCGGTAGTCCCCGGAAAAAATATTGTCCAGAAGCATCCGGTTGATCTCATTGTCATCTACGATCAACATCATCTCTGTTTTATTCACTTTCCTGCCTCCTGTTCTGGGTCTTGTCTTTAATGCCAGTCTTTCATAATTTCCAGCATTTCCGACTCATAATCCCCCAGAATCTCCTCCTGACGGCCTCCGTGCCGCAGATTGGTCTCCACTCCCCACTCGCCGTCATAAAACTCCCAGATATGGTATGGAACTCCGCGGTATTCAAAATCGATGCTGCCGCATCCGTCCTCTTCGGACATTGTATAACGCCATCCCCGCTCTTTTACAAACGCGAGGACCCTGGACAGACGTCCGTTCTCTTCCATAAAATATTTCCTCCTTTGCACAACACGCAGGGCATCAGCCCTGCGTGGAAATTTTACTGTTAAAATGATCCAGCGCCAGCGCGGCCGCAAATCCCGCCGCGATGCACACGGTATTCACCGCAGCTGCGGCAAAAGAGCCGGCGAAACCGGAAAACGGCACCGTCATAACCGTAGCGCCGATCACAATACCGATGATCCCATGAAACACCAGCGCATAATGCTTCTTCATCATAGTATCAACAAACTTTGCCAGAGCGACCACTGTGAGCACAGCCCCGATACCCGCAGGGATCAGGATTGTCAGATTCAGACTCCCCAGTCCGTCCACAAAGGGAGCGTACAGTCCCATCGGCATCAGAAGCGTGGAAAAACTCATCCCCGGCACGATAACGCTGAGCGCCATGCAAAATCCGCAGAAAAGGTACCATCTTTTACTGGGTACAATCGACACGGAAAAAATCTCCAAAGACGCCAGCAGAAAAACAATCCCTGCGAAACACGCCAGAAGCGCCGTCATACACCCTTTCGGTTTTCCTTTCTCTCCCGCTTCACGGAACAAAGACGGAAGCATCCCTGCGATCAGTCCCACAAAGAGACAGACTGACTGGTTCGGATATGCTTCCAGGAAAAAGGACAGTATCCTGGCCACTCCGAGGAAACCTGCCGCAGCTCCTGCCAGAATCGGCACCAGCAGAGGAAGATGGGTTTTAAACTTTCCAAACGGATCAGACAGAACCTCCATGACCGGTTTATAAATTCCAAACGCCACACACAGCACGCCGCCCGAAATCCCCGGCAGTACCGCTCCCACTCCCAGCAGCACGCCCTGCAGGACACGGAGAGCAAACATCAAAGTTCCTGTTTTATTTTCTCTCATATAGATTCCTTTCTTCATTTTATGCAGAAATAACACGCCTATTATAGCCTGAAACCTTTGGAAGCGCAACCGGAGGATCCTTAATAATGTGTTAAAAAAGCATAAAAATCCCTCTGCGTCTACTAATCTATATCCATAGTATTCCGCAGAGGGCTTTTTTCATGTTATTTTATTTTTGTGTTTCCGCCGCTTTATTGACGCAGGCGATGGCATTCAGACTGCGGGGATATCCTATGTACGGCAGACACTGGGACACGACGCGGATAAGGAAATCCTTATCGTTCCCGACCTTCATATTTCCTCCCGCATGGGAGGTAAGCTGCGGCTCGCATCCGCCCTGCGCGGCCAGGAAGCAGAAAGTAATCATCTCCCTCTGCGCATAGCTGAGCCCGGTCCTGGTATAATAATCTCCGAAACAGTTCGCCGCAAGCCAGCGGTTGATATGGCCTTTTTTCCATGCGTCTTTCATGACGTCGCCAAAAATGTCTACCTGCGCCTGGGCGCCTTTTTCCAGCCGGTTCTCCATGGTAGTGGTCGTCTGTCCTTCCAGCGGCAGCTTCACGCCCCGTTCTGTCAGGATCTCGTTCGTCGCGTTCAGGAACGGAAGCACCCTGCCGATTCCCAGATAATCAACAGCCTGGTAGACAATCTCTTTTACCATCACCGGGGTCAAGCCCTGATCCAGCGCGCGCGGAAGCGCCAGACGGAATTCATCCACTCCCTGGCACCCTAAAAGAGCAGCCAGGATCGCCATATTGCGGGTCACGTCATCCAGCTGCTGCCCTTCCTCATTCACGACTTCTTCAAATGCAAAGTGTTCAAACCGTTCTGCAAATTCCGGGTCTGTCTCACGATAGTTCATACTAAATACCTCCTGATGTTCTCATTTACTGGTTTTAGTATACTACCACGTCTTCTGCCTGTAAAATACCCATATTTCATCGTTTATCATGCCTGGACAGTATTTTTACCCGGATATTTTACAAAGAGTATCCGGTCCGCTCATGATGTTTATTATAGGGGAATTTCGCCACAGCAGCACGGATGCGTTTGCAGCGCGCCCTTCAGCGTCTTCGTATATTTGGGCGGCGTATAGGACATATCGTCAATCGGGAAATACGGTTCCTCGTCAAGATCCCACTGGGAACGGTACACATCGATAATATCCTCCACATTTCACTCGAGAGTCACTATATTGCGGGTATGGCCGGACGCCTTATAGTCAATCAGCGCCTGTTTGCCGCGGAAGTCATGATTCCAGTTAATGCAATATCCCAGTCCCAGCTCAATAGGATTAAAATAATAGTGTTCGATATTGAACTCGTCATAGGCTGTTCCGCAGAAATCAAACGATTCCAGCTGGCCTTCAAATCCTCCGCCGTCAAAGGCAGAGTTATACTCGTTTTCAAAGGTTTTGCGCTGCCATTCCTGGAAACCTTTATCCGTCATGGACGCGCTCATAAAGTGCTCGGAAGCCTGCGGATAGCCGCCTTCGTTGTGATTCATGCAGTAGCAGTGGAAGCCGATTTCCCGGATGCCGTATTTGTTGCCTACTTCGATCAGCTTTTTATAGACGTCCAGCATGTCTTCCACCTCGCCCTGGACCTCAAAGCCCAGATTCCCGGCCATACCGGACCGCAGGATACGTACATCATGCCCTGCGATAGACAGCAGCCCCTACTATTCCTGGAAAATGTTAAGAAAACGGGCAAAAATGAAAGCTTACTTTGCTAGATTTAGTTTCATCTTCCGGTTATAATTATTTAAAAAATGAAGGAGATGAAAATTATGAGTTTAGGAAGCGGTCTTTATAACGCCCGTAAAAAGAGCGGATTATCACAGGAAGCTGTTGCCGAAAAGCTGGGCGTAAGCAGACAAACAATTTCAAAATGGGAGCTTGATGAAACACTTCCAGACATACGCCAATCAAAAAAATTATCTCAACTTTATCATCTCACGCTGGATGAATTGATAGATTTTGATATTGACCAAAAAGAAATTGAAGAAGCTATCGAAAATATTAGTGATGAAAAACAGCAGAAAATTGATTGGACAAGTGTTTGGGGAAAGAAGTACCCAGTTCTTACAACCTATCAAAAAACAGTAGCAATTAGTGATTATGCAACTAAAATACAAAACCTGCTTGATAGTTTGAAAATGCAGTATGGCTACAATGATTTAGACGCTATGTTAGTATTAAAAGACATTTTAGCGCATACGTGGAACAGCAAAAAATAGCAGAGCCAGCTGCGTCAGTCAACTGTCAAGATTTATCTGTGTTCACAACTCCTGTCAGAATCAGATTGCAGATATCAGTCCCGGCCGTACTTTTCGTACTGCTGGTTTTCCAGCTTCTGATGTTCCTCACAGAAACTGTCGTCCGTCGCCTTGAGACAGCCGGGGCCTTTTGTTTATATAATGCCAGAATATTTTTCCTTAATAGTGCAATACTAATAAGGGAACTTCCCCTTACCCGATTGAATTTTCCCTTATTTTGTGATATATTTTAAGGGAAAATCTCGGAGGTGAGGTTATGCGAACATTTAATTATTCTGAGATAAAAAACCAAAAGTGGGATTCTGATATTCTCGGCCTGATTGCAGCAATCTATAAAGAAGCAGGCAAACAGGAACTGTATCTGAAACAGTGCCCGCAGGAACTGGAAAAACTCGTTGAAATTGCCAAGATACAGAGTACTGAGGCCTCCAATGCCATAGAAGGCATTGTGACCACGAATACACGAATCAAGCAGCTTGTTGAGGAAAAAACAATGCCCAGGAACCGCGATGAACAGGAAATCGCAGGTTATCGTGATGTGCTGAATATCATCCATGAAGGTTTTGATGCTATTCCAATCACGCAGAACTATATCCTGCAGCTTCATAAAATTCTCTACAGTCATATGAATAACCCTATGGCGGGCAGAACCAAGAGTGTGCAGAACTATATCAGCGCCACCTACCCGGATGGTCATGTAGAAACCCTCTTTACGCCTCTCGCACCCTACGAAACACCGGAGGCACTGGACAGAATCTGCGAGGAATATAATCGTGTCATTGGCAATATGGAAGTTGAACCGCTGATTGTTATTCCGATTTTCATTCACGATTTCCTGTGCATCCATCCGTTTAATGACGGCAACGGCAGAATGAGCCGCCTGTTGACCACGCTTCTGCTCTATAGAAATGGATTCTATGTGGGAAAATACATCTCCCTGGAGGCGAAAATCGCAAAGAACAAAGATTTGTATTACGATGCTCTCGGTCAAACGCAGATCGGATGGCGCGAAGGAACGGATGACCCTATTCCGTTTATCAAATATCTGCTGGGCACTATCCTTGCTGCATACCATGACTTCGAAGACCGCTTTGCTCTGGTAGAAACAAAACTGTCGGCACTGGAAACGGTACGCCGAGCTTCAATGAATAAAATCGGGCGTTTTACGAAGCAGGATATCCGTGAACTTTGTCCTTCTCTGAGCGTCAGTTCCGTAGAGGGGGCGCTACGTAAACTGGTAGCATCCGGTGAACTGAAACGAGAAGGCAAGGGAAAGAATATCTGCTATTACAGATTGAAGTGATTCCCTCAATAAAACCTATATTCCCTTAAATATAGAGAGTGTTTAAGGAAATTTGTATGATAATAAGATTAAGCATCTATCACAAGGTAGGTGCTTTTCTTATACCCATTTTTAGTTTTCTTTGGCGGAAGCCCTGACGAATTCTCCGATGGAGCAGTCATAAAGACAAAACAGCGCCGGACGCAGAGGCTATACAACCCCCGCGCCCGGCGTTTTGGAGTAATTGTCGATTATTAAGTTGCATGATATAATACTGCAAAACAAGGTTGGAAGCGGTGAAACTCACATGAATATTGAAAATTATATTGAATCACAGTATAGAGAATTATTAGCATGTAGTCAAATAAATGCGGAATACTCCGATTTATATAAACCATTTAAGAATCAAAAACTTCGAGAAATCCTTATGACCTTACATCATGATTTGATCGGGCTTTTTAGAACAATGAATGAAAGGTTGCCAACAGGGGAATATGAAGCTCACTTTTGGGCAGAACCAAGCAGAGATTTAATTAAGAGAATTGATATAATATTTAGCTTATTTAGTTCACTAAAAGGAACTCCTTTAGCATTTCAAATTGACTCATACTATTTAGATTTACTTACACGTTGTCGAGATTTTCTTAGTTCCAGTGGCGGAAGTTCATTACCACCCCATATGGCAAAAGTGGACTTATACTATACACTTCCCATTTTTATGCCACTTAACAGCATAACAATTTCACATAAACAACAAGACTTTACATTTGAGTTGAAACTGATTGGAAGCGGTTCTTATGCCAATGTTTACAAATATAAGGACACATTTTATAATCGCCCTTTCATTTTGAAACGTGCAAAAAAGGAACTTACCAATAAAGAGATCGCTCGTTTCAAACGAGAATTTGATGTAATGAATGAACTATCTTCTCCATACATACTTGAGGTTTATTGCTACAATCCAGACAAAAATGAATATATTATGGAATATATGGATTATACACTGGATGAATATGTTACTGCTCATAACTCGAAACTGACAATTATACAACGAAAAGGTATTGCTCAACAAATATTACGCGCTTTTGATTATCTTCATTCAAAAGGACATCTGCATCGTGATATAAGCCCTAAAAATATTTTAATAAAGGAATATGACGATACCCTTGTGGTTAAACTTTCAGATTTTGGGCTTGTAAAAATTCCGGATAGTACATTAACAACAGTTAATACGGAGTTCAAGGGATATTTTAACGATCCTGCACTTGTCGTAGAGGGGTTTGATACTTATGGCATCGTTCACGAAACTTATGCCCTTACCAGAGTTATTTATTTTGTGATGACAGGCAAAACTAATACAGAAAAAATTTCCAATCCGAATTTACGAACTTTTGTTGAGAGGGGGTTGAACCCGGATAAAACAAAAAGATTTCAAAATATTCGTGACATGATTTTAGCCTTTAAAGCTATATAAAAACAACGCCGCAAAGTCAGCGTCGGTCATGGTGTCCAGCTTGGCAAGGGTCTGGCGGGTCATTTCCTTTCGCTTCCGTTCCGGTTGCTGTGCCGCCTTGCCCTCCGCAGGGGGTGGGGGAATGGATAGGAATGGAATGGGTATTTGATGGATCAGTAATTGATTTTTCTTTACTTGATATATCTTTATTTATTTGCATTGGATTTCCCGATACCAGGTTTTCCGACGTTGGATTATCCGATGTTGGATTTTCCAACACCGGGTTTCCAATCCCAGCTGTTCTTTCTCCGCTGCCTCTGGCCGGAGTCGCGGCTGTTCGTAGATGGTATAAACCATGTCGGCCATCTTGCCCTTGCCGTCCCGGTTCTGCTGGCGGGTGATATACCCGGCCTTTTCCAGTTCCCACACCGCCGTCCGTATGGCGTCGATGCTTTCCCGGTTGATAAGGGACAAACCTTTCAGCGTATAGTCCCAATCTTCCGGCAGGGACAGCATTTGCGAAAGCAGGCCCTTGGCTTTCAGGGACAGGTCTTTGTTCCGCAGGTGATGGTTGGACATCACCGCGTAGCCCCGGTTTTTCTCCACACGAAAAACTGCCATCTCGTCGTCAACTCCTTTCACTTGGAATAGAACCACGTCATAAGCGGTGAGCTTGCCCGGCTGGTAGGGACACTCTGAATACACGCAAAACTGATACTTCCAGTCGGGACGGTAGAAACGGCAATCGCCGCAACCCTCCGACGCTCCGGCGTCGCCGCTGTCGTAGTGGTCGAAGCCGGGCTTGCCTTGCATGAAGCTTTTAAAGGCGCGATCGCTGCCGGATGTAAAATACATGGCATCGCCTCCTTTCTGGTTTTGGGCGCAAAAAAAGCCGCAGACTTTTTCAAAATCTGCGGCTGGGCCTATGAGAAAAGGACACCGCTTGCACGATGTCCTTTCTCGTCAACTATTCAATTTTTTGTGTTCCCACACTCCATATCAATGACTACCGAAACGGTGATATAGTCCTCAATACGCTTATTACGGTATTTATCACCCTCTGCGTCAAACACCACATGACGGGAAAAGTGCCTAAATCTAAGGATTTCTACAAGGTTTCTCTTTGTAGCAACACTATCGTCTCCACATGCCCGCAAAAAGGAAACATATCCACCGGCTGGATCGTTTCCACCCGGTAATCTCCTTTCAGCATTTTCAGATCCCTGGCCTGGGTCTCCGGATTACAGGAGATATAGATGATCTTTTTCGGCTTCAGGACCAGCAGCGATTTTAAAAACGCTTCGCTGCTCCCGCTCCGGGGCGGATCCATGAATACCACATCCACCGGCTCTTCCCGGTCCGCCATGCCTTCCAGGAACATGCCCGCGTCGCCCTGCACAAAACGGATATTGTCCATATGATTGCGCACGGCATTCCGGGCGGCGTCCCGGACTGCCTCTTTGTTCAGCTCCACTCCGATAACTTCTCTGGCGGTCTTCGCCGCCACCATGCCGATGGTCCCGATCCCGCAATAGGCGTCCACAACCCGGTCTCTCTTGTTCAGTCTCGCCAGCGTCATGGCCGTCTTATACAGTCTTTCCGTCTGCGCGGCGTTCACCTGGTAAAATGAAGTCGGCGAAATGCGGAAACTGCAGCCGCAGAGCACATCCTCGATATACCCTTTCCCGTAGATCGGTATATTGCGCTCACCAAGCACCATACTCGTCCGCCTTTCATTGACGTTCAGCACCACGGTAGTGATCTCCGGATGTACGGCGCGCAGAGCTTTCACAAAATTATTCTTGGACGGGAACACCGGTGTGCGCACTACCAGAACCACCATAATCTGTCCGGTAGCCGCGGCAGTGCGCACCATTACATGGCGCAGCAGCCCAAAATCCGTATCCTCGTCATAAACCCGAATCCGGAAAGATTTCAGCAGTCCCCGGATCGTGACTATGATCTCGTCCGCTTTTTCATTTTCAATCTGACAGGCATTCACAGGGACAACCCGGTGCGTTCCTTCCTGATAAATACCGGAGATAACTTCGCCGTTTCTCTTTCTGGAAAATACTGCATGAACTTTATTCCGGTAATGGTACGGCGTTTCCGCTCCCAGGATCGGGCGCACCTCGCCCATGTTGCCCAGCAGCTTCTTCACCAGCTTTTCCTTTTCGCGAAGCTGCTGTTCATAGGGCATCCCCTGATAATCGCATCCGCCGCATTTCTTTGCGAGAGGACATGGCGGTATTTTTTCAGAAGGCATCTATTTTACAACCACTTTCTTGAAATTTTTCTTTCCGCGTTTTACCACAATACCTGCTTTCAGCTGATCCAGCGTGTAACTTGCTGCAATGTCTGTCACTTTCTCCCCGTCCACGCTCACGCCGCCCTGCTGCACATTTCTGCGGGCCTCCGAACGGGACGCGCAGAGACCGGATTTGTGTACGATCGTCAGGATATCCGCCTTTCCGTCCTGGAGATCATCCATAGAAAGTTCAGCGGTCGGCATCTCTGCCGCGTCTCCGCTTCCGAACAGAGCGCGCGCGCTGTCCTGAGCTTTCTTCGCTTCTTCTTCGCTGTGCACCAGCTTGGTCAGTTCATAAGCCAGGATCTCTTTTGCCTGGTTCAGCTGGCTGCCTTCCCAGTGAGACATTTCGTCGATCTGCTCCAGCGGAAGAAAGGTGAGCATGCGCAGGCACTTGATCACATCCGCGTCGTCCACATTTCTCCAGTACTGGTAAAAATCATACGGACTCGTCTTTTCCGGGTCCAGCCACACGGCGCCCTTGGCCGTCTTGCCCATCTTGCTCCCTTCCGAATTCAGAAGCAGCGTGATCGTCATGGCGTGCGCGTCTTTGCCCAGCTTCCTGCGGATCAGCTCCGTACCGCCCAGCATGTTCGCCCACTGGTCGTCCCCGCCGAACTGCATATTGCAGCCGTATTTTTCATACAGCATCAGGAAATCATAGCTCTGCATGATCATATAGTTGAATTCCAGGAACGTAAGTCCGCGTTCCATACGTTTCTTATAGCACTCATGGGTAAGCATCCGGTTCACGCTGAAGTGCACTCCTACATCCCTGAGCATTTCAATATAATTCAGATTCATCAGCCAGTCCGCATTGTTGACCATCAGCGCTTTGCCGTCGGAGAAATCAATGAATTTGCTCATCTGCTTTTTGAAACACTCGCAGTTGTGCTGAATCGTCTCCACCGTCATCATCTGCCGCAGATCGCTTCTGCCGGAAGGATCTCCCACCATCGCGGTACCGCCTCCGATCAGCGCAATCGGTTTGTTTCCCGCCATCTGCAGACGCTTCATCAGACAGAGCGCCATAAAATGTCCTACATGAAGGCTGTCCGCCGTAGGATCAAACCCGATATAGAAAGTGGCTTTCCCTTCGTTTACCATTTTCCGGATCTCTTCTTCGTTGGTCACCTGGGCGATCAGGCCCCGGGCTACCAGTTCGTCATATACCTGCATCTTCTCTGCTCCTTTTCTTTCTAAAAACTGCTGGCCGGGGCTTCCACGCAATCACAAAAAAGCTCCCATCCTCTTAAAAGGACGAGAGCCAGATCCCGTGTTACCACCTTTTTTCACGGCACGCTCACGCCTGCCGCCTTACCAGGTACGCCATGATACCCTGCACGATAACGGGTGCGTCCGTCTCCTCCTACTTGCCGCACGCGCGCTGCGGTTTCAGAGGGAAGCTCCAAGAGGTATTCATGATTCCTTTTCTCCGCGCCTCTCATCGACCGGCTGCTTTCTGTGGATTCCGGGAATCACTACTTATTCTTTTCATCGCCTGTAGGTCATAGAGCCATTGTAAAGAAAACAAATCTGAATGTCAAGACTTTTCTGATTATTTTGGAAGCACCTGACGAAAATACCGGATCCAGTTTCCTCCTATCACTCCTTTGACATCCTCTTCCGACATGCCCCTCTGCAGGAGCGCCGCGGTCAGTTCCGGCACATGGCAGTGGCTGACCAGACAGTCATTGTGGTTTTTTTTCTGCGTTCCGCCGTCTCTCGCGTCGTCATACGCGTCGCAGAAGTCAAATCCGTATCCCACTTTGTCCGCTCCTACCAGTCCCGCCATATATTCCAGATGGCTGCAGAGCCAGTCCAGAGCTTCCTCTCCCTGTCCCTTTCCCACCAGAAAACGGCAGCCGTTCAGACCTATCACGCCTCTCTGCGCCGCCAGTTTTTTCATCTGCTCATCAGTCAGATTCCGATAATTGAAGTAAATGGTCCGGCTGTTGGAATGCGTCGCCGCGAACGGCTTTGACGCCACTGCGCATACATCTTCAAAACCGTCGTCGTTCAGATGACTGATGTCCAGAAACATACCCAGATCTTCCATCCGGCGCACGGCTTCCACTCCTTCATCCGTCAGGCCTCCCGGAACAGGGATTCTTTTTGACGCCACGCAGCATCCGCTGGCCAGCGCGTTTCTCCTGCTCCAGGTCAGGGAAGCGCCTCTTACTCCGGCTTCCCACAGTGTCCGGAGCAAATGAAAATCTGTCCCGACAAAATCCATTCCCTCCAGATATAACAACACTCCGATCCGGTCTTCTTCCAGAGCCCGATCCAGATCCCTTACATTTTTCACCAGCAGAAATTCTTCATTCTGATCCAGTTCCTCCAGCAGGACGCCGATCTGATCCATGGCCTTCCTGAGTCCCATTTCGGGCAAATATTCATTTTCCAGGTATACCGATGAAACGACCAGATTGAATCCGCCTTCTCTCAGTTCATCCAGATAATGGCGCCGGAGCGCCTCCCTTTCTCCGTTATTCACGTGGAGCAGCAGTTCTCCTGCCAGGTCCAGATGCGCATCTGCGACCGGGCAGGCCTGATGAAGTTTTCTGGCCTGTTCCATATACTGTTCCTGAATCTGCATATCCATCCTCCTCCATGGCGGCGCACATTTTTTCTGCGGCCGGAATACAATACTTTAAGTTCACATTTCAGACCGGTAGGTCCATGAAAATATATGCGTGTTCTGATAGCGGGTATCCCCGATCTTACGAAAAATTATGAAAATGCGCTTCGCCTGGCGGGCGTCGAAACACAGGTAAGCCTTTCCCCCGTCTCTGTATCTCTGTTCGATGCTCTGCTGCTGCCCGGAGGCGGGGATGTGGATCCGGCATTCTTCGGAGAAGAGAACCGGGGCTCGCTCCACATCGATCCTGCCCTGGATCAGGCGCAGTTCACTTTGCTGGACGCATTCATCCGCCTGAATCGTCCGGTGCTCGGCATCTGCCGGGGCATGCAGCTTCTGAATGTTTATTTCGGCGGCACAATTCAGCAGGATCTGCCCTCATCTGCCCTCCATGCCTGGAACAGTGAGGACCGCCGACATACGGTGACCTGTCTGCCCGGTTCCGCGCTTTACCGGCTCTATGGACCATCCTGTCTGGTCAACAGTGCCCATCATCAGGGCCTGGGACGCACGGGAAGCAATCTGAGGATTACCCAGACGGCGCCTGACGGAGTGGCGGAAGCCGTGGAGCATATGAAAAAACCCGTCCTCGGCGTGCAATGGCATCCCGAGAGGACGGGGTTCTCTTTCCGGCAGCCGGGCCTGGCCGACGGCGAACTGCTCATTCGCTATTTTTTAACGCTGTCGTGATCTTTTTTACGATTCCACGAATGTCCAGATCTTCTTCGTCAACGATGATGTGCGCGTATTTCTCATAAAACGGAGCCCTCATCTGCATCAGATCCTGCAGCGTCTGTCCCGGTTTCAGTACCACGCCTCTCTGGTGAAGATCCCCCAGGCGATCCTGGAGCTGTTCACAGGGCAGACGCAGATAAACGACGGTGGAGATGTCCCTGAGATGTTCCATGGCCTCTTTCCCGAAAACCGCGCTGCCGCCGGTGGCAATCACTGACCGGCTGACCTCAAGTCCGGCATTGACCCGATTCTCTATTTCCAGAAATCCGTCGCCGCCGTATTCCTCGATCAGCTCGTGAAGCAGTTTTCCGGTCTGTTCCTGAATCTCCAGATCGGAATCCAGGAAACGGTAACCCAGCACCTTCGCCAGCACCACGCCCACGGTGCTTTTCCCCACTCCCGGCATCCCGATCAGCGTAATATTATCTTTACTCACGGACAGCTGCCTCCAGAGCAACTTTCATCATGTTGGTAAACGCGTTCTGCCTCTCTTTCGCGGTAGTCTCTTCCTTCGTGACAGCAGAATCGGAGATGGTCAGCAGGCAGGCAGCCTTCTTGCCCAGCACCTTCGCATTGTGGAACAGAGCAAAGCTTTCCATTTCCACGCAGAGACAGTTCTTTTCTTTCCGGTAGAACTCATATCCCGGCTGTCCCGGTTCACAGTAAAACGCGTCGCTGGAATGGATTCTTCCCAGAGTCACCGGAATCCCCAGACGCTTTCCCGCATCCTGGATCGAATAGTTCAGTCCCGCATCCGGATACTGTATCTCCTCTGTGTCTCCGCTCTGGCAGAGCGCATAGGAGGAACGGCTGTAGGCGCTGTCTGCCAGAATCAGATCGTAAAGCTTCAGCTTTTCATCGTACGCGCCGGCTGAGCCGATCCGGATAATGCTGTCTACATCATAGAATTTGTAAAGCTCATAGGAATAAATCCCGATGGACGGCATCCCCATGCCGCTGGCCATGACGCTGACCGGCCTCCCCTGATAAGTTCCAGTATAAGCAAGCATATTCCGCACCTGGTTTACCAGCTTGATATCTTCCAGAAAATGCTCTGCTACGAATTTTGCCCGAAGCGGATCTCCCGGCATCAGGACGCATTTGGCAAACTGCCCTTTTTCCGCTGAATTGTGTGGTGTCGACATATCCATTACCTCTCTTCCCTTTTGTATTTTGATTTTATTTTCAGGGATAACCCCGTTTCTGTCAATGTATTTTTCACCAGATTTTCAGAATACGTACCAGCGCAGACAACGCTTTGTAGCGCAGATCTTCCAGTTCCGCAGCGGCGGCTTTCAGCTCCTTCCGTATCTCGATCTTCTGGGGACAATGCCTTTCGCATTTCCCGCACCGGATACACTTGGACGCCGGATTCTGATTTTTACGGAATGCCGTGGTCATCAGATATTCCTTTTTCCCCACCCTGGGCCTCTCGGTATACATTTCGTTATAACAGCGGAAGGTTCCCGGGATATCGATCCCCTGCGGACACGGCATGCAATAGCCGCACGCGGTACAGCCCACTTTGATCTTACGGTTAATTTCCCTTTTAACTTCCTCCAGAAATTTGCGGTCTTCTTCTGTCATCATCCCGACTCTGGCCTCATCGGCGGTTTTTATATTCTCGCGCACCATTCCCAGAGAATTCATGCCGGACAGCACCACTGTCACTTCCCTCTGATCCCAGAGCCACCGGAACGCCCACTGGGCCGGTGTACTGTCCGGAGACTTTTCCCGGAAAAGCTTCTTTGCTTCTTCCGGAAGAAGTTCCACCAGTTTTCCTCCCCTCAGCGGTTCCATGATTATCACCGGTATCCCCTTGGTTCCGGCATATTCAAGGCCTGCTCTTCCCGCCTGGGTATGCTCGTCCATATAATTGTATTGTATCTGGCAGAAATCCCAGTCATAGGCGTCCAGAACTTCTTTAAAATGTTCCGTATTTCCATGATACGAAAATCCGATATTGCGAATCTGTCCCGCCGCCCTTTTCTCGGCGATCCATTCCTCTACGCCCTTCTCTTTCAGACGTTCCCAGGTATCCGCGTCATTCAGCATGTGCATCAGATAATAATCCACATAGTCCGTCTGCAGACGGGACAGCTGTTCCTGAAAGCAGCGCTCCAGCCCGGCCTTCGACTTGATCAGATAATGAGGCAGTTTTGTGGCAATGTATACCTGCTCCCGGCAATTATTTCTTTTCAGGATCTCCCCCAGCGCCGCTTCACTTCCTCCGTAGACGTAGGCAGTATCGAAATAATTCACGCCGCTTCGGATCGCTTCCATGATCTCAGCTTCTGTTTTGTCCAGGTCAATTTTCCCGTTCTTTTTCGTAAAACGTAAGCATCCGTATCCCAGGACAGACAGCCTGGTTCCCTTCCGGTCGGTTCTGTACTGCATGGCAGCCCCCTTTCCGCAGTTTCTTTTCTGGAATTCAGTGTATCAAATGCGCCTTCATCCGTCAAATTTCAGATAATTAATTTTTTTTCAAAAAATATGTTGACAAATATAATTATCATGCTATAATAAACTCATAAAACAAAGAGAAAACAAAAAAGAAAAATCCCGAGGATGAGGAGCATGTAAAGGAGGAGAGTCCAATCAAAACTTAACGTTCCACCCCATAGTATATCAGAAAGGAAGGTACAGACCACCGAACATATTTACTTATCCATAAAAAACTAAATATAGATAAAAATATAATATAAGAATATTACCACATAGGATGTTGGTAAAACAGAAGATGTTTTTGAGAAGGTAAAGGAACAATACCTTGTTAATAAAAAACCACATGGACCGGTATACAAACCGGAGAACGCCTTATATCCATCGCGGATGGACAGAAGGGCAAAAAGAAATCCGTAAGGATTCATAAAATATAGATGAAAGATTATGAGGTTTAAAGTCCATTGGAAATAACAGTACAATAGGCGGTATAAGAATTTTTAGAACAGATTCTTGTACCGCCTTTTTCATATGCTTAAACCCCCGGAATACCATTTTTTCTCAGTTTTTCAACCACAGACGGGTATCTGGAGAGGTCCGTATGCGGCAAAGCCCGCGCGGCTCCCATCAGTTGGATAAAATCTTCCACTTCCCCGAACTGCACATATTCCATCCTGTCCAGAATATCTGCCGCCTCTGCCAGATACTCTTTATGGAGAAGCATTTCATACGCTCCTTTCAGAGAGGTATTTCCGGCCGAGATCAGGCGGCTGCGGTCCAGATCCGGGTAAAGACCGATCGCGACTGCCGACTCTTTGTCAATATATGCCCCGAAAGCACCTGCCACCTGGAACTCTCCCACGTCCTGCATGGACAGTCCTATCAGGTTCATCATATATTCCACCATGGTGGCGGCAGCAGCCTTGGTACTCAGGAATTCATCCAGGTCACACTGATAGAAATACAGCGACGGAGCATACTCCACCGCGTATTCGCCCTCTCTTTCCACAATCCGGTCCGAGGCCTCCGGCACAAAACGTCCCCGGATATCCACCCAGCCATGCAGGAAAAGCTCCGCGATCAGGTCCACGATCCCCGAACCGCAGATCCCTTTCGCTTCTCCGCCGCCGATCACGTCGCATATAAACTGCCGGCCGTCCATCCGTACATGCTGTACCGCGCCTGTCCGGGCGCACATGCCCGTCTTCACGCTTCCGCCTTCCAGGGCCGGTCCGGCCGCTCCGGCTCCGCAGAGAAGAAATTCCCGGTTGCCGACGACCAGCTCTCCGTTGGTACCAATATCCAGAAAGACGCAGATCTCCTCCTTCCGCGCAATCCCGGACGCGATAATCCCGCTGATAATATCTCCTCCCAGATAATTTGCCCTGCCGGGATAGCAGTAAACATATCCGTGAAACGGAAAACCCAATTCCTCTGCCGGGAGAAAATCCGGACGATCCGCCCGCACCGCATAAGGCGCAGAGAAGACTCCAAACGGATCCATGCCGATCAGGAAATGAATCATGGTCATGTTTCCCGCCACAGTCATAGCCGTACAGGCTTCCGGAGGAATTCCGGTCTGTCTTTGCAGATCTGCGAACGCATCCGTAAAAGTGTCTATCGTGGCCTGACGGATCTCGTCCAGATGCTCCGGATGGTCTTTCGTATAGAAAATTCTCGTCAGAATGTCTCCCCCAAATGCCGTCTGCCGGTTATACACGCTGGATGAGGCCAGAATCTCACCTGTGCAGAGGTCTATCATCTGCACGGCCACAGTGGTGCTGCCCAGATCTGCACACATACCGTAATGAGCTGCGGAAGTATCTCCTTTTTCCATCTTTATCACTTCCCAGCGGCCGCCATTCCATCCAAGAGACACCGTAAGCCTCCAGTCTGCTTCTTCACATATGGGATACAGCATACGCAGGATTCTGCACGGCATATACACTTCCCCATAATCCGCACGCAGCGCGCGCAGGATCCGTTCCTGAGAAGACGCCGCATCCTCTCTGGAAGGCTCTTTCAGTTCCAGATATATCTTTCTGCTCAATCCGTCCATAGGCTTCCTCCTGTATATTATGCTACCATTATAAAGGAAAATATGCCGCGGCAAAAGTTTTTCTTTTGTTTTCTCCTGCGGGTGCTATAATATTTTCAGAATTACCGTGAAGGAGGGTTCATCTTGCTGGATTTTCTGAAAGAGGAAGGAGTATCCCCGACGCTGATCCGGGAACTGTCAGAATTTCGCGCTTCCTATGACGTACCGGAGGAAGCGCGCCGTCGACTGTCTCCTCCCCGTTATTTTTATTACGGTCCCGATCTCTGGGAAGAGGCTTTATCAGCCCTGCTCTGCGGCGAAAATCTGCTCCTGACCGGTCCAAAGGCCACCGGGAAAAATGTATTCGCGGAAAATCTGGCGGCGGCATTCGGACGCCCCGTGTGGAATATTTCTCTGAGCATCCATTCGGACGCCGCTTCCCTGGTAGGCTCTGATACTTTCCGAAACGGAGAAGTAGTTTTCCGGGAAGGTCCGGTGAGCAGATGCGCCCGTCTTGGCGGTTTCGGGGTATTGGATGAAATCAATATGGCGAAAAATGAAGCCCTGGCAGTTCTTCACGAAACGCTGGATTACCGCAGGTGCATCGATATTCCCGGATACGACCAGATACGGCTTCACCCGGCTTCGCGTTTTATCGCTACCATGAACTACGGCTATGCCGGAACGAGAGAACTGAACGAGGCTCTGGCTTCCCGCTTTGTCGTGATCGAGATGCCTCTTATCTCCGATGAATATCTGCAAAAGCTCCTGCGCCGGGAATTCCCTTCTCTCTCCGATCTCTGGAACCGGCAGTTCTCCGAGCTTTTCCAGGAGCTTCAGAAAAAATGCGCCAGCGGGGAAATCTCTGCCAAAGCGCTGGATCTGAGGGGGCTTATCGCTTCTGTCCGCCTGATCCGGAAAGGTCTGCCCGCCGTAAGGGCCTTGCGCCTTGGCATTGTAAACAAAATCTTTGATTCTTATGAACGTCAGCTGGTCAGCGACCTGATCCGGTCAAGAATTCCTCAGGATCTGGACAAAACCTCAGTTTTCATGGAGTGAGTATCATGCTGCATGCTTCAGAAGCCGAAGAACGAAGAGCGAAAAACATCATATGGAACGCGGCCGGAGACTATGATTTTACTCCGGATTTTCTTTCCTTCACACCGGAAGGAGCGGCAGACCTCTATCTGAACTGTATCATCGGAGCGGTTCACCGCTATTATGATTATCGTCCGCTTAAGGATCTCTTCGTGCGGATCGGACAGCTGCCGGATGCGGCCCTGTATGAAGGGCTTTTGTGGTTCGGGCTTGCCCACAGCGTTTATCCCGCCGCGAAAGAGGACCGTCCCGTACTGGAGACGCTGCGGCTGGAATACGCCAGAGACGTCGTATCCCATTCCCGTCCTTACTGGGACCAGGAGCTTTTGGAACGTCTCCAGACCGCATACTGCGCGGGACTGCTGGGACAGACTGCCAGACTCCGTCGCCGGGAAAAGCGCATTATGGAAGCGGTACTTTTCAGTCCCTCTCTGGACTCCCGCGCCATAGCGGATCAGATGGTTCATATTCTTAAGGAATTCTTCCGCTGCCGTCTTCCGGAACTGCACGAAGCGAGATCGCACCGCGTCCTTCCCTTCCGCCTGGTCATAGCGGCGCTGCATGGCCGCCCGGCCTTCGTCACCCGCGTCCATTCTGAGGAAGATGGCGGCGGTATGCATGCTCCTGTCACGCTGACTCTTCCGGTGCTCCTGGTCAGATCCGGAAAGCAGACCCTTCGCTCCTGGCTGGAAACAAACTTCGGCATATCTGTCTATACTTCACAGGAGCAGGAAGAACTGGAGCGCATGCTCTGTACAGAAGGCCACCGTTCCTGCCATCTGCATGTAACCCGCGGGGAATACCGGCGCACCTCCTCGAAAGCTCAGAATTCCTTCCGCCAGGCCATGCTGTTCCAGAAGGAGAGAAATCTTTCCTTCCACCATGCGCATCTGGCAGATCACATGACCGCCATATCCCGCATGACCGACCAGATCCGCAATGTGCTGCTGTTTGACGACGGAGAACAGCTTTACCGGGCGCGCAGCGGACGGTTAATAGCCGCACGGGTGTGGCGCGGTATCCGACTTCACGATGAAAAGATCTTCGCCGGTACAACTCCCTGTGAAAAAGGGAATCTCTCCATAGATATCCTGCTGGATGCATCCGCTTCGCAGATGGACCGCCAGGAACGCATTGCCGCACAGGGGTTTATCATCGCGGAAAGCCTGACCCGGTGCCGTCTGCCTGTCCGTGTCTGTTCATACTGCTCTGTGAACGGCTGTACAGTCCTCCGTATTTTCCGGGATTATGAGAATCCCCAGGATAACAAAAGAATTTTCGAATATTGTTCCGCAGGATGGAACCGGGACGGTCTCGCTATCCGGATTACGGGATACCGGCTGCTGAATTCTGGTTATGAAAACCGGCTGCTGATCGTTCTGTCGGACTGCAGTCCCAATGACGACCACCGGTACTCTTCCCGAAAAGGACCGATTCCTTTTTCGTACGACTATGGGGGAACGCACGGCATCCGGGACGCCGCCGCGGAAGTCAGCCGGCTGCGCCGTCAGAATGTAGGTGTTCTCGCCGTCTGTACCGGGCATGAAAAAGATCTCCCCGCTGCCAGAGAGATCTATGGCAATGACGTGGCATGGGCCGGAACAGAAGAACAGATGGCCGATGCAGTGACTTACCTGATCCGCGAAAAACTGCGCAGGCTCTAATTCCGCCCTCTCTGTTCCAGATCCACATAAACCGCCAGTACTTTCTGTAATTCCTGAAAATCTATAGGTTTCGCAATATGCGCGTTCATACCGGCTTCTGTAGTTCTGGCGATATCTTCGGCAAATACATTGGCTGTGACGGCAATAATCGGTACCGTCCCGGCGTCCTCTCTGTCCATGGAGCGGATCGTCCTGGCCGCTTCGCAGCCGTCCATAACCGGCATCTGCATATCCATCAGGACCGCGTCGATCCTGCCCGGTTCCTGAGCCGCAAAGACATCTACGGCTTCCTGTCCGTTCCACGCTTCCAGCACTTTTGCTCCAAGCATTTTCAGGCACTCTCCGGCCACTTCCATGTTAATCTCGTTGTCTTCCGCCAGCAGAATCGTTTTTCCCTCCAGGCTGAATGTTCCTCCTTCTTCCTGTTTTTCTTCCGCCGGTCTTTCTTCCTCGTCCAGATTCTGCAGCGGAATCGTCACCGTAAATGTGCTCCCCTCTCCCAGGGCGCTCTGTACCGTGATCTCTCCGCTCATCTGCTGGACAATCGTCTTCACGATAGGCATTCCAAGCCCGGTTCCGGACACTTTTCGGGAAAAGAAAGAGGCTTCGCGGGCAAACGGCTCGAAGATACGTTCCTGAAACTCCTCCGACATGCCGATCCCCGTATCGCTGACTACGATCTGGTATTTGCTGTGTCCGGTCTTGTGATTGATCTCTTTGACCGACAGACATATCTTCGCCCCTTCACTGCTGTATTTCAAAGCGTTGGATATAAGGTTGTTGACGATCTGTCCCAGACGCGCCGCGTCGCAAAGCACCATCCTGCGTTCCACCTGGTACTCTTCTGCCAGCGTCTTGTTTTCTTCTCTTGCCTGATCACGGAAAATGGCTGCCGTCTCCCGGATACATGAGCAGATGTCCATAGGCGCATAGTCCAGGACGCCGCCCTTTCCATGCTCCAGACGTGACATATCCAGAACATCATTGACCAGAGTAAGCATCTGCTTTCCGGATCTTTCGATCTTCTCCAGATATTCTTCCACCGTTTCCCGGTCATTATCTTCTCTTCTGGCCAGCTTCGCCAGACCGATGATCGCATTCAGCGGCGTGCGCATATCGTGGGAAGCGTTGCTGAAAAACATGGTTTTCTGCTGTACCGTCTGTCTGGACGCGGCCAGTGCGTTCTGAAGCAGCGCATGCTGCTGAAGTTCCCGGCGTTTGTCGCGGTCAATTTCGCGAAAAGCCAGAATCACTTCATTTACGTGCGCTCCTTCATTGTAAAGTACCTGAATATTTACCCATTTATATTCACCTCCGAAATTTCTCTGATAATCCCCGCCAAAATCATAGACTCCATCCCGGATCAGCCTGCGGATATTATCGATGGAAAGGTTTTCCTCAAATTTTTCATGTGTCGTTTCATCTACCACCTCTTTTACCACATCCAGAAGATGCCGGTAAGAGCCGGAGTCCCCCAGGGCTTCTTTTACATCGGCTGATCCTTTTACCGTTATATAAGTCTCATTATTCAGGTCAATCCGATAAATCGCGTAATACGAATCTCCAAGAATCTGAAGCGTCTGAGCGATCTGATCCGCCTTCCTGTCGCTGAAATAACCGCTGAGCATGATAGAACCGGCGATCACCGCGAGAACCGCGCAGATCACCCCCAGCGCCAGAACAATACCGTCCCATCCATCCTGAAGAATCACCGCAAGAGGCATGGAAATCACAGAAAGCCATCCATTGCTCATCTCATAATAGTATACGCTCCATTTTCTTCCATCCGGTCCGGTGATCGTCGCATCATGAGACACCATTTCCCCCTGACGGATACTGGTGACCAGCTCCCCAAGATATGTCCCTCCGGCCTCCTCTACTATATCTTCTTCTCCGGAAATGTACATAAGATGATTCTGTGAATCGAACAGCAGGTAGATACTTGACTCCGGAAGCGACGCCTTGTTTTTATGAGTATGAAAATTTTCCATCAGAATGTCAAACGCCAGCACATCTCCTTTTTCATTCAGCGCTTTCGCCAGAGTGACGATCTTTTTGCCTGTGATAGCGTCCTCGTAGACATCCGTATAGACTACATGCTCTTTTTCTTCCTCTGCTTTCCGGTACCACTGGGTATCCCGGTAATCATACTCTTCGTCTCCCTCCCAGGAAACAGCCGCAACGATCTTTCCGTCCACCACCGCATAGGGATCGATAATAAAAGCGCCCAGGGTTTCTTCTACCTGCTCGGAATATCCTTCCATCCAGCGTTGAATCTCTTCTTCGGACGCTCCTTTTGTCATGCTCTCCCGCAGAGAAGAAGCTCCTACCGAAAGCAGCATGGAATATACGCTGATGCGGTTCTCTTCCTCTGCCGCATAACTCTCCGCCAGGTTCATTCCCATCTCATTGGCATTCTTCAGCAGTTTTTCTCTTACAAGGAAGATCCCCCACCCCAGCAGCAGCACGAACGACAGGAAAAGCAGCAGTTTCAGAAAAAACGGCACCTTTTTCCGGTAAATAATTCCCGTATATTGTTTCATACTTTCCCTCCGTGGCCCGTCATGGGGTATTGCTGCGGGCAATAAATTCGTCTGCATTTTCTTCCGTTACTTTGGCGTACGGCAGATAAATACAGCGTTCTTTCTGAAATTCCAGCTCTTCCATGCCGTCTCCGGTAATCAGCGCCCAGCAAAGTTCCGCCATGGCCTTTGCCTGCCCTTCTTTGTCATTATACACAGTTCCGGCCAGTTCCGAATCCATGACCGCCTCCAGCCCCGCATCCGTGCCGTCTATCCCGAAGAAAACCGGAAGCGCGGTTTCTGTATAATTCAGCTTTTTATAAGCGTCCATTGCCCCCAGCGCCATATCATCATTGTTGGAAAGAACAAGTTCTATCTGATTGGGATACTGCCCGATCAGCTGTTCCATCCGGTTCTCTGCCTGGGCGCGGTTCCAGTTGGCGATCTGGTAACTCAGTTTTTCCAGTTCAATACCGCTGTCAGTCAAGGTCTTCACCGCAGTCTCCGTACGGATGATGGCATCCTGGTGGCCGGGCTCCCCTTCCAGCACTACATACTGGATTTTTCCGTCTCTGTTCCGGTCTGTCTGGCTGTTATTCTTTATCATATCGGCCGCCAGTTCTCCCTGCATGACCCCGGATTCTTCCGCGTCCGCGCCGACATAATAAATCTGGTCCCACTGCATCAGATCTTCCGCCACAGGTTCTCTGTTAAAAAATATGATGGGCACTTCATGTTCCCTGGCCATATCAATAATCTCCGAAGGATCCGCCCGGTCCACCAGATTCACGCAGAGCACATCACAGCCTGCATTGATAAGCTCTTTCACCTGATCGTCCTGAGTGCGCTGTACTCCCGCCGCGTCCCGTACCATAACCACCGTGTCCATATCCTCATTCTGCATCTCTTTAAGCTGCTCCTTAAAGCTGTCCAGAAGTTCATTAAGAAATGTATCGCTCTGATTATAATACGCCACCCCAATATAACTTTTGTCCGGAACGTCCGGCTGCTCTTCCCCGCAGGCGCAAAGCAAAAATGCGCTTCCCAGCAAAACGGTCCAGACCGCGCCCAATTTATTCATACTCGCCATCCCCCTACTGACTCATTGTAAAAAGAATTTCCTGATTTTCTTCCGAAAACAGTGTTTCTCTGCGAATCACCGTATAGAGAACCTCTCTGCTCTCCTCCTTGTGGAAAAAATGCTCCAGACTATCCGCAATTTCACTCATGCTCTGATAGCCTACGTTAAATTCATCCGGCACCACCAGACATTCTACCACACCGGTATCCAGATAATACGCAGCCTGAGTCGAATGTGCGATTCCATACACGACCGCCCCATGCAGCCCATGTTCGGAAGCGCGCTCCCCGGCCGCTGTCAGGCTGCCGTCATCAAGCGCTGCCACAAAATCCACTCTTGCCTGGGATTCCAGATAATCTGCTCCTCCGTCGTCAAAGTTCCCGGACACAAACCACTCAAGATTTATCCCTGTATTTTTTAAAGTATCACAGAATCCGTCGACGCGAAGAGCCGTCATCTCCGCATCCATGGTCTGAGAGAGGATTCCTACCGTCTTTCCTTCCAGATTTCCGCTGTAATCCTCCAGTATCTTTTCCGCCAGAGCCGCTCCCATAGCATAGTTGTCCGGCCCCGTCACAGGAAGAGCAGAGCCCTCGCCGGTTCCGGACAGCGGGCTCTCCACCAGCATAACCGGAACACGTTTTCTCACTCTTTTCAGCATCTCTTCCGCCCCGCTGTCCGGAACCGGCTGTACAATGACCGCGTCCGCCCCGCTGTCTATCTCATTTTTGATCAGCGCTTCCTCTTCCTCCAGCGAGAGCACGCTTTCTGTAGCGGCAATCACAACTTCAATTCCCCGGTCCTCCGCGGCCATCCTGACCCCATACTTGAATGCCGCCCATCCTGAATTATCCGAGTCACAGACGATCACAGACACTTTTGCCCTCGCGTCCCGGTTCCGTTCGCCCAGCATAAGTGCCGCCAGGACAAGAACCATGAACCCCATGACTACTTCCGAGGCAATAAAAAATTTATTATTGTTTTTCATCCTAATCTTCCCCGCCAAACGAATGTCCCCTTTCCAGCGCCAGCGTGTCTTCCTCTGTATACGGCACCGCCGGAATACGAATGGTAACTTTGGTTCCCTCATCCGGCTCGCTCTCCACGGTCAGGCCATATTCTTTTCCAAAATAGATCTGGATCCGCCGGTTGACATTCACAAGTCCTACGCCTGATCCCCGTTTGCGGATGCGGTTGCTGTCGGTAAGCACAAGGCCGGCTTCTTCTTTCGACATGCCGATGCCGTTGTCTGTCACGGAAAGCAGGATCTCGCCGCCCTCCATTTTTCCTTCCACTCTTATCTCTCCGCAGTCATCCATCTCTCCGACGCCGTAACTTATGGAATTCTCCAGAATCGGCTGCAAAATCAATTTCACGGTACAGTAAGCGTACAGTTCAGGAGCCACGTCAAATTCCACGGAAAAGGTATTCTTATACCGAATTTTCTGTATATTCATATAGCTCTGCGCATGCTGAAGTTCGTCTTTGATACTGATAATCGTGCGTCCCTTGGAAAGACTGATCCGGAACAGACGGGCCAGCTGAGAGATCATAAATACCGCGTCGTCGTTGCGTTCTCCCTCTATCATCCAGGTGATAGATTCCAGTGTGTTGTACAGAAAATGCGGGTTAATCTGACTCTGCAGCGCATCCAGTTCGCTTTTTCTCCTTTCGTTCTGTTCCAGAACAATTTTCTTCATGAGATTTTCTATCTGCTCATAAGATTTCTGGATGGACAGACCCAGATGCCGGATCTCCTGCGGCCCTCCGATGTAGATCTCCGGTTTCTCTCCGGCTTCATACTCTTTTACCGAATCATTCAATTTCAGGATAGGCCTGGAGATTCCCACGGAAACAATGCGGTTGACGACCGCCAGCATCATGGCCATCAGCAGCATCAGCATAATGATGAAATATCTCATATTAATCATTCCGTAGGTAAACGCCGAATACGGAATCACTCCCACCAGCTTCCAGCCGGTATAACTGATCGTGTTCACCACGACTTTCCTGGCTTCTCCCTCAAAGGTCTCGTCATAAATGCCATCTCTGTATCCCGCCGCCGCGGCGCTGTTCTCGCTGCTGATTCCGTCGCTGATCTGTATCCTGCGCGGATGATAGATAATCTCGCCATTGCTGTCGCAGAGATAATAATACTGGCCGTTGTCAAAATTATTGATCTGATCCAGCATCCGTGAAATGACAGAATAGTCCATATCAACCAGGAGAACACCCAGTTCTGTTTTTCCTCCATTTGTGATCTCCACCGCGCGGCTCAGGGAGATCACCCAATAATAACGAAAAGTATTATCATCAAACAAATTCTGTATATGAGGCGTGGAAAAATGCATATTCTCCACCTCGTCCATCGCCTGTATATACCAGCCCTGTCCGGTAACATTCAGATTCTTTTTCTGTGTCGCGACCGGTTCTGCCGCCACCAGATTCCCGGACTGATCATAAAGGGCAATACTTTGCAGGTTATCCTGATTAGCCTCATAAAGGAGATTGATCCTGCTCTGGATATCCTCTCCATAACTGGAAAAATCATTCTCCTTGATCAGATGGTAATATGCCGTATCCGATATCTGCCGCATATCTACCAGATAGTCTTCCAGTGTCTCCCCGGTCTGCTCCAGCATCCTCTGCGTGCTCTGGACCGTCTCCTGCCGTGTGGACGTTGAGAAACGGATATACAGCGCAATTCCCAGAATCAGCATGATGGAAATCGAGATCACCGAAAAACTGATCGTAATCGTGGATAATATTCCTCTTGGGCCCGGGGTTTTGAAATATTTCAGATATTTAACTTTCACTTGCCGCATGCTCCGTTCTATATTTTGAAGGGGATACTCCAAAACGCCTTTTGAACACATAACTGAAATAATTAGGGTCTGTATAACCGACTTCTTTCGCTATCATATAGCTTTTTTCATTGGTTTCCAGCAGCCGTCTGGCCGCCTGATCCATTCGGTAATCTGTCAGGTAACTGATAAATGAGTTCCCGGTTTCCTTCTTGAATATCGTAGAAAAATACGAATTGGACACTCCCAGTTCCTCACACATGCTGTCCAGCGACAATTCTGCCTCCATATAATGGCTGCGGACATATTCCTGCGCCTTCTGTACGAATGTTTTCGTCGACTTGTTCCGTGTGCTGATCAAATATTCCCGGAAAGAAAGACAGAGTTCCGTAAACCATTTTCTCAGAGAGTCCGGCTCCATCTCCAGCAGCTTTCCGTATAATTCCCGCATATCCCCGGAAAACGCGCTTACAGTAATATCATGGTTAGAAGCAAAACGGTACATCACGCTCACCAGCTCCATTACAGCGATATGATGCTGCTGCAGAGATTTGGCGGCCTGGAACAGACGGCTTATATATCTGTCGGCTTCCTGCTTCACCTCTTCTTCAGAATTGAAGCGGATCATCTTAAGCAGCCGGGACAGTTCCGCATCATTAGGCATCTCAAACTCCCCCATCTCCTGAGGCGCTATTTCTTTGATGTTAATGGCTCTGACCGCCCCGTAAAGCGCCCGGTAAGAGACTGCCTCCCTGGCGCTGTTATAGGACTGGGACAAATCCAGGACATCAGAACAGACACAGCCGACTCCCACTGTAACCACCGCGTCAATCATACGGCGGGCATATCTGCAGAACCGGTCGCATTCGTCTGTCAGTTCGGATATCTCGTTTTCATTGGAAAGCTGCGCGATCATGACTGTATTTCCAAGATAGGAAAAACATTTCACCTTCCATCTCTCAGCCAGATATTCTTTCGCCTGCTTCTGCACTGAAATAGCGAGCAGCACCGGATTCATATTCTTCGACACCTGCGTGGAAGATGTATGAATAACCAGGCAGCAGTAAAACGGGCCTGTAAAAGTAATCTGATAATCTGCCAGATATTTTTCAACTTCGTTTTCGTGAATCCTGCCCTCTATCAAAGTAGAATAAAAATTGGTCTTTAAAAACGGCAGAGATTCCATATAATAGTTCTTCAAAATCTCCGCGTTTCTTTTTTCGCTGATCTCCTGGTCTAGTTTTATCTTCAACTGTGTAAATACATTGGTCAGTTCCACAGAATTGACCGGTTTCAGTATATATTCCTCAACCTCCAGGTGAACAGCTTCTTTCGCGTATTCAAATTCGTCAAACCCGGTAAAAATCAATATCTTTGTAGCCGGATATCCGGACTTTATACGTTTCGCCAGTTCCATGCCGTCCATATACGGCATCTTAATATCTGTCATGACCACATCCGGCTGATACTCTTCCATCATCTCCAGAGCCTTTACTCCGTTATCCGCATAACCTATTACGGAAAATCCAAGTCCTTCCCAGTTTATTTTCTTTTTGATGACCTGAAGCACCTCTTCTTCATCATCCACCAAAAGAACTGTATATTTTTCCATCTCTTGTCTCCATACTTCATGCTGTACGATTTTTGGCTTTTCTGCTATTATAACAAAAAAAATCCACTCTGTCTGCTTTCCGGCAGAACAGAAGTGGATTTTCTGATACAGTCTTATTTCTTCTGAACGTATTTCAGACAGTCAAGCGTTACGGCTACCAGGATGATGATACCGGAGAATACGAACTGCAGGTTCGTATCGATACCAAGGATGGTCAGGGAGTAGGTCAGTGCGGTGAAGATCAGCACGCCGACTACCACGCCGGAGATCTTACCGATACCACCGGTAAAGGATACGCCGCCTACCACGCAGGCTGCAATCGCGTCCGTCTCCCAGCCCTGTCCATATGCGGCAGAACCGGAACCAACCATTCTCGCGCACTCCAGCCAGGAACCGAAACCGTACAGGATACCTGCCAGAACGAAAGCGCCTACCGTCACTGCGAATACAGAGATACCGGAAACCGCCGCCGCTTCCGCATTGCCGCCCACTGCGTACAGGTTCTTTCCGAATGTGGTCTTGTTCCAGATGAACCATACGATCGCGACTGCAGCTACCGCCCAGAGAATGATCGTCGGGAATCCGTTTACTCTCGGAATAATCATCGACGGAATCGATGTCTCGATCGCACCGAAGGACACACCTTTCGTCGCATAGGTGATCAGACCGAAGATCATCAGCATGTTTGCCATCGTGGAGATGAACGGATGCATCTTGAACTTGGCCGTAAAGAACCCGGCAATGGATGTAAAGAATGTACACAGTACAATACACATAAACAGAGCAAAGGCCATTCTCAGCGGGATGGGCCATCCGGTGAAATCAAAGATATGCCCGAAGACGCCGCCGGTATTGACGCCCTGATGCATGATGATCGTAGCTGTCGTCATACCCATACCTACCATACGGCCGATGGAAAGGTCCGTACCTGCAAGCAGGATCAGGCCCGCCACACCGAGAGCCAGGAACATTCTCGGCGATGCCTGCTGAAGGATATTCAGCACATTGTTGTAGGTCAGAAGCGGAGTACCCTTCACCACCGGAGTAATGATACACAGAGCGATGAAGATAAGGATAATCGCTATGTACAGACCGTTCTGCAGAAGGAAACTTCTGCGGTTAAAGGTATATTTATAGTTCTCCCATTTCTGGGACATAGTCTGGCCAAAAGTGAATTTTGACATCCGGAGCAGGTCAATCAGGTGATATTTATGGGCAAATGCCGCATGCCTTCTGTCTTTGATCTCCTGAAAATCTTTCTGAAGTTCCATCTTGGCATCAAACTGACGATTTTTATATACATAATTTTCGTCTTTGATCTCCTGATGATCCGAAAGTTTGGAAAGCGCAGCCTGATGCTCTTTCTGGAGATCCGCCATACTCTTCTGGTATTTTTGTCTGGCCAGTTCTTTCTCGTATTTGGCGCTTTCATTTACCGGTTCATAGTATTCTTTGTCAAAGTGTTCTTTGATATAATTCTCTGCATCTGCAATCAGCTTGGAGATTTCTTCTTTATTTTTGCTTTCAACCTCTTTTGCTTTTGCAAGTTCTCCCTGAAGTTTTGCAATCGCCGCGCTGTTCTCTTCCTTGCTCCGGCTTTTGTCACGTTTCAGAGAATCAATTTTGTTCTGAAGGGAAACGACTTTATCCGTACCGTCCACCCTCAGGGCATTGATTTTTTCCTGGATTCCACCTACATAATCGTCTATCGGCTTACGCAGTTCCATCTCCCGCTCGGCCGTAAGAATCTTTTCATTTCCTATTGCCATATCTATCGTTCTCCCTCATTATAGGTATTTTGCACTGAGTCTTAAAAGCTCTTCCTGATTGGTTTCTTTTGTATTTACGATTCCGGAAAGATGCCCGTTGGACATGACGCCGATACGGTTCGTGATTCCCAGTATCTCCGGCATCTCGGAAGACACAACGATAATGGTCTTCCCCTGCTTTGCCATTTCAATAATCAGTTCATAGATCTCGTACTTGGCCCCCACGTCGATTCCTCGCGTCGGTTCATCCATCATAAAGATCTGCGGCTCACGCTCCAGCCATTTTCCAAAGATCACTTTCTGCTGATTTCCTCCGGAAAGACTGGTAATCATGTCCTCCGGCCCCATACATTTGGTGTGCATAACTTTGATCTCTTTTGTCGTTGCCTTTGTCATCTTTGTATCAGAGAGGGCCGGACCGGTTTTATAATGATTCAGATTGGCAATCGTCGTATTAAAAGTAAGATTGCCTTTCAGGAAAAGACCGTTTGCCTTCCGTTCCTCCGTAATCATGGCAAATCCATGTTCCATGGCTTCTTTGGCGCTGTTGAAATTCATCAGCCGGTTATTAAAATACACACGGCCGGCCGCTCTGGTACGCACGCCGAAGATCGTCTCCAGAAGCTCGGTACGTCCGGCTCCTACCAGACCGTAAAGGCCGAAAATCTCGCCTTCCCTTACATCGAAGGAAATATCCTGCAAATGAGGCTCGAACTTTGTGGACAAATGCTGAACGGACAGAACCACATCGCCGGGCTTGTTGTCTACCGGCGGGAAACGGTTTTCAAGAGAACGGCCTACCATGGCGGCGATCAGTTCGTTCATATTTGTGTCTTTCGCACTCTTTGTCATGACCAGATTACCGTCACGGAGCACGGAAATCTCATCGCAGATCTCGAAAATCTCATCCATCTTATGAGAAATGTAGATCAGCGCAATTCCCTGGTCTTTCAGCATTCTCATCATTTCGAAGAGCTTGTTTACCTCCTGGACGGTCAGAGATGAAGTCGGCTCATCGAGAACGATCACCTTTGAATTATAAGAGATTGCCTTTGCGATCTCACACATCTGACGCTGCGATACAGACATTTTCCGCATGGGCTGTGTCAGATCCACCGTCATTCCAAGCCTTCTGAAAAGCTCGGAAGCTTCTTTTTTCATTCTGCCCTCGTCCACGATCCCCAGTGAATTCTTCGGATAACGTCCGAGAAACAGGTTGTCAATTACATTCCGTTCCAGACACTGGTTCAGTTCCTGATGCACCATGGCAATACCGTTCTCCAGGGCATCTTTTGGTCCGGAAAAGTTCACTTCCTTCCCGTCAAGGAAGATCGTACCCTCGTCTTTCTGGTAGGTTCCAAAAAGACATTTCATCATCGTTGATTTGCCGGCGCCGTTCTCACCCATCAGCCCCATAACCGTGCCTTTTTTCACATCCAGGTTGATGTGGTCCAGCACCCGGTTCCGGCCGAAGGACTTACACATACCGCGTATCGACAAGACAACGTCATCCCTCTTATCTGCCATTCTATCTACTCCTGTATTAAAGATTAAAACTCCGAATAGATTATTAGGGAGAATTTCTTCTCCCCAATAATCCGTCATTATATATGTGTCTTTCTGTTATAAACTGATTTTACTGGCTAAGAAGTGTCGTATAAGAAGTTGCATTGTCTGTCTTAACCATGTTGATCGCGAATGCATCATACTGGCTCGGATTTCCAAGACGGTTGGTAATGTTGGACTCGGTCTGTCCGTCACCGCCGATGTATTCTACATTCAGGTTCAGAAGATCGTCGTAGTTCTGCAGAAGCGGCTGATAGGTAGCGCTCAGGAAGTTATCTGCTGCATTGTAGATGTTCAGCCATACGTTCTTGGTCGGATGAGCCTCTGCATCCAGCTGGTTGGATACCGGAGCGTAAACCACTGTGGAATCCAGGAAATCCTGATAGTTGTCAGCGGTAACTGCTACGTTCAGTGCGTAGTAGGAGCGCTCGTCTGCGTTGTAGGTAAACACATCGCTGCTCAGCACGTTGCCTGCTTCGTCCGGAGTGCCGATACCGGTATCGATATCAACGCCGTCCAGCGCATTACGAAGTACACGAAGGGTCAGGTAAGCCTGTACGTCTGCATGCTGGCTGATAGTTCCGCCGTAGCCTTCTGCGATTGCTGCCACTGCGTCGCTGTTTGCGTCATAACCAAAGGTCGGCACGCTGTTGTCTTTGGACCATGCGTTGAACATGGACATTCCCATACCATCATTGTTAGATACGACTACATCGATCTGATCGCCGAAGGATGCAGACCAGGTATTGATTGCGTTACCTGCGGTAGCCGCGTCCCAGGTAGCTCCCGCGGAGTTCTTCATCTCCTGAGAAGCAAGCTCACGAACCGTATAAGTCTGTCCGTTCACTTCAATCGTTCCATCCTGTACGACAGAAGAAGATCCGTCTGTGTTGGTTCCAACCGGCTCGCTGTTGATGCTTCCATCTGCGTCTACGCCGGTGCCAAGTGCGGAACGAACGCCTCTGGTACGTGCGATGGAATCGTTGTGTCCGATATCGCCGATCGCCAGAACATAGCCGATGATGCCGTCGCCGTTGCGGTCGATGCTGTCAATGTTTGCCTCAATATAATCCAGTACCATGGTTCCCTGAAGTTCTGCACCCTGATTTGCGTCAAATCCTACATAATAGGTGTTCTCGTTGAAATTCAGAGCAGCCATATCCAGTTCGCCGGTAGAGCTGTTGGACGGCTGGCGGTTAAACCATACCAGCGGCTTGTCCGCATTTGCCACCTCTCCGCTGGATGCGCTGTCGGCTGCCGCCGCGTCAGTGCTCTCTTCTGCAGCATCCGTACTCTCCGTAGCGGTATCTGCACTGTCTGTAGAAGTAGTGCTGGATCCGCAGGCAACTGCTGATACTGCAAGTACGCCTGCCATAGCCATTACTGCAAGTTTCCTTTTCATAATTCCTTATCCTCCTTTTGTCTCCTTTTTTGTGGATATAGACAGTATAAGGGATGCCCCCTAAATAATATATAGAATATTTTTCTTTTTTCATTGAAATTTTAAAGATAATTTTATATATATTAACCAAGATTATCCTGTTGTTGTCCCTGCATAATTCCACGTTTTTCCAAAATCCGACGACCGGAACAGGACGCCGTCCTTTCCTCCCGCGTCCGGCACTGCCAGGACTGTCAGCACATCTCCTGCCTTTTCAGGCATATAAAGATAATCATAGTCTTCCGTGCCATAACCATATTCTTCCGCGATCTTGGGAAGTTCTTCTTCAGAGAGTCCTGGCATCTGCATTTGTGTATAGGTAACTCCTCCGTCCGTAGTCACATACAGTCTGGAATACGACTGGGACGCGCCGGTCAGACCGGCGACGCCGAACTCTTCATCATAGAATATCAGCCCTTCCGTCACCCCGAGCTGTCCGCCGAAAGGATCCGCGTTGACAGTCGTCCAGGATGCCCCGCCGTCTTTGGACCCTTCCAGGGCATATGTCCTGCTGCCCAGGGCCGCGTCCGTCACGACCAGACGCCACCCGACGGTATCGTTCAGGAAGAAATACATGGATCCGTCCGTATTGTCTGTGATCCAGCTGTCCGATGCGATGGCGTTCTCTGCCTGTTCCTGCGCCTGCTGCGCGTTCAGTTCCTCCTGGCCGGTGTATTCAGGTTCCATCATATAGCGGACCGGCGTCACCTCACCTGCCTCGGGAATATGCAGAGACACCTCATATCCTGTCACTTCGCCGCCGTCCCACATGGGAGGGGTTTCCCCTGTTCCGCTTTCCTGCCCGTCTCCATCCGCGTCTCCCGGAAGATACTCAAGCCCTTCTGATGAGGAGAAGGACCGCCGCCCCAAATATAATATTTCATAGTTCTCACCGCCGCGTTCTGACGTCCACGCTTTTACCTGTTCCTCCCAGGGCGCCTTCTGCAGGATTCTCAGCATCGGATCCAGACGCATGCCGTCTTCATAAGACGCGTCTGCCCGGCCGTCCGTCCAGACAGTCATGTTCCCGCTTCCGCTGTAATCCACCAGATAGGTCCTGGTCTCACCATTGTCGTCTCTTCCATATAAGAAAGCGTAGATGGATGTGACCGTCCCTGTTTCGTCAAAAGACATCTGATATTCATTGGAAATGTACAATTCCTCCGGAAGATCCAGAGCCGAATCCAGATCCGCAAGAATTCCTTCCACGCCATCCTGGAAAACATTATTGTGTTCCAGCGTCACTGTCTTTCTCCGCATCCATTCGTCTACTTTCCAGGACAGCGCTCCGTTATAAGGAATCGCCGAGTAGATGATGCCTCCTCCAAACAGCGCCGCAGCCGCAACAGCAAAAATAACTTCCGCCCACAGAATACCCTTTCTGCAGCCAGCATCCGGGGATTCTTTTCTGACACGCCTCCGGGCAATCAGCCATAACACGATACATGCCAGGAACACCAGCGCCGCCGGAAACATCAGCAGAAAATGTCTTCTGATGCCGCCGTACCGGCACAGATGCCAGGTCTGATACAATAAAAACACATAGCAAACCAGACTGATCTTTCCACAGATCCTGTATATATTTTTCATATGTCCTCCTTTTCCATTTATTTTACTTTTTCTGCTGAAAGAATACAACCGTCTTATTATTCATTGATATCATTAACCATTCCTTAACAAATTCTTGCTATTCTCTAAAAAAAGTAGCAGGAGGCGCATTACAATGATCCGTATTTTAATTGCGGAAGATGATAAAGATCTGAATCAGACAGTCTGCCGCCATCTGAATGCCGGGGCTATCATCTGGGCATCGACGACTAGCCTATGGAATATCAATGCACACTGGTAAGGGGAAAACGTAAAGAACGCTGGCAGGGTGAGATCCGGCTCATCCACTATTCCGGCACCTGTTATGAAGCAGAGATCACAGGCCGCGGCACGTATTTCCATGTGATCGCGGGGAAACACCGCTATGGGAACTATAATTTATACTCAATTTCGCGAGGTGTAATCTTATCGCCAGTTGTAATATCCAGCTTTAAAGGCACTGCCATAGGAGGATAATTTGCAGACAACGCAACTCGATAGCCCGCATATTCATCACCTTCTCGTATTTTTCCAATACTTTTGAAGGTAAATACGACATCATCCTCAAGATCAATTTCAATAATCTCCTTTACCATCTTTTGAATCGTTTCTTCACTCACGGGATAGCGCTTAATCGTTGCATCCATATCCATAGTTGCTCTGGAAGCCAAACCTACCATTGATGCAATCAGGAAGCCTCCTTTAATGATGAAATTATTCTGATACGCGGAGACGGATACCCGTTCCAAAAATCTCTCCAGCATATAATTTTGCAGCACAAGCTGTGCAGATATGTTCTTCTCTTTCGCAATCTTTTTTATCACTGATTTTAACTGCATTGCATTCTTCACAGCAGCACCTCCAGATAAGCTCTAAGCCTTTCTTCCACTCTCAGCAAGCGCGCATATTCAGAAAGCAGCGGAATATTTTTCTTTTTACCTGCCGTATATCGCTTAAATGCTTCTGAAATCACTTGTATATCGGTATGATTCCTTGGTCTCAAAATATCACATAATGTTTTTTCCGCGCCATACGCTCTTACCGTATTGCCTCCTGGTGTCTTTAAGGCCTCTATTCCAAGGCTGTATAATGATTCCTTGGCACTGCTGCACAAAATTCCTTCTGATTTAGGGCCAGAGAGATTATAGGTTTGTGGAAACGTCATATGATAATTCCCTGGTGTCCTATCTGTTAAATCACATAAAAACAGTGCCGTATTAAGTGAAAAAATTCCTTTCTTATAACGGCTCTGAAGATTAACAAATTCATCTTCCCAGCATTCCGGCAGAATATAAACACCGCGTGACACACGCTCCAAACTGCCTTTATCAGCTAAATATTTCAAACATCCTCGTGAAATACCGGCATTGGTAATCATCTCTGTTGTTACAACACCATTATTTTTCTGTGCCAATCGCAAAATCTCCTGTGAAACTCCCGTATGAATCACCTCTTTTTTGACTTTTATGCTTATTATTTTATAAAATCCAAGCATAAAAGTCAATATTGATCACCACAGTTTGCAAGTGACAAATTTTTGTTCACTTAATCTATCCCAAACCTATGAAGCATCTGCGTTTTCCTCTCCAATGCCGCAGCGCGTCAAAAGCGCCACCACCTCGCAGTTCCCTGTCCATGGAAACATGTCCACGCAGCACGCTCTCTCCATCCGGTACCCGTTTTCCTGCAGCAGTTCCAGATCCCGTGCCAGGCTGGTGGGCTTGCAGGAGATGTAGACCATACGGTCCACACCGTAATCAACGATCTTTTTCAAAGCTTTCGGGTGAACGCCGTCCCGGGGAGGATCCAGTACGATAAAGTCAGGACGTTCTTCGATGGAATCCAGCATCTTCAGCACATCCCCGGCGATAAATTCACAGTTTGACAGTCCGTTCAGGCGGGCGTTCTCCTTCGCCGCCTCCACCGCCTCTTCCACAATCTCCACTCCGATCACTTTTTTTGCCACCGGCGCCAGGATCTGGGCAATGGTGCCCGTTCCGCTGTACAGGTCAAAGATGGTCTGGTTCTTTGTATCGCCGATATAGGATCTGGCTGTCTCATAGAGCACTTCCGCCCCCAGAGAGTTGGTCTGAAAGAAAGAAAACGGAGTGATCCGGAAACGGAGTCCCAACAGCTCTTCGTAAAAGAAATCCTGTCCCCAGAGTATCTCCGTACCGTCGTTCTGGATCACGTCGGCAAGGCTGTCATTTTTCGTGTGCAGGAGTCCGGCCAATTTCCCTTTCAGAGGCAAAGAAAGCATCCGTTCTTTCCACCCTTCCAGGTCTGCCTGTATCTGTGTGCTGGTCACCAGATCTGCCAGAATCTCGCCGGTCCGCGCCGCCTTCCGCACCAGCAGGTGGCGCAGATACCCTTCATGCCGCATCTTGTGATAATACGGCAGGCCCTGCTCCTGAAAATATGCCAGCGTCCCCGACAGGATCTTTCGGAAATCTTCGTCCACGATCTGACAGCCGTCCACTGTCACAATATCATAGAAACTGCCTTTTTTATGCATCCCCAAAGCCAGCGATCCGTCTTTGTACGCGTCCCCGAAAGAAAATTCCATCTTATTGCGGTATTCATATTTTCGGGGACTGCCTTTGATCGCTTCAAACACATACTCATATTCATATGCCTGCACCGCGTCGTCCAGCAGTTCTTTAACCTGCCCTGCTTTCAGTCTTAGCTGTTCTTCATAAGAAAGCGTCTGCCAGACACATCCTCCGCACTCTGTGAAATGTTTGCAGAAAGGTTCACATTCCACAGAAGAACGCTCCAGAACTTCCAGAACGCGCGCTTCCGCCTTTCCTCCACGGATCTTTGTGATCTGGCAGCGGAGTCTCTGTCCCGGGATGCCGTTTTTTACGGTCACGGTCTTTCCTTCCGCTTCTATCCTTCCTTTGTTGGGAAATGTGGTTTTCTTCACCACTCCTTCAATAATCTGCCCTTTTTTCATATACTCTCCTCAGCTTGCTGTAAAAAAACAGCGGAGCCCGGCACGCAGCCCTGGTTCCGCTGTCTTTCACAGTCCCTTACTCTGCTCTGATTCCTTTCCTGCGGAAATTACTCTGCAGTCTTGTCCTCTTCTTCGTCTTCTGCTTCTTCCTCATCGTCAAAGAAGTCATCGTCAAAATCATCGTCGAACTCTTCATCAAAGTCCTCCAGATAATCCGGAGTAAAGAAGCGGTATACGGCATATGCGATACCCGCCACTGCAAGTACGGCGCCGATCGCGATGAGAACCCACATCAGTACGTTCTGCTTTTTCTCCTCTTCCTTCTTGATATGAAGCAATTCTCCCAGCATCTCATTCGTCTTCGCTGCGTTTAAAAAGTCTTCTACACGGTTCATAGCGGATACCTCTTTTCTGTATAAAATCTTATTTTAGTATACCATATTTCATGATAAATTACTATAGCGTTTCAATTTTTTTCAATTTTGCAAAGGAAGCGAACATCCTTTTGATCCCTGCCTTGTCAAAATCCACTTTGACCTCGTAGTCGCGTCCTCCTTCGACAATCTCCAGAACAGTCCCCTGACCGAATTTTATATGGCTCACCCGGTCTCCCACTCCATAGTCCAGGCTGTCCGCCTTGACTACTTTGAACTGTCTGGGATCGAAGGTCTTCGTCCGGAATGCTTCCCTCGCTTTCTCGTAGACCTGGTCCCGTTTGTCGACCGGAGCCTGCTCTTTGTGCTTTTCCGGAAGGCTGCCTCTCTCCAGCAGATTTTCCGGAATCTCTCTGACAAACCGGGATACCGCATTACAGTGATTCTCTCCGCGCACCATCCGGAATCTGGCGGAAGTCAAAATCAGGTCTTTCATGGCGCGGGTAATCCCCACATAACAGAGTCTCCGTTCTTCCTCGATCTCTTCTTCCGTATCTGCCGCGATAGACATGTAGCTGGGGAAGATACCGTCTTCCATACCCGCCAGATAAACTCTGGGAAATTCCAGCCCTTTCGCGCTGTGCAGCGTCATCAGGAGCACCCGGTTGTCATCCGCTTCCAGACTGTCAATATCCGCCACCAGCGCCACCTCTTCCAGAAATCCGCTGAGTTCGGGATGTTCGGTGCCTTCTTCATATGTAACGATCTTGGTAATCAGCTCATCGATGTTTTCCAGCCGCGCGTCCGCCTCTTCTGTATCTTCCATCTCCAGTTCTCTGGCATATCCGGTTTTATCCAGGATCTCTTCCATCAGCTCTTTCAGTGAAAGATCCCCCAGCTTCAGACGCATTTCATGGATCAGATGAACAAAAGGCTGGATCTTCAAAAGCGCGCGTCCTATCCCGGGTATCTCCGGCGCTTCTTCCAGAGCCTCAAAAAAGCTGATCCCGCGGCTCTGGGCAAACGCGTCCACTTTATTTAAAGTCGCCGCTCCGATCCCCCGCTTCGGCACATTGATGATCCTGCGCACGGCAAGATCGTCCCTGCCATTATCGATGGTCTTTAAGTAAGCCAGCAAGTCCTTGATCTCCTTGCGGGAGTAGAAATTGATCCCGCCCACCAGGCGGTAGGGAATATTGGCCATAAGAAATTTTTCCTCAAAAAGGCGCGACTGGGCGTTGGTACGGTACAGGATGGCAAAATCCCGGTATTCCGTCCCCGGCTCCTGCATTTTTCTGCGTATATCGCCTGCTATGAACTCGGCTTCATCATAGGCGGTGTTAAACTGATGAAACTCGACAGGCGTTCCTTTCTCATTTTCGGTCCAGAGCGTTTTCTCTTTTCTTCCCTTGTTATGCGAAATCACGCCGTTGGCCGCGTCCAGAATGGTGCCCGTGGAACGGTAATTCTGCTCCAGGCGGATCACCGCGGCGTCCGGGAACGTCTTTTCAAAACTCAGGATATTTTCTATATTCGCCCCGCGGAACTTATAGATGGACTGGTCGTCATCGCCCACCACGCACAGATTCCGGTATTTTCCGGCCAGAATACTGATCAGTTTAAACTGTACCGTATTGGTATCCTGATACTCGTCCACCATAATATAACGGAAACGGTTCTGATAGTATTCCAGCACATCCGGGCACACGGTAAACAGATCTACCGTCTTTACAATCAGGTCGTCAAAATCCAGCGCGTTATTTTTCTGCAGTTCTTTCTGATACTCCAGATACACCTGCGCGATCTTCTCCCGGCGGAAATCTCCCCTGGCATCCATTTCTACTTCCTTCGGCGACAGATATTCGTCCTTCGCGCGGGAAATCACGTTCAGGAGCATCCGCTCCTTGTACATCTTCGGATCCAGTTCCAGGCGGCGGCACACATCTTTTACCACCGACTTCTGGTCTTCCGTATCATAGATCGTGAAATTATTGGAAAATCCCAGACGGTCAATATATCTGCGGAGGATGCGTACACAGGCAGAGTGAAACGTGCTCACCCAGACGCTCTCCGAACCGAAACCTACTATTTTGTCCACTCTCTCCCTCATCTCGCCGGCCGCCTTGTTGGTAAACGTGATCGCCAGGATATTCCAGGGGTTGACCCCGCAGTCCTCGATCAAATGGGCAATGCGGTGGGTCAGCACCCTTGTCTTGCCCGATCCGGCCCCTGCCAGGATCAAAAGCGGTCCCTCTGTGCAGAGTACCGCTTCCTGCTGCTCTTTATTCAAAAGTTCCAGACTGTTCATCCAGATTCTCCTTCTCCATGATTTTAAAAGCCCCGGAAAAGCTTCGCTTCTCCGAGGCTGCTACTCATGGAATTATATCACAGGAACAAATGTTTGACAACTCGTTTTACGCGCGGCGCGCGTCAATCTCCGCACGATACTGTTCTACCTTTTCTCTGGTAATCTTGAATCCGAAAAGCAGAATTACCGCCGACAGGAGCAGCGCACAGGCCGGGATGATCATGAAGCCTAAGCAGATGCCTTTCTGCAGTTCCACCGTCGCCTGGGACGCGTCCATACCGGGCGTAAAATGTGCGATGGCCAGGCAGGCAGAAATACTGATGCCGCGAAGCATGACACCCACCTTCAAAGGCACATTCTGGAGTCCGCTGATCCAGCCGGTAGCGTTCTTCCCGGTCTTCCATTCAGAGTAGATGATCGTATCTGAGTACAGGGCCGGCGTACATGCGTACGCGATGCCGTATCCCAGCTGCGCCAGGGACATCAGGAACACCACCAGCCATACGTTCGTATAGAGGAAATTTGCCGCAATCATGACTGCCGCCATCAGGATAAAGGTACCGATCGTGCCGGTCCTGGTAGAGAATTTCTTTGCCACAGATTTCGCCAGATAAGATCCCACCACGCAGAAAATGTTTGAGATCAGGATATAAGTGGTAAGAAGTCCCGCGTCTTTTGCAACATAGGTGAAATAATACATGGCGATACCGGATACGATAAAGTTAAACGCCCATTTGGACAGATCCGCGATCATCAGCGCGATCAGCGGCGGATTCTGCAGAAGCGCCCGCACCAGGTCCATACCGCTGGTCTTCGTCGTATCTTTTTTCGTCTCCTGGACATCCTCGGTGCTGACTTCTTCATATCCGTCAAACATCTTGAAATGAGCAAAATACAGAACCACCATTACCCAGGCCAGCACGAAAGCCACCGCCCCGTACTGGTTTGTCTCTCCGACGATACCGGCAAATACCGATGCCAGCGGAACACCTACATATGAGAAAATGATCTTGGAAAAGTTCGCCCATGCCGCTCTGGTGGAAGACAGCTGCGCACGGTCATCCGGCGTGGCTCCTGCCACGGAAATCATGGACACATTGGCGACATATGGAAAATTCCACACCACATGGCTTGCGATCGCCGCAACGGTGACAATCACCGCGGAAACAATCCCATTTCCGATCTTGATAAACTGGAACGCGTACAGGAACGGCACAATCCACGGCAGCAGAACCAGCCAGGAGCGGTAACGTCCCCATTTCTTCGGCTTGATACTGTTCAGGATCGCCCCGTAGATCCAGGACAGGCAGGCATCCACCGTACTGGATATGGTCGTGATCGCCGTAACGATTCCCAGATCGAACGACGCCAGATTCGTAAGGAAGAAATTGAAGAAGTAACTCTCCACATTGCTCATCAGAGTAAATCCGCAGTCCCCGACTCCGTAGAACAGCTTCAATGCTTTGCTCAACGGTTTTTTACTATTATTGCTCATAACCCTCTCCTTCTTTTGGTACGGGGCCCCCGCAGGAGCCCCCGATCATTTTAAACCCCGTATACTTTCTTGTTGTACTTGTCGATCTCATCATTGATGATGGGATCCACGTGTTTGTACAGGCATCCCGGTCCGCCGTAAGTGATGCACGGGATAAAATGTCCGCCCGGCGCATAGGTCTCGCAGACTCTTCTTGCCTCCGTACGGATCTCTTCTTCTGTAGAATCCGCTCTGTCAACAACAGACGCATCGATGCCGCCCATCAGCGTCATCTTGCCGTTCACCTGCTTCTGGATCTTTACAATATCATTCTCCGGAAGCGCCCCCTGCCAGATGTTGATGCCGATTTCCACCATATCGTCAATAATCGGCTCCAGGAAAGAGTCCGCATGGTGCATGACAAGAACGCCTTTCTCATTCATATAACTGTACATTTTCTGATAATGCGGTTTGATAAACTCTCTCCAGGTATCCGGGCTGATAAACATCGACCTCTTGGAGCCCCAGTCATCATGAGAAATAACCACATCCGGCTTCAGATAATCTACGGACATTTTCATAAACTGATAACGATATTCACCGATCGCATCGATCAATTCGTGCATAGCCTCCGGCTCCAGCAGAAAATTCATCAGCATATCTTCAAATCCCATCAGGAAATGCAGACGCTCAAACAGGCCTGTCGGAAGATATCCCATCAGAATCTTGCCCTCCGCTCTGTACTCTTCCGCCTGTTTGATATATGGCTCCCACAGAGCCGGATCGGAGCATTCTTTTACAATATCCGGAATTTTCAGATAATCCTTCCATTCTGTGATGTCCGGAATTACCTTGTTGGCTTCAGTTACATGAGGCATAGCCGCAACCTGTCCTTCCGGCCAGAGAATCTCCGTGCCAAAACGGTCCTTTGTAGGCGGCATACCCGGATGCCGGTCTCCTCTGATGTATTTCAGAACCGGGTTCATGTTCAGAAACGCCAGTCCCTCATACTGCTTCATCAGTCTGTCCGGATGTCCATCCGGTTTTACGGTCTCAAAAAAATTCTCTTTTACAGATAACATACCTCTCTCCTCCTTTTCGGGCATGGCTGTCCTCTTCCTACCTTTTGTAGCGGTTTCCATGCCTCTTTGTATTTCAGTATAATTCTATTTTCTGTCCTTGTAAATCCGGCAGTGAATTCCATTCTCTTCTATTCAATTTCTACTTTTTGTACAGGTATGAATAGTCAGAATTAACAAAAGAAGTTATCTGTAGTATAATGGTTTTCAGAACAGACTCAGACCATTTAAACAATTCAGCCCGCCGCCTGCGGGAATAAAAAGAAAGGAAAAAATTTATGCATCAAAAACTCAAACGCATCCTGGCACTTTCCGCTGTCCTGATCATCGCCGTTCTCTATCTGATCACTTTTATTCTGGCATTTACCGGACAGGACGGCTCGAGAAAAATGCTGACCGCGGCCTTCGCAGCCACTGTTATTCTCCCTGTTCTGCTGTATATATACATGTGGCTGTACCGCACTTTTGGCAAACAGGACAATCAAAAAGACGATGATACCCCGGCATAACAATAGGGCCGCTGCAAAACTGCAGCGGCCCCGCTGTATCTTTACTCCGCAAACCAGAAGCCTATAAAATCTCCTTTCATCACCCGATAGGTCTGCAGTGTACATTCATATGAATATTCACGAATTAATGTTCCATCCTGGGTATATTCGCCAAACACCATGCTGCAGCCGCTGTTGACCACATAATTATCTCCCACAGGCGTTACATTTGATACGATACTGGAGTACGGCACGTCGAAGCTGTCCACCAGCTCATAAGTACGGGCATTCTCATCTACCAGATAAAAATATACGTGTGAGTATTTAGAATCATCCAGCAGAGCAGTTCCCACACTGTCCGGAAGATCCGGCTCATAACTGTCTCTGGTACTCAAGCTCCAGTAATTGTTGTCGAACAGCCTGAGATAATACTGTCCTTCCTCGAGCCCTTCATTCCCGGCGTACTCAACGGTATGCTGTCCATACTGGGGAGTGAAATCGCCCACCTTTGTGTAACTGTACGATTCGTATGGCGTATCTTTCCAGAAATTCTCATCTCCGATCAGATAGTCCAGTTCCTTGCTCCCATGGATATCACGGACTTTGATAATTGTGGACGTCTCTCTGGAACTGACGATCACACTGTCGTCTTCTTCCATATACTGCACGGTATTCAGATGAATCCAGTCTTTTTTCCCCGCCAGCCATTTAAACTCATCGTCCAGCCCGATTACATGGGCATAATTCTCGTAATATTCCGGAAGAACATCTTTGAAATCAATCAGCTCCGTCACTTCTCCTGTCACCAGATCCACTTCCAGCAGCAGATCTTCCACATCTGTACTTTCATATTCGCTGGCCAGCACTACCAGGCTGTTATCCCCCGAAAACACCATATCATGATGCATTTCATAACCATCCAGCGCATAAGTCTGCGTCACCTGTCCCAGACGATTAAAGCGGGCGATCTTATAAGCAGACGCACAGGTCAGCATCTCCCCTTCGTACCAGAGCATCCGGTCCAGTCCATATCCCTCCAGCACCATCTCATACCGCATGATACCGGAATTATCATAGAAAAAGGCATATCCTGTATAACCGCCCGTACGGATCGTATAGAAAAGGCCTTCCGTCTGTCCGCCTGCCGCTTCCCCGTCCGTATACTCCAGTTTTGTAGCATATCCCGACTGAGGCTCCGGCATTGTAATCGTAAACTCTGCCGTATTCTGCACCCTTCCGTATTTTCCGAGCACTTCCAGCGTCACATGGTTCGTCTCTCCCGGCACCAGACCGATCATCAGGAATTCATGCATCCGGGAAAATTCCCTGTCCCCGTTATTTGCCACTGCCGTATAATCCGGTATACTTTCGTCATCCACATGAATCGTATATCGGATCTGGCTGGCCCAGTCCGTGGTAAAATACAGATACAGACCATTGCTCCCGGTTCCGAAAGGATTCAGCACGGCCAGAGGGCTTTCCAGCGTAAAGCTGCCATTCTCCCCCGCCTGTACCAGGGCTGCCGCAATTCTTTGCTGCACTGTTTCCTCATAGTATGTAAATCCCTCGTCTTCAATCTCATCCGGCAGCAAGCTGATCACATTTATATCAGATTCCACATCCGCTTCGTAGGCAGACACCCCGTACTCTTCATCAGACATCAGCAAATCCCCGGTCTCCACTTCCCAGGAATCCCTGATACTTGTTTCCGCTGACAAAAAATAATGTGTAAACGCCGCCACTCCTGCCGCAATTGCCAGCAGGATCACCAGAAGTCCAATCAATACATACCTTTTTTTCATAAGTTCCTCCATTTACATATGGTATATTTAGATTTCAGGTCTTCCAAATCTCAGGAACCATTTTATAGCATCCTTTTCTTTCTGTCCATCCATAGTTCTCATTTTTCTTAAATTTTATTAAAAATTAATTAAGTTTGTTTACATGCGTTTATATTTCGGTAATATTTACAGTTTGTCATCTCATTCTCACTCTTCCCTGCTTTTCGCATATAGTATAAGGAACACAGCAAACGCAGGGAGAATCATATGAAAAAGCGAATCACCGCATGTATAGGCACAGCGGTTCTAGGTCTGTGCCTCCTGACAGGCTGTTCAGACAGCAATGGAAACGTTTCGGTTTCCTCAGGGCTCACGAAAGTCACGCTTAACGAAGTAGCTCACTCCATCTTCTACGCCCCCCAGTATGTAGCCATTGAAAACGGATATTTTGAAGAAGAAGGAATCGACCTGGATCTGGTCACCGGTTTCGGCGCGGATAAAGTAGCGACCGCTGTCATCTCCGGAGAAGCCGATATCGGTTTCATGGGCAGCGAATCCTCCATTTACATTTACGGACAGAGCCCCGACGACTATATCGTCAATTTCGCGCAGCTTACTCAGCGGGCCGGCAATTTTCTCGTGTCCCGGGAACCTATGGATGACTTCCGGTGGGAAGACCTGAAAGGGGCCTATGTACTTGGGGGAAGAAAAGGCGGAATGCCTCAGATGGTCTTCGAATTTATCCTGAAAAAGAACGGCATCGACCCGGCCGCGGACCTGACTATCGACCAGGGTATTGATTTCGGCTCCACGGCAGCGGCTTTCTCCGGCGGACAGGGTGAATTTACCGTAGAATTCGAGCCCTCCGCGACCGCGCTGGAACAGGAAGGGGCCGGATATGTAGTGGCCTCTCTGGGCGAAGCCTCCGGATACGTTCCCTACACCGCTTACAGCGCAAAACAGAGCTATATAGACGAACATCCGGAAATCCTGCAGGCATTTACCAACGCACTCCAGAAGGGGATGGAATATGTGCAGACGCATACTCCTGAGGAGATCGCCAAAGTGATCCAGCCGCAGTTTGAAGAAACGGACCTGGAAACCATCACCACCATTGTCACCAGGTACTACGATCAGGATACCTGGAAAGACAATCTGATCTTCGAAAAAGACAGCTTTGACCTTCTGCAGAACATCCTTCAGGAAGCCGGAGAACTTCCGGAATGGACGCCTTACGAGGACCTGGTCACGACACAGTTTGCCGAAGAAGCCGTGTCGGATTAGATTACGTCATTTTTCTCACCATTTTATGTAGTTTTTTATACTAGATATATTGACATTTCCCATACGGCACCCTATAATTATTTTGATTTTCAAAATAATTATAGGGTGTTTGCCCGGAAAGGGACTGGATTTTACTATATGAATATCAAACCTTTGCAGATAGGAGAAAAAACCGCTGCTCTCCCCCTGATTCAGGGCGGCATGGGAGTGGGTGTCAGTCTGTCCGGCCTGGCCGGAGCAGTCGCGCGCGAAGGCGGCATAGGCGTCATCTCCACCGCGCAGATCGGATTCCGAGAACCGGATTTTCCCGATAATTCAAAAGAAGCGAATCTCAGAGCCATGGTCAGCGAACTGAAACAGGCAAAAAAAATTGCCGCAAAAGCAGACGGCTCCTGCGACGGACTGATCGGCTATAATATCATGACAGCCACCAGGGATTATCCTGACTATGTAAAGGCGGCGGCAAAGGCGGGCGCCGATGTGATCATCTCCGGCGCCGGCCTTCCGGTGGATATGCCGGAATATGTAAAAGGGACCGATACAAAGATCGCTCCCATCGTTTCTTCCGAAAAAGCCGCCCGCATTATCCTCAAAATGTGGGACCGCCATTATAAGCGCACCGCGGATTTTCTGATCATCGAGGGGCCCCACGCCGGCGGACATCTGGGCTTCTCCAATGAAGAATTAAGTCATATAGGCGAAAAGGGATTCGACTTCTCTTATGACCTGGAGATTCAGAAAATCATCGCCTGCGTACGAGGATATGAGGAAAAATTTCAGACCTCGATTCCTGTCATCCTGGCCGGCGGCATCATGAACGCTCCGCAGGTCCGTCACGCCTTTTCTCTGGGCGCAGACGGCGTTCAGGTGGCGACGCCTTTCGTGACCACAGAAGAATGCGATGCCTCTGAAGCGTTTAAACAGGCGTACGTAAATGCGCGCGCGGAGGATATCGAGATCATCAAAAGTCCCGTAGGCATGCCCGCCAGAGCCATCCGCAACGCTTTTCTGGAAAAGATGAAACTGGGCCGGGAAAACATTACCAAATGCTACCGCTGTCTGGAAAAATGCAATCCCAAAGAAGCACCATACTGCATCACCCAGGCTCTGATCCGTTCCGTACAGGGCGATGTGGAAAACGGCCTGATATTCTGCGGAGACAATGTTCAGTATCTGGACCGGATCTCCACGGTATCCCAGGTGATCCGGGGACTCTTCGCCTGACAAATTAAGACTGCTCTGCGATCCGGTCCGCCAGATCGCAGAGATATACATACCGTTCCATTTTTTCTTCCAAAAGACGCTCCTGTTCTTCTTTCTCCTCCGTAAGCTGATTGAGTCTCACAAAATCTGTGGCAGACGCTTCCATCTGTTTTTCCAGCTCCGCAATCTTTTCCTCAATGCCGGCGATCACTTCTTCGATCGTTTCATAATCCTTCTGTTCCTGCCAGGTGAATTTCAGCTTTCTGGTTCTTACTTTTTCCGTCTTTTCCCCGACGGCTTTCACCTTTTTCCCTGCTGAAACTTCAGAACCAGCCTCCGCTCGGCGGCTTTCCAGATAATCCGAATAACCGCCTTCGTACTGCCGAAGTTTTCCCCGGCCCTCAAAGGCGAACAGACGGTCTGCTGTTTTGTCCAGGAAATACCGGTCATGGGATACCACGATCAGAATCCCCGGAAAATGCTCCAGATATTCTTCCAGAATTGCCAGCGTCTGAATATCCAGGTCATTGGTGGGTTCGTCCAGAATCAGGATATTCGGCGCTTCCATCAATACCTTCAGCAGATACAGGCGCCTTTTCTCTCCTCCGGACAATTTCCCGATCAGAGAATGCTGCAGCGCTCCGTCAAAAAGAAACCGTTCCAGCATTCCCGACGCAGAAACCATTCCCTCTTCCGTACGCACGTACTCCGCCGTATCGCGAATATAATCAATTACTTTCTGCCGGGAATCCAGAGTCTCATTTTCCTGTGAAAAATATCCGATCCTGACCGTCGGTCCCAGAATCACTTCTCCCTGATCCGGCTTTTCCAGACCCATGATCATCTTCATCAAGGTCGTCTTGCCGCATCCGTTCGGCCCCACAAAACCGATCCGATCCTGTTTCCGGAATGCGTAGCTGAAATCGTCTATCAGAGTTTTCTCTCCGAAGCTCTTGAAAATATGCTTCAGCTCCAGTGTCTTTTTCCCCAGCCGGGAAGCCACGGTGCCGATCTGCACTTTCCCGTCCTTCTCCGGCGCCTTTGTATTTTCTTTCAGTTCCTCATACCGCTGGATATGTGCCTTCTGTTTGGTAGAACGGGCCCTGGCTCCCCTGCGCATCCATTCCAGCTCCATGCGGAGGATATTTTTATTCTTGCGGTAGGTAGCCAGCTCCAGATCCTCCCTCGCCGCCTTGGCCTCCAGAAATCCCGCAAAATTGGTCTGATAATTATATAATTTCCCTTTATCAATCTCCACAATCCGACTGCACACCCGGTCAAGGAAATACCGGTCGTGCGTCACCATGACCAGAGCTCCTTTTCTCTGTGCCAGCATACGTTCCAGCCAGAGCACCATATCAATATTCAGATGGTTCGTGGGCTCGTCCAGAAGCAGAATATCGCTGGGAGCCAGCAGCGCCGCCGCCAGTGCCGCCGTCTTGCGCTGTCCGCCGGACAGATGATCCAGAAGTTCCTCTCCGTTTCCGAATCCCAGACGTTCCAGAACAGATTTGATATCGCCCTCTGCGCTCCACCCGTTTTTCTCCTCTCCGTATTTCTGCATATATTCATACACAGTCATCCCGGAAGGATATTCCGGATTCTGAGGCAGGAAACGGATACAGATCCGATTCCCTTTTATCACCTCTCCCTCGTCCGGTTCTTCTGTTCCGGCCAGGACACGCAAAAGGGTGGACTTGCCGGTACCGTTGATACCGACAATGCCCACCTTGTCTGTGTCCTCCAGACTGAAATCTGCCTCTTCCAGCAATTTCCTGTCCGTAAAAGTTTTACTGATTCCTTTTGCTGTCAATATATTCATGATACTTCAAAATCTTCTTCCCGTAAAATACGATTGCCGAACTCATCCACATTTTTCTTGGCTATCTTCTCAAACAAATGCCGTACATTCCGTTTCTCCGCATGGGAGATCGCCCCGTCCACAATATCCTTGACTTCCGCCACAGACACCATATGATCCAGAGTCTGACGGCTGCCGATCCGGTCATAAAGTGCCAGCACGCCAAATTCGTCAAACGTGCAGTTAAGCTCCAGCGCATAAGACTTCGCAAACGCGATCAGTTCGTCATTGGTAAAGACCGGGATGTCAATGGTATGATCGAACTTCGACGAAAAATTCTTATTCTTATAGAAGATCTTCTGAATTGCCTCTGCCGAATCTTCCAGGATAATCAAGAGCCCGCCGGTGTCTCCTTCCATGGCAAGGCTCAGAGCCACCAGCGCCGAATCCGAAAGAGCCCCCGCATTTTCAATAATCAGCGCCCCTCCCTTTACTTTTCCGAGAACTTCCTGTACGTCTTTGGTATTCAGATTCCGTCCGCTGATCTTGGCGAGTTTCTTTCCTTCGATCCGGTTCTGCTTCTGCAGGGCTTTCACGATATCGATAGCCAGCGTCGTCTTGCCGTTTCCTCTCTTTCCGGTAATCACCAGATTGCCGTTAGATGAATTTTTCCGGTTCGGTCGTACATTGCCTTTAAAGAGTTCTGCCAGCTGGCCGCTCATGCCTTTCACTGAAGTGAAATAGGCGAACAGCCGGGCCTGCTCTTTTGTCAGGTGTCCTGCGTTCACTGCCATTTCCGACACTTCTGTAGCCAGAGACTTTTCCAGTTCCTGAATCATATTCATGGCCGCGGTATCGCCGGACACTCTGTTTTTTTTATGTCTGGCATAACTGTCTCCATCCGGACGGCGCGTTTTCGTTTCCTCCGGCAGCTTCAGTTCTTCCAGGGTAATTCCCTCTTCTTCCAGCGACGGTTCTATCTGCGGCAGAGGCTCTTCCGGTTTTCCCGATCCTTCTTTCTTCTGCCGGCTCTCTTCATCGATTTCGTCCAGAATTTCTTTCACATCCCGGGGCAGACGGCTGGTATCTCCCGCTATCAATTTCATCAGTTCGGCAGTTTCCTGTCTCACCTTTTCTCTGCGGGCTTTGACCAGACCGGCTTCCGCCTCGATCTTCGCCTCTGTCTCCGCTTTTTTATTTTCCCACTCCGCAAGAACGTCCTCAATGGTCATCTGTCCGGCCGGCTGCTCCGGTTCCGGTTTCTCTATCGGTTCCACTTCCGGCGCTTCCAGATCCGGCACTATGAGGTCTTCCGGCTCTTGTGTTTCCGGCTCCGCAGGCGATGTCTCCAGGGTCAGTTCCTCCAGCTTGATCTCCGGCTCCGCAGGCGGTGTCTCCAGGGTCAACTCTTCCAGTTCGATCTCCGGCTCTGCAGGCGGTGTCTCCAGGGTCAACTCTTCCAGTTCGATCTCCGGCTCTGCTTCCTCTACCTCTGTCTGCAGCTCTCCCTCGGGTTCTTCCCGTTCCGGCTCCACAGGCAGCGCTTCCAGGGTCAGTTCCTCCAGTTCGATCTCCGGTTCCGCTTCCTCCTCTGCCTTCAGCTCCCCCTCGGCTTCTTCCGTTTCTGGCCCAACAGGCTCTTCCAAAATCAGTTCCTCCAGCCTGATCTCCGGCTCCGCTTCCTCTCTCTCTGTCTGCGGTACCTCTTCTTTCTTCGAAGGCGTCTCCGGCTCCGGAAGAGTCAGCGGCGGGATCTCTATCGTCGAATCCGACTGCAGCAGCTCATCCAGATTTGCCGCCAGCTCTGCCTGCAGATTAACGGTGCTGAATTTATCTGTATTATAAGTAGGCACCCCCTGCTCCTCAAAATCATCCTCGTGGATATCCGCCGCTCCCGAATTGCCCAGCATGCGGTCATACTGAGCCTGCTGGGCAGCCGTCAGAGGTTCAAACTGCATCTTCAGTTCCATGGCTTTTGCAACGTATTCGCCTTCACTGAACCAGAGTATCAGTTCATCGCATTCCCTGACGCATTCTTCTGTCATGCCTGCCTTGGCATAGCACTCTGCCAGTTCGTAGGCCCATTTTTCCTGATACTCATGCGCCTTGTATTCGCGGAGAATCTTGATCTGGTCCTCAATCTTGGAGCCTCTCTCCCGGTATATCTGATATTTCAGGATATACCGGCTCTGATCGTGAGGCGCCAGCTTGACAAATTCCCGATATAAGGAAATCGCGTCTTCAAAGTTGTGCATCTTCGTAGCGGTCTCTGTCATCTTATAGAGCAGCATACGTCCTACCGGGGCACGGTCATACGCGATATTCAGGATCTCCATGCAGTCCTCGTATCGTTCCAGCTCTTCATAAATCTCAGCCACAATGTAGAGCATGCTCAGATTCTTTACTCTGCGCCAGTCAATAGTGTCAGCGATCTTCGCCGCTGTTTTATAATCTTTCTTTTTAACCAGTTTCTCAATCTGTTCCGCCTTCAGACGGTATTCGTATTTATCCAATGGAATCCATCCCCTATTCTACAACTTTTGAACAGGCGATGGCTAAAGAACCATCACCAATATGACATGCCACGCTCAGAGACAGTTCGTCAACAAGAATCTCTCCGACTCCCGGGAACTCAGCCTCCACTTCCTTTTTAAATTCCATGGCTGCCTCCTGATTATTTGTATGCGCGATCGCGAGACGCATACGGCACCCTGTAAAACGGGTATCCATGTCTTTGTGCATCGCGTCCAGCATTACCTGCTTTGCCGCATGCATCGTCCTTACTTTTGCAAAACTGTCCAGACGCTCTCCCTGAATCTGCAGTACAGGCTTAAGGCGCAGCACTGTACCCAGTGCGGCCACTGCCGGCGTGATCCTTCCGCCTTTTCTCAAATATTTCAGAGTAGTCACCGTAATGTAGATACTGGACTGGAGCGCTTCCTCTTCCAGGATCTGCCGGACCTGCGCCGCGCTCTTTCCATCGGCGATCAATTTCTGCGCATCCATGACGGCATGCACCATCGTCACGGATACTCTCTGGTTATTCACCACTTCTACTTTACCGTCATAATCCTCTGCGAGCATCTTCGCCGTCTGGCAGCTTCCGCTCAAGCCGCTGGACATAGGAATATGAACAATCTCATCGTACTCTCCCAGCACTTTGTCCCACAATGCCGTAACCGATTCCGGAGACGGCTGTGAAGTGGACACATCCGCGTCCTGTTTTAAATATTCATAAAACTCTGGCGGAAAGAGATCTATCCCGTCCAGATGTTCTTTCCCGTTGATTAAAAAAGGCATGGGAAGCACAAAGATCCCCATCTCTTTTGCTCTTTCCTGACTGATTCCGCTGTTGCTGTCCGTCACAATCGCTATCTTACTCAATGTCATTCCCTCATCTTATAATTTTTCCCAGCAAAAAAAGCAGTGATAATGTTCATGGCTCTCTGCCGGTACAAAGTTTTCCGCGCCGCAGTAGGAGCATATCACTCTTTTCATGCCTGACGGAATACTCGTCTCATAATCTCCCCTCATTCCTATGCGGGAAGGTTTTCCTTTTGAGTACGCAGCCTCATAGGTACAGGACTTTCTCCTTGTATCCGGCTGCAGCTCCGGAACTTCCGGTTCCTGTTTCTTACGTTTTACTCTGGGCCTATTAGGAATCGCCGATGCTTTCGGCTTTCTCCTGCCCGCCGCACGTTCTCTGGCCGCCATTCTTTTTGCCGGGTCCTGTTCCCTGCTCTTTTTTCTGTCCGCATTTTTTACATAAAACACTACGTATAATACCAGAACAATGATAATAATCTCAATCATAAACGGCCTCTTTTGTATCGGATTTACAGGTTTACATATTCTGTCTCATTATAGCAAAACAATACTCAGAAAACAAGAGTGCGGACATACGAAAAAGCCAGAAAACTTTTGGAAAGCTTTCTGGCTCTGTTCAGCAGTCGATAGGGGAATCGAACCCCTGTTTCCGCCGTGAGAGGGCGGCGTCTTAACCGCTTGACCAATCGACCGTATTTTGTGTGCTCGCGCCGAGCACTTTTATAAAATACCATAGCTCTTTGGAAATTGCAAGCACTTTTTTTATTTTTTGCATATTTTTTTTCCGGCAGGGGATTCTGTTAATGTAAGGGGGTATTTTATGGATTATATCAACACATTCTGGATCGGCGGACTGATCTGCGCCCTGGTACAGATTCTTATGGAGAAAACCAAACTCATGCCTGGCAGGATCATGGTTCTTCTCGTATGCAGCGGTGTCGTGCTGAGTGCCGCGGGAATCTACGCTCCTTTTCAGGAATATGCGAAAGCGGGCGCCAGCGTGCCCCTGCTCGGCTTTGGAAACATTTTATGGGAAGGCGTCAAAAAAGCCATAGACGCGGAAGGTTTTCTGGGGATCTTCAAAGGCGGCTTTACTGCCGGCGCAGCCGGCATCTGCGCCGCTCTTGTTTTTTCTTATCTGTCCAGTTTCCTTTTTGAGTCGAAGATGAAGCGCTGACAGATCCGGCAAATGTCAAAAAACGCCCGTGTGAAATCCATTCCTGTGATTCCACACGGGCGGCCGCTGTTTTCAGCGGATCCATTCTCCGCATACGTTCATCAATATGCGCCCTGATTCTTCTTAAAAATCATGGTGCCGGATTTTTCCAGCGCTCTGAGAAGCACGCTTCCCAGCACGCCTACCGCTATGATCTCTCCGATCCCCACTGTCAGCATCATAAATGGGATGGGAAGATTGGTGCCATATCCGTAACGCAGGACAAAAGGCACGATCAACACATTGGCCAGAATCGGCGGGATCAATATGAGAACTTTATTTCTCCTCAGATAATATGATCCGACTGCTCCGATCAACGTGGCGATACTTCCTCCGATCACATCCAGCAGGACAGATCCTCCAAGGATGTTAGAAAGCAGGCATCCCGCGAATAGTCCCGGCACTGCTGCCGGCGTGAAAAACGGCAGGATCACCAGCGCCTCCGCAATACGAACCTGAATCTCTCCATAGCTGATCGGTGCGAAAGCGATGCAGAGCACCGTGTAAGCGGCTGCGATCACCGCTGCCTGAGCGAGGAATAGTGTCTTGTTTCTTGTTTTCATATGCAATTGTCTCCTTTAGTTTTGTTTTACGAGTGGAAGGTCTCGAACACTCGATTCATTTAACGCCGGGAATCGGCGGCGCAAGCCCGGAAAGACCTTGGTTTTGTGGGTTTTGCAGCGTGGTAGAGTATATCACAGCCATTTTGGCAAGTCAACTGTATTTTACATATATTGAAAGTCAATATTGTATCCATATTCAGAATTTTTTAAGAATTCTTCGGATTTCTCCCTATTGTATTCCTGAAAATCCTGTGCTATTATGGCGCAGAAATAAGAAAACAGAAGGAGGGTAACTATGCGTCAGAAACTCAGAATATTTTTATCTCGCCATCCGCATATATGGACAACTCTCTATCTTCCTCTCTATCTGGGATGTTTTATGTATCTGGAAGGGAAGGAAGCCCGCCCATACCATGTTATCCATTTTCCGCTGGATCAGATGATTCCGTTTTGTGAATACTTCATCATCCCGTATTTCCTGTGGTTTTTGTATGTTGCGGTCGTATTCGTCTGGCTTTTTTTCAAAGACCGGAAAAACTATTATAAATATATCGTATTTCTTTATACAGGCATGACTGTTTTCCTGATCGCCTCCGCCCTGTATCCGAACGGCCATCTGCTCAGGCCCACGGAATTCGACCGGGACAACATTTTTATCCGGATGGTATGCTTCCTTTATCAGGCAGATACATCGACCAATATTCTGCCCAGCATCCACGTATTCAATTCCATTGCCGCTCATCTGGCAGTCGTGCATACGCCGGGGCTGGCAAAAAACAAATGGACAGTCCGAGGGTCACGGTTTTTAGCCGTAACCATCATCCTGTCCACGGTATTTTTAAAACAGCATTCCTGCATCGACGTCTTTACCGGTATCCTGCTTGGAATGTTTATGAACGATCTTGTCTATCGTTCCGGCATGTTAGTTAAAGCCCATGACTTTATTGGCAAGCTTATAGGCAAAGACCGAAACCTTTCTCCCACCTTTTCCGGGAAGATTCATGGCGCGGCCGAAGATGCCGAAATATAATTTGTAATAAAGACCTGCATCCTTATTCTTAAGGTACTGCCACAGGTCTTTTTTCTTTTGCAGACTTTCCTCTGTACCGGAACGGATCAGCATGATGGACGAAACAGTCATCATGATATCCAGATAACTCACCATATATTTACGCAGCTTAGTATTCTGGATCGCCCGCAGATCATACTGGTCAATCATAATTTTATTGACCTTGATCTGCTGGTCCACCCTGCCGATCATAACCTGCTCATTGACAGACTGGTCCGCGCGGCCGATAAAATAATGGTACAGATCCGTGTCCATATAATATAAAGTCTTGACGTAAGGCAGCGGATAATACACAAAAATATTGTCTACATAAAAAGTATGTTTCGGAAGTTCCAGCCCGCAGCTCTGAAGCATCTCTGTACGATAGATTACGGAATGCATCAGAATGTACTGTCCCAGATGGAAATGTTTTACATCTCCCCAGGTAAACACCTGTTCCACCGGAAAAGCTGTCGTATAACGTATCGTACGCTTGTGTTTAACGCCTTGTTTATCATAGACATAATTACAGATCACCATATCGACGGCATCTCCGGCCCGCACCAGTTCTCCCAGCTTTTTCAGCACTTTCTGGTAGCTCTCTGCGTCCAGCCAGTCGTCGCTGTCCACCACCTTGAAATACACGCCGGTAGAATTTTTAAGTCCTGTATTGACCGCCTCCCCGTGGCCGCCGTTCTCCTGATGCACCACTTTGACGATAGTGGGATATTTGGCGGCGTATTCGTCCGCGATCTGGGGCGTGCGGTCTTTCGTGGAGCCGTCGTCCACGATGATAATCTCCACTTCTTCTCCGCCCGGGAGCAGGGATTCAATACAGTTTCTCATATATGCTTCCGAATTGTAGCAGGGGACCGCTATCGATAATAACTTCATCTTACACCTCTTGTTTTATTTTCTCTGTTAGTTCCAGCGCTTTCATCACCATGGCATCGATGTTGTAATACTTATATTCTGCCAGACGTCCCAACAGCCATACGTTAGGAATCTTTTCCGTCAGCGCGCGGTATTTTTCATACAATGCCTGGTTCGCTTCATTGGCAATGGAGTAATAAGGGATCTCGCCCTCCGCCCCGGTATACGCAAACGGATACTCTCTCACAATCGTCGTTCCCGGAGCTTTCTGTCCGGTCAGATACTTGAACTCTGTAATGCGGGTGAAATCTTCGCTTACTGTATAGTTTACCACACTATGTCCCTGATAATCCTTCTGATCCAGATACTCGAAATCAAATCTCAAAGACCGATAAGGAAGGCGTCCAAAGCAGCAATTAAACAATTCATCCACCGGACCGGTATAGATCACTTCTCCGCAGAACGGCTCTCCATCCAGAATCACCTGGTCCTCTTCGAACCGGATGCGGCTGCGGGCGTCCACGCCGGTCTCCACCCTGATCTTCGGATGGTCCAGCATCTTTTCAAACATGGGAGTATACCCATGCAGAGGCATTCCCTGCCATGGTTCCTGAAAATACCGGTTATCATAAGAGATCACCACCGGCACCCGTCCGGTCACGGCCGGATCGATCTCTTCCGGAGTCTGCCCCCACTGTTTCATCGTATAATGCAGGAAGATGTTTTCATAGACATAATCCGCGATCTGACGGATCTCGGGATCTTCCTGCTCCCGAAGCTTTAAGATCGGCACACGGCTTCCCATGCCGAAAGTCTCTATCAGCTTTTTCTCCAGGGTGTCCGCTTTTTCTTTTTCATATACCATATGAAGCGTATTCAGATTAAAGGGCACCGGAATCAGCTTTCCATATACATTCGCCACCACTTCATGGCCAAATGCATACCAGTCGGTAAATCTGGACAGATAATCATATGCCTTCTTTTCTTTCGTATGGAATATGTGGGGACCATATTTATGGATCAGTATTCCATGCTCGTCCGGCTCGTCGTAGCAGTTTCCTCCGATATGGTCTCTCTGTTCCAGCACCAGCACGCTGCGTCCGCTTTCTGCCAGCTCTCTGGCAGCTACACTGCCGGCAACGCCGGCTCCTATGATCACACTGTCAAACATCTTTTCTTCCTTCCTCATATTTTTCCTGTCCCAGCACAATGTCCATATACCGCACATATGCGGCAAACGCTGCCGGGATCGGATATTTTTCTTCTGTCTCTCCGGCATCTATAAAGAACAGGCCGTTTTTATCCATATTCTCCGACTCTTCCAGACTGACCGCGTATCCGGTCATCCTCCATTCCACATGACTGAAGATATGTTTCTCCGGAGCCAGGGGAAGGATCCGGATAGGAGAAAATCCCCACTCCCTAAGTTTTAAGAGTACTTCTTCGTCATTAAGAGCGCCTTCCAGATTCGGAAGTTCATAAAGACCTGCCAGCAGACCTTTTCCGGGACGTTTCCGGATCGCTACCCGGTTCCCTTCCCTTAAGACCAGCACCGTCCTGTTCTCCACACGACGCTCTTTCTTTGCCTTCTTCCTGGGAAGCTCGTCCACGATTCCTTTTTCTTTTGCCTTGCAGCAAAAGCTCAGCGGGCATTCGCCGCACTTTGCCTTCCCGTTGGGGACGCAGACAATGGCGCCAATCTCTATAAGCGCCTGATTAAAGTCTCCGGCCCGGTCTTCAGGAATGATCTTCCGCAATTCTTCTTCAAAAGCATGCTTCACGCTCTGGCTTAAAATGTCGTCATAACTGGCCTGAAGCCGGGACAACACCCGAAGCACATTTCCGTCCACCGCAGGCGTGCAGATGCCGAAAGCAATGGAGCTGACCGCGCCCGCCGTATAGTGCCCGATTCCAGGAAGTTCCAGCAGTTTCTTATAATCTGCCGGGAATTCTCCATCGTATTTATCTGCGACCACACGCGCCGCTTTCTGCATATTGCGGACACGGTTGTAATATCCCAGTCCTTCCCACAGCTTCAGCAGCTCATCCTCCGGACACTCTGCAAGAGCATGCACATCCGGCAAAGCCTTTACAAACCGTTCAAAATATGGTTTTACCGCTTCCACGCGGGTCTGCTGCAGCATAATCTCTGATACCCAGACCCGGTAAGGACTGATCTCCTCCCTCCAGGGAAGAATACGGGCATGTTCATCATACCATGAAAGCAGCGGTTTTACAATGTATTCCATCATTCGTTTTTCTCTCCAAGCCTTACTTCCACCGGCCGGTCCGCCTGTATGGACTCCGGCGTCACCAGACAGTCCACTGCACGTATCTCTACACCGGCATTCCCGGCCGCCCGAAGCGCCTCCCCGAACTCCGGATGGGTCCGGTCATTCGGTTCCAGATATCGGATTCCCTTCATCTGGACGACAAATAAAATCCCTGCCCGGTATCCTTCTTCCCGACAGCGGATCAGTTCTTCCACATGTTTCACACCTCTTTCAGTCGGCGCGTCAGGGAAGCGGGCCACGCCTTCCTCCTCCAGAGTCACTCCTTTCACCTCCAGAAACATGCTGCTGTTTTCATTCTCCAGATAAAGGTCAAAACGGGAATTCCCGTAACGGGTTTCCGGACGGATCACCTGCGGATTTTCAAACAAATGCCCGGAACGGATCCATTCTTCCGCCACTTTATTGGGGATCTGGGAATCTATATTCACGACCCGGCCTTCTTTTTCCACCGCGATCAGATCCAGCGCCGTCTTCCGGGACGGGCTTTCATTTCTCTGCACCCAGATACGCGTCTCCGGTATCAGCAGCTCCCGGCATCGCCCGGTATTCTTTACATGGCAGACTTCTTCGCCCTGTTCTGTCCTCACCCGAGCCACAAACCGGTTGGGCCGGGACAGAAATACTGCCTCTTCTATTCTATCATATCTCATATTTTATCCTTTTCTCTTGCGTCAGATTCACGGCCGTGCTATGTTAGATAAAGCGGTTCCGTCCGCATTCTATTTTTACATTCAGGAGGATCATACAAATATGAAACCAGACGGTATTATCTTGGATATAGACGGTACTCTGTGGAATTCCACCGGGATTGTGGCAGACGCCTGGAACGATGTGGTGGATCCCCGTCCCGATGTCCCGGTCCATTTCACCCCGCAGCAGCTTCAGCAGCTCTTCGGAAAGACGCTGCCCCATATTGCCGATCTTTGTTTTCCTTTCCTGGAGCCGGAGCAGCGCTATCCGCTGATCGAGGCCTGCTGCGAAAGAGAACATGAATTTCTCCGGGAGTCCCGTCAGAATATTCTCTATCCGGACGTGGCCGAGACCATACGCAGCCTGTCAAAAACCACGTCTCTTTTTATCGTCAGCAACTGTCAGTCCGGCTATATTGAGCTGTTTCTGGAAAAGACCGGCCTGGGCCCCTGTATCCGGGATTTTGAATGCCCCGGCCATACCGGCCTGGAAAAAGGTCCGAATATCCGTCTTGTAGCCGACCGCAATCATCTGGAACACCCTGTATATGTAGGCGACACTTCCGGGGATCAGCAGGCGTGCGCCGCGGCCGGGGTTCCGTTCTGCTACGCATCCTATGGATTCGGACAGGTTGAAGATCCGGACTATACCATCGACCGGTTCTCAGATCTGCTTACGATCTTTTAAATCTCAGACGAATCTGCTCTTCCGCTTCACACAGCAGTCCGTCCGGCACACCGGCCTGGTGCAGATAAGCATGCTCATCCAGGGTTCCAGTTCCATGGGGCACCAGGTATGCTCCTGCGTCACTGCCCAGGCCGATACACGCGCCCAGTTCTGCAGCTTTTCTGACCCGTTTCATCTGTCCGTCCAGATTTTTCCTTATCTCTTCATCCGGAAACCGGCCGCATCCCAGCAGATTTCCTATAGGCGAAAAAGTAGGAATCCATACCGTACGGCTTTCTGACAGCAGCAAAAGCGTCTCATCCTCCATAAAAGCACCGTGCTCCAGGCTGTCCACCTCTGCGCGGATCGCGTACCGGCAGGTCTCATTCCCATTGCAGTGGGCCATAACCGCCATTCCCGCGTCATGAGCCGTTCCGATCATATATTGTATCTCTTCCTCAGTCAGTCCTTCTTCCGTCAATGTGCCTGCATGGGCAAAATCCAGAAGTCCGCTGACCATAATTTTGATAAAATCAGCGCCCTCTTCTTTTGCTTTTCCGACCAGTTCCCGGTACTCCCGGCGGCTGTCAAAAGGGAAACCCACAATCCCGCCGTAATGTCCTCTTTTATGAATCGCGAAAAGAGGCGTCCGATAGTCGATCCCGTACTCTCCCGCAAGTTCTTTTGCCAATGCAGACGCGCCGCGCGCGTCGCCTCCGTCGCGTACAAATGTTATCCCTGCGTCCTGATACGCTTTGAGATGTTTTCGGACCGCCTCCTCACATACTCCGTCTTTATGGAGCGCCACCGCATTTTTATAATTGACGCCGTCCATGATCACATGGGCATGACATTCTCCCAGCATATCTATCACCTCTGCCATTCAATATAACACTTCCGGCAGGAAAAGTAAAACTTTCACATTCAGGGATACATGGAAAAATCCACCGTCCGCTCATAAGCTGCCGCGTCCGGGTCTTTAAAAAGATAGATCCGCCTCCATTCTTTTGTTTCCGCGTTGCGCTCTGTCTCTGAACGGTTCCGGTACAGGAACCGCACGATCTGATAGCAGTCGATCCAGATCTCGTTGTTCCCCTCCTTTTGAGATTCATCAAAAATCAGCTGCATTCCAAAATGCAGATGCGTCGTATCGATATTATTGGTATCTTCTTCGGTGCTGTACCCTGTATGTCCCATATATCCGATCACATCTCCTGCCAGCACCACAGAGCCCTCTTTCAGTTCCGGCTGATAGGGAAATCCCTGTCGCAGATGGGCATAATAATAGTACCGTTTTTTATCAAAACTGCGGATTCCGATCCTCCATCCTCCGTACTGGTTCCAGCCCAATGCCTCCACATAACCGGACTCCACATTAATAATCGGAGTTCCTGTCTGCCCCATCATGTCATGTCCCAGGTGATTTCTTTTGTATCCGTAGGTTCTGGACACTCCGAAATCGTCATAGTCGCTGTACGGAAATCCTTTCGCGATGGGATGAAAGGCCTTCAATCCGTATTTTTTCACCCAGTTCTTTTTCCCGTCTTTTCCTTCTGCCGGTTCTTCGATCTCAAACTCCCCGACCATGCCGCCCAGGACGGCTTCATACGCTTCTTTATAATATGGAAAATACTCCAGTCCCGACGTCATCTGTTCCAGCGACTCTCCCCGACTGATCTTATCTTCCAGTTCCGTCAGCAGACTCAGGACTTTTCGGTCGTCATCAAAATTTCCCCCTGTGTGCGCCGCGGTCCATGCCAGAAGGTCCACCCATCCCACATGCGCGTCCGTACCGTAAGTGTCCCTGTCGTATTCGTAGGCCTCGGACATGGCGAACTCCGACACCTGGAAATCCACCCAGCGTATGTAATCTTCTTCCTTCTCTTCGGTATCCTCTTCCTCGTCCGTATTCTCCGATCGTTCTTCCTGCGTCTCTGGAACAGCCTGCGCGGCAGTCTTTTGCATCCCCCGCCCCACTTCCGTCCAGTATGATGCTCCGGCGAATATCAACAGGATCATCAGATTGACAAAGAGGATTTTTTTCAATTCATATGCCCCCTGGTATTATTACCCAATCTATGTTCTTCCGGGCGTTTTCATACCTGTCGTTTCCACCGCGGCTGTCCGGTTGATCGTCCGATTTCATTTGACACTCCCGGTAAACTATGGTAGTCTTAGGATGTGCCAAAAAGCACGTATTTATTTTAAGGAGGTACCACAATGAACAGAGGTACAGTTAAGTGGTTCAACAACCAGAAAGGCTACGGTTTTATCTCCGATGAGAACGGCAACGATGTATTCGTTCACTATACCGGGCTGAATATGGAGGGCTTCAAATCTCTTGAGGAAGGCCAGGCCGTTGAATACGAAGTAGTAAACGGAGCCAAAGGACCGCAGGCCACCAACGTGACCAAACTTTAATCTGATTCGGACATTTCAACAAATTCTTACGTAAAAATAAATTAAGCATGAAAGCTTCATATGTTTTTTATCTTGAGAATTATGCAAGAATGCGAAAATGGAAGGGAAGCGGGAGACTGGAAAGTCTCCTGTTTTTCTTTTCTCATTTTCTGAATAATAATTCCATCTGAAATTTCTCTCCTTCCCCGTCCACCATACAACGCCCTCCCATCTTTTCCATCATACGCCGGATATTTCGAAGCCCTATGCCGCTGCTGTCTGCCTCTTCCGTCATTTCTCTGCGTTGATTCATGATCTGAAATCCTGCAGAATCAGCATCCTCAACCGTACGGATCACCACCAAAGACTCCGGCTCCGCGTACTTCTCCAGATTTGAAACCAGATTGTCCAATATACGGATCAGATACTCTTCACAGACCCAGATCGGATGCTCTGACCATTCCATCTTCACGGCTGTTCGGAATCCTTTTTGACTCAGATAAGATTCCATTTCAGAAAACAGATCATAAAAAGCCTCCTGTTCCGGAATATAATCCATCCGGAATTGTTCTTCCCGCTCTCCGGACAACGCATATTCTAAAATTCGATCAGACATCTGTTTCATCTGATGCGCCTTTTTACTAATCTTTTTTATATATGACCACATTTGTTCTTCACTTTGAAACCTCCGTTTATCCAACATTTCCGTATAAATCAGCAATGAAGTAAGCGGCGTCCTCAAATCATGCGACATTCCTGTAATCATGCCTCGATAAGCTTCCGTCAGTTCCGCCTCACGCCGGTTCTGTTCCCGGAATGCTTTGCGCATATCGTCCAGTTCTTTCGCCAAAGTTGCCAGTTCATCTTTTCCCTGTACTGTTATCGGATGATCCAGTTCTCCTGTCTCCAAGACGCGTATTTCCGTGTTCAGCAACCCGATATACCGGATCGTCCTGCGAATCCCCGCCATAACCGTCAGAAGAAATATGCCAAAAGAAGCCAGCAGCGCAGCCACCAGTACGCCCACGTAAAGCCGGTATCCATAGCTTCCGTAAACCATCAGTTCCGCTTCTCCATCCGCGAACACCAATGTTCTGCCGCCCTCCGGCATTTCCCACCCTTCTGCTGCCGCCGGCAGGCCTTCCGGATAATAAGAATCATACAGAAGAATCCCTTCTTTGAAAATCTGAATTTCTGCTTCCCAGTGCCTATCGGACCACCAGTTCAGTTTTTCTGTATCCGAAACCGACAGATTTTCTGTTTTTATATAGTCCTGCAGCCTGACGGCAAATTTCTCATCCATAAGTTTGACATAGTTATCATTTTCCACACACGCCCTTACCGCACGAATGCCCGCGGCATACAGCAGCTGAAAACTTGTGAATGCCAGTATCGCGGCCAACAGCAGCAGCTTTACAAGACGAAATCCAAGCGAATGTATTTTATTTTCCATGTCCCTCAAAGCGGTATCCCTTTCCCCATACGGTTTTTATCAGTTCCGGATTTTGAGGATCTTTCTCAATTTTAACCCGGAGCCTGCGAATATGCACCATCACCGTACTATTGCAACTGTAAAAATACGGTTCTTGCCAGACGCTTTCATACAGATTCTGAGCGGAAAAAATCTTGCCGGGATATTTCATCATCAGCAGAAGTATCTGGTACTCGATCTCAGACAGTTCTACCTGCCGTCCCCGGACGATTACTTCATGAAATTCTTCTTCGATTTGTATTCCCGCCAGTTCCAGCTTCCGTGCATCTGCCCGTTCCAGTCCTTCCTTTCCATGATATATCCGGTAACGGCGCAGCAACGCTTTCACTCTTCCAAGAAGTTCTGCATAGGAAAACGGTTTTGAAAGATAATCATCTCCTCCTACCATCAAACCGATTAGGCGGTCGGACTCCTGCGCTTTTGCCGTCAGAAACAAGATAGGCACAAATGACGTCTTCCGTATCTCTTCACAGATTCTCAGGCCTGATTTTCCAGGAAGCATTACATCCAGTATGACAAGGTCCGTATCCTGATCCAGAAGCTTCAGTCCATCTCTCCCATTCCCTGCTTCTGCAACTCTGTAATCTTCACTTTCCAGCAGAATACGGATTCCCTCCCGGATATCCTCATCATCTTCTATCAGCAATATCTTTGGACGTTCCATCTCATTTTCTATCCTCCGCTGTTTTTTACAGTGTAAAATGACAACCAGTAAAAAGCAATCTTTTTTTATTCGTACCGAAGCGCTTCTATCGGGTCCATTTTGGCGGCGCGGTTCGCCGGATAGTATCCGAAGAAGATACCTATTAATGCAGAAAAACCTACAGATGCCGCGATTCCATATAGCGACGGACTGATCTGATATCCCATAGCCCTTGTGGCCGCAAAAGCGACTCCAATTCCCAGCAGGACGCCAAGCACGCCTCCGATCATACACAGGACAACCGACTCCATGATAAACTGAATCCGGATTGAGTTATTGTCTGCTCCCAGCGCTTTTCTCGTTCCGATCTCTCTGGTCCTCTCTGTAATCGATACCAGCATAATGTTCATGACGCCGATCCCTCCTACCAACAGAGAGATTCCTCCTATCGCGGCTATCACAAGAGAGATTCCCGAAACCATCCGAGTCACGCTTTTTACCATGGCTTCCATATTCATGGCAGAGATCTGAAAGCTTTCATTATTCCGGTAATATTGCTCATTCATATGCCTCTGAAGTTCTTTTGATACTTCCTCCACGTTTACTCCCGGAGCAGCCAGCGCCGTAAACCGAGTATATCCCGATGTATTATGCTTCTGTTCCCTTGCAGCCTTCAGCGGCAAATAAAGAACGGATCTCATATCATCCTCGGACGAAACTGTAAAATCCATAGCCGATTCTTCATATTGGTAGACTCCTACAATTGTATATTTCACGTATTGTTTATCCATCAGCACTTCTACCGTATTCCCCACGGCATCTGCAAGATGGTCCCCAAAAATTTTACGTACCATCTTTTCCGATGCCAGGACAACATTTCTGCCCTCTTCCTGATCTCTTTCAGTCAGTGTCCTTCCGGCCAGAAGCGTCAGCCTTTCATTCTCCAGACCGTCATAATTATATCCTGTTATTTCCACATACGCTCGTTTCTCCGCCGTCTGTATCTTTCCTTCTCCCACCTGCTCCGTCAAAGATATTCCCATGATCTCACGCGCAAATCGTTCTTTTATTTCATCCAGCATTTCCTGGGTAATCAAATCTGTTTCCGACGGCTTTTCCACCCGCGGTCCGTCCAGATAGGTCAACCCTTCCGAGCTTATTTTCTGACCTGTATTCTTTTTCTGTATACCTGCCACAATCTGATTTGCCCCCAGGGAATCCATCGATTGACGCACTGACATTCCAATCGAATTACCCAGTGTCATTATCGCGATCACCGACGCAATCCCGATCACAATTCCAATCATGGTTAAAAAGGATCTCATCTTATTGGCTATCAACCCGTTCAACGCAAGCTTCGTGTTTTCCCATATCAACATGCTTTTCCTCTTCTCTCTCCCACAATAACGCCGTCCTTCAATGTCACTATCCGCTCCGTCTCTTCCGCCAGTTCCTGAGAGTGAGTGATCAGTACAATCGTCTTTCCCTGCTCTTTGTGAAGGCGCCGGAAAATATCCATAATCATTCTCCCGGTCACTGAATCCAAGGCGCCGGTGGGTTCATCTGCCAGGATCACCGCCGGGTCATTCGCCATTGCTCTGGCGATCGCTACTCTCTGTTTCTGGCCTCCCGAGAGTTCATCCGGACGATGTCCTATCCGCTCTCCCATTCCCACCATATTCAGAAGTTCCTTCGCCCGGCGGTTTCTGGTCTTTCCATCCAGGCCAAAATAGAGCATGGGAAGTTCTACATTTTTCAGCGCGCTTGTACGGCTGATCAAATTGTAGGTCTGGAAAATAAATCCGATTTTTTTATTTCTGATTGCCGATAACTCTTTATCTTTCAGTTTTTCTGTCTCCATACCATCCAGAAGATATTTTCCTTCTGTCGGACGGTCCAGCATCCCTATAATATTCATCATTGTAGATTTTCCGGAACCTGACGCCCCGACAATTGAGACAAACTCTCCCTCCTGGATCTCTAAATCAATGCCATGAAGGATTTCCAGTTCATTTGGCTTCCCTATATAATAACGTTTTCTGACATCCGTAAATCTGATCATGGTCTTTCTCCGCATCATAATTCCTCCTCATAAAAACTGTCCCCAAAATTAAAATCTTCCTGTTCTTCTTCCGACGGCATATCGTCTTTCAATTCCGTCATATAATACACCATCGTATTTTCGTCCACGCCGTCTCCTGAAATCTCCACATAATAACCGCTTTTCTTCCCTTCTGTCACCGGAATCTTTGTTTTTTCTCCATTATCGTCCGCATAAATCACTGTATTTCCGTCCTCGTCCGTCGTCACGCAATCATAAGGAACCGTCAACACATCATAGACCGCCTCCCGAATAATACTTGCTTTCGCGGTCATTCCGGCCCTCAAACGATCCTGCTCCCCTTCCAGGGCAATCCGGACTTTGTAAGAAGCGTTTCCTTCCTCTGCTTTTTCCGCGGTAGGAGACACATAGGAAACTTCCGCCGGAATTTCTTCGCTTCCTGCGGCCTCCACCAAAACGGCTGCCTTCATTTCTCGGGAAATATTTGCCACCTCATATTCGCTGACTGCTGCCGATATCACAAAGTGGTCCTTATCCGCCACAGTAAAAAGAAGATTTGATTCCCCCATATAAGTATCTCCTTCCGCTACTTTCATTGCAGTAATCACTCCAGAGACAGGTGCGGCAACCATACAGCTGTCAATCTGATTTTTATAATCTTCTATTTGTTCCTGGCTGCTGTCATTGGAATATGCGTGTTCTTTTTTCGCCTGTTCCAGCTGGTCTGCCGCTGTCTTTATACTTCGGGCATTTTTTTCTTCCGCGCGCTTTAAAGCTTCAGATGCCGTTTGATAAGTCTCCTGCGCTCTTTTTTCTTCTTCCTCCAACGCCATGTACTCTTGATGCGCTTCTGTATAAGAAGCTTTTGCTTCCTGAAGTGCTGTTTCCATATCCGTTTTTTCTTCTTCACCAGCCTGCTTTAATGCTTTTTCCGCTTCTGCGACTCTCGCTTCCCGACGTTTCAGTGTTTCCGCCGCTTTGCTCAGTTTTCCGCCGCTTTCCTGAAGAGCCTCTTTTGCCGCGGTTTCCTGTTTTACTGCCTGATTATATTCTTCCGTGCCGTCTGACACCACATCCCGATAACCTTCTTCTGCGGTTTCAATCAGTTTGTTTTCTTTATACTCACTAAGTTTCTGATTATTTTCCTCCTGCTGAAGCCTGCGTTTCAGATCCGAGGAGTCTAAAACCACGACCACATCTCCTTTTTCCACGAAATCACCCTCCTGATACCGGACTTCCAGTACTTTTACATTTTTTGCTGTCGCTGATACATCTCTGGAATCAGCGCTTTCAACGGTTCCCGTGACGCCTATGGAATCGATCAGATTCTGCCGTGTCACCTGCACCGTTCTGACTGTTCCGGAATCTTCCTTTCTTTTTTTATCCTCTGTCTGTTTTCTGTATATCCCTGCCAGGAGAAAAGATACGCAAACCAGAGACATGGTTCCCGCTAATATCCATCTCTTCTTCATTCTGATTTTCCTCACTCTGTTTTCAAATGATCAAAAGCGCTTTTGTTAATATCAGCATAATTGACAGTTCTTAACAGATCCTGAACACTTTCTTAATAATAAAATCGGACGGCATTTCTGCCGCCCGATTCCTTGATCGCTCTTCTGCAACTATATCCGCTCTTTTTATTGTATAAACTCATCAATTCCATTCGCGATACCCTCAGCCATCAGATACTGGTAATCTTCCGAAGCCATATTCTGATCCTCCGTCGGGTTTGTCATATATCCCATCTCAATGATAGTCGCAGGAACTGACGCCCAGTTAATCCCGCTCATGGAATCCGTTTCCCATACATACTGCTTACTGGCTCCGGTACTGGCCACAAAACAGTCCAGCACCGCATCCGCAAGAGCTCTGCTCTCTTCATATAACGCTCCGTTATACGGATTGGAAGGAGTCTGGCAGATCGTCATGGCTCCATGTACGCTGCTGTCCTCCGAACCGTTTGCGTGAATCCGGATGAACGCATCCGCCCCCGCTTCATTCGCCACGGCCGCTCTTTCGCTGTTGCTGATATCCACATCATGGGATGTACGCACCATGATTACCTCGTATCCCCGCTCGAGAAGAATCTCTTCCAATTTCTGCGCCACCTGAAGATTCAATTCATATTCTTTCAGCCCGGTCGTCGTCCCGGTGGTTCCTCCGGTCACTTTTGCCTTCGTCTCTGAGGCTCCCGGTCCTACCGGTTCCTGCTCGGAGTTTCCCTGACTCTGATGCCCCGCATCGATGACGACCAGATAACCGTTGCTGTCGGCATTTTCCGCCTTTATCCGAAGGTATTCACTTGCCACATAATACACATTTCCATCGATCAGGATCTGGCTCCATTCCCCGTCATCGCTGATTCTTTCCGCCGTCTGACGCACACCCAGTTTGCCGAAAATTTCCGCATCTGTGCTCGGCGCGGTACGGATGTTCACCCGGTCCGTGGCATAAACGGTTTCTGTTTCCAGGCTGGCAGGATCCGGTGTTTCCTGCTGTACCGGTTCTTCTGCTGCGGACTCTGAAGTCTCCTGCACAATCTCTTCTGAGGCTGCGTCCGCGGTCTCCTGCCCAGTCTTTTCCGGGGCTGTGTCCGCGGTCTCCTGTGCAGTCTCTTCTGGGGCTGCGTCCGCGGTCTCCTGCCCAGTCTCTTCCGGGGCTATGTCCGCGGTCTCCTGTACAGTCCCCGCTGTTTCTTCTGCATTTCTCCCGCAGCCGCAAAACAGCAGCGTCAGGCAGACCAGGACAGTCATCATCCTTTTCTTCATCCTTTTCAGCCCTCCCTGTTCTGGCTCATCGCCTGCATAGCTGCCCTCTCCTGCTCCAGTTCCTCTGTCAATTCACAGACGGTCCAGAACAGATTGTGAGGCGTCGCGACGGCCTTCAGCCCGATGGGATCGATTCCCCGCCGCCGGTATTCCGCAAGGAACCGATCCAGGAGTCCGTCTTCCAGTCCGCAGAATACCAGCAGTTCCGGCATACGATATCCCTTCGGTACCTGTTTCGCCGTTTTAGGCGCCAGTTCCGGCGGAAATACTCCCGCCAGCACGCCGACGGACCTTCCTGCGTCTTCCTCTTTCAGTTTTCTGATCATGATCCCCATATCCCTGCAAAGATCCAAAACCTGTTTTTCCTTTTTTATCTCCTGTATAAAATAAAGCACCTGAGATGATGTCTTCGGCTCTGCTCTCATCTGCGATTCTCCTCCTGTCTTCGTGCTATTTGCATTTTAACACAATATTTTTGGGTATACAACAAAATGCCGCCTGCTATGGAGTCTGGTCGGTTCGGCTCTGTCTCCACAGCAGGCGGCTGAGTTTTCAGGAATTGTATATGTAAAAGCGTCCGGCATGCGGCAGCGCCGCCTGCCTTCCGCTATTGTTGTTAGTCGAGGTACGGCTCCCGCTTGCGCGCCGGCGAACAACCGCCCCCATTTTAAGATTCCCGAAGCCATCCATCTCTCTCCCGTTCTCCGGTTCGTAAATGAAAAACCCCGGTGGAATTTCTATGGTTTTACTATATCGGAAAAATGTGTACAAAATATGGGAAAATCGTTAAATAACCATAAATTCAAATAGAAAAACTTTACAATTCCTTCAGAACTTTTACAGCAGTTCTTTTAATATCTGATTCACCAGCCCCGGATTCGCTTTTCCTTTCATGGCTTTCATCGTCTGTCCGACCAGGAAGCCGATGGCTTTTTCTTTTCCATTACGATAATCCTCCACTGACTGAGGATTAGAGGCGATGACCTGTTCAATAACAGAGCGCAGTTCTCCTTCGTCGCTCACAGTCTTCAAACCATGCTCTTCCACATATTGATCCGGATCAATGTCATCCAGAAATACTTTCTCGAACACCTCTTTTGCCACCGAGCTGTTGATGGTTCCGGCATCTGCCAGCTCGATCAGTTTCGCCAGATTCTCCGGAGAGAATTTCAGATCATCTGCTTCCATATCATGTTCTTTCATCAAATGCATGGTCTCTACCATCAGCCAGTTGGATACCTTTTTGGGCTTCCCGCAGAGAGCCGTCGTCGCTTCGAACAAGTCTGCCATTTTCTTGGAAGAAGTAATAATCTGCGCGTCATAATCCGGGATATCAAATTCTTTTTTATAACGGATCAGTTTCTCTGTCCTGAGCTCCGGCTGTCTGGCTCTGATCTCTTCCAGCCATTCATCGCTGATGATCACCGGAGGCAGGTCCGGTTCCGGGAAATAACGGTAATCCTGCGCATCCTCCTTGGAACGCATGGCATGAGATGCTTCTTTGTTGTCATCCCATCTTCTGGTTTCCTGAATCACCGGCCGCCCCATCTCCAACAGTTCTATCTGACGTTCCTTTTCGCCCTCTATGGCTCTGGCGATCGCTTTGAAAGAGTTCAGGTTCTTCATCTCTGTACGGGTTCCCAGTTTCTCTGACCCAACCTCCCGCACTGACAGGTTCACATCCGCCCTCATGGAGCCTTCCTGCAGCTTGCAGTCAGATGCGCCCAGGTATTGGATGATCAGTCTCAGTTTATCCAGATATGCGATCACTTCGTCTGCATTTCTCATATCCGGTTCGGATACAATCTCGATCAGCGGAACTCCGCTTCGGTTGAAATCCACCAGTGAGCAGTCTTCCCACTCGTCATGAACCAGTTTGCCGGCGTCTTCTTCCATATGGATTTCATGGATACCGATCTTTTTCGTTCCGGACGGAGTATCGATCTCCACATATCCATTCCGGCAGATCGGCTCATAGAGCTGGGAAATCTGATAATTCTGGGGATTATCCGGATAAAAATAGTTCTTCCGGTCAAATTTACATTTTCTGGTAATCGAGCAGTTGGTGGCAAGACCTACTGCCGCCGCATATTCCACCACCTGCTTGTTCAGCACCGGCAGAGAACCCGGCATTCCCGTACAGACCGGGCATGTGTGCGTATTCGGCGCTCCGCCGAACTCCGTACTGCAGGAGCAGAAGATCTTCGTTTTGGTGGCCAGCTCCACATGGACTTCCAGGCCGATCACGGTCTCATACTGTTTGCTCATCTTCCTCTCTCCTCCCTATACCTGTTCTGCCGCCAAAGGGCAGTGTGCATATGCTCTGGTCTGTTCATAGGCGTGTGCCGCCCGAAGAATCTTTCTTTCCTGGAAACAGTCTCCGATCAGCTGCATGCCGATGGGAAGCCCTTTGCCGTCTGTGCCGCAGGGAACCGTAATGCCCGGAAGACCTGCCAGATTAACGGAAACCGTGTAAATGTCTCCCAGATACATCTTCAGCGGATCGCTTAAAGACTCTCCCAGCTTCGGAGCCGTCCCAGGCGCGGCCGGTCCCAGGATCACATCGTATTTCTCAAACGCCCGGTCAAAGGCCTGCCTGATCAGCGCTTTTGTTTTCAGCGCCTTCAGATAATACGCGTCATAATAGCCTGAACTCAGCACAAAAGAACCGAGCATGATTCTCCGCTTCACTTCTGCCCCGAAGCCCTCGCTTCTGGATTTCTTATACATATTATGAAGTCCCTCGTACTCAGGCGTACGGTATCCGTATTTTACTCCGTCAAATCTGGCCAGATTGGAGCTTGCTTCCGCCGACGCGATGACATAGTAAGCAGGAATCGCATATTCCACCAGGCTCAGGTCAAATTCTTCCAGCACGGCTCCCTTGCTTTCCAGCACCTTCGCCGCCTCCAGAATATGGCTTTTTACTTCTTCATCCAGACCGTCTCCGAAATAATCTCTCGGGATACCGATCCGAAGTCCTCTGACGCCTTCGTCCAACGCAGACAGGAAATCATAGGAATCCCTTTTCATCGAGGTGCTGTCTTTCGGATCATGAGACGCGATCGCTTCCAGCACGGCGGCACAGTCCGCGGCATCCTTCCCGACAGGCCCGATCTGATCCAGCGAAGATCCGTAAGCGATCAATCCATATCTGGATACTGTCCCGTACGTAGGTTTCAGTCCGGTTACGCCGCAGAAAGAGCTGGGCTGACGGATAGAGCCTCCCGTATCGGATCCCAGCGCAAAGGAGCATTCCTCGGCTGCCACTGCCGCACAGCTTCCTCCGGAAGATCCCCCGGGTACATGTTCAGGCGCCCAGGGGTTCCTGGTAGGACCAAAATAAGAAGTCTCGGTCGTGCTTCCCATGGCAAATTCGTCCATATTGGTCTTCCCGATCACCACAACGCCTGCCTGCTCCAGATTTTTTACCGCTTCCGCTGTGTATGTGGGCACAAAATTTTCCAGCATTCTGGAACTGCAGGTCGTCCGTACCCCTTCTGTGCACATATTATCCTTGATTGCCGCCGGGACGCCTGCCAGCGGGCCGGCAAGCTCTCCTGCATCTATCTTTTTCTGTACTTCCTCTGCTTTTTTCAGTACGCTGTCTTCCTCTACGGTCACGAAACAGTTCAGTGATCCGTCCAGCTTTTTTATCTGCCCCAGGGCTTCCTTCGCCGCTTCCACGGCGCTTACTTCTTTTGCCTGTATCTTCTTTCCAAGTTCCAGGGCCGTCAAACTCATCAGACTCATCGACATACCCCTCCTATTCTACCGTCTTCGGCACTTTGAATGCCCCGTCTTTCGCAGCCGGCGCATTGGCCAGTATCTTCTCATGCTCGTCGTCATTTTCTACCACGTCTTCCCGAAATACGTTATGGATCGGGAATATATGGGACATGGGTTCCACGCCTTCTGTATCCAGAGTATTCAGCATATCGATATAATCCAGCATCTGCTCCATATCTTTCTTCGCCTGCTCCCGTTCCTCGGCCGAGAGTTCCAGTTTCGCCAGGATTCCCACATATTCCATCGTTTCATCGGAAATCATATTTGCCATTTTTCATATTCTCCTTTTCTGCTCTTTGCCCCGGGGAGGTTCCCGCCGCGTGCTTGTTTCTGACATTAAGGCTCCAGCCTGCTCAGATCTCTCGGATACAGCGTAGTCTCTCGTACGTTATCTTCTCCCGCCAGTTTCATGGTCAGGCGTTCCAGTCCGATGCCCAGGCCTCCATGAGGCGGCATCCCATAGCGGAAAGTATCCAGATACTGTTCCAGGCCTTCTTCTGTCATTCCTCTGGCCGCGATCTTCTCCGTCAGCATCCGGTAATCATGGATACGCTGGCCTCCTGTCGTGATCTCCAGGCCGTGATACAACAGGTCAAAGCTCAGAGTATAGCGGCTGTCCTCCGGATCATCCATGGCATAAAACGGACGTTTCTTGGACGGATAATGGGTGACAAACACAAAATCCGCTCCGTATTCTTCCTGGAAGTACCTTCCGATCAGGCTCTCTTCCTCCGGCTCCAGATCGAAAGGATTGCGGATCTTGCGGTCGTATTTCTCCGCGACCAGTTCTTTCGCCCGGTCAAACCGTACTGCCGGGATCTGATCCGTCTTCGGAAGCGTAATGCCGAGAATCTTCAGTTCCTTCGCATATTCCGTCTCCAGAAGTTTCATGGTGTACTGCAGAAAACCGGTTTCCATGGCCATGATATCTTCAAAGCCGTCGATATAACCCATCTCAAAATCCAGAGAAGTATATTCGTTCAGATGACGTTTTGTATTGTGTTTCTCCGCCCGGAATACCGGCCCGGTCTCAAACACCCGGTCAAAGACTCCTACCATCATCTGTTTATAGAGCTGCGGCGACTGCTGCAGCACTGCCGGACGATGGAAATAATCCAATTTAAAGAGGTTGGAGCCTCCTTCCGCGCTCCTGGCTCCGATCTTAGGCGTATGAATCTCCGTAAATCCCTGCTCATACAGAAAATCCCGGAAGCCTCTTACGATGCCTTCCTGAAGTTTGAACTTCGCTCTCTCCCGGATATTGCGCAGCGACACAGAGCGCATATTCAGTTTTGCCTCCAGGGAAGTATTCAGTTTCCATTTGGCAACAGGCAGCGGCATAGGCGCGTCGGGAAGAGAAAGAATTTTTATTCCGGTCAGCCGGATCTCAATTCCGCCCGGAGCGCGCTCCTCTTTTTCCAGAATACCTTCCGCCTCTACAGTGGCGGCTTCTTTCAGATCTTTCAGGTCGAATCCCGCAGTCTCTTCCTCATAGACACACTGCAGAAGTCCGTCCCGTTTGCGAAGGATCATGAACGCCACCTCTCCCATATCGCGGATCGTATGGACAGCTCCGTTTACCCGGACAGTCTTTCCCACCATACTTTCCTCATACAGTTCCTGCAGTTCCAATGTGTCTGGTTTTTTTACTCCTGTCATAAACTCCATTTTCCATTCCTCCTGTTTTCTCCGGGACGGAATTTTTTATACACAAAAAACCGTCCCGGAATTTTTACATTCCGGGACGGGACAGATCATTCATCTCCCGCGGTACCACCCGCATTGAACCGCCTGCCTGCTTGTCTCCGGCGAACCAGAAGTACCAGACATATACGGTTCCACTCTTTTGCACATAACGCATGCCTGCGGACTGACCTACTCTTCTTTCAGACAGCCGGCTCCCAGGTGTTCCCTTCGCCTGCTCTTCCAAACGGCGCTCTCAGTCGGTGACGCCATATTCCTGTCGGCCTCTGCAGGCAAGAGTCCTGTTCTCTGCTTTTTCTTTGTGCTGTATCTTATCATATTCAGTTTTTAAATGCAACTTTAAAATTTACGGTTTTTTCAGATCTTGCTTAATTTGGGAGGAACTGATCTCCGGAGTTCTGGGAAGATAAATCACCTCCGCTCCTTCTTCTTCCAGAAAGTCAAATTTTCCTGCCCAGTCGTCGCCCATCACGAACGTATCTACATGGTACTCATGAATATCTGTGCGTTTCTGCTCCCAACAAGTCTCCGGAATCACCAGATCCACATAACGGATAGCCTCCAATAACATTTTCCGTTCCTCATAAGAAAAATAACAACGTTTCTGTTTTTCTTTCCAGTTAAACTCATCAGTAGACAAGGCTACGATCAGATAATCTCCCTGCGCTCTGGCTCTGCGCAGCAGATTGATATGTCCATAATGGAGTAAGTCAAAAGTTCCGTAAGTAATCACTCGTTTCATGAAAGCTATCTCCTTTTATCTTTCTTCGTAAACCGCAAACGCCAGGTCCACGTTCGGAATTTCTTCCGGTGCGTACAGCGCGCCGTCACCATACATATCCCAGGCTCCCGTACCATAATAGAGGAAATCAGTCTTTACGGCGCAGTCCGGATTAGACAGACTCACTTGTATGGTGTATGTCTGCTCCCTCTCAGGGATCACCTTCTCAAAAGCGACCGTATAGGCATCAATACAAGGCATCTGCGCGCCGGGCATCTGCGCTCTCGCCACTTCCGTCCCTGCCTCGTCCAGTATCCTGAGCTCGTAAATAGAATCATTGGCAGCGCCATCCCAGTTAGCCACCCAGAGATCTATGTGATCAAACGCCTTTCCTGTACGGAAAGTCTGGGAGAATTCTGTCTGCAGCAGCAGATCTTTGCTGGTTTCCTGATCCTGCAGGACAGAGTAGTTCCTCACCGGCGCACCGGTCCGGCTTACAACCCACACCAGCCCCGCTGCGATCATCAGAAGGCCGCATGCCGCGGCCGCCGGGGCAAGCCGCAATGCCGGAAGTTTTTCTCTTGCTTTTGTAAAACCGCCGTCCAGCTTCTCCATTCCTGCAGCCTCAAGCATCAGGAGCATCAGCATAAACGGAATACTGTATGCCTCGTCCACTTCCCAGATCAGATAAAACAGATACGCGCCGCAGACATTCAGGGCAATCACGTCCAGAAATCCCCGTTTCCCCCGAAAAGCCCTCCAGACCAGGGCCAGCAGTATAAGTCCGCACAGCAGACTGTGGTAGCTGTGCAGATAAACCGCCAGGTAGTCACTCCTGCTGCCGTTTATATATTTCTGTACCGGTGACGCTTCCCTCATAGTCTGGAACAGAGATGCATAATCATCATCCCCGTCTGAAAATGCCACCCTCAGTTTATTGCGGAACAGCGTCAGAAGACCTCCCGAACCCATCTGCTCCAGACGTTCTTTCAGTCTGTCCAGATCCGCTCTTGTACGCTCCTCTTTCGTAGAAAAAGAACCCGTATAGGCGTCATCCGCGCTGTTATACTGCCCTTCTCCCTGAGCGCTCATCATAACCCAGTGCACCGCAGGATATCCGGTCTGCGAAGGATCAAATCCGGCATAATGTCTCTCTGCCGTCTTATATGCCCCCAGCATCAGGACCGCTCCGAACAATACTGCCAGCACGCTGAACGCTTCTCTGGAACGCCGGAACGACCGGATCCGCAGGACCGCATAGATCAGCAGCGCCGCCGCTGTGATAATGACCGTCGCGCGGATCTGGTATCCGGCCGCCAGTAAAATACCCGCCAGCGCATACTGCGTATACTTTTTCCACAGAGTCTCCTGACGCCCCGCGCTGTCAAAAAGCCATATGGCCCCCATGGAAAACGCAAGCGATATTGTAGAAGTATAATACATCTCCCCCAGCAGATACCAGAGCGGATTTACCAGTATCAGCATGAGATACCGGAGAGCGGCGGATGCGGACTGATGACGGCGCAGAATACGATAGCCGCACCACATGCCAAAGTTCATAAACAGCAGATTCACCAGTTTAATATACTCCATCCAGACTTCCCGGGGGATGCGGAACAGCTCCGCCAGTCTCAGCCAGAAGTACGTAAACAGGCATATGGGTATGTTATTGGGATATTTCATAAAATACGAGCTGAAATGGGTATCCGAGATTACTCCCTGCTCCAGCAAGGATACGGCTGTGTCGAAAATTTTCAGATGATCGTATCTCAGAGAAGTCCGTACACAGATGACGGTCAGCACCTGGAGAAGGACCATCACTCCGAAAAGAACCGGTACTGCTTTTTTTTCATGCTTTTCCAGTATCGGAATCAGGCGCCGGAATAATCCAAGCAAAAGAAAGCCCAGCAGAAAAGAGGTCCCCAGCAAAAATACGGGAACCATTTTTCCATGCAGGACTTCCTGAAGCGCATCCGCTCCGTCCAATGTGTCAAGCGCTCCGTAAAAAATATATGCACTCAGCAGGATCAGGACGGTGAACAGTACGGCATATATACATTTTACGCATCCATTCCAGACTTTTATCATATCCGCTCCACTACTCCAGTCCGCCCGGGAGGATCATCTCGCCTTCAAAGACCGTAACAGCCGGCCCGGTCATATAGACGCAGCCGTCCTTTTCATCCCATTCAATCTCCAGATCTCCGCCTGCCAGGTGAACCAGTACTTTTCTCTCACAGAGTCCGTTCAGCACAGCCGCCACCGTCGCCGCGCACGCTCCGGTTCCGCAGGCAAGCGTCTCGCCGCTGCCCCTCTCCCACACGCGCATCTCCATACTGCGGCGGTCCAGAATCCGGATAAACTCTGTATTAATCCGTCTGGGAAAGCGCTCATGATTTTCAAAATACGGGCCATATTTTTCCAACGGGAATTCTTTCACCGGCGTATCAATAAAAACCACCGCATGGGGATTTCCCATGGAGACACAGGTCATCTCCCAGCGCCGTCCGCATGCTTCAACCGGCTCTCTCACCACCGGAGACTTTTCAGCTCTTACCGGGATCTTTTCAGCCTCCAGTATCGGCGCTCCCATATTCACACGCACCCGGGATACCTTTCCATCTTCCACCGCCAATTTCAGATATTTGATCCCTGCCAGCGTTTCCACGGAAATCTCGTCTTTATCCGTCAGGCCGCAGTCGTATACATATTTTGCCACGCAGCGGATCCCGTTCCCGCACATCTCTCCCCGGGAGCCATCCGCATTATACATATCCATACAGAAATCCGCCTGTTCAGACGGCCGGATCAGGATCAGCCCGTCCGCTCCGATTCCGAAATGGCGGTCGCTGACCAGACGCGAGACCTCCGATGGATTTTTCAAATCCTGACGGGTACAGTCAACGTAGACATAATCATTTCCGATCCCCTGCATTTTCGTAAATCTCATCCTGCATCCTCCTTGAGCTCAGCCATCTGTTCTTTCTCACACTATATCAAAAAAACGCCTCCCACACAAGGGACATCCCTTATATTTTTATCATGCTGATCACCATCTGCGCGGTCTCCATCAGGGAATTCCCGCTGTCCATACTGCATTTCTGGATATATCTGTGAGCTTCTTCCTCTGTCATGTGATTCCGCTCCATCAGGACCGCCTTGGCCTCCCACAGGATTTTCTGCTCTTCTTCTGATCTTTGCCTGGGTTTTCCTTTCTTTTTCTTTCTCTTCCTTGCCTGATTTGCGCACATCATTTCCAGCGTGCTCATCAAATCCTGCACCTTAAGCGGCATGGACACCCGTATAATATCCTGATCGCGGCACTCTTCGCAGACCCTCGGAGAAGCCAGCAGCAGCATATCAAAGTCCGGAGGCAGAGAATTTTTCAGATCGAAATAGTACATATCCGGAAACTTGTATCCGCTGATCACAATTCCTCCGTTTACCATATCGGCGTAATTCAGCGCCTGTGCTCCCTGCGTGCAAACTGCAGCCACATCGTATCCGTGGCGGGCAAGCAGGTTGCGGATACTTTTCCCATCCTCCGGCTTTGGAAACACAATTATTACACTGATCATACACATTTCTCCCTATGTCTTACTGCAGCTGTCAGGAGAATGTCAATATCTCAGCAGATAATTATCCAGTTCCCATTCAGATATCTGAGCGTTATAGTCCTCCCACTCCTGGAGCTTTGCCTCCACATATTTTCTGCAGACTTCTTCTCCCAGAACTTCTCTCATCAGAGGATCTTTTTCAAATTCGTGCACTGCGTCCATGAGGTTGCGGGGAAGACACTCGATCCCCATATCCTTCAGTTCCTCCATACTCAGCTGATGCATGTTCATATCCTGCCGTTTCGGAGGGTCAATTTTATTGCAGATCCCATCCAGTCCTGCCGCCAGACAGACTGCCAGCGCCAGATAGGGATTGCATGCAGGATCCGGAGAGCGAAGTTCAATCCTTACTTCTTCGCCTTTTGTGGCCGGAATACGCACCAGCGGCGTTCTGTTTTTTGCGGACCAGGCGATATATGCAGGCGCTTCATAGCCGGGCACCAGACGCTTATAAGAATTGACAATCGGATTCAGTATCAAAGTCATACCCTTAACATGTTTTAACAGGCCGCCGAGGAACCAGTATGCCTCCCGGCTCAGCCGCAACGAGTCGTTCGGGTCATAAAACGCGTTTTTTCCGTTTTTTTCCAGCGACATGTTGATATGCATGCCGGAACCGTCCTCTCCGTTCCTGGGCTTGGGCATGAACGTGGCGTGCAGTCCATGTCGCTTGGCAATTGTTTTAACCGCCAGTTTAAATGTCATAATATTGTCAGCGGTAGTCAGCGCATCATCGTATCTGAAATCAATTTCGTGCTGGGCCGGCGCATTCTCGTGATGAGACGCCTCTACCTCGAATCCCATTTCCTCCAGAGACAGCACGATATCTCTCCGGGCATTTTCTCCAAAGTCCAACGGACTCATATCAAAATAACCGGCCTGCTCATGGGTGATATTGGTAGGCAGACCATCGTCATCCAGGTGGTAAAGGAAAAATTCGCATTCCGGACCTACCTGGAATGTGTATCCCATGCCTTCTGCCTCGGAGACAATCTTTTTCAGGATATAACGCGGATCTCCCTCATAACACGATCCGTCAGGCCTGTATACATCACAGATCAGGCGCGCCACCCGTCCCTGCTGGGGTCTCCATGGGAACATTGCCAGCGTGTTGTAATCAGGGTAAAGATACAGGTCGCTTTCTTCTACATCCACAAATCCCTTGATAGAAGATCCGTCAAAAGTCACCCGATTGTCCAAAGCTTTTCTGAGGTGATTTGCCGTAATCGCCAGATTTTTCATTCCTCCAAACAGGTCTGTAAACTGCAGCCGGATAAACTCCACATCCTCTTCCTCTACCAGTTCCAGGATATCTTTCTTCGTATATCTGCTCATCTTGCTCTCCTTTTGCATGTTCAATATGAAAAAAAGGCGTCATTCTCTCCCGAAAAACGCCCTTGTTTCTGCATTCAATATAACAACTGATTTCTTCTTTGTCAAGAAAAGAGTCCTCTGCATAGTCTATAACAGAAAGGAGTTGAAACTATGAACAGTTGTATCTGGATTTTACTGCTCTTATGCTGCTGCGGTCAAAACCGCGGCTGCGGAAATTCCTGTCAGAATACCTGCTGTGATATGCCCACCGGCAGATCCTGCTCCGGTTGTGAACAGAACGCACGGACGGCGCCGCCTCCGCCGCCCCGTCCTCCGCGGCCCCCTTATGAGGACTGTGGATGTAATAACTGACTCTGTCCGGCGTTTACTGCTGCTTTTCCAACATCCAGAAGAGCAGCAGCGGCGCCGCCAGCATAATCGGATACGCGTATCTGAGAAGCGCCGCCGGCCCAAGAAGATTCGTAGCCATATAGGTCCAGAGGGGCAGCATCCATAAAAGCTTGCGGTATTCTTTTCTGTAAATTACATAAAGAGCGGCAAAAACCATCAGCCAGAAGTATCCGCCCATGGATAAAATCTCTCTGAGCACCGGAATCTGCCGGAATACCGCTTCTGTCCCCACAGCCGTAAAATAGCGGTTAAATAATTCACTGACCGGTTCCATATGCACATGAGGATAATCGGGGTTGCCTTCTTCAATATCAAAGCAGACAAACTCCAGATATTCGTTTTCAGCACCCGGATACCAGAACGCGTACGTGGTATTCAGGAAAGCATCTGCGTATATTTTCTTATTCCTTAAACCAATCTGCAGCCAGGTCTCTAAAAACTCTCCGGCATTTTCCTGAAACGCCTCTGTATGAAAATAATTTTTAATGGAATCAGACAAGTCCGGCGTATACAAAGCCAGAGTTTCTTCATCCAGTACCGGTCGGATCACATCCATCTCTTCCGGTCGGATATCTCCGCCCGCCGCATAAGTCCGTCCCAGCGTCTGCATAATCACGCTCAGCGCTTCGCGGGGATTTCCCTCTTCCGCACCGATCATCTTCAGGAACGGACCATTATATGCCTGATAGACCAGAAAGATTCCCGCCAGCAGAAGCAGGAGCTTTTTCCAGTACTTTCTTAAAAATACCAGTAAAAACGGAGCACATAAAATGATCGTATGGAATCCGTTGTTTCTGAACAACAGGAGGAGGCTGAAACAGATTCCGCCGCAAAGCAGGCGACGCCATCCGCTGAAATACTCCTCCGGACGAACACACATCCGCCACACCTGCATAATACTTAATACAAAAATACCCGCGAATAAGGTATCCTTCGTCGTATAGATCGCCATCATTCCGTGGAATGGAAAAAGGCACAAGAACAGAACTGTGCCGGCCTGCAGCCAGACCGGGGCATGTTCCCGGTTCAGAAACCGGCTGATCCAGGCAAAAATTCCCGACATTGCCAGCATCTGCAGAATTGTGTAAACAGCCGCCGCCAGATTGTCGCTTCCGCCCAAAGCCCGCACCGCAGAAAAGATTCCGCATAAGATTCCTGTGTGCAGCAACGGGTGATGGGCTGTCAGCCATCCTGAAAATGTCCACCCTATCTGATTCGGCGCGTCTGCCGCAAATAATCCCGGAAATCCGCCCAGAAAGGCAGGCAGAAAACTGATAAAATAGATTGTCCACATCAGGAAAAACCAGTATCTGCGTTTGGTCATCTCCTGCCATGCCTGTGCGATCCGTCCGCCGGTTTCTTTCCTTGTCCGCAGCCATTGTACTGCCAACAAAAGCAAAAGCACTGCCAGCGTATATGCAGGAAGACGGCAGAGAATCCTCATCCATATGGTCCGGTGCCATGGGTTTTCAGATACGGCCCAGATACTCCCATAATTTTTCAGCATATAGCCGCAACGGTCAAAGGCGGCAAATAGTATGCCGCCTCCCAGTGAAAAGATCCCCAGCCGGATCCATTTTCTTTTATCGATCGTCAGAATCCTGTCCTTCATTCTTCAAAAGCTCCTTATACTGCATCCTGGTCCGGATCAGATTCATCTCAAAATCCTGGCGGTTCCTCTGCGCGCCCGCAGACAGGATCAGTCCCGCGAACAAGGACTGGAGCGCCGCGATCAGCCCAAAACCGCAGGCAATCAGCGTCGGGAATTTAGGTACAAGTCCCGTTTCCAAATACTCTGCCAGTACGGGAATAAAAAATACGATACTTACGACCGCCAGAGCCAGGGCCAGCAGCCCGAAAAAATTCATCGGCTTATAATTGCGGTACAATTTCGCGATGCTCATCAGCACTTTTGCTCCGTCAGAATAGGTATTCAGTTTGGACTTGCTACCCTCCGGACGGTCGCGGTACTCGATCACCACATTCTCCACCTGCATATTTTTATCCGCAGCATGAATCGTCATCTCTGTCTCAATCTCAAAACCTTTGGAGAGAACCGGGAACGTTTTCACAAACTGGTAGCTGAATGCACGGTAACCGGTCATAATGTCTTTGATCTCTGTATGAAACAGGCGGTTGATCGTACTGCGCACCAGCGTATTGCCAAAATTGTGGAACGGCCGTTTATTTTCTGTAAAATACGTAGAAGAAAGCCGGTCTCCCACGACCATATCCGCCTGGTGATGAAGAACCTTGTCCGCCATCTCTCTCGCGAACTCCGCAGGATAAGTATCGTCTCCATCCGTCATCAGATACACTTCCGCATCCACCTCACGGAACATCCGGCGGATCACATTTCCCTTTCCCTGCTGGTACTCGTGGCGGACAACCGCTCCGGCTTCCCTGGCCAGCTGTGCTGTCCGGTCCGATGAATTATTATCATATACGTAGACGACCGCTTCCGGAAGTACGTTCCTGAAATCCCGGACCACCTTCGCCACCGTCTTTTCCTCATTATAACATGGGATCAATACTGCTATCTTATCCAAGTTTTTTCTCCCTCAAAATCTATAGTCGGTTCATTATAACATGTCCGCCCGCTTTTTCCAAGATTTATTCATTGGGTTTCTGATAAAAAAGACCTACCACCCGCTCCGTGCGGATAACGTTGATAAAAGAGTTGGGATCAACTTTTTTTACCGCTTTCAGCACTTCTTTCAGTTCTTCACTGGAAACCACGGAATACAGGATTTTGTGCTGCATATGTACATAAGAGCCTTCCCCCTGTATGATCGTCGCTCCATGATTCGTCAGGCTGTAAATCTGAAGATATACTTCTTTGGGGTGATCTGTCACAATAAAAAGCGTATTCTGCTGGTAGCGCTTATACAGCATGTGGAGAACCTGCGTGGAGGCAAACTGGAAAATGATGGAATAAAGCGCCTTGTCCCATCCGAACAACAGGCCTGCCGCCAGAAGGATCACCATATTCAGCCCAAGAATCAAGTTCCAGGTGTCCACACCTTTCTTCTTGGATAAATAGATGGATATCAGATCCGTTCCTCCGGTGGTGGCATTCTGATGCAGACAGATACTGATAACCGCGCCGTTGATGATGCCTCCGAAAATACAGATCAGCAAAATATCCGAGGTAATCGGAACCGAAGGCAGAATATCTGTCAGAATACTGGTCACCAGGATCGACAGACACGAATAAAGGGTAAATTTTTTCCCCAGGTACCGGTAACCGATGTAAAGCGGGCCAAAATTCAGCAGACAGGTCACCAGGGTATACGGAATCTCCCACCCGAAAAACATCTCGCACGCACGCTGAATCAGCAAAGTCAGTCCCGTCACTCCGCCCGGGTACAGTCCGCCGGTCCGCACAAAAGATTTAATGTTTACAGCTGAAATCGCCGCCGCCACAACAATAAGAATAATACGCCTTCCGTCTTCTTTCCATGTGAACTTCATATACTTCCCCTTTAGCAGTTAATACTTCTCTTTCAGTATATGGAGTTTGCAGACAGTTTTCAATAGAAACCTGCAAACAATGAAGCTCCGATTACGGTCAGCAGCCCCGCCACCGCAATAGACAGGCTGCTCATGGCTCCTTCCACTTCTCCCAGCTCCATAGCCTTCGCTGTCCCGATCGCATGTGCCGCGGAGCCAATCGCAATTCCTTTTGCCACCGGTTCCTCTATCCTGAAAAGCCGGAAGACAGCCTCCCCGATCATATTCCCCAATACTCCGGTAATTACAATGACTGCCACAGTAATCGTGACGATGCCTCCCAGTTCCTCCGAAACGCCCATTCCGATCGCCGTCGTAATGGATTTGGGCAGCAAGGTAACATACTCTTCATGAGAAAGCCCAAAAACGGCAGACATAGCCAGAATGCTCACAAGACTGGTCAGCACCCCGGATAAAATGCCCCCAAGAATCGCTTTAAAATGTTTTTTCAGAAGCGTAATCTGCTCATACAACGGGACTGCAAGACAGACCGTCGCCGGAGTCAGCAGATAGCTTAAATACTGCGCCCCGTTATAATAAGAATCATAATCCACCCGAAAAATCAGCAGCATTCCAATCACGGCGGCTACTGAAACGAGTAATGGGTTAAAAATCGCCAGATGAAACTTTCTTTTCAGAAAATTCCCCAGTTCATAAGTCAGCACACTGACCATCACGCCGAAAAACACAGAACTGCACAGCATCTCTTTCATTTTTCTTTCCTCCTTTCGGCCCGGATGATCCATTGGGTCACAATTCCGCTGATTCCCATGACCAGGACCGTAGATACCGCCGTAATCACTGCTACTTCCGCGAAAATGCCGCTTAAGGCCCCCCAGGACTCCAGAAGTCCCACTGCCGCGGGGATAAACATCAACGGCATAATTTCAATCAGAAAACAGGAAACTTCCTTTACCTGATCCAGCTTTATCACTCCGGCCAACAGCGCCCCCAATAACAGAAGAAGCCCGTAGATCGACGCCGGAACCGGCAGCGGAATCAAGTATCTGCATACCTCTCCAAGAAATGTTATCAAAAGTATAATCAAAAACTGCCTGATATATTTCATATCGTCTTTTTCTCCTTTCGAAATCTTACGCGGAATATTCCCTGAGGAAGCTCAAAAACGAGCAAAATACTCAATACAATCGCCACCGCGATTTTCAGCGTCTGGAATCCTCTCTGACCTGCCAGTTCCAGTTCATTGACTACAATATAATAAGCAGTCCAGTAAATCCCCGCTCCCGGAACCAGCGGAAAAATCCCCGAAATCAAGAAAACTGTAACCGGGCATTTTTCTCTCACGGCAAACAGACGGGAAAGAAATACCACGACCACATTGGCGAAAAACGCGGCCAATGGTTCCGAACATTCCGGAAGCAGGCATTTATAGCAGATCCACCCGCAGCCGCCGATCAGACCGCAATATCCGTAATATTTTTTCGGTACCTGGAACAGCAGGGCAAAAGCTGCCGTTCCCCCGAACGCCGCCAGAAATTCCCATATAATTCTTCCGTTCACAGCATCGTTCCCCCTGTCAGATAATGATAAAGAGTCATGACCAGTCCCACTCCCATGGCTATGCAAAAGGTCACAAGCAGCGCATCCAGCATCCTGACCGCGCCGGCAATGTAGTCCTCATCCGCGATATCGCGAATCGCCGTTGTAAATGCTACTCCCGGAACCAGGGGAATGATAGAACCGATAATCATCTGCCCCAACTGATGACCAATTCCACATTGATACAACAGAATACAACAAAAAGTCACCAGAGCTCCCCCGGAGATATTGGATGCAATTTTAGAAAGCCTTCCCCTCACCAGATACAAAAGAAACAAGTATAACAGGAGCCCCGAAGCAAATGCCGCCGCGCTGTCCAGCCAGTCTCCGCCAAACAGGAAACAAAAACAGGCGCTTCCCACGCCGGAAGCCAGTACCTGACACAGCTTTGATTTTCCCGGCATATTCTGGATCTCTAAAAGCCTCTCCCTGGCCTGAGCAGGCGTATGTTTTCCCTGAACAATCTCTCTGGAAAGCTGATTCACTTCAGTCACCCTGTCCAGCCGGGCCGCGCTGAGCGGAATATGAAGAACCCTTGCAAAGTCTGCTTCTCTGTCATTTCCCGCCGTCAGGAAAATGCCGCTGCTCAACACAAAGGCATCGCTGGATTCTACCCCATATGCCTGCGCAATACGAAAAATCGTCTCTTCCACGCGAAAAATCTCCGCTCCGCTGGCCAGGAGAATATCCCCTGCAAGAAAGGCTACATTTAAGGCTTCTCTTTTATCTTCTTTTCCCATTTTAGTTCTGATCCTTTCTCAAACGGTACCATTATACTCATAAACAAATGAATGCACAACCCACTTTTTAACCTCATGATTCCCGCAAAAGACCGGTGCGGACAACGCGCACCGGTCTTTTGCGGTACAGAGCAAAAATCTACTTTCCGTATATTTCCGTCTGTATGTATTCTTTATTCGCTTCAAAATCCACTTCCAGAACTGCCATGCCTCTGATCGTTGCGTTCGAGTACGTTCCTTCCTGCGGGATACTTCCCTGAACCATCTCATAGGTCATCATGGCCGGCGCCTGCAGCAACAGGCCTCTGAATTCTGAACTTGTCAGATTGGTAGTTATATTCGACATTACGCCGTCGATCAGTTCGCTTCCGTTTGTCGCCAGCGCCAGCGGAGCCTTTTTTACCGCGGCTGCTATGACCTTCCTTTGTCTCTCCGTCCTTGCAAAGTCCGTGCCGATATAGCGGTTACGGCAGTATGCCAGGGCCTGAGGCCCATTCAGATGAATATTCCCGCTGAGGGATGTATCCAGGTAATCTGTACCTTCCGGCCTGCCTTCCAGCTGATTATACTCTACCAGATATCCGTTAATATACTGAACTTCTTCATTTGTCACATCCAGTTCTATACCGCCAACGGCATCTATCAGATTCGCAAATGCCTGGAAATTCACAAGCATATAGCGGTTTACCTCAATATCAAAGTTTTCCTCCAGGGTTTCCATCAAAAGCTCCGGGCCGCCGTAGGCATATGCGGCGTTTAAACGATTGCCGTCATGTCCCGGAATGTCTACATACATATCTCTCAAAAATGAAGTCAGATGAATCGAATTGGTCCTGCTGCTGATGGAGACTAGAATCATCGCGTCGGAACGCCCGCTTTCGTCATCTGTTCTGGAGTCATTGCCGATCAGGAGAATATTTTTTACACCCTCTTCTTTAAACGGCTCGCTTGACAAAGAATCTATTTCCTGATAATTTAACCTCCCATACAAAAAGCCGCCCGCCAGAAAGCCGGCTGCGCCAAGCAGCAGTACAAGTACAACCATGCATCCCAGAAATCCCCTGACAAACGGGTGCATTTTTTTCTTTTTGCGTTTCTTCTTTTCCGTCCCTTTTTCTTCACTTTTTATTTTCATATTTACAATCTCCTCGTATAATGCTCAAAAAAATAATGATGTATTATTATACCTCATTCTTTTTCTGTTTTCAATGAAACACGAGCCGAACAATTTGTCATGATTTTCTTAAAAATCTCATACACATAGAAACAAGAAATATCCTGCGGAGTATCTATGAAACACTTGTTCCTCTCAAAAGCAGGTATCCTTGCGCTCTGCCTGACTGTTGTGCTGGTTGGCACAATTTTTTTCGGAGAAGACACCGTTCCCGCCTCCGCCCTGGTTGAAAGCCGCAGACTCCCAATCTACTGCGTGCAGACCGAAGCGCCGAAAGTCTCCTTGAGTTTTGACGCGGCGTGGGGAAATGAAGACACCAACGATCTTCTCTCCATCCTGGCAAAGCACAACATTAAAACTACATTTTTCATGACCGGAGGATGGGTAGAATCTTATCCGGAAGATGTAAAAGCGATTTCGGACGCAGGACATGATCTGGGAAATCACAGTGAAAATCACAAGCAGATGTCCCAGCTGAGTGCGGAAGAATGCAAAGACGAGATCCAGAAAGTACACGATAAAGTCAAAGAGCTGACCGGCAAAGACATGTTTTTGTTCCGTCCTCCTTACGGCGACTATAACGACACGCTGATCGAAGCCGCCAATGGACTGGGATACCATGTGATTCAATGGGACGTGGACAGTCTGGACTGGAAAGACTATGGTGCGGACGCCATCGTGTCCAAGGTAGTGGATCATCCGCATCTGGGCAATGGATCCATCATCCTGATGCACAATGGCGCCACCTATACAAAAGACGCGCTGGAACAGGTCATCACCGGCCTCACAGACAAAGGGTACGAGATCGTCCCCATTTCGGAACTGATCTACACTGAGAACTACGAAATGGACCACGAAGGCCGCCAATTTGTAAACGGGAGCTGATTTAGCGCTCCCGTTCTCTTTTCTCTGTCAGGCTCTGCAGCACCATCGGCAGCAAATACGGAACGCAGAACATCACCGGCATGATATACCGGACCTGATAATTGAACGTGGGCGACGCCACGCATACCAGCAGCGCGACCAGCAGAGGCAGTGCGGAAAGCAGGTATTTTTTCCGTCCGGAGCCGATCCACACCGCTGCCGCCAGAATCGTCATCCAGGATACAAAACCGGCATTTTCAAACCAGTTGACGACCGGTACTCTTGACAACAGTTTGGCCACACGCTCCATCACCTGGCGCACCCCTGCAAGTTTCTCCGGCTGCACAATCTCCCAGCGGATTTCCTGCCCGTCGATTGTGGGCGTCATCAGGTAATTATGGGCGTACCCTTCCTGATAAAACCAACCATAAGCATTGTTCATCGTAGCTTCCACCGCGCTGCCCGGGTGCTTCAGAAGCTGTCGGAACCACACGCCAAAATAATCCAGCAGATCCCCTGTCGCCTCCGCGTGATAGGTATATTTCACCGGATCGGATGTAATCGGGTCATACAGCTCTGCCAGATTCTCATAATCCAGCACCTGTCCTATGATTTCCGCCTCTTCCTCTGTCACTTCATCCCCATAATCCCGGACATATCGCGCCGTCTGTTGGAACGGGATAGACAAAGCTTCTTTCGGGCCGTTGTCTGTCACTCCGCAGGCAGGCAGCAGGACCTTCTGATAACCGGCAAAAAGCAGGAGCGGCAGCAGAACTGCCGTCATGATCCGGATACAGTTCGTCCGATGCCCGTTCCATAAAATCCGGAACACATATACCGCCACGGCGATGCCGGATACCAGAATTAAATAGAATCCTTCATTCCGGTTGCAGGCCACTCCCATACAGACCAGAACCATGCCAACCATCTTTTTCCAGGAATACACCTCGTCCGCCCGAATCGTCCGCACCAGTTCGTAGAGCAGCAGCACCAGGAAAATTACGCACGCTGTATAGGGGACATCTTTCTCCACGATTGTAGATTCCATCGGGAAAAACTGTACAATACAGATAATGGCAAGCGATGCATAGCGGATCATGTACGGAGTCTTCCACCGTTTCATCAGAACGAACCCATAAGAGAACGCCGACAAAAGAAGAGCGAGCTGCAATACCAGATTCAGGAAAAATCCAAGCGTATACGAATGTATCAGATTGCCGAGCTGCATGATCAGACTCATGGTCACCGTATGGAACGGCGGGTAATAATTGTTAATGTCGTTCCAGTAAAACTGCCTCATTTCCGCCAGCGTCTCCGGCATGGCGGCTCCTGGGAATTTCGCCAGGATATACGGCGCCCAGAACAGCAGAATCACCAGAAAGGGTCCCCAAAACGCATGCTTTTCAAAGATCCACTCCGTTGCTTTCCACGGTCTCGCATTTACGCCCCTTTCAGAGGCCATTCTGCAGATCCGGTAAAGAAACTGGCTGTAAATTCTGGAGAACAGGAAATAATATCCCGCCATCATCAGTGCAGATACCAGAAGATGGAATGTATCCATGAAAATTAAATCCCATGAATTGGTATATCGGAAGCTGTAACCGAACACCAGAAAAAATGCGGTCAGTGCCGCCGGCATCCGGTATGTCCACCGGGAAATCTGCGTATCCCATTCCTCTCCGGCTTTTTGAAAAAAGAAAAAAATAAAAAACGCAAGCAGCGCATCCCGATAGGTAAACACCGGAAGCAGATACTCCAATTTTTTTATGTATCCCGCCAGCAGATTCCAGAAACCGCCTGCAGCCGCTTCGGCGCTGATCTCACTCAGATCTGTATTCAGCGATATCATCAGCGCGAAACAGGCGAAAACAGCATAGATCCAGTTTCTCTGCCTGCCGATACATTGGCCCAGCTTTTTCAACATATTCCCATCCTTTCCAACTCCCGGATCACCCCGTCTTCCTCCACAGATTCACAGACCCGGTCAGCAATCTTTTTCACTTTTTCATCCGCGTTTCCCATAGCGACTCCCACTTCTGCCATTTCAATCATCTGATAATCGTTCATGCTGTCTCCAAAAGCTATCGTGTCTTTGATATCTGCTTTCAGAAGGTCCGCCGTCCGCCGTACTGCCGTACCTTTATTGTCTTTCAGCGAGATCAGCTCCCCGTTGAAGAAATCACCTGATCCGGTCTGGAACAGCGCCATATAAAAATCATCTTTTAACTCTGATTCCAGCTTTTCCAGATATTCTTTTCCCCACAACATAAAAGTCACTTTAGGGATCGGCGTCTGATCCGGATCCCACTCCTCGAAGCTCCGGACATTCTTTTTCTGCCGGAAGAAATTTCTCCATCGTACCATCTCAGGATTAAGATCTTCGGACGCCACCTGATCCAACAGCAGCTTTCTTCCATAGCCGCATACATACATGTGGTCATAGCCTTCCAGCACATAAACCGCTCCAAATCCTTCCAGGAGCCTGCTGGCCTTCCGGATCTGCTCCACTTCCAGAGAACCGCGGTAGACATTCTGTCCATGAATCCAGATATCGCTTCCGGCGCTGGCGATCACCCCGTCCCATGTCAGATCGTCCAGTTCCGCGGGCAGCACCGACACAGCTCTCCCTGTACAGATAAAGATCTGATGCCCCCGGTTGCGGGCCCTCCGGAGTCCTTCCATAACCTCCCGACGGACAACCATTCCCGGGATCAAAATTGTCCCGTCAATATCCAGAAATATCAATTTCCGTTCCATTTTTCTCTCCTTTATCACTGCATACGGGAAAAGATCCGATAGTAAAAAGTAAAGAATATCTTTGTAACCAGATAGCAGCTAAACGCCATCCCGTGTTTCATCATAAAAATATAAAGCCTGACAGATAATCCTATCCTGTCCATCGTATGATTCCGCAATGCCTCCTGCACGGAGGCATCCCGGCACATGGCACTTACATTTTCCAATACTTTTCCCAACGGGTCCCGACGGTTTCTCCAAATCTCGTTTTTCACTGCCATAACCGCCAGACTCAGAAAATCGTTGCGGATCTGAGGCCGGAAATCATAGACTCCTTTTTCGTCAGAGATCTTCTCCATCCGTTCGCGAAGCAGTTTAATCTTTTGAAGATATGCCGGATCGTGTCCGCCAGTCATAGAAGCCATATTGTACCAGTAATGGTACGGATAATAATCCGGGACCGCGCAGATCCCCCGGGCATCCAGCACTGCGGCGAAGACCATCTGCAGGTCCTCTCCTACCGTCACCCGTTCATCCCACAGGTCCAGGTTGCGCTCCACCAGCTCTCTCCGGAACAGCTTTGTCACACGGGAAGGCTGGATCGTTCTCCCGATAAAACTTCCGTCATTCAAAAGGACCGGAAAAAGGGCTTTCAAATCCGCGCTGTCATAAAACGGCTTCTCCATCCGGTTCGTCTCCCGGCGGGGAGGATATCCCGGATCCGCATAGTCAAAAACCAGCCCCGCCATGGCGATATCCGCATCTTTTTCCTCCAATGCTCCCGCCAGCCGCTCATACATGTCCGGATCGATCCAGTCATCGCTGTCCACAAATCCCAGCAGCGCTCCTTCCGCATGACGCACTCCTTCTTTCCATGCGGAAGTAAGTCCTCCGTTCCTTTTGTGTATGGTCCGGATATTGGAAAATCTCCTGCTGTAGTCGTCGCAGATCGCCGGACAGCTATCCGGCGATCCGTCATCCACCAATATTATTTCTATATTTTCATATGTCTGCGCCAGAATACTTTCCACACAGCGTCCCAGCACTTTTTCCACGCCGTAAACCGGCACAATTACACTGATCTTTTCTTTCATCCCGGCTCCTGTATCCTGCTCAGAATTTTTTGATAGACTCCCGGTGAAATACGAAACAGCCGGTACCCCGTCCGTGTTTTCCAGGGAAGCTTGCGGATGAACGCCGCTCCGTCCTTCTGATATTTCTGCAGGCGTTTTTTTAAGTCAGCCTGCAGCGTCTTTGAGCTCTCCACATCCTCCGTACAGCGAAAATAAAAAGTGATGCATGCGTCGCATAGCTTTCTGTACGCTGCCGGAAGCAGATTTTCATATCCGTGATCCGCGAAAAAGCAGATCCTCTCCTCATGGGCAGTCATCCAGTCCAGTCTTTTCCGCGAAAACACCGCCGTAATGCTCCCTGTATTTCCTGTGTAGTATCCATACAACGCGCGGTCCAGAAAAGCCAGTTTTTTCCCTGCATGGAATAACCGGTATGTCGTTGCCTCGTCTTCATGAACCCTGCCTTCCGGGTATCGGATACCGTCAAATAAATCCTTTCGGTATAGTTTGTTCCATGCCACAACAAAACAAGTCGCTTCTTCTTCCGGACCGTAGAGCTGGGTCATCAGGCTCTCTCCCCGATAGATTTTCCAGACCTGATTTTCTCTTTCCCGAAGTCTTTCTCCCTGTACATAAGAAAATTTGCACTGCGCAATCGGACACCCGGTCTCCTCTGCAAGCGTGTACAAAGATTCGATAAAGTCCTCCGTTACATAATCGTCCGAATCCACGAATGCCAGATATTCGCCTGCTGCCGCGTCGATTCCCGCATTCCGCGCTCCCGAGAGTCCTCTGTTTTCTTGATGAATAACCCGGATCCTCACATCTCTGGCCGCATATTTCTCACAAATCTCCGGACAGTGATCCGGAGATCCGTCATCCACCAGAATAATCTCCAGATTTTCATAAGTCTGCGCCCTCAGACTGTCCACGCATCTTGGCAGAAATTCTTCCACCCGGTAAACAGGCACAATTACACTGATCAAAGGTTTCATCTCTGTCTCCTCCTGCGCATTTCATGTACAATCGTCACCACTGCACGGCGAAGCACACATAAAGCATACACGGTGCGCGGCATATCCCGTTTCAGAAAAAACCACAGAATCCGGTAATCCGGCAGCGAAAGACATGCTTCCTTACCTCTCTGCCTCACCCAGGAATCTCCGGCACACATATGAATGTATTCTCTTTTTTCTTTCAAACTCAGACTGCGGTCCGTCGGCAATTTCTCACATTCATCCAGAATCTCGTTCATATATCGGGTAAAAATTCTTCCATCCGGTCTGGTCTTCCACCGTTCTTCGTAGAAATGTTCCGTCTCCCGACATACCATTTTCGCCAGTTCCAGACGGTCTTCCCTCTTTCGGGAAGAAAGAGTCGTTTTCTGCTCTTCCTGTATATAAAAACAAAGAGCTTCCGGAACCACTGTGATTTTCCGGCATCTTCTCAGATACTCCAGGTTAAAGAGCAGATCTTCTCCCAGGCTGAGATCTGTATCGAATTTTCCCAGCCATTCTCTGCGGAAAAGCTTGTTCCAGGGCATATTCAGATAACTCTTTTCATACAGAGAGAGAAACGGCTCCGCGAAAGCTTCCATTGCCCAGGTTCCGGACAGCTCCGGAACTTTCCTGATATCCGTTCCGTCATACAGATGGTGAAACCCGCATAATACCAGATCGCTGTCCTCCAGCCGCTGCGCGGAGGCCATCTTTTCCAGATAAACTGGTTCCACATAATCGTCGCTGTCCGTAAACAGCAAGAATTCTCCCCGCGCGGCACCAATTCCCGCATTTCTGGCCGCGGACACGCCCGCGTTTGTCTGATGTATTACACGGATCCTGGAATCCCCACCGGCCAGTTCTTCACATTTATCGCCGCTTCCGTCCGTGGAACCGTCGTCTACCAGAATCAGTTCCAGATCACTTCTCGATTGTCCCAGCCAGGAAGCCACACATCTTTCCAGCGTATCCAGAGCCTGATAGACCGGAATCACCACGCTGAACCTCACATCTTCATTCATTATACCATCGTCACCTGTTTTATCACATACATAAGGGTCAGGAGCTGCCCTGTCACGGCAGCGGACACAATTCCTCTGTCGATCCTGCGCCTGAGCAGAATAAATTTGTTTTTGCACGCAGTCAGCAGGACCAGCATAAACGGCAGGAAATATCTTCCCTGAACTCCCTCGATAGACACATACCCCATAGGCGTCCACTGAAGCAGCATCCCCAGAAGAATCAATCCTGTACTTCCCGCACACAGCAGAAACATCCATGCACGCTGTCCCTTGCAAATCTGTATCTGGCTTCCTTCCGTGTCGCAGACAGACAGGAACAACAGGAACCAGAACAGCAGAACCACTATCACGGACGTCTCGATCTCTACCCATCCCAGCTGATATCCGACCAGAGACTCCAGATAAAATCCGCCTTTGTCAAAAACAGTATTGACCAGCATATAAACCAGTTCTATCGGATCGTTCAGAAAATATCCCAGCGTATAACCAGTCAGATATTCCGCTCCTCCCCCGGTCTCCACCACGCTGGTCTGCGCTGTCGTCGCCATAATCCCGGTCACTACGCTCAGGTTTCTCATAAGGAATCCCACCAGAGGAATTCCCAGCAGCGCAATCATGGCCATGCCTTTTTCCTTTTTGCCCCGGTAACGTACCACAGGAATCAGCAACGGAAGGAGCGCCAGCGGAAAATAGCTTCCGCTTTTGCAGTATATCAGGAACAGGGCCGCGAGTTCCATCAATATCATCTGTTGTCCGCTTATCTTCTCTTCCGCAAATATGGCCCGGATACACAGACAGCTATAGAAAAATACAATTCCGTGAACCATGGCGTCATGGGAAAATGAAGTGCACTGCTGCATATTAACCGGCAGAAGCGCAAGCACAAAAAGCGTTGTCTTGCCGAACGGAAGTCTTCTCATCCCTGCCCAGGTCAGGAAAGCAAACGCGGCAAGATTCAGATACCGGGCCAGCAGCAGCATAGGAACTGTCCCCCATCCCAGAAGACGCGCCAGTGTCATCCCCGCCACTGCGGGCAGATACAGAAGGATACTTCCCTCAATATTGCTGTTTACTTCCGCCTCCACCATAGTATCATCCGACACTTTGGAAAACATGCCATGATAAATATTCCGGTAATTCCGAAACGACGGCGAGGAAGTAAACTCCATCTCCGCGTCATCCGCCCGCTTCAGACATGCGGTGTCTCCAAGGGATTCATATCCCAGCACATCGTTGCTGTAACGGTATGCCATATCGATGTGTTTCTCTTCGTCCGGCACCATATACGGCGTCAGCATCACATTGTATATAAGGCCGAAGAACAGCACTGTCACCAGGAAAACCGTTTCCAGACGCGCCTTTTTCACAAAGGTCACATACCAGAAAACACACAGGAATCCTTCCACTCCCAGGAACATGAAAAAGAAAAATCTTTTGAGGAATATATTAAAATACAGATACGCTCTTACACAGATTCCCTCGCTGCTGCTCATGATCTGAAGACCGCTGTCCCAAAGCTCTTCCGAGAAAGTCAAATCAATGCGGTATTCATGATCAGACACCCCGCTCTGCGAATTTTCAAACAGCAATCCCACATATTCTCCCGAAATAAACTGGGAGGCCTGAATATCTGTCTCACACAGGACTTGTCCCAGGGTCAGGTCCGTCACGACCGCATGCATGCTTCCCTGGTCCAGGGTTACTCCGTCCTCCAGATAAAACCTTACGCCAAGCCCGGTCAGCAGTTCCTCCCCCGGTTTCACCTTCTGACTCACCACAGATGTGGCTTCTGTCACCGGTATCAGCTCGCCGTCCGCCTCCAGAACCGTTACCTGTTCTGTAGTATTCTGGGCAATCCGGATTCTGGTATCATACAGATAATAAAAAAGCAGGGCCCCCAATACCACTATACATAACAATCCTGCTGCCTGCCGTCTGTTCGGTCTGGGAAATCTTTCTCCGTCTTCCGGCGATTTCTGTCCTTTTTCCTTTCGGAATGAAAAACCGTTCGCCGCGTAAACTCCGAGACCTCCCAACAGCAGAAGCACGCCCACAGCCAGAGGCTGCCAGACGCGGTGAATCCGCACCGTATAAGTCAGATTATATACAAGACTTTTTTCCTGTCTGACACCATCCAGATATGCTTCTCCCGGCGTCACGGTATTCTCGTTGAACCAAAGAGAAGGACCTCTCGCAGCCGCGTCTGAACTTATGCATACCCTCAGTTCTTCCGGCGGAGTATCCAATTGCACTGACAGGAACTGCACGTCCCCTATCTCTGACAGGAGAAAATCCCTCCCTCCGATGACAGTGTCTCCGTCAAATGCCATGATCCGGAGATATCCCTCCGTAAACTGATACCCTCCGGATGAAAAGAAAAACCCGATCTCTTCCGCCGTATCCGCAGGGGGCTCCAACACAAATTCCAGAACCCTGCCTGCTGTCAGTTCTTCTGTTCTGCTGACCATATTCGCCTGATTTGCCCCTTCCAGCCCCAGAGATCTGGCGCTGGTCACCGGATACGCGATCCCTGCCGCCGTGATCAGCAGACAGCAGACAGCCCATATCAGTAAATGCTTTTTACCCATGCAAGACTCCTTACATAAATTTCTTTTTAAGCAAAAGACAGGGCTTTGCCGCCAGAGCAGCAGAACCCCGCTTTATTCAGTCTATTCTTCTGTTCTCACCAGACGCACTGTGATCTCAGGGGTATCCGAACATGTATAACCGTCCGGAACCGTTACCGTCACCGGCACCGTATATGATCCGGCTCTTGTACAATCTGCCAGATCTGCAGTAAGCTGGATACTGTCCTGTGTCAACGCGGCCAGATCCGCCGGCAGGCCGCTGACCTGTATCGTCACATCCCCGCTGTCTTCCGCATCCAGTTCCAGTCCTTCCTGTATATTGGCGAAATGAATCTGTCCCGGGACGAATGTATAACTTGTGGTCTCATACGGTATGATTTCCATCCGTACCACAATTTCCCTCTCATTCTCATCCGGAATCCGGATCCCGTCAGGCAGATACTGACTGATGTCCACCGTCTGCTCCACGCTTCCGGTCTGTCCGTCCGGATTCAGCGCCTCCGCCGGAATATCCAGATTCAGTATCGGCCGGATATTAGACTGTTCCCCTGCGATCGTCACCGTCTGAGGAGTATAGGAAATAGCCGACAGTCCATAGCCTTCCGGCGCCGCCTGGCTTACGTCAAAGCTGATCCCCACTTCCTTTGTATTCAGGGTCGTCACCGTCACCTGGAACGGCTGATCTTTCTCCGCGTATTCCAGATAAGTGTCATCCATCTCGTCTCCATTTCCATCGATCAGTTTCAGCGTGCAGGTGCGCACCGCCGTTCCTGTGATCCCGGCGATATTGACTTCGGCAACCACTTCCCGGATTTCATCCACGGTAGATTTCGGACCGGTGATCTCCACCACCGTCTGTTCCGGAGTCAGCGTACCTACTTCCAGTCCGTCGCTGGGTTCGTTGGTATATCTGGTCGTCACTTTAAACTGCTCTGTCACCGACTCTTCGATGCTGACCAGCACATTGGAACGGCTCTGGTCTATGCGCTCGATGGCATCTTCCGTACGTGCGTTTCCTCCCACATAGCTCACAGAAATGCTCACCATGCTGTCATACCGCAGATCCTTCTGCACATCTGCCGTCGCCCTGAAATCTGATGCCTGAAGGCGCCCCGCCACAGAGGTGCGGGCATATACCGTCAGATCTACGGTATCCGTACCTTCCACGACCCGATATACCTGCCCCTGATCCGCAAGTATATCCGCATTAACAATGTCAACTTTTATGTTTCTGAAAGAAACGTCTGTTATGGGATCATCGATATTTACCACGATCAGCCACAGAACCATGGCTGCCGCTACGGAAAGCAATTTCAGCAGCAGGTTATTGAGCAGTTTTGTCTTCATGTCCGCCACGTCCTTTCCACAGTCTGAGCACCTTTCTTTTTTTCTCTCCCGTCTTCGCCTGAAGGGCGCGAAGCTGTTCCCTGAGCTGTTCCTGATTGAGGTTGCGAAGCAGACGCCCGCTTTTTGCCACAGAAACGGATCCCGTTTCCTCAGACACCACAACCGTCAGAGAATCGCTGACTTCGCTCACCCCTACGGCAGCCCGGTGTCTCGTTCCCAGTTCCTTACTCAGAGTCATATTGTCTGATAAAGGCAGATAACAGGTGGCAGAACGGACTCTGTTTCCTGCCAGAATCACCGCTCCGTCATGCAGCGGTGTGTTTTTTTCAAAAATATTCAGAAGAAGCTGACTGGACACAAGAGAATCCAGCGAGATTCCTGTTCTGTCGTATTCCTGCAGGCTCACACTTTGTTCGATTACTATAAGCGCGCCTGTTCTTGCCTTGCCCATCTCAAAACAGGCTTTGACCAGTTCCGACACCGTTCGATCCGTCATCCCTTCCCCCGCTGTTTTGGGGCTGTCAAACGGAACAATCGTTGTAAGTATATTTTTTTCTCCCAGCTGTTCCAGCGCACGCCGAAGCTCCGGCTGAAACACGATGATCAGCGCTGTGATACCAAGACTGAAAAAATTCTTCGCAATCCACAGAATTGTGTCCATGTGAAAAATTGCCGCCACTGCCAGAAGTGCAAGCACCACCGCAAATCCTTTCAGCAGCGTCCAGGCCCGCGTCGATTTGATCCAGATCATGATCTGATATATGATAAAAGACAGGATAACAATCTCCGCCACATCCGTCCAGGTGACGTTCAGTGTATTCCAGTCCAGGTATTGCCTTATTTGATCCAGACTCATTGTCCCACATCCTTTCTCAGGCAGTCTCTGCGATATGGCTGTCAGCGTCTGCGGCGGGCATTTCTTCCGCCGGAACTGATCTTTTTCACTTTCTTCTCCGGTATGGCGATCGACATTTTGGGCACCGCTTTCACATAATAATAATACTCGTCGTCTTCAAACTGTGTATATTCTGTACGTGAATAGTCCACACTGAATACAAAAAACTCCACTGCCACGGCAATCGCCAGAGCCACCAGCGTTCCCAGCACCAGCGGGAGAATCTCTATGGAGATCGACATTATCAGTGAACCTACCAGAAACAGCACGACATTCACCACAGCCCCGGCTCCAATCGCCAGATACCATGCGTAATCCATACTCATCCGCCGAATAGCGTAGACGACCATGAGCGTCACCGCGAATACCAGAATCGTCAGCAGAACCGTCTTATTATTCAGAATGTTTTCCACCAGGTAAGCAAGACGTGAAACCACTTCTTCCGACTCAGGGTTCGTCAGCATCGTAGTATTATTCTTCATATAGAAAATCAGATAATAAATCACCGTTCCGCATGCCACCGGCACCGCGCATACCGGACCTCCCAAAAGGCCCATCACCAGCGGAATCACATACGGAATATTCAGAAAAAACGCCAGCGGTGTTATCACCAGCACATAGCCGTATCCCGGCGCCACCCGAAAGTATAACGCATACATAATAAAAAGCAGTCCTGCCGCCATAGCGAACACCTCAATGGACAGCGCGAAAGCATGCAGGCAGATCAGCAGCGCTCCAAATAATGCGATCAAATTTACGGGAAGAAAAGCGCATAGCAGCGCCAGCAAAAGAGAAACTGCCGGTCCTGCGGCCCTTTCCATAAACCCGATCTGACCGTTGATCGTAAAAAACACAGCCAGCGCCAAGAGAAATTTCAGAACCGGAATAATGTAAGTATCGAATTTGGAATAAAATAATTTCAAATGCTGTTTTAATTCTAACAATGATGTCATGTTACGTTTCCTCCGTCATATTTCCCGGAGCCGGGTTTTTTTCCTCCTGCTCGTAAATCTCCAATATCTTCTGGAGCAGGCGTCCATAGGATGCCGCGCATTTTTTGGCTGTTGTGTAACGAAAAGAACAGACCCCGTACAGAATACAGGAATAAACCGCCACAGCGCAGACGTACAGCAATATCCATGTCAGGCCAAAATTTCTCAAATCCATCTTATGGAGATTATCCAGCAAATATTCCATGTTGCAGAACGCCCATAACGCCGCGCAAAGCCCAAAGCTGACCGTAGCAAAAAACCAGCCGGAAAGAAGCTGAAGGCTGATATAATCATGCCGGAAATACCCGGCAATTTTTAACTTTTTCTTTGTCTCTTTTGCCTCGCACAAAGAGGCCTTCGTCATCAATACCACTTTTTCCTCATTAATCATAATCCGCAGCCCTCATCTCATTTACATCATAGTATAACACAATTAATTGCCTCTTCCAACACAAATGCACAAAAAATATACGGAATCGGCCCCTCCCTCCCGGAGTATCCGGGCTGCTTCGTCTACGGTGCTTCCGGTTGTATAAATATCGTCTATCAATATCACTTTTTTATAAGGAAGAGTTCCTTTTCCAAGCGAGAAAGCCCCTTTCAGATTGGCTGCTCTTTCTTCCCGGTTCAGTTCCTTCTGTACACGGGTCTTCTTTACCCTGAACAAAACCCCGGCATCCGCAGGAATACCTGTCCTCTTAGACAGTTCGCGCGCAAGAAGCTCTGCCTGGTTAAAACCGCGCTTTCTCCTGCGGGACGGATGCAGCGGGATCGGAATAAACGCTTCTGCTTTCCAGAGCGCGGCCTCTCTGCCGCATTTTCTCAGAATTTCTTCCGCGTAAAATGACGCGTACTCCCGGCGGCCTCCATATTTAAACCTGGAGACAGACCTCCTCATAATCTCATCATACACAAAAGGCGCCCTTCCCTGTCGGAAAACATGTTTCCCGGACGCGCAGTCCCGGCAGTATTCCTTTTCCTCCGCATACAATGGTTTTCCGCATTTTCTGCAGGACGGCTCCCTCACATAGGGAAGTCTCAGCCTGCAGATTCTGCATATACGCTCCCCCCTGTCCTCTACCACGTCATGACATACAGGGCATCTTCTCGGAAACAACAATCCGATCAGGTCAGCTTTCAATCCGCTCTACCTCCTGTATTCTTCCCAGCAGACCGCTGTAACGCGCCTGCTCGCTGCCATTGGCAATCATCATCTGAAAAGTTTCCTCACTGCCCACCAGCGTTACGCAGGATCTGGCGCGGGTAACCGCCGTGTAGAGAAGATTCCGGTTCATCAGCATCCTCGGGCCGGTCAGCAGCGGGATCACCACGGCGGGATATTCACTTCCCTGAGACTTGTGAATCGTCACGGCATATGCCAGCTCCAGTTCTTCCAGCTGCGCAAAGCTGTATACTACAGTCCTGTACTCGTCAAACAGCACCTCCACGGTCTCCGACAACAGGTCAATACTGCGGATCACACCCAGATCTCCGTTGAAGATCCCTGTACCTTTATCTACTGCAATACCATAACGGTTTCTTGCTTCCCACTCAATCTGGTAATTATTTTTGATCTGCATCACTTTATCGCCTTCCCGGAATACTCCCCGGATATACTCTTTCTCTGTCTTCTCCGGCGAAGGCGGGTTCAGATATCGCTGCAGGATCTCATTCAGATGCTCCACCCCCAGAACGCCTTTCCTCATCGGAGTCAGAACTTGAATATCGTAGGGCTTCGCGCGGACATACGGAGGCAGCTTGTCCTGAACCAGAGCCAGCACTACCCGCAGGATCATATTAGGATCCTGTCTCTTAAGGAAAAAGAAATCCCTGCTCTTATTGTCAAGAATCACCGGCTCACCCCGGTTAATCTTATGGGCATTCACTATAATATCGCTCTGACTTGCCTGGCGGAATATTTTGCGCAGCATCACCACCGGATACTTGTTCGACCGTATCATATCCTTAAGCACGCATCCGGGGCCCACACTGGGGAGCTGATTGATATCTCCTACCAGGATCAGCCGGGTTCCCACGCTTACCGCCCGGAGAAGCGAATGCATCAGGAAAATGTCCACCATAGACATCTCGTCAATGATGATCACATCCGCTTCCAACGGATTATCCTCGTTTCTTTCAAAGGAAGCCTGTCCCTGATCCTCTCCGGGAGCGCCGGACAATTCCAGAAGCCGGTGAATCGTCACCGCTTCATATCCGGTAGCCTCTGTCATCCGCTTTGCCGCCCTCCCGGTTGGCGCAGCCAGCAGTATCTCCATGCCTTCCGTTTCAAAATACCGGATAATCGTATTAATCGTAGTGGTTTTCCCTGTGCCGGGGCCGCCCGTAAGAATAAGCAGACCGTGTTTTACCGACTCCAGTACGGCCATGCGCTGCATCTCATCCAGTTCAATTCCCGAAGCATGCTCAACCTGTTCCAACTTTTCCCGGATCTCTTCCTCCTCCATCCGGCAGGTAAGATTCAGATCATGGAGCATTCTGGCCGTATTTAATTCCATATAGAAATACCGGCTGTAGAACACCATGACCATCCCGTTGTCTTCTCTCATCACCAGTTTCCGATCCATGCACAGATTCATCATCTGTACCTCGACAGCACTTTCCTCCACCCCCAGAAGCTCCGACGCTCTCCGAAGAAGAATATCCTGCGGAAGACAGGTATGTCCATCTCCCGCAGCCTGCTGCAGCACATAAAGCAGCCCGCTCCGGATCCGATAATCTGACGACGTATGTATTCCGATCCTCGACGCGATCTCATCCGCCGTGCGAAAACCGACCCCGACGATATCGTCTGCCAGCCGGTAAGGATTTTCCTGTACGATCTGATAGGTGCGCGGCCCGTATTCTTTATAAATCTTCACCGCAAGCTGCATGGAGATTCCATACTGAGTCAGAAACATCATCGCCTGGCGGAGTTCTTTTTTTTCCTCCATCTGCTCCGAGATCTCCATTGCTTTCCGCTCGCTGATTCCTTTTACTTCCGCCAGTCTCTCCGGTTCTTCTTCAATAATCCGAAAAGTATCTCCTTTAAACCGCCTGACAATCCTGGCTGCCAGGGCCGCTCCGACCCCTTTGATCGCTCCGCTTCCCAGATAGCGTTCCATCGCCGTCTCATCCTCCGGAGCCAGAATACAGTATTCTTCCACCTGCATCTGCTCCCCATACAGGGGATGCTCTTTCATTGTCCCTTTGACCTGCACCAGTTCTCCTTCTGACAATACGGAAAATATCCCCACACAGGTCAGTTCCTCTTCCTCCGACACAAGCTGAAATACTGTATATCCATTTTCTCCGTTTCGGAACACTATATGCTCCACGTATCCTTTTCGTATTTCCATATTGCTTTAACCAAAAGGACATGGCACTCCCGCCATGTCCCCACATCATTTTTCTATTTCATACTTCCCTGCCCGCGTCCCCGGACCCTGCCGGGTCTGTCTCTCACTCTTCGTGATGGCTGCCGGACAGGAACTCCACAAACTTGCCGGTTCCGATCGCCACACACTGCATCGGTTCTTCCGCTGTCATCGTATTGATACCGGTCTTGGACTCCAGAAGTTCTTCCAGCCCGCGCAGAAGTGCGCCGCCTCCGGTCAGCACGATTCCTCTGTCGGCAATATCTGCCGTCAATTCCGGCGGAGTACGCTCCAGCACGCTGTGAACCGCTTCCACAATCTGAGCCGTCGCTTCTTTCAGCGCTTCTTCCGTCTCTTCGGAAGTGACTGTCACCGTCTTCGGCAGGCCGGTCACCAGATTACGCCCGCGCACATCGATGCTGTCCACCTGGGCTCTCGGATAGCAGCTTCCCACTTTGATCTTGATGTCCTCGGCGGTTCTTTCTCCAATCAGAAGGTTATGTTTCTTACGCATATAACGAACAATGGCCTCGTCAAAATCATCGCCTGCGATCTTGATCGACGTACTGACCACAGTGCCGCCCAGAGAGATCACCGCGATATCCGTTGTGCCGCCTCCGATATCCACAATCATATTTCCGCAGGGGCGGGAAATATCAATCCCTGCTCCAATAGCCGCCGCGATAGGTTCCTCAATAATAAAAACCTCCCGCGCGCCGGCCTGATAAGTCGCATCCTCCACTGCCTTTTTCTCCACTTCCGTAACCCCGCTGGGCACACAGACAGCGATTTTAGGCTTTCGGAAAGTTTTTTTGCCGATTGCTTTCTGAATAAAGAACTTCAGCATCTTCTCAGTCACCGTATAGTCGGAGATGACCCCCTGCCGAAGCGGACGCACCGCTACAATATTCCCCGGAGTACGTCCCAGCATCAGACGTGCCTCCTCTCCGATTGCTTTGATTTTATTTGTATCTCTGTCGAATGCTACGACAGACGGCTCTTTCAACACAACGCCCTTGCCTTTGATATACACAAGAATACTGGCTGTTCCCAGGTCAATTCCAACATCGGTTCCTGCCATAATACGTTCTCCTTTCGTTCTTTCCATCTATTTAAAATACAGCATTTTCATTCATTCTCGTATCAAAGCGCGTTTTTACGTACTCTGACTTGTTACATTATACCCAATATTTCCAGAAAAAGAAAGGGGGTATTTAATTTAATTCTGCGATACGCGAAACGCCTACATAGATCTCCGAAATTTTATACCAGGTGCGGTAATCTACGATTCCTGTCACCGGCAGTCCGAATACTGCCTGAAAATCTTCTACCGCGGCACGGGTGGCCGGGCCAAAGATTCCGTCTGCGGCAATCCGCGGAAGAGCCGGATATGCTTCCGCAATCATGTTAAGCTGTTCCTGCATCTGCTGTACCTTTGCGCCGGCAGATCCTTCCGTAAGATCATACCCCGGCCAGGATGCGGGAACTCCGGATATCTCCATCGCCGTATTGATATAAATACTGTCTCCATAATAATAGCGAAGGATCTCTATCGCGCTGTACCCCTGTTCTCCCAGACTTTGCGACCCCCACTGACTGAGCCACTCCGGACAGGACACCCGTCTGCCGTCGCAGTACTGTGTCAGAATCGGCTGTTTCACGTTCGGCCTGGAAAGATAATTTCCAAACATTTCGTCAACCACATTGGAAATATTCTGATAAATATTTCTTCCGTAAATCCACTTCTGATCAAACGCCGTGGACGAAGTGATTGTAAAGTCATATCCTTTATTGCGGTACCATTCTGTATAGACACGGTTCAGCGTAAATGACATGATCGCCAGAATATTGGCGCGGACCGCCGCGTCTGTCCAGGTGGCGTAAATCTCGCTGGACGCCACATTCTTGATATAATCCCGGTATCTCACCCAGTAATTCTGCGCGCTGGCATCTGTGGGTGCCCCGTCATGTACGATCACATACTCCGGAATCACAACCCGGCTCAGCACAATCTCTCCGGTCTCTGATACCGGTTTTATCTCCGATTCCGCGATTTTCGGCGGATAATCCCCATAAAGGGTATGGGGGCCGATGACAATCCGGTCAAAAACGCCTCCTCCTGCGGATGATCTCAGCCGGATCTCCTGGATCGCCGTCACCCCAGGCAGGATCTCTGTTCCTTCCACTTCCGCGTCTTCATAGCCGGCCGCCTTCACCTGCACGGTATATTCCGCATATGGCTGAGGCTCTGAAAACTGCGTACTGTATTCCAGATTCGGAGCCGGCAGTTCGATCAGTTCTGTCATACCGGATTCATTCGTTATAAACCGGCGTACACTGCTCTCTGGATCTCCTTCATAAGAAATCATGACTTCAGCCCCCGCGACCGGTCTGCGGGAGCCCTCTTCCACCAGCCGCACCTGCAGGCGGCCTGTCTGAACCGGCAGCGCCGGTTCGTTTGCAAATTCATTTTCAGGCATAAAAAGACCTCATTTCTAAATTATTCCATAACAGTTCAAGCCGTCCTGAACGGTTACATTATTTCTATAATATATGAATGAGGCCTGTTTTAATTCCTTTTTAGTCTGTATCTTTTTCCATCAGTTTATTCATGCAGCCCAGCCACAGCCGCGCGGAAGCGTCGCTGGGCATACGCAGATCCCCTCTGGGCGACACCGCCACAGTTCCCACTTTGGGGCCGTCCGGCAGACAGGACCGTTTGAACTGCTGCGCGAAGAATCGTCTGTAGAAAGTATTGAGCCATTTCAGAATCACCTGATCTTCATATTCGCCCCGAAACGCCGCGCGCGCCAGATAATAGATTTTATCCGGAGCGAAACCGAAACGCAGCATATAATACAGGAAAAAGTCGTGCAGTTCATATGGCCCGACCAGATCCTCCGTCCGCTGAGCGATCTTGCCGTCTTTGGGGGGAAGCAGTTCCGGGCTGACCGGCGTGTCCAGGATATCCAGCAGAATCTCCGAAAGTCTGCTGTCTTTACAGGTATCCGCGCAGTACCGTACCAGATGGCGGACCAACGTCTTGGGAACTGACGCATTGACGCCGTACATGGACATATGGTCTCCATTATAGGTAGCCCATCCCAAAGCCAGTTCCGACATATCTCCGGTTCCGATCACCATGCCGCCCAGACGGTTTGCCGTATCCATCAGCACCTGAGTCCGTTCTCTTGCCTGGGAGTTTTCATAAGTTACATCGTGCTTTTCCATGTCCTGTCCGATATCACGGAAATGCGTGGTCACCGCTTCCCGGATGTCAACTTCCATGAGGTTCGCCCCCAGTCTCTTCGTCAGTTCGCAGGCATTCGTATATGTCCGGTCTGTGGTTCCGAAGCATGGCATGGTTACCGCTGTAATACAGTCACGGGGCAGGCCCAGAAGGTCCGCTGCCCGGGCAGTCACCAGCAGAGCCAGCGTAGAATCCAGCCCCCCTGAAATCCCGATCACCGCGCTTCTGCAGCTGGTATGCTCCATGCGTTTTTTCAATCCCATGGACTGGATTGACAGGATCTCTTCACATCGTTTCTCCCGTTCTGCCCGGTTGCCGGGGACAAATGGAGCTTTATCCACAAAGCGGTCCAGTCTTCCCTTCTGCGGGCAGATGGCAAATGTAGAAACCTGATATCTGCCTTCATCATATATATTATCAAATGTAGAGACTCTGCGGCGTTCGCCGGTCAGCCGTTCCACATCTATCTCTCCATAGATCGTCTCGTTGCGGAACCGTTCCGACTCCTTTAAAAGCGTACCATTTTCACAGATCAGATGATGGCCTCCAAATACCAGATCCGTGGAAGATTCCCCTTCTCCCGCGCTGGCATAGATATATCCGCACACCAGATGTCCCGACTGCATCCGGATCAGATCCCGGCGGTACGCGTCCTTTCCGGTAATCTCGTCACTGGCGGACAGATTCACGATGACCGTGGCTCCGTGCATGGCATGGCGGATACTGGGCGGATTCGGAGTCCATACATCTTCACAGATCTCGGCCGCCACCTTAAGCAAGGGAAAACCCGCGCAGACAAAAAGCTGATCCGTTCCGAAAGGAACCGCCCCCCACTCCGGCAGTTCCAGAACGCGGCATCTTTCCGGTGCTTCCGTAAAATGACGTCTTTCATAGAACTCACTGTAATTGGGCACATGAGTCTTTGGCACAAATCCCAGTATCCTCCCGTCCGAGAACACCGCAGCAGTATTGTAAAGTTTTCCTTCCACCTCCAGAGGCATTCCCACGAAAAAGAGACCGTCCATTCCGTTGCTGGCTTCCACAATCTCCTGAAGCGCCTGTCTGGCCCCCGTCAGGAGAAGGTCCTGATGAAACAGGTCTCCGCAGGTATATCCGGTGACGCATAATTCGGGAAATACCAGAATCCTGGCTCCGTTTCCATGAGCCTCTTTCATCAGACGGATAATCTCTTCCGCATTGTATTCCGTATCCGCCACCCTGATTTTCGGCGCAAGCGCCGCAGCTTTCACAAATCCGTACTGCATCTTATCTGCTCCTTTTTATGATTCTCTTCAAATCTTCCATGCTGAACTCATATGCTTTATTACAGAAATGACATTTGACTTCCACCGGCTTCCCTTCCTGAATCATCTCTGCAATCTCTTTCTTTCCTATGCTGACCACAGCTTTTTCCACCCGTTCCCTGCTGCAGTTGCAGAAAAACTGCAGTCCTGTTTTCTCCTGGAATTCCAACTCGAGTCCTTCCAGCAATTTTTCCAAAAGTTGTTCCGGTGTATCTCCCCGATCCAGACAGGCGGTCACCGAATCAATTCCCGCCAGATTTTTCTCCAGCTTTTCGATGACCTCTTCTTCAGCAAACGGCATGAGCTGAATCAAAAATCCTCCTGCGCATCGCACCGTATTATCCCTGTTCATCAATACGCCCAGTCCCACCGAAGAAGGCGTCTGTTCCGAGCTGGCGAAATAATAAGTCAGGTCTTCCGCGATCTCTCCGGTCTGCAGCTCTGTCTGTCCCGCATAAGGTTCTTTCATGCCCAGATCACGGATCACGCTCAGGATCCCGTGCCCCAGCGCGCCTCCTACATCCAGTTTTCCTCTGGCGTTGGGCGGCAGCATCACTTCCGGATGGTTCGCATACCCTTTTACATGTCCGTGAGAATCTGCCGTCACCACCAGACCGCCGATCGGGCCGTCGCACTGAATCTGAAGTGTCAGCAGATCATCTTCTCCTTTCATCATAGCTCCCATCATGGCTCCCGCGCTTAAAAGTCTTCCCAATGCCGCCGTCACCACCGGGCTGGTATCATGCGCTCTCCGTGCAGTCTCCACCGTTTCGGCAGACGTCACCGCAAACGCGCGGATCTGCCCTTTGGCCGCCGTCGCCCGCACTATATAATCGTTCATATCTGTTCTCCTTTATCCGTCTTTTCTCTCTGACAGATCACGTAGATCCGTTCTGAATCTTCCCTTGCCGGTTCTCTGGTAAACGCGTCATACATATGCAGCAGTCGGAGTCCGGAACGTTCCACCAGATTTCGTACCGTATCCAGGCTATATGCCCTCTGATAGTGTGTCTCTTCAAACTTTCGGTAAATATCTTCTTTTTCTTTTACAAAAAGCGTCAGCTGGTATTCGTTGATTCTTTGAGCTTCATCATAATAGTTTTCCCAGATAAAGCTTCCTTCCTCCCTGTTTTCCGCAATAGTCTGTTCTCCCAGAATTTCCCTGTATTTATATTCTGTATTCAAATCAAAAATGAAGAGGCCGTCATAATCCAGGTAATTGTATGCCGCCGCGGACAAAATGTCCAGAATCTCCTCCTCTTCCAGAATATAGTTCATGGAATCACAGACGCATACGATGGCCCGAACCGTTCCGTACAGTTCAAATTCCCTCATATCCTGGCAAAGATATAAAATATCATGGCCGGACGCTTCCTTTTTTTCCAATGCTTCTTCCAGCATTTCCTCCGACTGGTCGATACCAATCATATCATATCCCGCTTCGGCCAGCAGTTCTGTCATGGTCCCTGTTCCGCATCCCAGATCGAGCACCAGCCCGTCTTCGACCCCATATTCCCGCAGCAGTCCCGTAATATATTCGGCCCACTGCTCATATGGGACATTGTCCATAAACAGATCATACACTTCCGCGAAACCGGTGTACGCCTCCATAGTCTCCTCTCCTTTTCCGGTCATGACATAAAACGAGGGTCCGAAGGCCCTCGTTTATCTACTCTTAATTAATTGTCACTGCTCAAATATCTTTCAATATTTTCAATGGCCGCCTGCTCGTCGCTTCCCTCTGCAGATACAACAATGGATTCACCCGTGGACAGCCCCAGCGACATCATACCCATAATACTCTTGGCATTGACCTTCCTGGATCCGTCTTCTACATAGATTTTGCTTTCATACTGGCTTGCCACCTGAACCAGCAAAGCCACCGGCCGGGCTTCCAGTCCAGACGCGATCTGAATAGTGATTGGTTTCTTAATCATATGACTCCTCCTTACCCTCTCGCAACTGCTCTGCCATAAGACTCAACTTACGCAGGCGATGGTTTACTCCGGATTTTCCCACCGGCGGGGAAAGCATCTCTCCCAGCTCTTTTAGACTGGCTTCCGGATGCCCGATCCTGGCCCTGGCGATTTCCTCCAGGTTTTCAGGAAGTTTATGCAGTCCCAGAACAGATTCTATATATCGGATGTCCTCTACCTGCCGGACCGCTGCGGATACAGTTTTATTCAGGTTTGCCGTCTCACAGTTCACCTTCCGGTTTACTGAATTGCGCATTTCCTTCACAATCCGCACATTTTCCAACTGCATGAGTGATACATGAGCGCCCATGAGACCAAGAAGTTCCACTATCTGTGAACCCTCTTTCACATAGACTACATAGTGTTTCTTTCGGAGCACAATCTTTGCATCGATCTCATACTGATGCAGGATCTCCCTCAGCTGCTCCGCTTTCTCCGGAAAAGCACAGACAATTTCGAAATGATAGGACTTCTCCGGATCACTGACCGACCCCGCCGCCAGGAACGCTCCCCGTATAAAAGCACGCCTGCAGCAGTTCTGTTTCAGGATTCGATTATGTACCAGCGACATGCATTCATGAATGTCTCCGTCCCCGTCCAACAGGCACACTTCCCGAAGCAGTCTGGCTGCTTCATTATTTTTACGCACCACCACCGAGTAGCTGTGCGCCTCCCTGTTCTTCCGGACTGACACTTCAGATCTAATATTAAATGTTTTTTTCAATAAAGTAAAGTACTTTCTGGCAACGGGAAGATTTTCCGTCTGTATTTTAACACAATATTGATTACTTTCCGTGATCAGAACCTTTCCGCAAAGACTCAGAATCGCGGCAGTCTCCGCCACCCGGCAGTGGCGGCCGGATGAGCTTTGTCTGGATAACTCTTCTTTGATTTCTCCGGAAAATGACATATTCCCCTCCGTCTATTTACCAACGGCCGCATCTTTGCCGATATCCCGGTGTTCCAGTTTCACGCCGTAATCGCTCTGTTTTTTCAGCCTTTCATACAGCTTATTGGCCAGCGTCACGGAACGGTGCTTGCCGCCTGTACATCCCACGGCAATCACCAGCTGGTTTTTTCCTTCCAATACATAATTGGGAATAAGAAAACGAATCATATCTTCCAGCTTGTCCAGGAAAACATGCGCCATATCATAGCCCATGACAAAATCCTGGATCTTCTGGTCATTACCGGTCAGTTTCCTCAGATCTTCGTAATAATAAGGATTCGGAAGAAAACGCACGTCAAAGACCAGATCCGCGTCGCTGGGAATCCCGTACTTAAATCCGAAAGACAGGACCGTAATCATCAGATTTTTAAACGCGCGGTTCTGAACAAAAATTTTATCCAGTTCCTGCTTCAGTTCCCTCGTCAATAATTTGCTGGTATCGATAATATAGTCAGCGTGTTTTTTTAAAAACACCAGACGTTCACGCTCCCGGACAATTCCGTCTTCGATTCTCCCTGACGCCGCCAGCGGATGCATCCTTCTGGTCTCCTTATAACGCTTTACAAGGACCTCGTCGGAAGCGTCCAGAAAAAGGATCTCATAGTTCAGCCCGTGCAGGGTCATCCTCTCCAGGATTTCCTCCAGCTCGCTTAAAGATTTTCCGCTGCGGACATCCACTCCGATAGCCACTTTCGTGATCTCGCTGTTGCCTGAAGCGGTCAGCTCTGCGAATTTTTCTATGAACGGCACCGGAAGGTTATCGACGCAAAAATATCCTGCGTCTTCCAGCATCTTCAGCGCCGTTGTTCTTCCTGCTCCGGACATACCGGTCACGATCACCAGTCTCATACTTTTCTCCTCGTCTTTGTCCTAAAAGTTTCCTAAAAATTTTACCTCCGGCTCCAGAAGAATGCCTGAATAAGCCAGAACACGCTCCCGGACTTCTCCGATCAGTTCGGCGATCTGCGAAGCCGTAGCATTTCCGCGGTTAATGATAAATCCGCAATGTTTCTCCGACACCTGCGCGTCACCGATCCGGAAGCCCCTAAGACCCGCATCCTCGATCAGTTTTCCCGCGAAATGGCCTTCCGGTCTCTTAAACGTGCTCCCGGCGCTCCCGTATTCCAGCGGCTGCTTCTCCATTCGCTTCACCCGCAGGTCCTCCATCTGAGCACGGATCTGCTCCGGATCCCCCTGCTCCAACTGCAGAGTCACTTCCAGCACAATGCCCCCTTCTTCCGCAATCCGGCTTCTGCGATATCCGAATCGCAGTTCTTCTCTTACATATTCTTTTCTGCCGCCATCCGGAGCCAACACCCGGACGCTTTTCACCACGTCCCTCATCTCTCCGCCGTAAGCGCCCGCATTCATGACCACTGCCCCACCCACAGTTCCCGGAATCCCGGAAGCGAACTCCAGTCCCGTCAGGCCTTCTCTCATGGCGATATGAGAAGCGCGTATCAAAAGCGCTCCCGCCTGCAGCGTAATCTCTGTGCCGCGCACTTCCACCCCGGACATATTCCTGAACAGATGCAGAATAACTCCGTCATATCCTTCGTCGCTTACCAGCAGATTACTGCCGTTTCCCACCACATAGCAGGGAACCCCTTCTTCCCGGCAGACTTTCATCACATTCCACAAGTCCTCTGCTGACTGCGGCTCCACAAACCATCGGGCAATGCCCCCTACGCGAAAAGTCGTATGATTTTTCATGGGTTCATCCGCATACACATGCTCCGTACCGGCCAGTCTCTGCAACTTTTCCAGCATTATCCATTCCTCACTGTCTATGCCCGTCTTCCGGGCGCTGTTTTCCCTTATGATACAACAGTTCCGCCTTTTTGCAAATACTTTTTCACATAATAACCCGTATAGGACGACGGATTTTCCGCCACTTCCTCCGGAGTCCCCTGCGCAACCACCGTACCGCCGCCGTCTCCGCCTTCCGGTCCCATGTCGATGATATAATCGGCAGTCTTGATTACGTCCAGATTGTGTTCAATGACAATCACGGTGTTGCCGCCCTGAGCCAGTCTCTGAAGAATCTCTGTCAGCTTGTGTACATCGGCAAAATGAAGTCCCGTGGTAGGCTCATCCAGAATATATGCCGTCTTGCCGGTACTGCGGCGGCTCAGTTCCGTAGCCAGCTTGATCCTCTGCGCTTCTCCTCCGGACAGCGTCGTAGACGGCTGCCCCAGTTTAATATAAGAAAGCCCCACGTCGTACAGCGTCTCGATTTTTCTGCGTACAAACGGCACATTCTCAAAGAATGTCAGCGCTTCCTCCACCGTCATATCCAGCACGTCGTAAATACTCTTGCCTTTATATTTTACTTCCAGAGTTTCCCGATTATACCGTTTTCCCTGGCAAACTTCGCAGGGCACATATACATCCGGCAGAAAATGCATCTCAATTTTCAGGATGCCGTCTCCTGCGCAGGCCTCGCACCGGCCGCCTTTTACATTAAAGCTGAACCTGCCTTTTTTGTATCCCCGCGCTTTCGCGTCTGCAGTGGACGCAAATAAGTCGCGGATCATGTCGAACACCCCTGTATATGTTGCCGGGTTGGAACGAGGAGTCCGGCCAATCGGAGACTGATCGATACAGATCACTTTATCCAGGCATTCCATTCCCTCAATGCCTTTATGTTTTCCGGGAATTGTCCTCGCATGATTCAGGTTTTTCGCCAGGCTCTTATACAAAATCTCATTTACCAGCGAGCTTTTGCCTGAACCGGACACTCCTGTCACGCAGGTAAATACTCCCAACGGAAATTTTACGTCAATATTTTTAAGATTATTTTCCGCAGCTCCGTGAACCGTCAGCCAGCCGACGGGCGTCCTCCTTATTTCCGGCACGGGAATGCAGAGGCGGCCGCTCAAATACGCTCCTGTAACCGACGCCGGGTTCTCCATCAGTTCCCGTGCGGTTCCTGTTGCCACTACTTCTCCTCCATGCTCGCCTGCCCCCGGTCCGATATCCACAATATAGTCTGCCGCAAGCATCGTATCTTCATCGTGCTCCACAACAATCACGCTGTTTCCAAGATCGCGCAAGTGGCAAAGCGTATTCAGAAGCTTATCATTGTCTCTTTGATGCAGGCCGATGCTGGGCTCGTCCAGAATATAGGCCACGCCCACCAGGCCGGATCCGATCTGCGTAGCCAGCCGAATACGCTGAGCTTCTCCGCCCGACAATGTCCCCGTAGCGCGGGTCAGCGACAGGTAGTCCAGCCCTACATCCATCAAAAAGCGGATCCTCGCACGGATTTCTTTCAAAATCTGTCCTCCGATCAGCTCCTGCTGCCTGGTCAGCGTCATCTGTTCCAGAAATCTCTGCAGATCCTGCACCGATTGATTTGTTACTTCATAAATATTTTTTCCGCACACCGTCACCGCCAGCGAACTGGGTTTCAGACGCTGACCGCGGCAGGCGCGGCACGGAGTAATCCTCATAAAGCTCTCATACTCCTGTTTCATGGTATCAGATCCCGTTTCCCGGTATCTCCGTTCCGAATTCTTGATCAGGCCTTCGAACGCCACGTCATAAAAGCCTTCTCCCCGCTGTCCCTTATAATGTACTTTTACCTGCCTGCCGTCCGTGCCGTAGATCAGCATGTGCCGGACTTTTTCCGGAAGTTCCTGGTACGGAGTGTTCAGATCAAATCCGTACGTTTCCGACAATGCCTTCAGAATCGCAAAAGTATAACTGGACGGATCCGTACAGGACTGCCATCCCAGCACCTGGATCGCGCCCTCCGCAATGCTCAGCGATTTGTCGGGGATCATCAGGTCCTCGTCAAACTCCATCTTGTATCCCAGTCCTGAGCACTCCGGGCATGCTCCAAACGGATTGTTGAAAGAGAAGCTGCGGGGTTCCACTTCTTCCACACTGATTCCGCAATCAGGACACGCATAGCTGGAACTGAATGTCTGTATCTCTCCGCTGTCTGCTTCTTCCACGACCAGCAAGCCTTCCGACAGGCTGAGCACCGTCTCGATAGAATCCGTCAGGCGCTTTTCAATCCCCGGTTTGACCACCAGGCGGTCCACCACCACTTCTATCAGGTGCTTATTATTTTTTTCCAGTCTGATCTCTTCCGACAAATCATACAGATTTCCGTCGATCTTTACACGGACAAAGCCGCTGCGCCGCATCTTTTCCAGAAGTTTTACATGCTCGCCCTTCCGGCCTTTTACCACCGGCGCAAGCAGCTGTATCCTCGTTCTCTCCGGCATCGACATGATCTGATCCACCATCTGGTCCACGCTCTGCTTCTTAATCTCACGTCCGCATTTCGGGCAGTGAGGCGTTCCTATCCGGGCATACAGCAGACGAAAATAGTCGTAGATCTCCGTCACGGTTCCCACCGTAGACCTGGGATTGCGGTTCGTGGATTTCTGATCTATGGAAATGGCCGGAGACAAACCGTCAATGCTTTCTACATCCGGTTTCTCCATCTGTCCCAGAAACTGACGCGCGTAAGAAGACAGAGATTCCATGTAGCGTCTCTGTCCCTCCGCGTATATCGTATCAAAGGCCAGGGAAGATTTCCCTGATCCGCTCAGTCCGGTCAGTACGACCAGCTCATTTCTTGGGATATTCACATCGATATGTTTCAGATTATGTTCATTGGCTCCGCGTATCCGGATATATTCTTTTTTCTGTTCTGCCATTTATCTTCTCCTTTATTCCTTCGCTTTCTGCAGCTGCTGCTTCAGCTCAATCATCTGGTCGCGCAGCATGGCGGCCGCTTCGAAATTCAGATCCGCCGCGGCTTTCTTCATCTTCTTCTGAATATCTCCGATCAGTTTCTCCAGTTCTGCCGCGCTCATGGATTCCGGATCTTTCTCGAAACGTACTTCTTCCTGCGCCACCTCTTTGGAGATCCGGATCAGATCCCTAACCGCTTTATGAATGGTCTTTGGTGTAATGCCGTGCTCTTTATTATATGCTTCCTGAATCTCCCGGCGCCGGTTCGTCTCATCGATCGCCATCCGCATAGAGTCTGTGACCGTGTCCGCATACATGATCACGTGCCCCTCGCTGTTCCGTGCCGCGCGTCCGATGGTCTGGATCAGAGAAGTCTCCGAACGCAGGAATCCTTCCTTATCCGCATCCAGAATGGCAACCAAAGTAATCTCCGGAATGTCCAGTCCTTCCCGAAGAAGGTTAATGCCTACCAGCACGTCAAACACATCCAGACGCATATCACGAATGATCTCCGTCCGTTCCAGCGTATCCACATCCGAATGCAGATACCGTACCCGGATCCCCAGCTCCCGCATATAATCCGTCAGGTCTTCCGCCATCCTTTTTGTCAGCGTCGTGATCAGCACTTTATGATGCTCCGCGACTTCTTTGTTGATCTCTCCGATCAGATCATCGATCTGTCCTTCTACAGGCCGCACCGACACCTGAGGATCCAGAAGACCGGTGGGCCGGATGATCTGTTCTGCCCGCAGAAGCTCATGTTCTTCCTCATACTCTCCCGGTGTCGCCGACACAAATAAAATCTGATCTATCTTGTTTTCAAACTCTTCAAAACTGAGCGGACGGTTGTCCAGCGCTGACGGAAGCCGGAATCCATAATCCACCAGAGTGTGTTTCCGGCTTTGATCGCCAAAATACATACCCCTGATCTGAGGAATCGTCTTATGCGACTCGTCAATAATAATCAGGAAATCATCCGGGAAATAGTCCATCAGCGTATTGGGCGGCATTCCCGGCGCCGCACCTGACAGATGACGGGAATAATTCTCGATCCCGGAACAGAACCCTGTTTCTTTCAGCATCTCTATATCGAAATTTGTGCGCTCTGCTATCCGCTGTGCCTCCAGAAGTTTGTCTTCGCCTTTAAAATACTGTACCCGTTCTTCCAGTTCTTTTTCTATAGAATCCGCAGCCTGCCTGATCCGCTCAGCCGGAACTACATAATGAGAAGCCGGAAAGATCGCCACATGTTCCAATTCCCCTTTGATCTCTCCGGTCAACACGTCGATCCTCGTGATCCTGTCGATCTCATCCCCGAAAAATTCCACACGCACGGCTGTTTCCGCCTCATTGGCCGGAAGAATCTCCACCACATCCCCGCGCACCCGGAATGTTCCCCTCTTAAAGTCCATCTCATTCCGGTCATATTGTATATCAATTAACTGTCTCAGCACCTCGTCACGGTCTTTCTGCATCCCCGGACGCAGTGACACCATCATCTTCTCAAAGTTTTCCGGTTCACCCAGGCCGTAGATGCAGGACACGCTGGATACAATGATCACGTCTCGCCGCTCGATCAATGCCGCCGTTGCCGACAGACGCAGTTTATCGATCTCGTCATTGACGGAAGAATCCTTGGCGATGTAGGTGTCGCTGGAAGGAACGTAGGCTTCGGGCTGATAATAGTCGTAGTAGGAGACGAAATACTCTACGGCGTTGTTCGGGAAAAATTCTTTGAACTCACCGTAGAGCTGCGCCGCCAAAGTCTTGTTATGGGCAATAATCAGCGTGGGGTTATTAAGTTGCTGGATGACATTAGCCATCGTGAAGGTTTTACCGGAACCGGTGACGCCCAGAAGGGTCTCCGCCTGGTTGCCTTCTTTGAACCCTTTCACCAAATCGGCGATAGCCTGTGGCTGGTCGCCGGTAGGTTTGTATTCCGACACTAATTCAAAATGATCCATAGCAAATCTCTCCTTTGTGATTTTTGATACATCTATCATCAACCATATATTTACTATCTATTTGTTTCCTATTCTTTTTTGTTTATATATTTATTTAACTGTCGGATGACAATACAGTTAATCAGGCAAATTATAACACGGAAAAATAAAAAAGTATAGCCACGTTTCAGAACATCTGTTCTTTCCGCGACTATACTTTTTCTCATAAATTATATTTTTATACAGTCTGTATTGCGTCAAAAATCCTTTTTCTTTTTACTGCCAGATACCCTATTCCCAGCGCGTCTGCCAGAAACCATCCAACAGGTACGGACCACCAGATTCCCACGACTCCCAGTGCGGGGATCGCAGAGAGCGAATAAGCCAGTGCCACACGGGTTCCCAAAGACACTAAAGTAAGCACAACAGACATGCCCGGTCTCCCCAGCGCCCGGTATAATCCATAGAGAAGGAACAATATTCCAATCATAAAATAAAATATTCCCTCTATCCTCAGATATCTCACACCTTCCGAAATTACTGCCGTCTCCCCGGCGTCAATGAACATGCTCATCAGCGGCACGGCAAAAACGAAAACACAAAGCGAAATAAGCAAACCAAACGATACCGAAATCAACACCGCTGCACGCATTCCTCTGTGAATACGCTTCTTTTCTCCCGCTCCATAATTCTGAGCTATAAAAATAGAAAAAGCGTTTCCAAAATCCTGTACCGGAAGATATGCAAACGCATCAATTTTCACTGCAGCCGCAAATGCCGCCATGATCGTCGTTCCGAAACTGTTGACCAGCCCCTGAACTGCCAGAATGCCAAAATTCATGATGGACTGCTGCATGCAGGTCAACGCAGAAAAGTTAGTGATTTCCAGAATCCGTTCTCTGCGCAGACAGATCTTTCCGTCACGGTGAAAAAGTTCGGGAAATTTCATATACGTATAAACAGCGATCCCGATTCCGGATACATACTGGGATATTACTGTTGCCTCCGCGGCCCCGGCCACACCGCGATTTATTCCCGCCACAAACCATAGATCCAAACCTATATTCAAGAGTGCAGACACCGCCAAAAATGCCAGAGGCACCACAGAATTGCCCAAAGAACGCAGCAGCGATGCAAAGAAATTATAAAGAAAAATTCCCACAAGACCGGCAAAAATCACTATCAGATAGTCTTTCATTATCTCTTTTAATTCCTCGGGCGTGCGCAGGAACCAGATAATTCCGTCAAGTCCGGCAAATACCAGCACATTAAGCAGCGCCGTAACTGCGCCCAAAAGAACAAACGCGGCCAGAATCCCCTCTTTCAGCCGTACCATGTCTTTCTGTCCGTAACGGATTGAAAAAACCGTGCCGCTTCCCATAGCCAGTCCCAGAATCACAGACGTCAAAAAAGTCATTAAAGAAAATGCAGATCCCACAGCTGCCAGCGCATTTTCTCCCAGATATCTTCCCACAATCAGCGTATCCGCGATATTATAGCACTGCTGCAGAAGATCTCCCAGAATCATCGGTACTGCAAAACGAAGCATGGTACTTATTACCGGCCCACGTGTCAGCTCATTTTCCATCTCTCATCACTTTTCTTTCTTTATGTAAGTTTTAAATTAACATTCGTAATTTATTATAGAATCAGACATATAGAATGTCAATGCAAACCGCCTGTTTTCTTGACGTACATTAAAGAAACATTATATAATCAATATTAAAAACACAGAAACATAAGGGGACTTTTTTATGTTTTTAGAAGGACTTGACGAATTAGACCAGGAAATTATCCGTCTTTTGACAGAAAACGCTCGTATGTCTTACTCAGAGATCGGGCAGAAAATCGGCATCTCCCGCGTAGCTGTAAAAATGAGGGTGCAGTCGCTGGAAAAAAGGGGAATCATTGAAGAATATACTGTAATTATTAATCCTCAGAAGATCAGCGGAGCTGTCTCCTGCTATTTTGAGATTGAAACAAAACCCGAAGCCCTAATGGACGTAGCAGAAACGCTCCGGCAAAATGATACTGTCACACAAATTTACCGGGTCACCGGAAAAAGCAAACTGCATGTGCATGCCATTGCCGCATCTAATGAAGAAATGGAACATCTGATCTGCGGAACTCTGGATCATCTTCCCGGCATTCTATCATGTACCAGCAACGTAATCTTATCCAGGATCAAAGATATCAAGGGACTGCGTCTGTAAACGCAGTCCCCTGTTTTTCATCCGGTTACAGATCCTGCGGGTTGGCCGGCTGACCTTCCCTTCCGGCATACAGTTTCCGGCTGTAAGTATAGATTTCATCAATCACGGAAGTATATACCATCGGAGTCAGCGCTTTGAAAGCCAGCGCAAGCCCTCCGTTTGTTCCCAGGCGGTCAATAACGCTCCGGACATAATTCCGTACCTGTTCTTCCGTCACATCCGGATCCTGAAGCACATACGGATCCAAAGTTACCTGCAGATTCAATTTCCCTTCTGTAGCTCTCTGTACCGCTTTATGATCATTCATGTTCTGTGTTTCCCACATTCGGAATCCGATATCTACCATATAAGGAGCCAAAGCCTGGCATTTCCCGCAGGAATGGCATACATAGTATACGCCATAAGACTTGACCACTTCTCCGATCCGTTTCATGGGCGGAAGGATCAGTTCCTCATACACTGAAGGCGACATAAATGTACTCATCTGAGTCCCCCAGTCGTCGCTGTTGATTATCATGTCGATATGTACCCACTCTTTCATCAGCTTATGGATCATAGCGATCTTATAATCTGCCATGGCGTTAAAAAAGTCCGCCGCGTCCTCCGGCTCCTCAATCATCCATGCAAGTCCCTCTTCTGTAGGACACAGAGACATCAGCCGTTCAAACAGGCCATCCTGCATCACATAACCGGTTATCTTGTCCGGAGACAGTTTCTTCTCGGCTTCCTCTCTTCCCGCGGAAAAATCAATTTTGTCAAGATCCGGAAAGATAAATTCGTTTCTCCAGTTGGACATATCCTTCATAATGAATGTATTCGGGATGGGGAACCTCGTTCCTTTTCCTTCCTACCGCGCCGGGACCGCATCCGGTGGTCAATGATCAGAATGCGGTAATCAAAGACATTGAACACTGGGAAGAGCAGCTTAAAGTTCCCACTCTTGAAGGACTGGACTGGAGTGCCGCCGTCAAACAGGCGGAAGAGGTAAACCGGGACGAATACTTTTGTGCCATCTACTGCTCCGGCGGGTTATTTGAACGGACTCATCATTTGATGGGAATGCAGAACGCGCTGATTAACTATATGGAATACCCTGAAGAAATGGCCGGCGTGCTCAGGAAAATCGCCGACTATAAAATCGAATATCTGAAACTGGCGGCCAAATATCTGAAGCCGGATATTGTATTTTATCACGATGACTGGGGAACCAAACAGAATGTGTTTCTTCCGCCCCGGGTCTGGAGAGAACTGATCAAACCGCTTCACGCAGAGATTGTCAAAACAGCCCACGACTGCGGCATTATGTTCATGCACCATGCCGACTGCGTCTGTCAGCCTCTTGTTCTGGATATGGTAGAAATGGGTATCGATATCTGGCAGGGCGTCATCCCGCAGAATGACATCGTGGAAATCCAGAGAATCACAGAAGGAAAGCTGGCCATGATCGGAGGCATTGACGGTCCGAAGATTGATATTGAAAACATTACAGAAGAAGAAATCCGTGCCGAGGTGCGCCGGGCGTTCGATACCTATTGTCCCGGAGGGCGTTTCTATCCTTCCATCGCCAACGAATGCTGCTTCAGAAAATGGAACAATGACATTTATCTGGACGAGCTGGCCTCATATGGCCGCAAATACGCCCAGGAACACCAAATCTGATCAAAAGGATGATCTGAATGTATATCAGTATGTCTGTTTTATGGGAAGAATTAAGCAAAAATTTTTCCCTGGCTCCACTTTGTTCCGGCCATTTATACGGCAGAAATCTTTCAGGCGCTGCTCTTTTTACGAGCGGCGCCTCTGATCTGCCCGACCCCCATACCGTCTACATCACAGAAGCCCGCCGCCTTCCTGCTCACTGGAAATCCGACAGCCATGTTTCTCTGATCGTGGTCGGTTCTCCTGCTGAAAATTATTTTGACCAGGCAGATATAGAATATTTTTGTGTAAACGACAAGCGGTTTTCAGCCATATTTAATTACGTGCTGCAGATTTTCCAAAAATATTACTCTTTTGACAATTCCATTAAACGGCATCTGCTGAACGGGGATTCCCCGGAATCTCTCTGCGATCTTATCGAAGACTTTCTTCAGGTGCCGTTTATTGTATTTGATGAATCGCTGCGCCTGCAGTATATTTCTCCAAATGCTTCCGGACTTCTGGAATGGGAAAACGATATGTTTTCCGGACGCAAAGTCATGCCTACTGAATTCGTAAACCAGCTGAGTCTGGTATTTACGGAAAAAGCACGTTGTTTTGTGGGCAGCGCCGTACTTTTGCAGGACGACCGTCTTCCTTACAACCTGATCACTACCATGAACGGCAGGGATAATTATATTATTGCCGCTTTTGAAACTGCGCGGAAATTTACTCACGGAATCGTGCAGCTGATTGATTATATCCATGAATACATCCTGCTTTCTTTTCAGAATCTGGAACATGACGCGCCGGACTCCCGCAGCCTTCCGTCTATTATCCTTTCCATGCTGGAAGGCGTCAAATTCAGCACGGAAGACCTGAAAAATCTGCTCAGCAACATCGGCTGGCAGATCACTGACTGCTGCTGCTGTATCGTCATCTATCCGCTGGATGATCAGAAAACAGAGCGTTACAATTACCTTAATCCTTTCTGTCTGAAACTGGAAAATCAGTTTCATGACTGTATCGCGATTCCTTACAAAGGCCAGATCGTTGCGATCGTGAATCTGGATAAAGCGGGCTGTTCTGTCTACGACATCCCCCACAGCATCAGCTTTCTTATACGGGACGGACTTTTAAAGGCAGGCATCAGTTTTAAATACTGGAGTTTTGAAACCACTCCCATATACTATCAGCAGGCGTGCTATGCCTATGAGATGGGACAGGTATACAATCCCAATATATGGTGTTATATTTTTGAAGACTATGCTCTTTACCATTTTATCCATTACGGCTCCAGCCGCCTGCCTCCCCGGCATCTTTGCCATCCGGCTCTGGTAGAGCTTCATGGTTACGACAAAGCAAACGGCACAGATCTTTTGAAGACACTGGAAGCCTATGTCCAGAACAACTGCAATGCGGCAACTGCGGCCGGCGCGCTTTATATTCACCGCAACACTTTCTATCAGCGCATGAGCAAAATCCGGGAACTTGTAAACCTGAATCTGGACGATCCGAATGTACGCCTTTATCTTCTGATCTCCACCGAGCTCATCCGCATGTATTATTATGAATTAGAGAACGGATTTCATTTCCCGCATGAATAAAGCATAAAAAAAGAACCCGCAAAGCGGTTCTTTTTTTATACCCTGCTTATCAGAATCAATTTGCCATTCTCAGGAAAATCTCCTATAATGGAAACGTCTTTTGGAATTATATACAACAATAAACGGATTCCGCATATCCAGAAGGGAGAAACGTAATATGAATGATTTTTTCAAACTGCGTGAGAACGGTACGACAGTTCTGACCGAAGTCGCTGCCGGGCTCACCACCTTTTTCACCATGGCGTATATCATCGCCATCAATCCCGCGATCCTGAGCCAGGCCGGCATGGAATGGGGCGCGGTATTTCTTGCCACGATCATCGCCGCCATCATCGGCACGCTGGTCATGGGACTGGTGGCGAATGTGCCGTATGCGCAGGCCCCCGGTATGGGGCTAAACGCCTTTTTCGTGTACACGGTCTGTTTCGGTCTCGGCTTTACCTGGCAGCAGGCGCTGTCCATGGTATTTATCTGCGGTATTCTCAATATCCTGATCACCGTGACAAAGCTTCGGAAGTACATCATCAAATGTATTCCCAGAAGCCTGCAGCACGCCATCGGCGGAGGTATCGGCCTGTTTATCTCTTATATAGGGCTTCTGAACGTGGGATTTATCAAATTTGATTCCGGAGTCCCGGCACTGGCGACTTTCAACGATCCGCAGCTCTGGCTCTTCCTGATCGGCCTTGCTCTGACGATCGTGCTTCTGGTACGCAAGGTTCCCGGGGCAATCCTGATCGGGATCGTTATTGCCACTGTCGTCGGGATCCCCATGGGCGTCACCACGATGGCCGACACGGTCTCTTTCCGTGAAGCCTGCGCCGCGCTGCCCACCACCGTCGGCGTCATCTTTACCCCCGCAGGACTTCCTTCCCTGTTTGCGGACATGACGAAGCTTCCCATGGTGCTGATCACGATCCTGGCATTCAGCGTTTCCGACACGTTCGACACCATCGGCGCGTTCATCGGCACCGGCATTCAGAGCGGTATCTTCAGCGAAGAAGATGAAAAGACCATGGAAAACAGTTCCGGATTTAAATCCAAGATGGACAAGGCTCTTTTCGCCGACGCGGCCGCCACTTCCATCGGCGCGCTTTTCGGCACTTCCAACACCACCACCTATGTGGAGAGCGCCGCAGGAATCGCCGCAGGAGGACGCACCGGACTGACCAGCGTCGTCGTGGCTGTCTGCTTCGCGCTCAGTGCGTTCCTGGCTACTTTCGTCAGCGCAATCCCTTACGCGGCCACCGCTCCGGCTCTGGTGAGCGTGGGCGTTATGATGACCTCTGCTTTTAAGGAGATCAACTGGGAAGACTTTGAAGAAGCGGTACCCGCGTTTTTCGCCAGTCTGTTCATGACGCTGTGCTACAGCATCTCGGACGGCATCGCATTTGGTTTTATCACCTACTGTCTGGTAAAAATCTGCAAAAAAGAAGCCGGAGAGGTTCATCCAATCCTCTGGGCGGCCACATTTTTATTCATATTAAATTTTGTACTGCTGACGTTTATATAAAATCGCCTGACACAGGCAAATATTTTGAGGGGCCGCAAGCCCCTCTTTTTTATTGATAACTTTGAAAAAATCCTGCGTCTGTCTGGATATTCCCCCTGCATACGCTGGCCTGGCGGATCGTAATCTTGTTGCCGTCGTCATCGTGATAGACCGCATGATCCCGGCATCTGTACTCCAGCTGCCAGCGCTTGTAGCCATCGTACATCAGATTGGGGAGCGCATCCAGTCCCTCCTTTTCGTCACTTTCCTGGCTGTGTGTTGTGTCAGAACTGCTCCCGTCCAGCGAACGGAACCAGAAATAAGCGATCGCCAGTCCGATGACAAGCGCGATCAGGTAGACAATCTTGCCCAGGATCCAGCTCACCACGCCAAACAGCAAAAGGCCTGCCAGCCAGATCGCCCCGTGGACGCCCATGGCAATCCCCAGTCTTTTCCTGTCGGCATATTTTCCTCCCTGAATCTTATAGGTCTTCCATAATCCCATGACGGTCAGCAGGACTCCGACGGCCGTTAAGAACACTGCCCCGCCGTCGCTGGGATTGATCACATTGACATACCACTGGCGGAGGAACATCCCGATAAAAGTAAACACATACGGAATCATTCTTTCTCTCTCCTTTCAGCGGAATAATCCAAACAGTCCCTTTTTCTTCTTTTCCGGCTCCCTGGAAGCATCCGGCTGAGCCGGAGCGCCGTTTCTGAGCGCCTCCGCAAAATCCATAAACCGTCTGCAGTCTTCCACTGCCGGGGCCTGTCCCGGCATATAGTCCTCGGAAAGATCCGGATATTCCCCCGCGCGCAGCCGGTTTTCCATAATCTTCCCGTATTTTTTCTCCATTTTTCCATACAGTTCTGTTACATCCGCGAAATCCTCCGGATAGGACTTTCTCTGTTCCTCCGACAGGCTGCCGTTCAGCTCCTGTATCCGGTCCATATGCCATCTGGCGTTCGCAAACATCGGCTGGTTCTTTTTCTCAGAGCAGTCGTACAGACACATGGACATGCGGAAATATTCTGCCATGGCTTTCCATCCTGCCTGCTCCATCTGGCTGTATATTCTCGCCGCATTGATTCTCCAGTAACGCTGCTCTTTGACGTTCCCCTTGCCGGACACGAGCTGCAGCCCCAGGTTCAGGTAATTCTGAGACTCCGAATCTTTCACGTTCACTTTTTTTACTTCTCCGGCCAGGCTCAGGAAATACATCATGTCCGCGGCGCGGCCGTATCCCTGCCAGTCGGCGTCCTCCAGTTCGTCGGGATGTTCCTGCACGATCTTGTCATAGAGGGCCATGGAGCGGATATACAGAGAAACCGCCCGGTTATTGCACTCCCCGTATTCTTTCACATTCAGCGTTCCCGCCGCCTGGTTGCGGAACTGGTCTGCCAGGATCTTACAGCTTCCCGCCAGATCCACCGTTCCCTGGATATGTCCCATTCCGGATGCCTTTTCAAAGCATTCCGCCGCTTCCGGTTCATTTCCTTCCAGCCGCAGGAAAAGGCCGTACCGGTACCATCCTTCCGGGTCGTCCGGCACGCGGCGCACGTATTTTTCGATCCGTTTTAAAGCTTCCCTTCTGTCCTCCCGCACACATTCTCCCATAAAATAAAAATAACTCATATGATAGCCTGCGGCGTCCTTGTCCAGTTTATCGAACTCCAGAGCTTTATTATAAGCCTCCTGAGTCCTATCTGCGTCTAGGAGCTGTTCAATTTCCTCAGACCATTTCTTTCTCTCTTCATCAGCCATTTTCGGTTTGACAAAAAACATCCTATCTTCCTCCTTGACCGTCCTTGATTTATTTCTTCCGCTTCAGAGCGCCAAATTCTCTTTCGTAGATATCCCCGGCATCCTTATAATCTTCCTTCGCCAGCGCCTTCAGCCAGGTCTTTGCAAGCCCTCTGCTGAATCGGCTCTTCTTATCCGCCAGATAGCACAGCGCGGCCCGGTATTCCCCTTCCAGCTCATACTCGCCTTTCAGCTTCAGAAATACCAGCGCCGCCCTGCTGTAGTTTCCCTGCTCATAAAGAGCCGTAGCCTGCCGGATCAGATCCTGCCTGGAATCCCTTTTCGGGGATATCAACGATTCCATCTCTTCTTCCGACTCCGCTTTCCATGACGTTTCCTCCGGTTCTTTCTCAGGCTCTCCTTCCCATGACGCCGCTTCCGGCTCTTCCTCCGGTTCTTCCCCGGATCCTGCGTTTTCTGCACGTCCTTTCTGGTCTTCCCAGGCTTCTTCGCAGTCTTCTGACCGGTATTCCCGGATCCCGCGCTGCAGGACCTCCTCCGCCTCCCGCGTTCTTCCGAACTCATCGTACAGGACGCCCAGCCCGTAGCACACATCCCCGTCCGGGCTCTGCCGGTACGCTTTTTCATACCAGGCAAGCGCTTCCTCCGGGTTTCTCTGCCCATAACTGTTCTCGTCCACATCGTAGACCACGCCCAGGCGGTACGCCGCTCCCGGCACGCCGATCTTGTCCGCCGCCTTGAGGCAGGTCTCCGCCCTGTTGTAATCTCCCAGTTTATAAAACGCCGTGAACGCGTACAGATACGCCTGCGGATGCTCCCGGTCCGCAGCTTTCGCAAAATATACTGCGGCCTGTTTCAGGTCAAAGGAAGGGCTTCCCTCCTTCATGCACTCTTTTCCCATCTCAAAACAGGCGTCCTTGTGTCCGGTCTGCGCCGCCCGGCGCATCCAGTAGCGGCATTTCTCCGGGTCCGCCAGGCCGTCCGTCCTGGTCCGCTGCAGGTCGTACATCTCGTTGGTGTGCTGAGGATAATGGAACCACTCAACCGCATAGGCAAGCCATTTTTCTCTTCCCAGAAAGCTGCCCTTCCGTTTATAGTAATCCAAAAGCTTCAGGATTCCCCGGAAGCTGACTTCTATATTCTTTCCCTGGTCTTTCCTTATCTGTTTCTCCAGGCGGCGGATCTCCATCATCTCAGCGATCGCCTCCTCCTCGGTCTGCGCGTTCTCGTCAAATTCAATCTGCGTCTGGGACAGGCTCTTCGTCTCCAGCTCCACATCGTCCAGAGACAGTTTTCTGCCTCCCGCGCGTTCCAGCTCTTCCATCGCCGTCTCCAGGACGTCCAGTTCCTGTTCCAGTTCCTGCTCCTTTACGGCGTTTCCGAAGACATGGTTCAGTTTTCTCAGAAGCTTTTGATGTTCTTTTTCCAGCAGCGTCAAGGCCTGGCTGTCCGGCAGGGATGAGTCGATCCCATACCGTTCCAGCACTCCCTGTGCCATTTCCGTCCTTTCCGCCATCTACCGCACCTCTTTCCCCAGGGCCTCTTCCGCCACACGCTTCATCTGCGCGCCTGCCGCTCCGGTCAGATACAGGCGGTACAGGTTCTCCCGGTATTCTTCCCGTCCGAAGTCCCGGACGGCGGTCTTGTACCAGTGGATCGCCTGGATCGTTCTCCCTGCTTTCTCATACGCCAGTCCCAAAAGACCCGCGCAGAGCTTTCCATAAGCGGGTTCTCCCCTGAGGCCCTCTTCCAGATAGCGGATGGCGAGGCTGTAGTCTGGCGTGCCTGAAATCTGTCCGCTCAGGTACAGTTTGCCAAGTTCCATCTGGATAAACGGGATAGCGTCGCCTTCTTCCGCCTCCAGGCCTTTCAGCAGTTCCTGCTCTGCCTCTTTGTATGCCCTTTTTTCCTGCCAAATCAGGGCCGACGCGTACCGGGCCAGGGAGCTTTTGCTCTTCCTGTACCACCGCAGGGCCTCGTCCAGATCCTTCTCCACGCCGTCTCCTGTCTGGTAGCGGCGCGCCGTCTTTTCAATCTCCAGTTCATCCAGGGCAGGCTGCTCTTCTTCCACCGGAGCGCTGTATAACAGTTCTTCCTCTCTCATGCTTCCTCCTTCCGGCTCCCTGCCCGCAGCCTACCGAAACTCTGCCCGGGCTTTAGGGCAGTATTTCCCGATACATTCCTGGAACTGATCCTTAAGCTTTGACGGCAGGGAAAACTTCTCAATCCGGATCTTTCTGTAGCTGGGCTCAAAAGGAATCATTTTTTCTACCGAATCCGGCACGATCACCTCTCCGATCCACGTTTTGTCTCCCAGAAATTTCCAGTCCAGCACCTTTCTTCCCTCCAGGAATCTCAGCGTCATGATCCGGTGGATTCCAAAGAGGGCGTCCTCTTCCAATTCTGTGCATGCAGGGATCTCGATGCACTGGAACGTCCGTTTGTCGCGCACCCATAAATTGATAAAATTCACCCAATCACCGGAAAAAGCATCCTTGCCCAGATACTTAAGGCGCGGCGGCAGCGTGATCTCTTTGAGCGAATCCATGCACGCAAAAGCCCATGTGTCGATCTCTCTCACGGAATCCGGGAAGCGTATAGATTCAATATTTTTTGTATATTTCAGCTTTTTTGAAGCTCTGCTGTCAAACGCGCGGACGCCGATACCTGTCACGCCCTCGGGGATCACCAACACCGTCTCTCCGGTCCTGCTCATACGTTCGACAATCTCTTCCGCTTCTTCCTGCTCCAGAATTCTCTCCGGTACAGCGTCCTCCGATCCTGCTTTGTTCCCGGCTGACGCGCCCTGCTCTTTCGCCCGGATCGCCGCCTCAAAACGAGCGACGATTTCACCGCCGTTCTCCACGGTCCCGATCCACACCTTGCACCTGTCAAAATATTTTCTTGCCAGCCCGATATCCTCCGGAATGTCAGTCCGCCGTCTTCCGGTCCCCAGATATTCCTGCACCAGGAGGAACTGCGCGTATTCCACCCCAAAATCGGCGGCTTTCACCAGCCACTCTTTATATTTCGCGGCGCTCTGGGGCAGATCTGTATTTTTATCCCAGTACTGGAAAACCGTCATCATGGCCAGCTGGTCGCCTCCATCCGCCAGATGCTCCATCCCTTCCAGCGCTTCTTTATAAAGGCTGCTGCCCGGTCCCTCTCTCAGCACCTCTCTGCAGACCGCTGTCAGCTGCTTCTTCACGCCCGTGTCCTCGCAGCCGTCCGCCGAGAAACGGAGCCATTCCAGCGCTTTCTCCAGATTTTCCTGCTTCGCGAACACGCCTCCAAGAATCCCTGCAAGTTTGCAGGCGATCTGCTGATAATCCTCCGGCACTCCCAGATCCGCCGCCTGGCGCAGATACCGATCAGCTTCTTCCGGGTCTTCCGCGCAAAGCTTCAGCGCCAGGTTGATGCAGGCGGAAGCACGGAAGCCCCCGAACCTGTCTTCCGGCGCGGATACGGCTCGCCGGTAATATTCCACAGCCAGCTCTTTGCTGCCTTCTTTATCATATATTTCCGCGATCTGCACCATCGCCATGGCGTCCCTGCTCTGTTCAAACCAGTAGCATGCTTCCGCGAAGTCCTGCTCTACCCCTTTGCCGTGCAGATATGCGATCCCCAGGTTCAGGATGCCTTCTTCCTTTCCCTGTTCCGCCGCGCCCTTCATCAGCTCAATGTTTTCTGAATCATCCTCCAGTCCCAGAAGATCCATCAAAGATTCGTCCTGTTCTTGTTCCTGCCCCTGCGCCTCGTCCAGCAGAATACCGTCGTCTCTGTCGCCCATATGCTTTCTTCTCCTTTTCAGTTATTTTCACAGTCCGTTCAGGACGCTGCCCTGCCCAGGTTTCCGACCACAAACAGCACAAGCGTCGCCACAATATAAACCGCCGTGAAGGTTCCTGCCACCGCTCCGGCCCGGTTCAGGATCGTCAGTATGATGTAGACAGCCGCCACATCCGCCACCACTGTCTCTATGACCGACCGGATGGCAAAAAAACCCAGGAGGCCAAGTCCGACCTCCCCTCTCGCCAGTCCGGCGCATGCCTGTACGAACGCGATGAAGACCAGGGCTGAAACTACCAGGATCAGCACTTTCAGTACCGGAAGCAGAAGCCTTCCGCCCAGGCTCTGGTTCATCCACTGCACAATGCCGCCGAAAAGGAAGCTGGCCACGCACACCGTCACGACCAGGGACAGCGCGGACACTGCCATCCCCTGTATTCCCACTTTTCCGTCAGGGCTGAAGATATGTCCCAGCGTTGTGGAAATGCCTCCCGACAGCGCCACCGACAGAAGAAGCACGATCAGGTCGTCCACGATAGAGGAATACACCGCCGGGATCATGCTGATATCATACCCCAGTCCTTCCGCAAACGCCTCCGCAATCTGCCTGTGGAACGGGAACCTGGAGACCAGCATCCCGGCCATCCCTCCAAAAGGACCCGACGCCCCCAGAAAACTCACAAAAATATACACCAGCAGGGAGCCGAAGATCAGCCTGGCTCCCAGTCCTGTCACTCTTCCCATCTGCGTTTCCTCCTGTTATCTATTTCTTATTCTGCGAAGCCCGATACCATCCGGCCATCAGGAGACGGAACAGACTGTCCGGCATCCCCTCCGGCTTCTTCATAAACGGATCAAATGCCGGGAAATAACTCCCGCAGTATTTTGTCAGATAATCGATCGTGGACGCCATATCCGGGCTGGCCTGCTTGCCGCTTGTATCCACCTTTGCCAGGTATCCATGGTAATCTGCCCACCGTTTGTACTGTCCTTTTCCGATGTTAAACTCCATAAGCAGCGAGCCCACCGGATGGTTGGACAGAGCGGCGCATACCAGCTTTCCGTTGCAGATAACCAGGTATCCCTTTTCTATCAGCAAAAAAGTGTACGCATAATGCAGATGCTCAAAATCCTCCTCGTCCACTATCCCGTAGTGGTAATCCTGCCTTTCTTTTTCCAGCGTTTCATTCCTGTCGTCCTTCACCTGGGAGCGGGGAATCCGCTGGGGGATGAACGGGTCGTACGCGTCGATCCCGGAGCTTAAAAATCTGGCCGCGTCCGACATGGTCCTCACCGCTGTCTTTATCGCCTGATTCAAGTCCAGGTTCCCCAGTTTAAATATTTTCCTGTCCTTCAGGGGTTCTTGATACATATCCCACATACCGAACAGGACGCACTCTTTTTCCTGGTTCTCCCGGATCCATTTCCTGTCAGGACAGATCTTTACATAATCCTTGTCCGTGAGGACGTCCATCGCCTCTTTGATCTTGCAGCTTTTTCCCGGATGGAACCCGTCCAGGCGGACCGGCCAATTCTCATGATATTTATAGATCACCGGCGGGCCTCCGATGAAACTGTTGCCCATCTCAGAACTGTAAAATTCCACGCCGTCCCTGAACGTCTTGTATGTGGCCGCCGGATCAAACGGGATGTCATAGAAATACCCTTTCTGTCCCTCCGTGCGCAGCATCTGAAGGATCCGGGCATGATCCTCCTTCGCTTTTGCCAGATCCGCGTCCAGTTTTTCGTTGAAACGTTTATTCTCCGCGTAAGTACGGTCGGCCTTTTTGTCCGTCTCGTCTACTTTGCCGTAGATTCCGCCCAGCCACAGAACAAGTCCCAGGGCGCAGAGCAGAATAAACCAGAATCCAAACTTACAGATCCCCGCGAAAAAAGTCATCTCAAAGCTGTCGTCCTCTCCTGCCACAGGCAGCATCGGCTTCACGACCAGAAAAGCCACCGCCAGGATCGCCGCCACGAATATCCATTTGATGAGTTTGCTCCGGTTCGCCTTCTGTATATTCGCGTGGGCCGAGCCCAGATCCGGAAGCTTCTTTTTACTCGTTCCTGCCAGCGTTCTCCATTTCTCCTCCACTGCCAGCAGTTCCATGCACAGGTTTCTCACATCGCTCATTCTTTTTCCCTCCTATACAAGCATATCTTCTTCTGTGAATGTCACAAAATCCTCGTCCGCCAGGACCGCTCCCTCCCGCATCCGGGCCGCGATCCTGCTGTCTTTTCTCCGGCACGCTGCCTCAAATACGTTGCGAACCCCGCGTCCGTTGCCAAAATCCGGCGCGGACGCCTTTTCTTCCAGGCATCTGCGGATGGAGGGCAGAACGTCCTCGGGGATCCGGATCCCTCCTTTCTTCGCCAGCGAGCAGAAGATCTCCGTCATCTCCTCCGCCGTGTAATCGGCAAAAAAGAGGTCCCTGGTCACCCGGCTCCTGAGTCCCTGATTTTCCGCCAGGAACCGGTCGATATCTCCGGTATATCCCGCCAGAATCACTACCAGCGCGTCCCGGTGGTTCTCCATCTCCGCCACCAATGTGTCCACCGCTTCCCTGCCGAAGCTGTCCGACTCATCCTTCACCAGCGCGTACGCCTCGTCGATAAAGAGCACCCCGCCCAGCGCCGAACGCACTGTCTCTTTGACTTTCGCCGCCGTATGCCCCTGGTACTGTCCCACCAGATCCGCCCGCGTCGTCTCTATAAATACGTCTCCCCGCTTCAGAACGCCCATCTCGGCCAGGATCTTCCCCAGCAGACGCGCCACCGTGGTCTTGCCCGTCCCGGCATTGCCCTTGAACGCCATATGGAGGCTCCCCATGCCGAAGTCTCCCTGGATCCCCCGCCGTTCGGCCTCCTTGCCGACTGCGATCTTATCCAGCATTTCGGATACGCTTTTCTTCACTTCCGCAAGTCCTGTCAGCCCGTCCAGTTCCGCCAGCAGTTCTTTCAGGTCTTTGCCCTGATCCTCTTCCGGGAATATGTCCTCCGCTTTCAGTACCGTCAGGTCCGCCTGTTCAAAATGCCCCATTTTTACCAGTCGGTCCGCCAGGTTTTTCTCTGCGTCGTTGATCACCTCGCGGATAAAACGGGCATTCCCGAACGTCTCGTCGATCCGTTCCCGGTCGATCCGCTTTTTCAGCGCTTCATAACCTTTTTCTTCTATTATGTAATGATGGCTTCCCGCCACGCTGCGGGCAATCTCAAGAAGCTCTTCATCGGAATAATCCGGGATCACAATATGGTAAGTGAACCGGGAACGGAAGCCCGGGTTGGCATGGTTCAGCATCTCGGTCATGGGTCCCCGGTATCCTGCCAGGATCACCGAATATTCGCTGCGGTGGTCTTCCATATCCTTTAACAGGGTATCGATGGCCTCCTGCCCGAAATCTTTGGCGTCATCCTTTTTATACAGACTGTAGGCTTCGTCGATAAACAGCGTGCCGCCCCGGATCTCCGCAAGCGCCTTCTGTACGTTTTTGGCCGTCTGCCCCACGTACTCACTGACCAGTTTCCCGCGGTCCACTTCCATAAACGCGTCTTTCTCCCGGATCCCCAGCGCGTAGAGCACTTTCCCTATAATCCGGGCGACCGTGGTCTTTCCGGTACCCGGGTTCCCATAAAGGACAAAATTATAAGAACGGCTTTCGTTTCCGGAGATTCCCAGCTGCTCTTCCCTGAGTTTTTCCAGGCGGGCGATATTATAGAAGCTCACCAGCTCCTTTTTCACGGATTCCATTCCTACCATGCCCCGGAACGCCTCTTCGATCACCGGCGGGATCTGCGGACCGCTTCCGTTTTTCTCCGGACGCGGCGCCTCCTTTTCTTTTTCGGCGTCTTCTGCCGCAGTTTCTCCGGACAGCCACGTTTTTTCCAGTATTTCCGGCAGATCCTCGTCCCCGTCCAGGAGGCTCAGCGTCTCTCCTGCCCGGTCCGCCCACTCGCCTTCCCGGAAAAACTGGCGGATCTGTTTACAGGTTCTTTTCGCCCTGGCAGGGTATCCGTCTTTCCAGTACCACAGCGCCAGCTCGTACATCAGCCGTCCGTCGTAGGAAATCTCCATAATTTCCCGGAGCAGCTCCGTCATCCGTCCCGCCTCTGCTCCTGCTTCTTTTTCTCTCTGGTATTCCTTTACCAGTTCTTCAAAATCCTTTTCCATCCCCGGCTCTCCTCCCGCCTACTGCACCACGATCCGTTCCAGAAGCGTCGTCTGCTCCGCGATCTCCGACTCGTCCAGGTTGCTGCTGCGGGGAATCTCGATCTCTTTATAGATCTCCGGCTCCGCATGGATCCTGGCGTATACGTGCAGAAGCTGGTTCTGGTTCAGGAACATTTCCACCGTCACCCTGGTGTTCCTGGGAATCCCCGGCGGCAGGAGGATCTCAATCCCGGCCAGGATGCTCACATAATCCAGGTCCTCGTCCTCCCCCTCCGTGATCTCCAGGCAGATCTTTTTCATATCGTTCGTCCCTGTATAATAGTCCCTGGACATCCGGGCAGGAAGCGCCGTATTTCTGGGAATGATCACACTGTTGTATTTCTCCGCTCCGGCTCCTCTGCGGGACACGATCCCCAGGCTGTGGGAACACACATCCTGGACCTTTTCAAACAATCCGGAAGCATAGAGCGCCGCTCCCAGCGCCACCGCCTCGTCCGGATTCGTCTCATGGGAAGGCTCCATCCCGGAAAATTCCCGGAGCCGCTCCGCGATATACGGAATCTTGCTGGATCCGCCCACCAGGAGAAGTTTGTCGATATCTTTCCAGCTCATCCCGGCATCCTGGAGCACCATCCGCACCGTGCTCTCCGTCCGCCCGTAAAATCCTGCGATCATCTTTTCAAACTGCGCTCGGGTAATCTCCAGCTTTTCACGTACCTTCCCGATCTTGATGACCATCTGGGCGGAAGTCCTGCTGCTCAACTGGATTTTGCAGTTCTCCGCTTTCAGGCTCAGTTCCTGCAGTTCGTCGATATATTCGTCGTCGTACACATCCAGACCGTATTTCTCCAGAAGGTAATCCGCCGCATAATTCAGGATCAGCTGGTCGAAAAAATGCCCGCCCAGTTTGCGGATCCCTCCGGTGGCCACCACCTCCGCCTGTTTCCCGCAGATCTCCACGATGGAAGCGTCGAAGGTCCCTCCGCCCAGATCGTAGACCAGGATGCGTCCCTTCTCCATACGGCTGCTCCATGCATAGTAGAGCGCGGCGGCCGTGGGCTCGTTGGGCATACAGGCCACATCGAGTCCCGCCATCCTTCCCGCATCCTTTGTGGCCTGCCTCTGCGCGTCATTAAAATAGGCAGGCACTGTAACCACTGCCTGCCGAATCTCTTCTCCGAGAAATTCCTCGGCGTCTTTCACAATTTTTTTCAGTATCAGCGCCGACACCTGCTCCGGAGTATAAGCCGTTCCTGAAGGAAGAACAAACTTTCTGTCCGTACCCATATAATCTTTTACCGTGGAAACGACCGCGTCTCCCATCAACACCATGGACTCTCTGGCATCTTCCCCCACGACGACCGTGCCGTCGTCCTCTTCCATCACTACCGAAGGAGTCAGACGCGCCCCCCTGCTGTTGCTTACAAGCTGCGGGTTCCCGTCCGGATCCAGATACGCCGCCGCTGAAAAAGTAGTTCCCAGGTCAATCCCGATCATCATTCACCCTCCTGACTCTGTATTTTTGTACATTAACGATTTCTCTATTCTTCGTCAATAAGGTGAACTTTAACATTTCCGCCCGCCGCCTTCCATTTGGACTGTATTTTCCGGATCCAGTCTTTTTGATATGGAAAATCTTCCATCAGCTTCTGTATGATCTCCCCGTACAATCCGGCCGCTTTCTTTTCATCGCCCATTTTCAGATACAGGTCCGCCATCTGCTCCCGGCAGCTTAATACCTCCTTCGATCCCTCCATCCGGTAAGCCAGCGCGGTCTTCAGCATCTCTTCCGCGACTTCCTCAGCCCGTCCGTAATCTTCCAGCGCCATCAGCGCTTTTACCAGAAAACGTTCAAATTCCACCAGTTCGTAGCCATAGTTCTTGCCTTCCTGCACCTCGTCCCAGACTCCCTTCCATGCCTGATGCCCCAGTTCCCAGGCTTCCTGCAGCCTTCCCATGTCGTACAGGATCCTCGCCTTGTTCAAAAGCCAGTGGCACCAGGTATTCTGGGCGTCACTCTCCTCGTACCAGACGCCCCTTTCTTCACAGAGATCCCAGTATTTCCTGCCGATCTTCAGCGCCTCATCCGCCAGGTCAAGCGCCAGCTCCAGATCTCCTCTGTAGCGCGCGGATCGGGAAAGTTTGGCGTAGGAAGTGCCGAGGGTATTAAAATACCGGTCGTCAAACGGCCTGCAGGCGTTCAGGCTCTGAAAGCCTTTCTCATACCAGACGTCCGCTTTCTCAAAATTCATGGAATTATAATAGACGGCGGCCATCCACAGATAGGTTTCCCCGGTCGCCTGATGTACAGCGCCGTAACAGGCTTCCATCTGACAGACCAGGCTCCTGCAGCATTTTTCCGCCTCTTCAAAATATCCCTGGATCCACAGCCATGCGATAAACGCGCCGTATTCTCTGAACAGCCACGGTTTCGGCGCCGAAAAAGCGTTCAGGAAAGCAAATATATACGGCTCGATCTCCTGGTTTTCCAGATAGGTCCTGTTCCAGGAATTGCGCGCGATCTTATAGAATCCATGCAGAAGCATTCTGCAGTTTGTCTGGGTAGGTACAAACACGTCGCGGGCCGCTTTTGCGATGATCGGATGGAGCGAAAGCACATATTTCCCCTCTTTCTCCTCCCGCCGTATCAGCAGACGGTCTTCCAGCCGTTCCACTGCCCCGGGAGCCATTCCCGATACCTGATAATACAAATCTTCTGAAATCCCCTGCACCGGCATCAGGGACAGTTCCCGGAGCGCCTGTTTTTCCCATTTTTTCAGAGGGAATCTGCGGAACATATCCTTGGCGATCATCTCCATCGTGCCGGATGCGTCTTTTCCCGGCTCCACGCCGTGCAGCTTCAGCATCATAAGCAGCGTATGCCCGCCGATCCTCTCCCGGTATTCCCGATATTCTTTCCATTCCTCCTGCGTCGGCTCCGATCCCCGGTACGCCCGGACAAACTCTTCCCATTCCCGGCCCGGTTCCAGTTCCGTCACCGGGATCCCGCCGGCCACTCCCCACATGGCAGGATCGACCCGGGTCGTGACCAGAATATCGCAGGGCAGGGCAAAGATCTGTTCCATGTACGGATCTGCTTCCCGGTTGCAGTCGTCCAGCACCAGCAGAAATCTGGATTCTTCCCCAATCTCCGTCAGAGCTTTCATTTTTTCTTTAAAATACTGCTTCTTGCTCCCGTATTTATCTTTGGAATAATGCAGGTTGGAGACCGCCACGCGGATATCGTCGCAGAACAGCGGAGAAAAGCCGATGTCGCAGGACAGGAAAAGCACGGAATCATACTCTTCCTGATGGCGGCGGACATATGCCCTGGCGATCGCGGTTTTGCCGATCCCCCCGATTCCATACAGAACCGCCGGCCCGGATTTTTCCGCCAGGATCTCCTCGATCCGCGTCAGGTAACGCTCCCTTCCCACAAAACACTCCTGCAAAGCCCGGTATCCGGAACGGATCCGGTATTTTTTCCGCTCTTCATACTCTTTTCTGATCCGGCGAAGGTCGCGCAGGCTTTTTTCTTCTTCCTCCGCTTCCCGGAATCCCGGGGGCGTCTCCCTGTATTTTTTCCGAAGGCGGAACAGGCGCTCCTGCCATTCCAGATTTTCACCGTCCAAATACTCGTTCTTCCCCATAAGCATCCCTCCATGCCTCTTTCATTCTCTTCCGGTAAAGCCACAGCGCGGTGAGTCCCGGCAGTCCCCAGACCAGCGCCGTATTGAGGCAGACCGCCGTATATCCCATCAGCGGGACCAGTACCCACGCCGAGAAAAACCGCGCCGCCATTTCCAGAAAGCCCAGCAGCAAAAGCACTTTATAATATCCCATCCCCTGCAGGGCGTTCCTTCCGATCATCAGGACCACCAGGAACGGGTAAGAGGCCACCGCCACATACAGCCAGCTGTTCCCGGCCTGAAGAAGGCCAGGAGATACCCCTGGCCCGGCCAGAAGGCGCATCAGGGACGGAACCCACACCGGCGCCAGCAGTACATAGCCCGCGCACCAGTACAGGCTGTGCACCGTCATCTTCCGATTATAATAAAACGCCATCTCCGGGCTCCCGCTGCCCACGTTCTGCGCGGACATGATATTCGCGGCAATCGCATACGCGCATAACGGCTGCATAAACAGATTCATCAAAGACATCGCGTATGTATATCCGGCGATCACATCCACAGAATACAGATTCACGCAGCGCTGCACCGCCATATACCCGATGTTGGTCATAATCCCCATCATAGATTTCGCTGTGCCGCTCTCCAGAATATCCCTCCATATGCCGGGGGTTCCTCCGGCCAGGGGACATATCAGTTCCCTTCCCCAGTCCCTGAGGCACAGATAAAGGAACAGCAGCAGGGAACTGATGCCCTGACTGATGAACACAGCCAGAGACACTCCTTCCACCCCCACGCCAAGCATGCCCAGCAGGACGACAGACATCGCGGTCTGGGCAACAGCGGAAGCAATCATCACAACGGAAGGGAACGTGCTCTCCCCCTTTCCCTGTATGACGCAGGCCAGAAGGTTCTGGATCCCCCAGAAGCCTCCGCCCAGGAAAAGCCATACAAGGTACCGGCGGGCTTCCGGCCGCATCCATTCCGGAATATTTGCCAGACCCATAAAAGGCTCTGTGAAAAGAGCCAGCAGCATGCTTCCGAAGGTCAAAAAAAGCGTGATTTTTACCGCCGTCTGAAATACCGAACGCATCTTTCCGCTGTCCTTTAACCCGGCCTGCCGGTTGATACAGATGCTGAATCCTGTCGTCATGTGCACAAACAGAGATTCCACCACGCCGCTCCATCCGCTGCACGCGCCGATCACCGCCACCGCTTCCTCGTTCAGGTAGCGTCCCGCCACCGCGGCGCTGACGGGTTCATAGATCTGCTGAAAGACCGCGGACAACATCAGCGGCAGCAGAAAAAGTCCCAGCTTTTTTCCGGATATTTTCTCCGTAAAACGTATCACATCCTGTCCCCCCTGTTCTCTCCGGCCATATGCGGCCGGGCTGTCCGGCTTCCGGATAATTTTTCATCGATCCGCCTGATCCATTCCTCCTGATACGGGTATTCCCGGCACAGAAAACTTCGGACAGCTTCATACTCTTCCCCGGCCTCCCGGAAGTCCCCGGCTGCCATGCACACGTCGCCCAGCTGTTCCCGGCAGCTCAGCGTGTCCTTGAAGTACCTGCCCCGGTACCGCTCCGCTTTCTCTACCATATCCCTGCACAGTTCCTTTGCCTGCCCGAATTCTCCCCTTGCCGCCAGCACTTCCACCAGGACGCTTTTAAACTCATTTTCACGGAACTCCTCCGCGCCCTTTTTTTCCTGTACCCGGCGCACATACCCTAGTCCCTCCCGGCACAGCGCCTCCGCCTCTTCATTCCGTTCCATGCCGAGCAGGATTTTTGCTTTATCCAACAGCGCATAGTGATACAGCACTTCCCAGTTTCCTTCCCAATCATACCAGGCACCTCTCTCGGATTCCTCCCGGAGCGCTTCTGCGTGCCTGAGGGCTTCTTCGATCAGTTCCAGCGCACTTTGATATTCTCCCTGATACCGGAAGATCCGGGAAATCTTACTGCAGGCATTGGTACGGGCCTGATAATATAATTTGTCAAAAGACGGACATTTCTCCAGTACCTCATACCCTTTCCGGTACCAGGATTCCGCCTCGTCATAATATCCCTGGATCCATAAAAACGTAGCCACCGTATCCAGCTGGCGCGCCAGCCAGGGAAGCGGCCTGGGGAAAGCGGAAATCAAAGCGAACACATACGGTTCCATTCTCTGGTTCTGCAGGTACGTCCGGTTCCAGGTATAGTACAGCAGATGTGAAAAACCATCCACCAGCTTATGGCAGTTCTCCAGAGACGGCGCAAATACGGCCCTGGCAGCTTCTGCGATCAGCGGGTGCAAAGACAATATTTCATCCTCTTTTTCATCCTCTTGATCCGCTCCGCATACCATTTCTCTCCGCACCAGCAGATGGTCCGCAAGGCAGTCCACCGCCCGGTCCGTCACCCGGGAGACTTTCCGGTAAAGAGATCTTGAGATTCCTTGTACCGGCATAATTGACAGCTCCCTGAGCGCCTGCTTTTCCATCTTCCCGAGCCGGAAACGGGACAGCAGATCCCTGGCGACCGTATCCAGCAAATCTCCCTGAATCTCTATTCCCCGGACCCGCATCATCATGAACAGCGTATGTCCGTTCACCTGTTCCCGGTACTCCAGGATTGCTTTTATCTCTTCCGGGGTAAGTTTTCTGTCCTGATAGGCCCCGACAAACTGCGCCCATTCCTTGTCTGTCTCCAGCTCCCGGATCCGGATCCCCTTGTACGCGCCCCATACGGAAGGATCCATCCTGGTGGTGACAAGAATATGGCAGGGCAGCGAAAATACCGTTGCCATTTTCGCATCCCTGTCCATATTGCAGTCATCGAACACCAGCAGCAGCCTGGTTTCTCCGGCAATATCCTGAAGAACCTTTATCTTTTCCTTAAAGTAACGGTTTTTATTTCCATATTTATCCGCGGAATACTGCAGGTTGACGATCGGGAGCTGGCAGTCGTCGCAGATCACCGACTTGAGGTCCGCCTGGCAGGACAAAAACAGCACGGCGTCATAATCCTGCCGGTGCTTCCGGATATATGCCCTGGCCAGAGCCGTCTTGCCGATCCCTCCGACCCCGTACAGGACTACCGGGCTTTCCCACTCCTGGAACCGGCGCTGTATTTCTTCCAGGTAACCTTCGCGTCCCACAAAAGGCTCTTCCGGAGGGCAGTAACTTGCCTGGATCCGATGCCTGTTCCTGGCCGCATACTCTTCTTTTTCACGGATAAAACGCTCCCATTCCCGCAGCGCTTCCTCATCGCTGCGGAAACCGGGCGGCGTATCCTTATATTTCCCGCGCAGAAGAAACAGCCGTTCTCTCCATTCCCAGAATTCATCATTTGAAGAAGTCATCCGTCTATTCGCTCCCCTTCAGCGCCTTAAAATATAAGAATCTCAGGCTTGTATTTCCTCTTTCTTCCAGATACCGGTCCAGGATCCCGTATGCTTCCCGGAACCACCGGCTGCAGCTTTCCGGATCTTTTCCGGAACAGTTTTCCTCATACAGTTCCAGGAAGCCAAGGATCAGGCGGTCCAGACGGCTCCCGTCCACCTGCGTATGCGTATCCTGCAGCGGAAGGTACCCAAACGCCTCCAGGCGGCTGCTTAACAATTCCCTGCTCACGAAAGGAACCGCGAACAGCAGAAGATGCCGGATCATCGTCTTTCTGGGAATCTCTCCCAGAAGCTTCATCTGACGCCCGAATTCCGATACATAATTGATGCTGGCAATGTGCTGCTTCACTTCTGTCTGATCCGGTTCTCTGGCGTCCAGATAGCTTCTGGCGTCCGTATAATAAATATGGCGGAGACTGTGTTCCAGATCCGCGCCGGAGCGGTAAAGACGGTGGCGGATCACAGGATGGACTTTATCCAGATATTCCTGGATCAGCTCGTTCAGAAGCCCGATCCTCCGTCCATAGGCTCCTCCCTCCTGCTCCGTCTCAAAAACGCGGTCGCTCCGGTCATAATATCCCTGGATCAGATACCGCATCTCCTCTTCGGAAAGATCCAGTGCTTTTCCAAAAGACAGACACTGTTCCCTGCTCACCGGAAGGTGTCTCCCGGTTCTCCAGTAACGGATCTTCAAAGTGTCCGACGGTTTCCCCGGAATCTGCGCATACATTTTCATATAGATCTGCTCGTCCGCTTCCGCTTTTCCCAGGCTTCTATTCGCTTCCCGGAATCTGTCATACATACGTCCGAGCCACTGCTTTTCCGGCCGCTCCCTTTCTCCTGCCTCCAGACATGTGTCCGCAAGGTTCCAAAGCGCCTTTTCCATATTTCCCATAACTCTCCCCCGAAAAATCTATCTCCCCTGTATTCCGGTTTTCACTGTACCCACAGAAAGGTATATATATCCAAGTTAAAATTAACATTCTTAAATTTTACCGGCAATCATGTAAAGTTTAACATTTTCTTTATATCAGGGCATCCGGCATCTTTTTCCATTCGGGCCGGCGCGCGCCAAAAAACCGCCCGCACCTCGTATTTACGATTGTGCGAGCGGTTTATGTTTTATCACGCAGTCTTAGAAAAGCCAGCACTGCCCCGGCTCCAGACGCGCTGCAAAAAGCTTCGCCGCGTCGGTGCCGTCCTTGGCCTGATTGAATTTAAAAAGCATCTGTCCATCCGGAAGTTCTCCCAGGATTTCGATCTTTCCCCTGGGCGTGGACATGCAGTAGCGGATGCATTTCCCCTGTCCATTCTGCATGTTTTTTGCCTCGTCCACGATCCGTACGCCCCGTTCCAGAGGCACCTGGAACTGGTTCTTTACACCGCGCACCGGACGGCACTGGAAAATGTAGTACGGAACGACGCCTGCCGCAGTCAGATTCCTCAGGAGCCGTCCCAACACCTGTGGGTCATCATTGACGCCTTTTAACAATACCGTCTGATTTTTGAAGATGATCCCCATTTTGCGGAAAATACGAATCACTTCCCTGGCCTGCCAGGTAAGTTCTCTGGGGTGATTGAACTGACTTACGATATAGATCTGTTTTTTATCTGCATAATAACGGAAAATGTCCTGCAGCTCCTGATCCTTCAATATCCGGTCCGGAAATACCACCGGCACCCTGGTACCGAACCGGATCAGGTCCAGATGCTCCATCCCGGTCAGCGCGTCCAGGTACCGTTTGATCATCCGGTTGGACATCATAAAGGAATCGCCTCCGGATACCAGCACATTGGTCAATTCCTTGTGTTCCGCCACATATTCCATCATGGCCTCAAAATTCTTGGCAGTCTCCGCGTCATCCAGTCCTACCAGCCTCTTCCGGAAACAGTGTCTGCAGTACATGGCGCAGCGGTTTGTGGAAAGGATCAGCGCCGTCTGGGCATATTTATGCTGCAGCCCCGTCTGTACCGTATTGTCCGCTTCCCCGCTGGTGTCAAATTCCCCCGACATATCTGTCTCCGTCAATGACGGAATACACATACGGCGAATGGGATCATTCGGATCCTCCCTGTCAATCAACGATAAATAATACTCCGGCACTGCCATCGGATACCGTTCCAGGATCTCCTGCATCTGCCTTTCTTCCTCCGCCGTCAGTCCCAGGTATCCTGCGATCTCCGATGCATTTGTATAAATTTTTTCTGTGTTCCAGCTCATAGAACCCTCCTTTCCTGTTTTCATCCCCAACACTTTAACGCTTTTTAACGTCAGTATACTATATTTTAAGACTTTTGACCAGAAAGCTCCGGGGATTTCTTTTTTAGGAATTGCACTTCCCCGCAATTTGTAGGATAATATCCTTATCATGCCGCGCAAGGAGGACAACGTGAAAAAACACCATATCAAAAAAAAGAGGCAGACAAAGGGAAGCGTCTTTTTCCGCATCTCCCAGATTTTTGTACTCTGCCTTTTTATCGGCGCCGGATTTCTGTTTTTCCGCGCCGGGTATATTCAGACTGTATTTTCATTATATAAGGAAGCAAAAGAGGTCATAGCGGATTCCTCCATCGACGACTTCCGGAACTATCAGTCCGGAGAAGTCTACGACGCGGACGGGGAACTGATCGCTCTTCTGCGCAATGACCGCAATATCACATATCTGACCTCAGACGAGATCCCGCAGCAGGTAAAAGACGCTTTCGTCAGCATCGAGGACAAACGGTTTTACAAGCATGGAGGATTTGATCCCTTCGCCATTGTCCGCGCTTCTCTTTCTTTAATTTCCAAAAACAGTATTTCTCAGGGAGGAAGCACGATTACCCAGCAGCTTGCGCGTAATATCTATCTGACCCACACAGTGAGATGGGAGAGAAAAGTAGAGGAAATCTTTATCGCCATTGCTCTGGAGAATAAATATTCCAAAGATGAAATACTGGAATTTTATATTAACAATATCTATTACGCCAACGGATACTATGGCATCCAGGCAGCCAGCCGGGGATATTTCAGCAAAGACGCGGATGAACTCACTCTGTCTGAGACCGCTTTTCTCTGCGCGATTCCCAACAGTCCCAGCCTGTATGATCCCCTGACAAACGGAGAGAATACATTGAAACGGCGGGATCTGATTCTGGAGAACATGTATAAAGATGGGAAGATATCCCAGGAAGAGTACGAAGAAGCGCTTGCTGAAGATATTGTATTAACAAATTCCAGTCCATCATTTACCAGGACCTGGGCGCATACCTACATCTATGAATGCGCCGCCCGCGCTCTGATGGAAGCGACCGGTGAAGACTATGACACCTGCCGAGAGAAACTCTATAACGGAGGTTACCGTGTTTATACTTCCATCGATATGGATATGCAGGAGCTTTTACAGAGTACGATCGACCGGCAGCTGGAAGCTTACAACACCATGAATTCCAACGGGACCTATGCTTTACAGTCCGCCGCGGTCTGTATCGACAATGAGACCGGTCTGGTGGCTGCCATCGTGGGCGGCCGTTCCCAGGAGGATGTTTCTACAGACTATAACCGGGCTTACTTAAGCTTCCGCCAGCCTGGAAGCGCTATCAAACCTCTGATTGTCTATACTCCGGCACTGGAACGGGGCTACACGGCTTCTTCCACCGTGATCGACTCCAAAGAGGAAGACGGGCCGGAAAACTCCGGCGGCAGCTACGCAGGCGCCATCTCTCTGCGTACCGCAGTGGAACAGTCCAAAAATACGGTGGCCCACAAGCTGCTGCGGGAATTAACACCGGAAGTGGGCCTTTCCTATCTTCTGGATATGAATTTTTCTTCTATCGAAGCAGAAGATTACAATCTGTCAGCCGCTCTCGGCGGATTCACCACCGGGGTCAGCACCGTAGAAATGACGGCCGCCTATGCCACACTGGCCAATGAGGGCGTCTACCGTCTTCCCACCTGTATTGTGAAAATCACGGATATGGATGGAAACGTGATCGTGGAGCCGGACCGGGATGAACATCAGGTCTATGAGGCGTCCGCCGCCAGAGAGATGACCAACATCCTGGAGGGAGTCCTTACCCGCGGAACCGCCCGGGGACACGGCCTCTCCGACATGCCCGCCGCCGGAAAAACCGGGACCACCAATGACAATATCGACGGCTGGTTCGTGGGCTATTCTGCCTACTACACCACCGGCGTGTGGGTAGGCTTCGACTCTCCCCGGGGCGTGAGCGCCCTCTCCGGCGCCAGCTATCCGGTCGATATCTGGCATGACTTTATGGAGCAGATCCATACCGGACTGCCGGAGAAAGCACTGAACGACTAGCGGTGAGCATTATACTCGCGCGGTAAAATACAGCTGCCTGGGACTGCTGGGTTTTTCCGGTATGCTCAGGCAGATGAAACCTTTTTCCACCAGCGGTGTCACATGCCGCTGGATGGCATAGGTTGTGGAAGACAGTCCCAGATAATCACAAATCTCCCGTCGGGTACGGGGCGTCCTGCAGAAAATCAGCAGTGATTTCTCTTCTTCTGTCAGCCTGTCCGGCTGTTCTTGTCCATCCTCCCTCATCTTATAAAATTCAACAAGAAAACTTCCTCTGGTGTCCTGAAAAACCGGTTCCGGAAGACCTGCCCCGGCCAATGCCCTGCGCATCGTTGGGATCCCTGAATATCTGTTCTCTGTGACTTCCAGGATCTCCAGCGCCGATGCAAGCACTGGATTTCTTGTATCAGGCTGTACTTTCCCAAGCTGGTCAACCCTCAGTCTGCCGTAAATACCGCCCGGATTACGGATCTCCAGCCGGTCCTCGTACATTACCACCTGAATCGGCATCCCTTCTGTATGGATACTGTAATCCCGGTGTTATGTGAAGTTAATAGTTATGCAAAGGAAGTTCTTGTTTTATCGGAAACAAGGGCTTTTTTCTTTCTTTAACTTAGCATAAAATCATGATACCTTCAAGAGA